>NZ_CP189837.1:2041092-2721456 GCF_050261105.1 Ornithinimicrobium pulveris | reverse complement strand
AGGTCCCGCGACGTCCCGTCACCCGACCTACCAGGTCGCCCGCCTCGTCGACCCGGGAACCCTCCGCGGCCAGCAGCCAGGGCAGCGTCCCTTCGGGCGTCGAGATCGCAGCCCACACCGCCCGCCACGGCGCTGCCACGAAGCGGGACCGCGACGACACGAGGAGTGGCTCAAGCTCAGCCACGAGGTGGAGATCGGGAAGGGCGTCGAGGTCCACCGATGTCGGCGTGGCCGCCGTGGGTGTCGCGGCCAGGGCAGCCACGTCGTGACGCACCGCAGCGGGGTCGGCTCCCTGCGCCACCAGCAGCCGCGGACCGACCAGGCTCGGCTCGTCGAGCACGGCGAGCAGAGCCTCCGCGGGGGAGGACGCGCGACCGATCAGCGCCCGCGCCCGCTCGGCCAGATCGAGGTCGCCGACCGCTGCGTGGTGCAGGTCGCCAGCGGAACGGCGTGCGGTGATCGGCACACTGCCGAGGTCGACACCCAGGGACGCGACATCCTCGCGCACCATGTCCTCAACCGCCCGCCGCGTCCCCTCGCGGCTGACCCCATGCCGCGCCAGCGTGCGGGCGACCCCCTCGTCCTCCATCGTCGCCAGGAACAGATGCTCCAGGTCGATCTCCTGCTGGCCGAGCAGCGCGCACTCCTGCCAGGCGGTCTGGCTCAGCTGCAGCCTGGTCGACGCCTGGGAGCGCCAACGGGTGATCCGCTTCATGTCCTGTCCTTCCTGCGCACCAGGTCCGGGCGGACCCGGGACCGGTACTTCTTGTGCACCGCCTGCCGGGAGACGCCCAGGCAGGTGGCGATCTGGGCCCACGTGAGACCGGCCTCGAGGGCGGCCTCGACCTGGCGGAGCTCGACGACGTCGGTCACCTGGCGCAGTCGGGCGACCGCGCGCAGGCCGGCTTCAGGGTCCGCGGTGTCGCCGGCGGTGCGGGTGACCGCGGCGAGGTCCGGGGTGGGCGTGGTCATGCGTGTCAATCTAGGTTGACGTGAGCAGCGTTGTCAACTTTGGTTGCACAGGGGGATTGTGACGCGTTCGGTGGGCTGATCCAGGGACATGCTGCGCGTCCGGTGGCAGGTCTGAGCGACATGCTGCGCGTCCGGTGGCAGGTCTGAGCGACATGCTGCGCGTCCGGTGGTCATAGACTGGCTGGGTGAGTCACCGGATCGAGCGCCTGCCCTTCGTGGGCCTGCTGCTGCCCGTGCTCACCCTGCTGGCCGTCGCCTCGGCGACCAGCACCCCGGACCACCTCCTGCTGGGCCTCGCTCTGGCCGGGATGGCGGTGCTCGCCTCCTCGGCGGGCGCTGCCCCGCTGCAGGCGCGGGTGGTCTCGGTGCGGCACCGAAGCCAGGTATGCCGCCACACCGGCGTGCGCTCCACCGACCCTGACCACTCGGGTCGGGTTCGTCCGCGCGCGCCCGGGCTCGCCGCCTGACGCGCCGCGCCCCTCCCCGCTGAACCCCCGCACACTGCGGGCCCTCCCCAGCCGTGCAGGTCGCTGGCGCGTCGATGCCGACCCAGCCCACCGCATACCTGACGGAATCGTGAGGACCTGCCATGTTCAGCTTTCTCGACCCCATCCTGATCCACATCCACGACCTGCTCACGCACGTCGACGACGTCCTGCCGCCGGCGCTCGTCGTCGTGGCGATCACCCTGCTCACCCGGCTCGCGCTGCATCCGATGAACAGGCGCAACACCCGCGGCATGCTGCGCCGCCGCGACCTCCAGCCCCGCCTCGACGCGCTGCGCGAGGAGCACAAGGACGATCAGCAGGCCTTCTCCAAGGCGATGCTGGAGCTGCACCGGCAGGAGAAGGTGCCGCTCGCGCCGGGATGCCTGTCGATCTTCATCCAGCTGCCGATCTTCTCGATGGTCTACCGGCTGTTCACGGCGCCGGAGATCAACGGCCAGCACAATCAGCTGCTCGACCACTCCTTCCTCGGGACGCCGCTGAGCGCCCATCTGCTCACGGCCGAGCCGGGGCAGCGCTGGGTGTTCCTGACGATCATGGCGATCACGCTCGTGGTGGCCGCGTTCGCCGCGGTCCAGATGCGTCGGCACATGCGGCAGGACCGTGAGCGGATGGCCGCGCTGTCGCCGAAGAAGGAGCTGACGCCGCAGCAGGAGGCGATGAGCAAGACGATGGAGCAGGCGACCGCGGTGTTGCCGTTCATGTCCTTCATGACGGTCACCGCGGTGGCGGCGCTGCCGCTGGCGGCCGGGATCTACCTGGCCACGAGCTCGAGCTGGGGCGTCCTCGAACGCGCCAGCCTGCGCCGGCTGCACGGACCGATGCCAGCCCAGCCCTGAACCTTCCCCGCCCCGCCGACGACTCAGGGATGTGGGACCCACCCAGGGACCCGGGCAGGGAGGTGGCACCATAAACAGCACCAGCACTCGTCGGAGCACCGCGACAGCAGCCGCGGGTGCAGGTGCTGGACGGACCCGGCACCGGGTCTCGCCTGGTGATCGACGTCGCCCACCGCTGGTGAGGCGAGGCGGTTGCGGGGCGGGAGTCACGACATACCCCCGGTAACCTTGGGCGGGTGAGCCTGCACCTGTATGACACCGCCTCCCGCGAGCTGCGGCCCTTCGAGCCGCTGACCCCCGGGAAGGTCGGCCTCTACATCTGTGGGCTCACCACCCAGGGCAGCCCGCACATCGGGCACGTGCGCTTCGCCGTCGCCTTCGACGTGCTGCGCCGGTGGCTGGAGCGGGGCCACGGCTACGACGTCACCCTGGTGCGCAATGTCACCGACATCGACGACAAGATCCTGACCAAGTCTGCCGAGGCCGACCGTCCGTGGTGGGCGTGGTCCTACCTGCACGAGCGGGAGACCACGCGTGCTCTGGATCTGCTGGGCGTCCTGCCCCCGACCTACGAGCCGCGCGCGACCGGCCACATCACCGAGCAGGTCGAGTTGATCGAGCTGCTCATCGAGAAGGGTCACGCGTATGCCGCGGAGGACGGCTCGGGCGATGTCTACTTCGACGTCCGGTCCTGGCCGCATTACGGCGAGCTGACCCGACAGTCGATCGAGGACATGGAGCCGGCCGGCGACGCCGACCCCCGTGGCAAGCGGGACCCGCGTGACTTCGCGCTCTGGAAGGGGCACAAGGCCGGCGAGCCGGAGACGGCCTCCTGGCCGACCCCCTACGGTCGAGGTCGCCCCGGGTGGCACCTGGAGTGCTCGGCGATGGCGCGCAAGTATCTCGGCGACGCCTTCGACATCCACGGTGGCGGCGTCGACCTGCGCTTCCCGCACCACGAGAACGAGCAGGCCCAGTCCCGTGCGGCCGGGCTCGGCTTCGCCAACTTCTGGCTGCACAACGCCTGGGTGACGGTCAAGGGCGCCAAGATGGGCAAGTCCCTGGGCAACGCGCTCGCCGTGACCGAGCTGACCAAGACCGTGCGCCCGCTCGTGCTGCGCTACTACCTCGGCGCCGCGCACTACCGGTCGACGGTGGAGTATGGCGAAGGCTCGCTGACCGAGGCGCTCGCGGCGGTCGAGCGGATCGAGGGTTATCTGTCCCGTGCGCTCGAGGTGGTGGGGGTCCCGGCGGACGAGATCGTCGCCGAGGCTCTCGCCCTGCCCGTCGACGAGGCTTTCCCCGTCGACTTCCGCGCAGCGCTGGACGATGACCTCAACGTGCCGGAGGCGCTGGCGGTCGTCTTCGGCATCGTGCGCGAGGGCAACAAAGCCCTCGACGCCGCCGGTGACGGGGTCGACGTCGCCGGCACCCGGCATACCCTCGGGCAGTTGGTCGCGATGCTCGACGTGCTCGGCATCAACCCGCTCGACCCCTCGTGGAGTGGCGGAGCGAGCGCGGGCGGCGACACGGCGCAGGACGTGCTGGCCGCCCTCGTCCAGCAGCGGCTCGACGCCCGCGCCCAAGCGCGCGCGGACAAGGACTTCGCGCTCGCGGACCAGATCCGCGACCAGCTGACCGACCTCGGTGTGGTCATCGAGGACACCCCCGCCGGCGCCCGCTGGGCGCTGCGCTGATCAGGAGACGTGATGGCTACCGGAAACCAGCGCCGCCGAGGCGCGCGCACCAGCAACAAGAAGGGCATGATCGTCGGCTCCGGCGGGCAGCGCCGCAAGCAGCTCAAGGGCAAGGGCCCGACCCCGCGCGCCGAGGAGCGGGTGGGTCACCCGGCCGCGCGCCGGGCCGCCAAGGCGGCGCGAGCGGCCGACCGCCCGGGGGCGCGGCGCGGTGGCGAGCGGCGGGGCAGCACCCGCGGCGCCTCCGAGGTGGTAGCTGGGCGCAACAGCGTGCTCGAGGCGCTGCGCACCCACATCCCCGGGACGGCCCTGTATGTCGCTTCTCGCCTGGAGTCCGACGACCGGATCAAGGAAGCGATCTCGCTGGCGACCGAGCAGGGGATCGCGGTGCTGGAGGCGCCGCGGACCGAGCTCGACCGGTTGACCGACGGCGCGGTGCACCAGGGGATCGCGCTGCAGGTTCCGGCCTACGAGTACGCCCACCCCGATGACCTGCTGTCCGTCGAGCTGCCCGGCACGCCGCTGATCGTGGCCCTGGACGGGATCACCGACCCCCGCAACCTGGGCGCGATCATCCGCTCCGTGGGCGCCTTCGGTGGCCATGGGGTCGTCGTGCCGGCCCGCCGGTCGGCGGGGATGACCGCCTCGGCGTGGAAGACGGCGGCTGGTGCTGCTGCCCGGATCCCGGTGGCGCAGGCGACCAACCTGACCCGGGCGCTGGAGGGCTACCGCAAGGCGGGCTTCTTCGTGGTCGGGCTGGACGCGGACGGCGATGTGCAGCTGCCCGGCCTGGAGCTGGCCGACCAGCCGCTGGTCGTGGTGGTGGGCTCGGAGGGCAAGGGCCTGTCCCGGCTGGTGCGCGAGACCTGTGACCAGATCGTCTCCATCCCGATGGCAGGCGTGACGGAATCGCTCAACGCGGGCATCGCGACCGCGGTGAGCCTCTACGAGATCGCCCGCACCCGCCGCCGCTGACGCCGATTCCGCCCACCGGACGCGCTGTGTGTCGCCAATTCCGCCCACCGGACGCGCTGTGTGTCGCCGTTTTGGGCAACCGGACGCGCTGTGTGTCGCCAATTCCGCCCACCGGACGTCCGCTGTGCTCGCGTCACGCATCACCGGACGCGTCAGGGAGTGGGCCGCGCCTGGATCGGGATCTCCTCGGTGTCCACGCCGAGGATCGTGACCTCGTCGGGCTTGCCAGGCAGCACGGTGCGCACGTAATCCGCGACCGCCTCCTCGATCGGCATGTCGTGGCCGGCCCGCTCGGACAGATACCACCGGTGCTCGAGGATCTCGTGGAAGATCTCGGCAGGCTCGAGCTTCGCGCTCAGTTCCGGAGGGACGGTCCGGGTCACCGGCTCGTAGATGCGGCTCAGCCAGTCGTGCGCCACCAGCTCCTCGTCCTCGCCCAGCCGTTCGGTGGCAGCCCGGTAGGAGTCGAGGTCGTTGAGCAGCCTGCGGGCCTGGTTCTCCTCGACGTCCAGGCCGGTCAGCCGCATCAGACGACGTGAATGGTGACCGGCGTCCACGACCTTGGGCTGGATCCGGATGTGGATGCCGTCCAGGTCGGTGCTCATCTCCAACTCATCGACATCGAAGCCGAGGTTGTTGAGGCGCCGGATCCGCTCCTCCACGCGCCAGCGGTCGCCCCGCTCGAAGCGCTCCTCGCTCGTCAGCTCATCCCAGAGCAGGTCATAGCGGAACATGATCCGGTTGGCGATCTCGATGGGGTCCTCGTCCTCAGCGAGAACGCCAGCGGCCTCAAGGTCCATCAGCTCACCGGCGATATTGCCGTGAGCGATGTAGAGGTCGTGCTCGCGCTGACCGCGGGACAGCTGCGGGTGGATCTCGGCGGTCTCGGCGTCGACCAGATAGGCCGCAAAGTCACCAGCGTCCCGGCGGAAGAGGGTGTTGGACAAAGAGACATCTCCCCAGAAGACACCGTTGAGGTGCAGCCGGACGAGCAGGACCGCGAGCGCGTCGATGGTGCGGCGGGCGCTGTCCGGCCTCATGCGCTGGCTGAAGACCGCACGATAGGGCAGCGAGAACTTCAGGTGGCGGGTGATCAGGCACGCATCGAGCGGCTCCCCGTTGGCGTCGGTGCGACCCGAGACGACCGCGATCGGCTTGACCGCCGGCATGTCGAGGCGGCGCAGGTTGCGCAGCGTCTGAAACTCCCGCCGCGCCAGCGGCTCGCTGATCTCCTTCACCGCGAGCACCCGGCCGCTGAGCCGGACGAAGCGCACCACGTGCCGGCTGATTCCGCGGGGGAGGGCGGCCAGATAGCTGTCCGGCCACTCCTCGAGTGGGACCTCCCACGGGAGGTCGAGCATGGCCGGATCAGGGTTGATCGCGCTGATGTCGAGCGACATGACGCACACCCTAATGCGACCTGATGGCGGCGTCCCTGTCCTCACCAGAAAGGACCCCGGGCCGCACGAGGCAGCCCGGGGTCCTTCAGTCAGAGCGTGGCGTCAGTCGCTGACGCGCTCGCCGCTGGTGGAGTTGAAGAGGTGCAGGTGGTCGCCCTTGGGCTGGAAGTGCACGACCTCACCCTTCTTCGGCGGCGTGCGGCCGTCGACACGGGCGATGAACGGCTTGTCGACCGCCGAATCCGAGCCGGGCAGGCGACCGTAGATGTAGGCGTCCGCGCCGAGCTCCTCGACCACGTCAATCTCGATGGGCAGGCCGCGACCCGCGTCGGAGATCTCCAGGTCCTCGGGACGCACACCGAGGATCACCTCGGAGCCCTCGACCCGGCCGAGCACATCGCGCTCGACGGCCTGGGTGTGGTCGCCGAGCTTGATGCCACCGTCGGTGACCGGCACCGTCATCAGGTTCATGGCGGGGGAGCCGATGAAGCCGGCGACGAAGACGTTGTCGGGGTGGTCATACATCCGCCGCGGGCTGTCCACCTGCTGCAGGATGCCGTCCTTGAGGACCGCCACGCGGTCGCCCATCGTCATCGCCTCGACCTGGTCGTGGGTGACGTAGACGGTGGTGACGCCGAGACGGCGCTGCAGCGAGGCGATCTGGGTGCGGGTCTGCACACGCAGCTTGGCGTCCAGGTTGGACAGCGGCTCATCCATCAGGAAGACCTGCGGCTGACGCACGATCGCGCGGCCCATCGCCACGCGCTGACGCTGACCACCGGAGAGGGCCTTGGGCTTGCGCTCGAGGTACTGCTCGAGGTCCAGGATCTTGGCGGCCTCCTCGACGCGCTGGCGGATCTCGGACTTGGACTTGCCGGCGATCTTCAGGGCGAAGCCCATGTTGTCCGCCACGGTCATGTGCGGGTAGAGCGCGTAGTTCTGGAAGACCATCGCCACGTCGCGGTCCTTGGGCGGCATGTTGGTGACGTCACGGTCGCCGATCAGGATGCGCCCGCCGTTCACCTCCTCCAGCCCGGCCAGCATGCGCAGCGAGGTCGACTTGCCGCAGCCCGAGGGGCCGACGAGGACGAGGAACTCCCCATCCGCGATGTCGATGTTGAGCTTGTCGACCGAGGGGGTGTCCGCACCGGGGTAGATGCGGGTCGCCTCGTCGTAGGTCACCGTTGCCATCAGATGTCTCCTCCACCGGCAGGTACGTGCCGGACGATCCGTTGTAAAGGATGGACCCGGGGGCGGTCGCCACCGGGGTGCAGCGCGTCCTCCGATAACGACGGTTCTCCGTATGGCGTTCCCGACAGCGGGTGTGCACGGCGCCGTTGCCGGGTGACGAGAGCCAAGGCTATCACCCAGCTCGAACCGACTTGCAAGAACTTGCAACGCATCTGGGTCGACATGACCCGAATCGACGTGCGGCCGCCTCTTAGGCTCGCGACGAGATCATCGCGACAGGCCCTTGTGCTCTGACGCGTCTTGCCGCTAATCTGTCGAAACCTTGCAACGCGTCGTCAACGAAGAGGAGCCAGCGTGCAAAGTCCTCCCAGCCCGTCCGGATCGGTGTTCGCCCGTGGGGCAAGAAGACGCCTCAGTATCGGCTTGACTCTCAGCCTGTTGGGTGGGGTGGCTCTCACTTCAACTGCCTCGAACGGCCCCGTATCAGCGACATCCCACTGCGGACAAGGTCTCGTCTCGAACGTGGCGAACTACGAAGGCGACGTCATCTATCAGATTCTTACCGATAGGTTCGCGGACGGGGACCCATCCAACAACAACCCGTATAACCTAGCTAACGCCTATGACCCGACCCGCGTGGATGTAAACCGCTTCTTCGGCGGGGACTGGCGAGGGATCGAGGACAATCTAGACTATATCGCCGGTATGGGCGTCGGGGCGATCTGGATATCACCACCCTACGACAACCTCAATGAACCGTACCTCGAGAATGATACGTACTACAACGCATACCACGGGTTCTGGGCGAAAGACTATTTCAGACCGGACGAGCGTTGGGGGACGATGTCTGATTTTGAGAGTTTGGTGCAGGCGGCGGCGAGCCACGGGATCAAAGTAGTCATTGATTTCGCCCCCAACCACACCAATCACACAGATTCGGCCGAGCAGGGCGCTTTCTACCGAGATGGCGTTCTGATGGGGAGTCACTCGAACGATACTCAGGGGCTGTTCCACCATTTGGGGAACAGGGAGGGTCACCAGACCTCTATGTACGATTTCCAGTATCGCGAGTTGGCCAATCTCGCGGACCTGGCAACGGGGAATCCGGATGTGCAGGAATACTTGCTCGATGCTATTGATGTGTGGCTAGAAGCTGGCGTGGCTGGTATTCGCAATGACGCCACCCTACATCAAACGGATGCGTTCCGAACCGTGTTCTCCGACCACGTGAACAGGAATTCGGGGGCTTTTCATTTCGGCGAATACTACATCGGCACTCCTGATCCCAAGTATGACGACTATCGAACTTCGCCAGAGCGCACCGGCATCAACATACTTGATTTTGAGTATGCTAATGTTGCGCGAGATGTCTTCGGTAGCTTCAGCAAGGACATGACGGACCTGGCTCACATGCTGGAGTACACGGCAGATGACTACCGCTATGAGAACGATGCCGTAACGTGGCTAGACAGTCATGACAAGTCGCGACTGGCGTCGATTCAGCCGAATCAAGGTATCTTTCACTCGGCTCTGGCTTTCCTGCTCGTGAGTAGAGGTACGCCTGTCGTCTACTACGGTACCGAGCAATACCTTCCGGGGGTAAATGGAGACGCTGGTCGGATATGGATGAACTCTTTCGATACGTCAACCCCAGCGTATCAGCTGATCTCGCGCCTCGCTCAGTTGCGTGCGGACAGTGACGCCGTCAAGTATGGCTTAACCACCATTCCTTGGGTGAATAACGATGTACTTGTCATGCAGCGGAAGTTCTACGACAGTGTTGTTGTGATCGCATTGAACCGAGGCGGGGGTACCCACAATGTCACCGGGCTGGTCACCGATCTCCCCCAAGGTGTTTACGGTGACTACCTAGAGGGTGCGCACGGTGGGCAGGACATCGTGGTCGGAGCGGGTGGTCACGTGGCTCCGTTCGATCTGGGTCCAAGTGAAATCGGAGTCTGGCACCTTGCGTCCGAGGCAGGTGTTCCCGCTATCGGTGCCGTAGGGCCAACCCAAGGTGCGGCTGGCTATGAGGTCACGGTCGACGGGAGTGGGTTTGGAGCAGTCGCTGGATCTGTGAGCGTGGGAAGCGCGCAAGCGGAGGTCGTATGTTGGAGCGAGGATCAGGTGCGGTTCATAGTGCCAGAGGTGCAGGGTGGGGATCAGTCGGTCGTCGTTCACCATAGCTCCGCCGGGTCGTCTAACTCCTTCGTCTATTCCGTTCTGTCCGGCCCCCAAATGCAAGTCACGATGCACGTTAACGCGACTACGTCACCGGGCGAAGAAATTTTCGTGGTAGGAGACGTGCCTGAGCTTGGCTCATGGGATCCTGACAAGGCAATCGGGCCGTTCTTTAACCCGGAGTACCCGAATTGGTTCCTGCCAGTTAGCTTGCCAGGGGGGCAGGCCGTCGAGTTCAAGTTCATCAAGAAGTCGTCGAGCGGCGTTGTTTGGGAGTCGGGCGCGAATCGCAGTCTGACCACACCAGACAGTGGCGTCATTGACAGCCCTGGATATTACTGGCAGCCGTAGTACATCCACCGAAATCCGTGACCGCCGAGTCACGTCACCAGGGCCCTCGGGCCAGGCAGAGAGAAGGAAGAATGAAGAAGAGCACCGGAGCAGTGGCGCTGGTCAGTGCCGCAGCGCTGCTGTTGTCAGCTTGTGGCGGTAATGGCGACGCAGACCCGACCCCTGCGGGGGGTGACAGCCCCGCTGAAACGGAGGCCGCACCCGCCGAGGAGGAGGCAGACACCGAGGAGGACACTGCCGCGGCCGAAGAAGACGCTGAGGGTGGCGAAGGCGACGAGGAGGAGGAAGCCGCTCCCGTTCGCGATGAGAACGTGGAGCTCGTGATTTGGGCTGACAACGACCGGGCGGAAGCGCTTGGCGAGTTCGCCCAGCAGTTCGGTGACGAGTACGGCATCACCACTCAGGTCCAGGTGTCGACCGATGTCCGGGCCCAGTTCAGCCAGGCGCACACCGTTGGCCAGGGGCCAGACATCATCGTGGGCGCCCACGACTGGCTCGGCGAGTTTGTTCAGAACGGCAGTGTCGCGCCCGTGCCGCTTTCTGACGATGTTCAGGCACTATTTGTCCCCGAGTCGATCGAGGCCACCAAGTTCGATGGCCAGATCTATGGGGTCCCGTATG
This sequence comes from Ornithinimicrobium pulveris, assembly GCF_050261105.1. GTDB lineage: Bacteria > Actinomycetota > Actinomycetes > Actinomycetales > Dermatophilaceae > Ornithinicoccus. The sequence goes on along the minus strand of NZ_CP189837.1, from coordinate 2,710,723 downwards.
CGACCGAGAATCTCGGTCTGATGCGCAACACTGACCTGGCTCCTGACGTGCCGGCCACCATGGAGGAACTGGTTGCAAAGGGCAACGAGCTCGTTGACGCTGGCGACGCTGACGCACCGATGGGGGCTCCTGTCGGCCTCGTGGGTGATGCCTACCATGCTTTCCCTTGGCTTGACGCGTACGGCGGAGGCATCTTCGGGCAGAACGAAGAGGGCGGTTGGGACGCGAGTAACGTCATCATCGACTCCCCGGAGACCCTGCAGGGCGCAGAGAAGATGTCTTGGCTCGCTGAGGAGGGCGCGCTCAACGTCAACATGGACGGCACCGCTATGGCTGCCATGTTCGGCGAGGGGCGTCTGCCCTTCATGATCACCGGCCCCTGGAGCACCAGCAATGCCGAGGAAGCCGGAATCAATTACGCGATCTCGGCTATCCCGGCGTTCGAGGATGGCGGCGAGCCGATGCCTTTCCTGGGCGTGCAAATGTTCTACGTGTCGTCCTCGGCCAAGAACCCCTCGGTGGCCCAGGAGTTCCTGAACCAGTACGTCCCTTCTCCTGAGCTGCAGATGGCGATGTACGAGAACGCTGGTGAGCGGGCTCCCGCTCTGGTTGAGACGCTCGAGGAAGTCTCGGCCCAGAACGAGGATCTGGCTGGTTTCTCCGAGGCTGGCGAGGGCGCCCCGCCGATGCCGAACATCCCGCAGATGGCTTCGGTGTGGCAGCCTCTGGGTCAGGCGACCGCTGACATCATCAACGGTGACGACCCGGCCGACCGTCTGAAGGCGGCGCAGGAGGAGATCCTCGCCAACATGGGCAACTAGCACAACTCGCCCACTTCTCTGTCGGCCATCATCCAACGGGTGGTGGCCGGCAGAGGCCCTTTCCCAACTCGCAAGGACGCGCCGGGCCTCCTTGCTCAGTGCTGCGCTTGAGAAGAGGAACGATGACCAGCGCTCCGGAAGAAGTAGAGCAGAACCTGGAGTTTGTCCGGGGTGAACCCTGGTGGGCCAAACTTCTCAAATGGGGTTTGATCCTCGCGTCCTTAGGTGTGCTGTTCTACGGGGCAACGGTCTTGTCCGCAGCAGGGCATTGGATGTTCGTTGTGCTCGTCGCGTTCGTGGGCATGGGTGTGCTAGTCATCTACGGCACGCGTAGGGCTATTCCCTTCAAGTATCTCTACCCAGGCATCCTCCTCGCGCTGGCTCTCCAGGTCTGGCCGATTCTCTACACGGTCGGGATGTCCTTTACGAACTACGGTTACGGTCACCTGGTTAGCAAGGAGGAAGCGATCCGGGCGATCGAGGCTTCCTCGGTTCAGCAGGTCGCAGGGTCAGAGCGCTACGGCCTTTCTATCGCGGTGCCGGAAGGCCAGGAACCGGCCACCGGGGATCTCGTCTTTCTTCTCACCGCCCCTGACGGAACGACGAGCGCGGGGACCGTCGATGGTCTCGAACCCCTCGACCCAGAGACGCTGACCACGGGGATGCGTGACCGAATCATCGAGGCCGACGGCTATTCCGTCCTGAGCAGCAGCCAAGTGAACGCCCGCTCCAGCGAGCTGAACGAGTTCGCCGTGCCTACGGACACAGGGGGAATCAAGATGATCGGCCTGTCCGAGGCGTTCATCGGGGAGCCCACCAGGACCTACGACGAGGCGACGGACACCATCACCGACAACGTGACGGGTCGCGTCTACGTCGCCCAGGATGCGCGATTCGTGCCCGAGGACGGAGTCGGGGTCGCGCTGCCGCAGGGCTGGGTTGAGAATGTCGGGTTCGACAACTACACCCGAGCGATCACCGATCCCCAACTTCGTACCGGCTTCATTCAGGTCATTCTCTGGAATTTCGCGTTCGCCTTCTTATCGGTGATTACCACCTTCTTGTTGGGGATGTTCTTGGCTCTCCTGATGAACGACCCAAGGCTCAGGGGGAAGGGTGTGTATCGATCACTCCTCATCCTCCCGTACGCGCTCCCTGGCTACATCACCGCATTGGTTTGGGCCTCCATGTACAATCGAGACTTCGGCCTCATCAACAATCTGTTCAACCTCAATATCAACTGGCTAGGCGATCCCACCATGGCGAAGATCGCGATTTTGCTCACGAATCTCTGGCTCGGGTTCCCGTACATGTTCATTGTCTGCACCGGCGCCCTCCAGGCGATCCCGAGCGATGTGCGGGAGGCAGCGGCTATCGACGGAGCGAGCGCCTTCCGAACGGTGTGGTCGATCATCATGCCGCTCCTGCTTGTCGCAGTGGGACCACTGCTCATCGCCAGTTTCGCCTTCAACTTCAACAACTTCGGCCTGATCTTCCTCCTCACCGGCGGTGGGCCGTTCACTGGCGGGCAGAGCATGATCGGTTCGACTGATCTGTTGATCACGATGGCCTACCGACTGGCTATCGGGGGAACGACGCCGAACTTCGGGTTCGCCGGTGCAATCTCGGTGTTCATCTTCATCATCGTGGCGGTTGTCAGCTATCTCGGCTTCCGCCAGACCAGCGCCCTTGAGGATGTGAACTGATGACCCAGCTCCAGCCAGACTCCGCGATTCAGCCGGAGGTTCAGCCCACGAAGGGAAAGTTGCGGGGCCGGTCGACTCCGTTGCGCTCCCAGTACAAGACTGGAGTCTGGTGGCGGCACCTCTTCGCGATGTGCGCTCTGGCCTTCGCCTTGTTCCCGATCGTGTTCATCGTCTCCTCCGCCTTCAACAACGCCGGCACTCTCTCGACGGCGGGGTTGTGGCCAAGTTCGCCGGGCGTCCGTAACTTCGAGAAGTTGTTCAATGACCCGATCCGCCCCTACTGGACCTGGATGAGGAACTCCATCCTCATCTGCGGACTGGGCGCCATCTTCACCGTCTTCCTGGGAGCAACTGCGGCTTACGCCTTCTCGCGACTTCGCTGGCAGGGGCGTCGTGCGGGCTTGCTAGCGATTCTTTTCGTGCAGATGTTCCCCGCCATCCTGGGGTTCGCTGCCATCTACCTGACGTTCGCCCGTGTGGGGGAGCTCTTCCCCGGCATCGGCCTGAACACCCTGTCCGGCCTGATCCTGGTCTACCTGGGAGGCGCGATGGGTGCGAACATATGGCTGCTCAAGGGCTATTTCGATACTGTTCCGCGCGAACTTGACGAGGCTGCAAGGGTTGATGGGGCTTCGCATGCGCGCATCTTCTTCACCCTGACACTGCGCCTTGTCTCACCGATCCTGGCGACCGTCGGGATGCTGGCGTTCGTCGGTTTGTGGGGCGAGTTCCTCCTCGCCAGCATCTTCCTGACTAACGTGGACAGCCAGACCCTGGCCGTTGGCCTATGGCAGACCAGGAACGCAGATCAAGACAGGCTCTTCGGTCAGTTCGTCGCTGGTGCGTTGATCGCGTCAGCACCGGTCGTGATCCTGTATCTGGCTCTCCAGCGCCAACTCATCGGTGGACTCACCCAGGGGTCGGTCAAGTGACGGAGACGCGCGAGTTCTACCACCGTCCACACCATGATGGGTCGCCCCTCTACTGCTCCCCCAGCCGCCCGGTGCTCGGTGACGAGGTCACCGTCCGTTTGCGCATCCCCACTGATGAGTCGGTCACGGTGCAGAGCGTGCACGTTCGCTACCTGGTCGACCATGAGCCGCGTTTCGTGGCCGCAAAGGTTGTCAGCGAATCCGAGGCCGAAACGTGGTGGGCAGCGACAATTCAGGTTGCCAACAGTGTGACCAATTACCGGTTCATTCTCGAAGGTGCCGATGGCAACTACGTGTGGGTCAACGGAACAGGGTCGCACGCCCGTGACGTCCCAGACGCTTCGGACTTCAGGTTGGTGTCCAAGTCCGCCCCGGACTGGGTCGCGGACGCTGTCGTTTACCAGATATTCCCCGATCGGTTCTCTCGGTCAGATGCTGCTGATGCGCGAGATCTTCCTGCGTGGGCGATTCCAGCCGATTGGGACGACGACGTCCAGACCGTGATGCCTGGCGTGGCTGCTCAACTCTATGGCGGCGACCTAGATGGGGTTATCGAGCGGCTGGCGTACCTCGAAGGCCTCGGCGTCAATGTCCTGTACCTGACCCCGTTCTTTCCCGGCGAATCCAACCATCGTTACGATGCTGAGACGTTCGGGGCGGTCGATCCGTTGCTCGGCGGGGACGCGGCCATGGTACGGCTTGCTGAGGCGGCCCACGAACGCGGAATGCGCGTCATGGGTGATTTCACGACCAACCACACCGGAGTTACTCACGAGTGGTTCCAGGCGGCGATATCCTCTCCGGACCACCCGAGCCGAGATCACTACTACTTCGGCCCTGAGCACGAGCCCCTCGGCTACGCCACATGGTTGGGAGTTCCGACCCTCCCGAAGCTCAACTATGCGAGCGACGACCTGCGTCAGCGGATATTCGAGGGCGATGGCAGCGTTGTAGAGCGGTGGCTACGCCCACCGTTCAACTTGGACGGGTGGCGAATCGATGTGGCCAACATGTCGGGGCGCTTCGGCGAGTGGGATCACTACAACGACGTCCAACGTCTAGTGCGCGAGTCCGCCACCCGGGCTAACGCCGACGCGCTTGTGGTCGCAGAGCACTGCCATGACCTGGCACGGGATGTTGACGGGACTGGCTGGCACGGAGCCATGAACTACTCCGCCTTCACCAGACCCGTGTGGACGTGGTTACGGTCAACCGAGACCGCCCCCAACTTCCTTGGTTCTCCTCTCATGGTTCCTCGTCGCGGAGGGGTGGCAGTCGTGGAAACGATGCAAGACTTCATCGCGCAGGTTCCATGGGAGGTCACCCGATCGAGTTGGAATCTGCTCGGCTCTCACGACACCACTCGCATCACGACCCTGACGGGTGAGGACCAGCAACTGGTCGAGGTCGCCGCGGGACTGCTGTTCACGATGCCCGGGACTCCGATGATGACCTACGGCGACGAGGTCGGCATGCTTGGTGAATGGGGGGAGGACGGTCGCCGACCCATGCCGTGGTCGGAGACGAACGAGGCCAACCCGTATTTCCAGGCGTACACGCGCCTCATTCACGCCCGACGTGGCAGCACGGCTCTCCGCGAGGGCGGGCTTCGCTGGGTGTTAGCGACCGAGGATGCCATCGTTTTCGTGCGTGAGCACCCGGACGAGTCTGTCCTTGTGCATCTGTCTCGCCAAGCGCATGACCCCATATCGATTCCATGCTCGGCCTTCCCCGGAGTGCTGGATGGGTCGAATCGTTTGGGACAGGCGCCAGCATTCGGCGAACAAGACCTTGTCTTCTCGGCCGACGGGCCGGGTGTCAACCTCTGGTCGTGGCGGCCCCTCCTGCCCCAGGAACTCCAGTCCCTGCTTACCCGCGCTGAGGTGCTGTGACGACGGCCCCAACGCACTCGTCACGTCGGAGCGAGAACGGAGCCGGGCGGGGACGCTTGGCCGACCTCGCGGCATACGCGGGCGTCAGCGAGGCCACGGTCAGCCGCGTCCTCAACGACAAGCCGGGCGTCGCCGCGCGGACCAGGCAGTCGGTGCTCACCGCGCTCGACGTGCTCGGTTACGAGCGGCCGACCAAGCTGCGGCGCAGCAGCGCCGGGCTGATCGGGCTGGTCGTGCCCGAGCTGACCAACCCGGTCTTCCCGCTCTTCGCCCAGGCGATCGAGACGCAGCTGGCCGGTGCGGGCTACACGCCGGTGCTGTGCACGCAGACGCCGGGCGGGGTGCACGAAGACGAATACGTCCAGATGCTGCTCGACCGCAGCGTCTCGGGGATCGTTTTCGTCAGCGGTCAGCACGCCGATACCCGGGCCGGCACCGGCCGCTACACCTCGCTGCGCGAGCAGGGATTGCCGATGGTGCTGGTCAACGGCTATCGGGACGATGTCGATGCCACCTTCGTCAGCCACGACGACCGCGCCACCATGCACCTGGCGGTCAAGCACCTGCGCGACCTAGGGCATACCAGGATCGGGTTCGCGACCGGGCCGTCGCGCTATGTCCCCGTCCAGCGGCGGGCGGAGGCCTTCCGAGAGGCGATGGCCGACCTGCCGGGGGTCGACCCGCAGGACCTCATCTGCACCACGATGTTCACCATCGAGGGCGGTGCCGCCGCGGCCCGGCAACTGGTCGAGGCCGGTGCCACCGCGGTGATCGCGGCCTCCGACGTGATGGCGCTGGGAGTCCTGCGCGCGGCCTCGCGGCTGGGCCTGTCGGTGCCGACGGACCTGTCGGTCATCGGTGGTGACGACGTGCCGTTCATGGGCTTCGTCGATCCGCCGCTGACCAGCGTCCGGATGAATGTGTCCGCGATGTCCGAGGTCGTCGTGGGCGCCCTGCTCGCCGAGATCGCGGGCGACCCGGTGGAGCACCGGGAGTACCTCTTCTCGCCCGAGCTCATCCTTCGCGGCTCGACCGCTCCGGTGCCGAGCGCCTGATCACTCGCTCCTCCTGCGTGGGCTCGACCGTGGTCGTTGTGACCTCCTGATCGCGCCGGTGTGCATTCGTCGCGGCTGATGTGCAGATGTGGCTGTGCGCTTTCTGCGCCCAGGCACCCGACACGCAACACCAGATCTGCACAGTGCAGGACACGCCGAGCGTGGTGGTCGTCGGACGGGGTGGGGCGGGGTGGAGCGATCGCGCGCGGCATGGCGGACTGGGTGGGGCGGGGTGGAGAGAGCGCGTGCCGGGTGCTTCAGCCCCGCCCCGGTGCTCAGCCCTGGGTCGCGGCTCTCCGGGCGGCGGTGAGGGTGCGGAAGAGCTCGACCAGGTGCGGCTCGTCCTCGACGCGGAACTGGGCCGCTGTCTCGCCTTCGCCCACGCGTACCGTGAGCCGCCGCGCGGACCGGGCCTCGTCGTCGTTGGCCGCGAGCGCTGCGAACGCGTGCTCATCGGTCACGTCGTCCCCGGCGTAGAAGACGGCGTCGACAGCCAGCTCGTCGGCGAGGTCGACCAGCGCTGCTCCCTTGCCCACGTGGGCCACGGCCAGCTCCACGACTTCCTTGCCCGGGGTCGAGACGAGGCTGGTATGCCGTGCCCCCAGGGCGGCGGCCGCGTCCAGCGCTGCGGGTCCGGCGACGGGGTCCATGCGCCGTGTATGCACGACCCGACCTGCAGGCTTCTCCTCGACCCACACGCCGGGGTGCTCCTCGACGAGATCAGCGAGCTCCTCGTCGAGCACGGCGAGCATGCCCTGCTGGTCCTCGGTGAGGGCCAGCCCCTCCGGGTGGCGCGAGTCCTCGGTGCCGTGGCTGCCGATCAGCACGAAGTCGGCCGGCGCGCCGGACAGCTCGGCCAGATCGCGCAGGGACCGGCCGCTGACCAGGGCGACCTCCACCCCGGGGAGGGCGGCGAGCTCGGCGAGTGTCTCCATACCGCCCTCGACGGGACGGGAGTCCCGGGGATCGGGCACGAGCGGGGCGAGGGCGCCGTCGAAGTCGGAGGCCACGAGCAGGGTCGGGCGGGCGGCGAAGGCCTCGACGGCTGCGAGCAGGTCGGGGGAGAGGGGCATCGGGCGGGCTCCTGGTCGGTGGGGTGAGGGCTCTGCGGGGACTACGTGAGGACTACTGAGAACTACTGCGGACTACTGCGAAGGGGGCGCCGATGATGTGCTGGCGCGCTTGCTGGGCCGCTCGGGGGCGGCGGCCAGGGCGTCGAGGAACTCCGCGGCCCAGGTCTGGACGTCATGGGCGCGGACCTTGCGGCGCAGCGAACTCATCCGGCGCCGCTTCTCGCCAGGGGCGTCCCGGATAGCCCGCAGGATGGTCTCCTTCAGGCCCTCGATGTCGTGCGGGTTGACCCGGTAGGCCGAGCGCATCTCCTCGGCGGCACCGGTGAACTCGGACAGCACGAGGGCACCGCCGCCGTCGTGGCGAGCGGTGACGTACTCCTTGGCGACGAGGTTCATCCCGTCGCGCAATGGCGTCACCAGCATGACGTCGGCGACCTGGAAGAAGGCGGCCATCTCGGCCCGGCCGAAGCTCTGGTGCAGGTAGTGAACGGCGGTGTCGCCGAGGTGGGAGAAGTCGCCGTTGATCCGGCCGACCGTGGCCTCGATCTGCTCGCGCAGCACCCGATAGGCCTCGACGCGCTCGCGGCTCGGCGTGGCGATCTGGACGAAGGTGACCTCCGGCGGAGCGATGTCGCCGTCCTCGAAGAGCTCGCCGATCGCACGCAGCCGGTGGCGGATGCCCTTGGTGTAGTCGAGGCGGTCCACCCCCAGCAGCACCACCTCGGGGTTGCCCAGCGACTCGCGGATCTCCTGCGCCTTCTCGGTGACCTCGTCCTGGCGGGCCAGCTCCTCGAAGCCAGCCACATCGATCGAGATCGGGACGGCGGCCGCGCGGACGGTGCGGGGCGCGGCGCCCAGTCGGTCGTCGTCCGCGCCGCCCCAGGTGATGACATCGCCCTTGACGGAGGCGCCGAGCACCGCGCGGCAGGAGCGGTTGAAGTTGCGGGCGTCGTCCGGCCGCTGGAAACCCAGGAAGTCGGCGCCGAGCAGGCCGCGCAGGATCTGGGCGCGCCAGGGGAGCTGGGCGAAGAGCTCGACCGGTGGGAAGGGGATGTGGTTGAACCACCCGATGCGCAGGTCGGGACGGCGGTCCCGCAGCAGCGCAGGGACCAACTGCAGCTGGTAGTCGTGCACCCACACCGTCGCGCCCTCGGCGGCCACCTCGGCCACCGCCTCGGCGAAGCGCTCGTTGATCCGGCGGTAGGCGTGCCACCAGGACCGGTGGAAGGTCGGCGGCACGATCACGTCGTGATAGAGCGGCCAGAGCGTGTCGTTGGAGAAGCCCTCGTAGTACTCGTTGAGCTCGATCGCGGTCAGCGGCACCGGGTGGAGCCGCAGCTTGCCCTCGTCGAAGGGCTCGGGTGCCTCGCCGGGGAAGCCCGCCCACCCCACCCAGGCGGCCTCGCGGTCGCGCATCACCGACTCCATCGCGGTGACCAGACCGCCGGGGCTGGTCTTCCAGGTGGTGGTGCCATCGGGGGCGACGTGGCGGTCGACGGGCAGCCGGTTGGCGGCGATGACGAAGTCGAAACCGGCGGCGGACACGGGCTGATCGGACGGAACCATACGGACCCCTCACTCGTTGAGTTTCCTCGGGACCAACCCTAGTTGTCCCCGACCACCGACACATCCCGGGTGACCTCCGCCCGGCCCAGCACCCCACACCCCGACAGACCAAGGCCACCGATCTGAGCGCTCCGGGGCCAGCCTGACCCACCAGGGGGGAGAACGGCATACCGTGGAACCTGTGACGACCGAGTTGCCCCGCACGCCCGGCGCGGACGAGACGCGCCCGGTGCCGGTCGGCGACCCCCGGCGGCTCGGGGTCTATGACCTGCATGAGCGGCTCGGCGAGGGCGGGATGGGCGTGGTCTGGCGGGCGACAGACGCCCGCCACCCCGACCGGGACGTCGCGATCAAGGTGCTCCGCCAGCACATCGCGCACGACGACCAGGCGCGGGAGCGGCTGCGGCGCGAGGTCGAGACGCTCGCCCGCGTGCACCACCCGCGCGTGGCCGCGGTGATCGATGCCGACGTGGACGGGTCGGCGCCCTACATCGTCACCGAGTACGTGCCCGGACCGCCCCTGGACACCATCGTCGCCGACCGCGGGCCGCTGCGGGGCGAGGCGCTGCTGCGGCTCGGGCGAGGCCTGGGGGAGGCGCTGCACGCCATCCACGGCGCCGGCATCGTGCACCGCGATCTCAAGCCGGGCAATGTGCTGATGATGGGCTCCGGCGAGGTGCTCGACCCGGTGGTCATCGACTTCGGGATCGCCCAGGTCGCCGACGACGTGCGGATGACGATGACCGGGATGGTCATGGGCACCCCCGGCTACCTCTCGCCCGAGGTGGTCGAGGGCGGCGAGGTGACCGAGGCCACCGACTGGTGGGGCTGGGCCGCGACCCTGGCGTATGCCGCGTCCGGCCAGCCACCCTTCGGCCGGGGACCGCTCACCGTCGTGCTGGACCGCGTCCTGCGGGGTCGGCTGCACCTGGAGGGCGTCGACCCCCAGCTGGCGCCGCTGCTCCAGGCGGCGCTCGATCCTGATCCGATCCGCCGCCCGACCGAGGCGCAGGTGCTCGACGGGCTTGAGCGGTATGCCCGGCGGGAGGATGTCACCGGGGCGCTGCCCCTGTGGATGGTCCACGACCTGGACCACACGCGGATGCACGACGAGCCGACCGCGACCCGGGTGGCTCCGGTCCGCTCGCCGGTGCGGGAGCGCGGGGCGGACTGGCGTGATGCCTCGGGCGGGCCTGGCGCGGGGGGCGGTTGGGCTGCGCCGCCGGCGCCCGTGAGGGAGCCGCAGTGGCGCGAGCCGCAGCCGGTGCCGGGTGATCGCTATCCCGACTCCTACCCCGTCCGGGAGGAGGGACGGGGAACCTCTCCGACCGGGGGTGCGACGCCATACCCCCTGGGCCCGCAGGGCGGGGTGGACCCGCGGATCGGCCGCAGCGCGCGGACCGGGTCGCTGGCTGCGTTGCTGGTCGCCTTCGTCGGCCTCGCGACGGTCGCCCCGTTGCTCGCCTGGGGCCTGTATGCCGTGTGGGGCATCGCCGCGCGCACCGTCGACCGGAGCTTGACCTCGCTCGTGCTGCGCCGCCACGAGGCAGGACGGCGCCCGAGCGACGTGCCGATGGCGGTGCTCGCCTCGCCCTTCCACCTGCTGTCCGCCGCGGTCGGGACCTTCTTCGGGCTGCTGCTGCCGTTGGGGCTGGCGATCATGGTGGCCGTCGTCCTCTCCGGCTTCGTCACCTCGACCGAGCTCATGTATGACGTGACCGCCACCCATCCGATCGCGATCGGGATCGGGTCGCTGATCGGTGCGATCGTCGGCTGGTGGGGGCTGGCCTCGACCTCGCTGCGGCGCGGTTCGCGGACGCTGCTGCGCGGCACTGTGCGCTCCGGGGCGCCGAGTGCCGTGCTGGCGACGGTTCTGGTCGTCGGTGGTGGCGCGCTCGCCGTGTGGACCGTGCTGCAGGGCGGCTCGGTCTCGTGGTGGCCGCTCAGCGCGGACTTCGACCCGCGCGAGTGGGCGCCCTGGCTGCCCTGAACGGTCGCGTGTAGCACCTGGTGGGGCAGGTGGGTCGGGTGTGAAACGCGTGATGCTCGTCACATCTGCTTCCGCTCGTGCGCTGGTGTGCCCTAGCGTGGACGCGCTCGTCACAACAGTCCCAGCAGTCCCGATGGCATCTCCCTCGCATCGGGCGGTGGCGGGCCGACACCGACAGTCCCGGAAGGACGCCCTGCCGATGCCCCCTGCCAAGCACCGCACCACCCCTGCGCGCCGCGGCCTGCGCCGCGCCGGTAGCGCCGCGATCGCCGGAGCGGCCTCGGTCGCCGGCGTCGGCCTGGTCGCCCAGCCGGCCGCCGCGAACGACAACGTGTGGGACCGCGTCGCGCACTGCGAGTCCACCGGCAACTGGAGCATCAACACCGGCAATGGCTTCTACGGCGGCCTGCAGTTCTGGCACCCGACCTGGACCAGCTTCGGTGGCGGCGAGTTCGCCCCCTATGCCCACCAGGCCACCAAGCTGCAGCAGATCACCGTGGCCCAGCGGGTGCTGCGGGTGCAGGGCCCCGGCGCCTGGCCGGTCTGCTCGGTGCGCGCCGGCCTGACCATGACCAACGGCCTGGCCCCCTATCCGGGTCAGGACGCGCCTGCCCCCGCCCCGGCTCCGTCCCCCGCGCCGGCTCCCGGCACCTCGGGCACCTGGTACGTCTCCGCCACCCCTGGCGCCAACATCCGCTCCGGCCCGTCGACGTCGCACCGCATTGTCGGTGGCGCGTCGACCGGCAGCCGGATCACGGGCACGCTGTCCAACGGCTGGGTCCGGATCGCCGATGGGCGCTTCATCAGCCAGACCACCCTGACCACCTCGGCGCCAGCACCGGCCCCGTCGCCCAGCCCGTCGCCCTCGCCGAGCCCGGCACCTCCGTCGGCCAGCGGCACGTGGTGGGTCAGCGCCAACGTGGGCGCCAACATCCGCTCTGGCCCCGGCACCAACTTCCGCGTCGTCGGTGGAGCTGCCAAGGGCACCCAGATCACCGGCACCCTGTCCAACGGCTGGGTGAACATGGGCAACGGTCGCTTCATCTCGCACGCCACCCTCACCGGCACCAACCCCGGTGGCAGCACTCCTGCTCCGGCTCCGGGCGCCGGCGAGGTCCAGACCTGGCGGGTCAACGCGCCCATCGGGGCCAACATCCGTGCTGGCGCCGGGACGAACACCGCCGTCATCGGCGGCGCCAGCCACGGCACCACCGTGCGCGGCACGCTGTCCAACGGCTGGGTCAAGCTGGATGGTCGCAGCGGCTGGATCTCGGCGAGCATCCTGGTCCAGACCGGCTGATCCCTGTCGTCCGGGAGACGTGAGCTTGCCCCGCCACCTGGGGCAGATTGAGCTTGCCCCGCCACGTGGGGCAAACTGACCTGCCCCGCCGACCCTGCCCGTCTGCAGCGCGAACGTGGCGTGCCGACCGTGGCGAGGGCGCTCCGGGGCGCCGGGTAAAATCACTGATTGCTGCTCGGGCGCCTCCACGCGCCCGACCCAGCGCTGGAGTGGCGCAATCGGTAGCGCACCTGTCTTGTAAACAGGTGGTTGCGAGTTCGAGTCTCGTCTCCAGCTCTCCGCACCGCCGACCCGCAAACTGTCCGGCCGACGCGCCGACCAGCACCGGCTCATTCGTGCCCGGGCGCGGCTGAGCCGGTCGAGGCCGGGCGTGCCGCGGGACGAAGTGCACTGCGCTCGCCACCACACCCCCTCGCAGCGCTGTGTCCTGGTCAGACACCCGGCCCGACACCTCACCTATCCTGGGGTGCCATGACCTGGGAGCGGCACCGGCACATCGGTCTGGCGTGGGCGCTGCTCGCGGGCCTGCTCCTGGTGGTGGGCAATGGCGTATGGCGTTACACCGGTGGGGGAGTGGCGCTCAGCGATGATCTTCCCGGGGCCTTTCTCCGCGTCGTGGTTGTGGGCGTGATCGTGCTTGCCTACCTGCGCTCCGGCGGTCGCACGACCGCCACCTGTGAGGGACTGGTCGTCCACGACGGCGTGCGCGAGCACACGATCGCCGCCGATCAGGTTGCCCAGATCCTGGAGGACCGCAGACGCGGCGGCGGGCTGGCGGTGCTCAAGAGCGGCCGTCGCCTCGAGCTGCCCGGCGTCCCCGCCAAGGACCTGCGCACCCTGCAGCGCCAGCTCAAGCGCTGACTCCGCGGTCCGCGCGGCGACTCAGTCCGCGCCGCGTCCGCGCTCACCGCCGCGTCACACTCACCGCCGCGTCACACTCACCGCCCCGTCTCACTCACCGCCCCGTCTCACTCACCGCCACGACTCGACATACTCCCGCAGCGCCTCCCCGACCGCGTTCAGCACCGGCCACGCCTGCCCCTCGGCGCCGTGGCTCCACCCGCCGGTGGTCACGGCCACGACATACCGGCGCTCGCCGTCGAGCACGATCCCCGCATCGTGCGAGACGTTCGCCAGCGTGCCCAGCTTGTGCTTGAAGATCACGTCCCCACCGAGGGCCTCAGACAGGCCGGAGGTGAAGTACTGCTCTCGCAACTCGCCCAGCAGCACCGCCGAGGACTCCTCCGACAGGAGCTCGCCCTGGGCCAGCAGCCGCAGCATCATCGCCACATCCTCCGCCGTCGTCGTCACGACATCGCCCACCGCGTGGTGCGTCCCGAGATCGACCGGGCTGAACGTCGTCCCCTCCAGACCGAGCTCGCGCAGGTGCGATTCGACCACCTCCCACCCGACGTGGCCGGCGAGGCGGTCGGCGCAGGAGTTGTCGGACACCCGGATCGCGTAGCCGAGCGCGCTGCCCACCGTCGCGCACGGCCCGCTGCCCACCACCACGTCATCCAGCCCCAGCTCACCGTCGTCCACCAGATGCAGGGCGCTGTAGGCGACGAAGAGCTTGTAGAAACTCGCCGGGTAGACCGGGAGATCCTCCTGGTATGCCGCCTGCTGTCCGGTCTGCAGGTCGATCACCATGACACCGACCTCACCCTCCAGCCCCTCGGCCGACGCCCGCGCCGCGTCCGCGATGCCCTCCAGCGCCCGCGCGCTCTCCGCCTCCTGGGCAGCCTCGCCGGGTCCGGTCGTCCGCGTGCTGTCGTCGGGCTGGCCATCATCGGGCGCGCTCCGGCCACCTTCCCCACGGTCGGACCCACCGCTGCCGCCGGTCGACGTGACGGGCTCCGTCGACGTGACCTCCGTCGAGGTGACGGTCTCGGTCACGCTCGGCCCGCCAGCCGGCTCGGGCGCCTCCACCTGGCCGCAGCCCGCGAGCAAGGACAGGGGGACAGCAGCAGTGACAGCAAGAGGCATCGTGCGGCGGCAGCGTTGTCGTCGCATGGCACCAGACCTTAGCGAGCCAGCCACCCCCATCGGCTGAGGACGCCGGGCACGTCGCGGGATCGGACACCTCCGTTCCGTATCCTGGTGCAGTGACCGGCACGACCTACCCCACCCTGCGCCCGCCGCACCGCACCTTCCTGTTCTGGGCGGTGCTCGTCATGGTCCTCACCTCGGCGGCGCTCGGAGTGATCGGCGTGCAGCAGGAGGGCTGGACCGCCGGCGCCGCGGTCCGCGGGTTGTTCATCGCGGCGATGCTGCTCTTCTGGTGGCGCGCGATGCGCGGCGGGACGACCACCGAGGCCCGAGGTATGACGCTTCGCACCATCACCTCGACACGCCGCCTGAGCTGGGGCCGGGTGGAGCAGCTGGGCACCGACCAGCCCGGCGCCGAGGCCCGTCGGGTCACCGCCCTCGTCGACGGTCGCGCGGTCGTGCTGCCCGGCGTCCTGGTCAGCGAGCTCGACGAGCTGGAGGCCCAGCGCGCCGCAGCGAAGGCGGGCTAGCGCGGGGGCATCCGCAGCGCGCCGTCGAGGCGAATGACCTCACCGTTGAGCAGCGGGTTCTGGACGATGTGGGCGACGAGCGCGGCATACTCCTGGGGCTTGCCGAGCCGCGCGGGGTGCGGCACAAGCGCCTCAAGCGACTCCTTCACCCCGTCCGGCATCCCGGCCATCATCGGCGTCTCGAAGACACCCGGCGCGATGCACATGACCCGGATTCCCTTGTCCGCCAGATCCCGCGCGCAGGTCAGCGTCAGACCGGCCACCCCCGCCTTGGACGAGGCGTAGGCCGCCTGCCCGATCTGCCCGTCGAAGGCCGCGACCGAGGCGGTCGTCACGATCACGCCACGGTCGCCCATGCCCCGCGCGTCCTCGACCGGCTCGTTGGTCGCCATCTGCTCAGCGGCCAGCCGCAGCACGTTGAAGGTCCCGATCAGGTTGATCTCGACCACGGTCCGGTAGGTCTCCAGCGGCAGGACCCCACGCTTGGACAGCACCCGGCCGGGCGTCGCGACGCCCGCGCAGGCCACCACGATCCGCAGGTCGCCGAGCTCGGCGGCCGTGGCCACCGCGGCAGCCACCTGCTCCTCGTCGCGCACGTCGGCGCCGGCGAAGTGGGCGCGCTCACCCAGCGCCTCGGCCACCTCCTCACCACGGCCGCCGGGCAGGTCGACCAGCACGACCTGGGCGCCCTCCTCGAGCAGCCGCCGTGCGGTCTGCTCACCCAGCCCGCTGGCGCCGCCGGTGACGAGGGCGACGGTCGTGTCGGTGATCTGCATGCGTTCCTCCAGGTATGCCGTGTGCTACGTCGGTCGGTCGGGCTCGGTGGTGCGTCGGTCGGGCTCGCTCAGCGGTGCTGGGCGAGGACGTGGCGGGAGATGACGAGGCGCTGGATCTGGTTGGTGCCCTCGAAGATCTGGGTCACCTTGGCCTCCCGCATGTAGCGCTCGACCGGGAAGTCCTGGGTGTAGCCGTAGCCGCCCAGCACCTGGACCGCGTCGGTCGTGACCTTCATCGCGGCATCGGTGCAGATCAGCTTGGCGATGGAGGCCTCCTGGCTGTGCGGCAGACCGGCGTCCTTGAGCCGGGCGGCGTGCAGGTAGGTCGCGCGGGCCGAGCCGACCGCCGCAGCCATGTCGGCGATCAGGAAGGCCAGGCCCTGGTTGTCGGCGATCGGCCGGCCGAACTGCTCCCGCTCGGTGGCATAGGCCGAGGCCACCTCGAGCGCCCGCTGTGCCAGGCCCGTTGCGGCAGCGGCGATCCCGAGCCGGCCGGCGTCGAGGGCGGCGAGGGCGATCGGCATACCTTGCCCCTCCTGCCCGACGAGGTGGTCGGCCGGGAGTCGGACACGGTCGAAGAGCACCTCGCCGACCGTGTCCGAGTGCAGGCCCATCTTGCGCTCGGGCTCGGCGAAGGTCAGGCCCTCGGCGTCCGCGGGGACGTGGAAGCAGGACAGCCCGCGCCCGCCATCGTCGGAGGTGCGCGCGAAGGTGGTGTAGAAGTCGGCGTGCCCGGCGTGGCTGATCCACGCCTTGCCGCCGGTCAGCACGTAGTCGTCGCCGTCCTTGACCGCGCGGGTGCGGATCGCGGCGACGTCGGAGCCGGCCTGGGGCTCGGACAGGCAGTAGGCGCCCAGCTGCTCGCCGCCGAGCATGTCGCCGAGCCAGCGCTCCTGCTGCTCGGCCGTGCCGAAGGTGGCGATCGGGAAGCAGGTCAGCGAGTGCACCGAGACGCCGACCGCGACCGACATCCAGGCGCGCGCGACCTCCTCGACCACCTGGAGATAGACCTCATAGGGCTGGCCCCCACCACCCAGCTCTTCGGCATACGGGAGCGAGAGCAGACCGGTCTGCCCGAGCATGGTGAAGACCTCGCGGGGGAGGCGGTGGGCGGCCTCGGCCTCGTCGACCTGGGGGAGGAGCTGCTCGTCGGCGATCTCGCGGACGAGCGCGAGCAGATCGCGGGATTCCTCGGTGGGGAGCAGTCGTTGCACCATGTCCTGCAGGGTAGTTGTGGACGTTGCGTCAGGCGTTAACCGCCCGGCTGCACCCGTGGATCGGGTCGGCGGCTCAGGCCCGGTATGCCGTGACCTCCGTGGCCTTGACCGTCGCCCAGAGCTGGGTGCCGCCGACGATGCCGAGCTCGGCTACTGCGGCCAGGGTCACCTCCGCGACGAGATCGACCTCACCGGTGAGGTGCACCCGTGCCCTCGGTCCGGTGACGGTGACCGCGTCCACGCTGAGCTGCCAGACGTTGCGCGCTGAGGAGTGTGGGCGCTGCGTGAACAGGGCGACGGCCTCGGGTGCGATCGTGGCCCAGATGGGGTCGCCGGCCTGGGCGCCCTCGGGGGCGTCCGCCAGGACGAGACGTCCAGCAGTGCTCCGCGGAGCACTGGCCGCAGCGCCCAGCAGCAGGTGCGGGCCGGGGTCGGTCGCGAGCGTGCCCGAGAGCAGATTCAGACCGACGACGCCGGCGACGTAGGCATTGCGGGGGCGGGCGACGATCTCGGCGGGAGTGCCGGTCTGGGTCACCCGGCCACCGTCGAGGAAGACGAGATGGTCGGCCAGGGTCAGGGCATCGAGGGCGTCATGGGTGACCAGCACCGTGACGCCCGGATAGGAGCGCAGGCGCGCCGCGAGGTCGGCGCGGGTGCGAGAGCGGGTCTCCGGGTCCAGGGCCGAAAGCGGCTCGTCGAGCAGGAGCAGCTCGGGGTCGGTGGCCAGCGCCCGGGCCAGGGAGGCGCGCTGGGCCTGGCCCTGGGAGACCTGCGCGGGCTTGCGGTGGGCCAGGTCGGACAGCCCCATCCGGGCCAGCTCCTCGGCGGCGCGGGCGCGGGCGGTGCGTCGCGGCATACCTCGGGACCGGGGGCCGTAGGCCACGTTGTCGAGCAGGGAGAGGTGGGGGAAGAGGAGGGGGTCGGCCAGCACCATCCCGACGCTGCGGTCCTCCGGGGGAAGGTGGGTGCGGCCGGCGGCCCATTCGACCTGGCCCAGACGCACGTGCCCGGAGGTGAGCTGGTGCAGCCCGGCCAACGCCTTCAGCGCCGTGGTCTTGCCGGAACCGTTCGCGCCCAGGAGAGCGGTGACCCCCTGGCCGCAGCGCAGGTCGAGGTCCAGGTCGAACTCGCCGAGGTCGACCTGCAGCGAGGCGTCGAGCACCGTCATCGCAACCACCTCGTGCGGAGGGCGCCGAGCACGACCACGCTGACGAGCAGCATCACCAGGGACAGCGCGATCGCGGCCTGCGGGTCACGTTCGAGAGCGGAGTAGACACCGAGCGGTGCGGTCTGGGTGCGTCCGGGGAAGTTGCCGGCGAAGGTGATCGTCGCGCCGAACTCGCCCAGCGCCCGTGCCCAGGCGAGCGCTGAGCCGGCGGCGATGCCGGGGAGCACCATCGGGATCGCGACCGTGCGGAAGGTGCGGACGGGAGAGGCGCCGAGGGTGGCGGCGATGTCGTCGTAGCGGCGGTCCAGCGAGCGCATCGATCCCTCGACGGCGATGACATAGAAGGGCATCGCCACGAAGATCTCGGCCATCACGACCGCCGTGGTGGTGAACGGCAGCGTGATGCCGAAGGTCTCGTCCAGCCACCCGCCGATGACGCCGCGGCGACCATAGGTCATCAGCAGCGCGACGCCGCCGACGACCGGGGGGAGCACGAGGGGGACGGTGATCAGGGCGCGGGCCCAGACGGTGAGCGGGTGGTCGGAGCGGGCGAGCAGCCAGGCCAGGGGAGTGCCCAGCGCCCAGACCACGATCATCGTGGCGGCGGTGGTGACGAGCGAGAGCTGCAGCGACTGCCTGACCACCGGTGCGGACAGGTGGGTGGTGAGGTTGGCCCAGTCGGCGCGCAGGAAGAGCGCGAGCAGCGGGAGCACGATGAACGCGACACCGATCCCGGCGGGGACCGCGAGCGGGAGACGCCCGAGGCGACGCGCGCCCGCACTCCTCGGCCTGCCCCGTGACCCCGCGGAACCCCCTGCGCGCCGCTGGGTCACGGGGCGACGAAGCCGGCGTCCGCCAGGTGGGCCTGGCCCCGCTCGGACATCACCTCGTCGACGAAGGCCTGGGCGAGCGAGTTCTCGGAGACGGCGAGGATGGGATAGGTGTTGATCACGTTGACGTCATCGGGGATATCCACGCCGAGCACGCGCTCGCCGGCCTCGGTGACATCGGTCCGGTAGACGATGCCGACATCGGCCTCACCCAGCTCGACCTTGGTCAGGGTGGCGCGCACGTCCTGCTCGTAG
Organism: Ornithinimicrobium pulveris; assembly: GCF_050261105.1. Classification (GTDB taxonomy): domain Bacteria; phylum Actinomycetota; class Actinomycetes; order Actinomycetales; family Dermatophilaceae; genus Ornithinicoccus. Next base: position 2,691,623 of record NZ_CP189837.1, on the reverse strand, counting down.
GAGGCGATCGTCGGGGTGATCCCGAGCGTCTCGAAGAGCGAGGCGGTGGCGGTGCCGCACGGCACCTGCTCCTCGCAGACCACCAGGCGAAGGCCGTCTGCGGTGAGGTCGTCCACGCTCTGGATGTCGGCCGGGTTGTCCGGAGGAACCGCTAGTTGGAGGCTGTTGGTGGTGAACTGGGCGACCTCCCGGTGCCGGTGCTCCTCGTCCAGCGGCTCGAGGGAGCCCATGCCGGCCAGGGCTACCACATCCCCGGGGGCGCCCTCGTTGACCTGCTGGATGATCGTGGAGCTCGCCGCGAAAGACTGGTCGACAGTGACGCCCGGATGGTCGGCCTCGAAGTCGTCCGCGATCAGCTCGAAGACATCGGTGAGAGAGGCAGCGGCCAGGACGGTCACGGTCTGCTCCTCTGCACCCCCGCCGCCCGCAGCGCCGTCGCCGGACCCGTTGCCGCATCCGGTCAGGGCGAGCGCGGTCAGGGCGAGCAAGGCCAGCGACCGAGCCACGCCCCTCATGACGGCACCCCCACCGAGACGTTGGTGGCCTTCACGGACGCGACCGCGACCGAGCCGACCTCCAGCCCGAGCTCGGTGACGGCCTCGGTCGAGATCAACGACACGAGGCGGAACGGCCCGGCCTGGATGTCCACCTGCGAGATCACGGTGTCGCTGACGATCCGCGTCACCACTCCGCGCAACTGGTTGCGCGGGGAGGACGACCCCACAGCCCCCACCTCGGCCGGGTGCGCTACCTCCTGGGCGTACCTTGCCAGTGCAGCACCGTCGACCATGACCCGGCCCGAGGAGTCCTTGCCCGCCGCCAGCCGACCAGCCTCGATCGACCGGCGCACCGTGTCCTGGGACACCCCCAACAGTGCGGCCGCCTCGGAAACTCGCAATTGCGTCATGGATAGGACTATAGCCACGCATCTGCGTTGAAATGGGCGGCGGTGGCGTCGGCACCCGCCCGGCGCGCTCATCCGCTCACCCGAAGAGAGCGGCCATCCCCTCCCGCAGCACCGTCACATCGGTATCCACCGCCACCAGGTCCAGGTCGCTCGGCAGCAGCGGATCCAGCTCCCGGCTTCCCGAGAACGCGCCGACCAGCACCCCCGCCTCCCGCGCCGCGTCACGCACCCGGCCGATCGCGGCCACCACCTGCTCGTCGGTTACCCCGGGGCGGCCCAGCGACAGCGAGAGGTCGTAGGGCCCGACGAAAACGCCGTCCACCTTCTCCAGAGCGGCGATCTGCTCGACCTCCTCGAGGGCGCCCCGCGTCTCGACCATCGGCAGCAGCAGCGGCCGCTCCGGACCGCCCACGACCGTCGACCGGGTCAACCCGGTGCTCCGCTCACCGACCGGCGGGAAGCGCACCGCCCGCACCAGCGCCTCAGCCTCCGCGAGCGAGCGCACCCCCGGCACGATCACCCCGGCCACGCCGGTGTCCAGCACCCGGGCCAGATGACCCGCGTCCTGGGACGCCGCGCGCGCCAGCACCGGCACCCCGGCCACCCCGGCGACCCGCAGGATCGCGGGGAGGTGGGTCACGTCATACCGGCCATGCTGCAGGTCGACGCCGAGCCAGCCGAGCCCGCCCATCGGCAGCATCTCGAGCTCGTCGGCGCCGAGCACGCACAGCCACAGCCCGCGGGCAGAGGCGAAGGTGGTCATCGCGAACCACCCTCCGGTCCTGGTATGCCGTGTCCCTCGTCCGCGCTGCGCTCGCCCGGGCGCGGGGCCGGCCCCAGCGTGGGGCGCTTGGCGTCGATCAGGTCCCCGGACGATCGACCCTGGAGGCGTCTCTGGACCCAGGGGGCGGCATACTCCTTGGCCCACTGGGCGTGCCCGCGCAGCGCCTCGACCTTGCCCGGCGGGGCCTGGGGCGGCAGCGGGGCTCGCCAATCTGCTTCCTCGGCGGTGTGCCCGAGCGCGACATAGGCGGTCAGGGCCACCCGTCGGTGACCCTCGGGCGTCATGTGGATCCGGTCCTCGGCCCACATCCGCCAGTCCTTGAGGAAGTCGCAGGCCCACTGGTTGAGCACGAAGGCACCACGGCGCTGGGCGATCGACCAGATATGGGAGATGTACATCCCGACCCGGCCGCGGGTGCGTCCGATGATCGGGGCACCGACCGGGTCGGTGGGGGTGGCCATCAGCACGTCCGCGCCGGTTGCGCGGATGCGGGCGACAGCCTCGTCGAGCCGGGCAGCGAGCGCGTCGACGTCGGCCTTGGGCCGCAGGATGTCGTTGCCGCCACCGACGATGCTCACCAGATCGGGGCCGAGAGCGAGCGCGGACTCCAGCTGCGCGCCCACGACGTCGTCGAGCTTGCGCCCGCGCACCGCGAGGTTGGCGTAGGAGAAGTCGGTGCCGTCCGCCACGTGCGTGGACAGCAGGGCGGCCAGCCGGTCGGCCCACCCGACGTAGGCCCCAGGTGTATCCGGGTCGGGATCGCTCATCCCCTCGGTGAAGGAGTCGCCGATCGCCACATACCGCGACCACGCCCTGGCCTGCGGGCGGATGCTGCCCGCCTCGCCGTGGACCGTGGGTCCGGCGTCGCCGTGGACGAGCAGGAGGGGGTGCTCGTATGCCGTGTCCCGGCTGCTCGGGTCGCTCACGTCAGGCTTCCGATCGCTCATCGAAAGTGGATCGCTCATGTCAGGCTCCAGTCGATAGGGGTGGCGCCCTGGCGGGCCAGGAGCTCGTTGGCCCGGCTGAACGGGCGGCTGCCGAAGAAGCCGTTGCGCGCCGACAGCGGCGAGGGGTGGGCGGACTCGACCCGGGGCACATCGCCGAGGCGCGGGCCGAGGTTGCGGGCGTCGCGTCCCCAGAGGATGGCGACGAGCGGGCCGCCGCGGCGGACGAGGGCGTCGATGGCCAGCTCGGTGACCTCTTCCCAGCCGCGTCCCCGGTGGCTCGCCGGGGCGCCGGGGCGGACCGTCAGCACGCGGTTGAGCAGGAGCACACCGCGGTCTGCCCAAGGGGCGAGGTCGCCATTGGTAGGGCGCTCGACGCCGAGGTCCTCGACCAGTTCGGTGTAGATGTTGATCAGGCTGCGGGGGATCGGGCGGACGTCCGGGGCCACAGAGAAGCTCAGCCCGACCGCGTGGCCGGGCGTCGGGTAGGGGTCCTGGCCGACGATGAGGACGCGCACGGCATCCAAGGGCTGCTCGAAGGCGCGGAGCACGTGCTCGCCGGCGGGAAGGTAGCCGCGACCGGCAGCGGTCTCCTCGCGCAGGAAGGCGCCGAGGGCGGCGACCGTGCCCTCCGCCGGAGCCAGGGCCTGCGCCCAGCTGGGGTGCACGAGGTCGCGCAACGGGGTCGGCGTGCTCACGACGATCACTCTATGCAGCCGCGCGTGAGGTGGCGCGGGGATGGGACGCGGGGTGTCAGCCGGGCGGCACGCGGCGAGGAAATGACACGCGTGTAAGTCGCGTGCCGTAGGATGGGAGCACTTCTGGCCGAGTCGTGCGACGAGAGGACATTCATGGGAGCCGTCACCCGCGTGGAGCAGGTCGACGCCTCGTCGAGCCTCAGCGAGCGGGATCGGGAGATCCTGGCCTTTGAGCACAAGTGGTGGAAGTACGCCGGTTCCAAGGAGCAGGCGGTCAAGGATCTGTTCGACCTGAGCCCGACGCGCTACTACCAGATCCTCAACCAGCTCATCGACAGCCCGGACGCGCTCGCGCACGACCCGATGCTGATCAAGCGCCTCCGTCGCCAGCGCGCCCTGCGCCAGCGCACCCGCTCGGCCCGTCGACTGGGCATCGAGCTCTGAGCCTTCGCTCGCCCCTTCTCCTCTCAGTTCGCTGCCACCCTCCGGCTGTCCGCGTGGCCCGCTCCCGGTAGCGTGATCCCCGGAGAGCGAGGCCGCCCCGGCCCCACGCCGTGCGCAAGGAGGCCCACGTGTTGTCCGACATCGAGATCGCCCAGGGTGCGACGCTGCAGCCGATCGGCCAGATCGCCGAGAAGCTGGGGCTGAGCCAGGAGGAGTACTCCCCCTACGGCCACGACAAGGCCAAGATCTCGCTGTCGGTCCTGGACCGCCTCGCCGACAAGCCGGACGGCAAGTTGATCCTGACCACCGCGATCAACCCGACCGCGGCGGGGGAGGGCAAGACCACCACGAATGTCGGGCTCTCGATGGCGCTGAACCGGATCGGGGTGAGCGCGATGACCACCCTGCGCGAGCCCTCGCTCGGCCCCTCCTTCGGGATGAAGGGCGGTGCTGCTGGCGGCGGTTACGCCCAGGTGGTGCCGATGGAGGACATCAACCTGCACTTCACCGGTGACTTCCACGCCATCACCTCGGCGCACAACCTGCTGGCCGCCCTGCTTGACAACAGCATCCACCAGGGCAACCCGCTCAACATCAACCCCAAGCGGATCACCTGGCCGCGGGTGCTGGACATGAACGATCGGGCCCTGCGCAATATTGTGATCGGGCTGGGCAAGGTCGGCGACGGCGTCCCGCGCGAGAGCGGCTTCGAGATCACCGTGGCCAGCGAGATCATGGCCGCGCTCTGCCTGGCCACCGGCATCGAGGACCTCAAGGAGCGCTTCTCCCGGATCATCGTGGCCTACACCTACGACAAGCAGCCCGTCACCGCCGGCGACCTGGACGCGCAAGGCTCGATGGCGCTGCTGATGAAGGACGCTGTGCGCCCCAACCTGGTGCAGACTCTGGAGAACACCCCCGCGATCATCCACGGCGGACCCTTCGCCAATATCGCGCACGGCAACAACTCGGTGGTCGCCACCCAGACCGCCCTCAAACTCGCCGACTATGTCGTGACCGAGGCCGGCTTCGGGGCCGACCTGGGAGCCGAGAAATTCTTCGACATCGTCTGCCCGGCAGGGGGAATCGCCCCCAGCGCGGTCGTCGTGGTCGCCACCGTCCGCGCGCTCAAGCTCAACGGGGGCCGGGACAAGAAGGACCTGGGCACCGAGGACCTGGAGGCTCTCGGCGCAGGCCTGGTCAACCTCGAGCAGCACCTTGAGAACGTCGCCAAGTTCGGTGTTCCCGCCGTGGTCGCGCTCAACCGTTTCCCGACCGACACCGACGCCGAGCTCGACCTGGTTCGCGAACGCTGCGGCCAGCTCGGCGTCGACGTGGCCCTGTCCGAGGTCTTCGCCAAGGGCGGCGAGGGCGGCGAGGACCTGGCCCGCAAGGTCGTGGCGCTGTGTGATCAGGACAGTGACTACCGCCCCCTCTATGCGCCGGAGGACTCGATCCAGAGCAAGATCGAGACGATCGCCACCGAGATCTACCGCGCGGACGGCGTCGACTTCGCCGGTCCGGCCCGCACCCAGCTCGCCCAGATCGAGGCCGAGGGCCACGGTGACCTGCCGGTCTGCATGGCCAAGACGCAGTACTCCTTCTCCGATGACCCCACGCTGCTGGGCGCGCCCCGCGGCTTCCGGATCACCGTGCGCGAGTTGGTCGTCAACGCCGGCGCCGGCTTCGTGGTAGCGCTGACCGGCGACATCATGCGGATGCCCGGCCTGCCCAAGGTCCCGGCCGCGGTCGGGATGGACATCGCCGAGGACGGCACCATCACCGGCCTGAGCTGAGGGTGGGCTAGGCCCAGATCACCACGATCACCGCGGTGAGGATGAGCAGCCCGACCGACAGGTAGCGGTAGTTCGCCCAGAACTGGGTGTCCTGCAACTCCTTGCTCTCCTGGGTCCAGTACTCCGTCTTCCAGGTGAGCTCCTTGGTCTTGTCCTCATCCGGCGACGGCCCGAGCAGGCTGATGCCGATGAGCAACAGGACCGAGAGCAGAAGACTCAGGCCCGCGGCATACAGGAATTGGATCGTCGGCTCCTCGGGCAGCACCTGGGTGAGGATGAAGGCCACCAGGCCCAGCGGCTGCATGATGATCAGGGTGAGGAAGGCCGCGGTCGCGCTGATCCGCTTGGACGCGATGCCCGCCAGGAAGACCGCCACCACCGGCGGGACCAGGAAGGACAGCACCGACTGCAGGTACTGGTAGAGGGTGTCGAACTGGCCGATGAACGGCGCCCAGAGGATCGCCACCACCAGGGCGACCACGGTGGCCACGCGGCCGGTGAAGACCAGGCCGCGCTGAGAGGTGTCGGGACGCATCGTCTTGACGAAGTCCATCGTGACGATCGTGGAGGCCGAGTTCAGGATGGAGTCGACGGTCGAGTGATCGCCGCGATGACGGCGGCCAGGATCAACCCGCGCAGCCCCACGGGCAACAGATCGAAGACGAGCGTCGGGAAGACGGTGTCCGGCTCCTCCAGGTTCGGGTAGAGGGCGAGCGCCATCACGCCGGGGAAGATGAAGAGGAACAGGAAGGTCAGCTTGATCAGGCCGGCGAGCAGCGAGCCCCAGCGGCCGTGGTCGAGCGACTTGGCGCCGAGCGTGCGCTGGACGACGAGCTGGTTGGTCGTCCAGTAGTACATGCCGATGACGAGCACACCGGTGATCAACCCTGGCCACGGCAGCTCGGAGTGGTCCGGCGGCAGGATCAGGCTCATCCGTTCATCGCCGGCTGCCTCGGTGACGGCGTCCCAGGACTCGACCGCGTTGAAGGTGGCGATCATCACGATCACGCCGCCCAGGATGGTGATCGTGGCCTGGATGGAGTCGCTGATCATGACCGCGCCCAGCCCGCCGATGACGGTGTAGATCGCGGCCAGGATGCCCAGCGCCGCGACCGAGACGATCATCGGGACCTCGGGATAGAGGACCTTGACGATGACCGCGCCGGCGAAGAGGGCGGCGGCCATGTCGATGAACATGTTCGCGAACAGGTTGAAGCCGGCGAAGGCCATCCGGGAGCGGCGGTCGTAGCGCTTCTCCAGGTACTCCGGCAGGGTGAAGACCTTGGAGCGCAGGTAGAAGGGCAGGATGAAGAAGATGAAGATGACGAGGATGACCGCCGACATCCACTCGTAGGCGAAGATCGAGATGCCCTGCTCATAGGCGCCCCCGGCCAGGCCGACGAAGGTCGCGCCGGACATGTTCGTGGCGACCAGGGACAGACCGACGAAGGGCCAGATGAAGTTGCGGCCGCCGAGGAAGTAGTCCTCGGACTCATCGGTCTCCTTGCCCGAGGCCTTGGCCTTCTACTTCATCCGCGAGCTGGCGACGAGCGGGATGATCCGGCTGATGAGCAGGTAGCCGATGATCACGACCAGGTCGAGGGTGTGCACGGTGAAGTCGGGCATCCCGTCCTGGCCCTCGAGCACCGGGATGAAGCCGCCGGCCGTGACGCCGGGGAAGAGGTCGTTCATCGGCCCGCCTCCTGCCGCACGACGAGCACCGGGCAGGGAGCGTGCCGGACCACGCCCTCGGCGTCGTTGCCGAGCAGGATCCGCATGAAAGCGTTGTTGCCGCGGTTGCCGATGACGATGAGGTCGGCATCGACCTCATCGCGCAGGCGCAGGATCTCGTCGGTGGCCCGGCCGGCGCGCAGGTGGCCGGTGGCCTCCACGCCCTCCTCACGGAGGGCTGTGAGCTCGTCGTCCAGCAATGGCCTGGCCTCCTCCTCGAGGCGCTCGCGCAGCGCCGGGCTCAAGGGCGTGGGGTTGGTCCAGGGGGAGATGAGGGCTACGTGCACGACATGGATCTGCGCGCCGGTGGCGCGCGCGAGATCGATGACATGGGCACGGGCAGCCCGGGCGGTGGAGGAGCCGTCGGTGGCGAACAGCAGGCGACGCGGGAAACTCATCGGTGAGGTCCTGTCGTGAGGTGGTGGCTGGCAGGCTAGCGGTGATCGTCGCCGCGCGTCATCTGGACTGACCTAGACTCGGGGTATGGCTGAAGTGACCTGGCGAGAGTTGGCGCCGGGCGTCCACGTCCGCCGGCACGAGGAGCTCAACCTCAACTGCGGTCTGGTCGTCGGGCAGGAACGCGCGCTCGTGATCGACACGCGCAGCTATCACCAGCACGGTATGGAGTTGCTCGCCGCGGTCCGCGAGCTCACCGAGCTGGAGCTGGTCGTGGTCAACACGCACGCCCACTACGACCACTGCTTCGGCAACTCCGCCTTCCGCGACTCCCAGATCTACGGGCACGTGGGCGCGGCCGACGAGCTGACCCGCACCGGCGACACCCAGCGATCCCAGGTCGTGGAGCACCTGCGCCGCACCCAGCGAGCCGAGATGGCTGCCGAGGTGGAGGCCACCGAGTTGGTGCTGCCCTTCTACCTGATCGAAGAAGACACTGAGATCGACCTGGGTGGCCGATCGGTGCACCTGCTCTTCGGCGGCAAGGGCCACACCGACCATGACCTGGCGGTGGCCGTGCCGGATGCGGGCGTCGTCTTCGCCGGCGACCTCGTCGAGGAGGGGGCCGACCCGCACATGGAGGACGCCTACCCCCGCGACTGGGCGCCGACCCTGCTGACGCTGCTGCGGCACCCGGCGACCGAGGAGGCGGGCATCTGGGTGCCGGGACATGGCGACGTCGTGGACCGCAGTTACGTCGAGCAGCAGGCCGAGCTGATGGCTCGGCTCGCCGACCGGCTTGACGAGGTCTTGGCCGGGGGAGCGACCGGTGTCGACGGGCTGGTCAGCGCCTGCCGCGGGCTGGGGCTGGAGACGCAGACGTTGCGCGACGCCGCCGTCCGCGCGCTGGAGCTGCGCGCCTGAGGAGGCGGCCGTGCCGGGGTGGGTGTGCCGCATTTGCACTCTCGGGGGTCGAGTGCTCATCATGGACCTAGCACTCTCGACACGAGAGTGATAACACCGACCGGTCCGTCGAGGGTCGGGCAGCGGGGCGACGTGAGCCCCGCGCGTCCGGCTCGTCCGTCGCGGGCGACGCCCGGTCATCCGCCCATCAGCGTGTGGAGGAACCAGCCGAATGGCCAAGACCATTGCTTTCGATGAGGAGGCTCGCCGCGGTCTCGAGAAGGGTATGAACACCCTCGCGGACGCCGTCAAGGTGACCCTCGGCCCCAAGGGCCGCAATGTCGTGCTCGAGAAGAAGTGGGGCGCCCCCACCATCACCAACGATGGTGTGAGCATCGCCAAGGAGATCGAGCTCGAGGACCCCTACGAGAAGATCGGCGCCGAGCTGGTCAAGGAGGTCGCCAAGAAGACCGACGACGTCGCGGGTGATGGCACCACCACCGCGACCGTCCTGGCCCAGGCGATGGTCCGCGAGGGCCTGCGCAATGTCGCCGCCGGCGCCAACCCGATGGCCCTCAAGCGCGGCATCGAGACCGCCGTCAAGGCCGTCAACGACGAGCTGCTCGCCCAGGCCAAGCCGGTCGAGACCAAGGAGCAGATCGCCCAGTCCGCGTCCATCTCCGCGGCCGACACCGAGATCGGCGAGATGATCGCCGAGGCCATGGACAAGGTCGGCAACGAGGGCGTCATCACCGTCGAGGAGTCCAACACCTTCGGTCTGGAGCTGGAGCTCACCGAGGGCATGCGCTTCGACAAGGGCTACATCTCGCCCTACTTCGTCACCGACACCGAGCGCATGGAGGCCGTGCTCGAGGACCCCTACGTCCTCGTCGTGAACTCCAAGATCTCCTCGGTCAAGGACCTGCTCCCGCTGCTGGAGAAGGTCATGCAGTCCGGCAAGCCGCTGGCGATCGTCGCCGAGGACGTCGAGGGCGAGGCCCTGGCGACCCTGGTGGTCAATAAGATCCGTGGCAACTTCAAGTCGGTCGCCGTCAAGGCCCCCGGCTTCGGTGACCGCCGCAAGGCCATGCTGGCCGACATCGCCATCCTCACCGGTGGCCAGGTCATCTCCGAGGAGGTCGGTCTGAAGCTGGAGACCGCCGAGCTCGACCTGCTGGGCTCGGCCCGCAAGGTCGTCGTCACCAAGGACGAGACCACCATCGTCGAGGGCGGCGGCGACGCCGACCAGATCGCCGGTCGCGTCGCGCAGATCCGCGCCGAGATCGACAACTCCGACTCCGACTACGACCGCGAGAAGCTCCAGGAGCGCCTGGCCAAGCTCGCCGGTGGTGTCGCCGTCATCAAGGCTGGCGCCGCGACCGAGGTCGAGCTCAAGGAGCGCAAGCACCGCATCGAGGACGCCGTCCGCAACGCCAAGGCTGCGGTCGAGGAGGGCATCGTCGCCGGCGGTGGCGTGGCCCTGATCCAGGCGTCCAAGGCCTTCGAGACGCTGGACCTGTCCGGCGACGAGGCCACCGGTGCCAACATCGTCAAGGTGGCCGTCGAGGCTCCTCTCAAGCAGATCGCGGTCAACGCCGGTCTCGAGGGCGGCGTCGTGGCGGAGAAGGTGCGCAACCTCACCCCGGGTGAGGGCCTGAACGCCGCCACCGGCGAATACGGCGACATGCTGCAGTTCGGCGTCGCCGACCCGGTGAAGGTGACCCGTTCTGCCCTGCAGAACGCCGCCTCCATCGCGGCCCTCTTCCTGACCACCGAGGCCGTCATCGCCGACAAGCCGGAGAAGGCTCCGGCCATGCCGGCCGGCGACGGTGGCATGGGTGGCATGGACTTCTGATCCCTGCGGATCAGAGCTGACGCGCCCGCGTTCCTCGCGGGCGATCAACCACCGCACGGGGCGGTCCCTCTCACGAGGGGCCGCCCCGTCGGCGTCTGTGCGGTGGCCCGGGGTCGCTCGGGATGTCCGCCGACTTCCAGGATGTGCGGGATGTGCGCCGGCGTCCGGGATGTGCGGGATGTGCGCCGACGTCCGGGTCGCTGCGCGGACTTTCGGGTCGCCGGATAGCCCCAGAGCCACTGCCGCGCGGCGGGGGATGGTTGATCCGGCCGAGCCCGGCCACTCGAACGTGCACAACGGGGGAAATTGTGCTCCCACCTGCGGTTTTGTCCTCGCGCTCGCCGTGACGCATGTTTGAGTGCTCGCTGCTCGGGGATCTGGCTCGCCCTCGCAGCCCAGATCCAGCGCGCGCCCGCGGCTGGTCGCGAGCCGCGTGCGCAATCGGGGCATTCGCCCCGGTTTGTCTCGCTCTGGTCGCGAGCCGTGTGCGCAATCGGGGCACTCGCCCCGGTTTGTCTCGCCCTGGTCGCTCTCTGCCGGTCGCCCATGCGAGTGCGGTGGAGGTCAAGACAGTGTTCTGCCTAGTCACGGTCGGCGCCCACCCACCCCTGTATGCCGTTTCCCACCCCGAGGAAGAGCGGGTCGCGCGTCCGGTGGCCAAGATCCGGAGCACCACGCGCGTTCGGTGGCCAAGATCCGGAGCACCACGCGCGTCCGGTGGGCAAGATCCGGAGCACCACGCGCGTCCGGTGGCCAAGATCCGCGACACCACGCACCTCTGGTCGTCGCCGACCGTGGTGAGCGAGCGGGCGAGCGTGGAGCCCGAGCACCTGGTCCGCAGATGCACCGCTACCGCTTGCCCACTCCGGAGCCTGACCGTCGCCCGGCGATGCTGGTCGACGGCCTCCGGTGAGGCAGGCTTGCCCCATGAACGGAACGCCGGACGCGGCTGAGCCACAGTCGAGCACGCCCACCGCCTCGCACCGCCGCCGATGGCTCACCCCGGCGGTCGCAGTGGTGCTGACCGCGATCCTGTTCGTCGTCGACCCGTGGCGGGCGGGGGCATCGTGGTGGGAGCAGGCGGGGTCGGTGCTGCCGGAGATCTGGCGGCCGGTCACGATCTGGGTCGTGCTGGCGGCGCTCGCCTCCTTCGTCGCCCTGCGGTGGGCGCGCACCTGGGATGCCACCATCACCCTGACGACCGGCCTGCTCGTCGGGGCTTTCGTGATCGCCTCGCTCGTGCACCCGTTCTTGGTCGAGGCCTTCCCGGTCGCGGGACGCCTGATGATCAGCGTGATCCTGGGTCTCGTCGCGCTCCCAGTGTTCTGCATCGCGCTGATGGCGCTGATCTTCCGGCCCGCGCTGCACCGGATCCTTGACCGCCACGCCGCACAGCAGCGCAGGTGGTAACGCCCCCCACCGAAGGGCAGAGACCTGCCGCCCGCCCGGGGATCAAAGGGAGTGGGAGCGGACGGGCGGCAGGCGTTCAGGGCTGCGCGGGGGCAGCGGCTACTGGGGTGTGAAGCGCATCCGGTTGGTCTGCTCGACCATCTCGTAGTCCTGGCCGGCCGTGCGCAGCGTCGTCGAGATCTGTTGCAGGGAGGCGCGCACCCGTTCCTGGGTCGCGCTCCAGTCCTGGCTGACGGACTGGAAGTTGCCGGCCGCCGAGCCGCGCCAGCAGTCCTGCAGCGCGTTCAGCTTGGCCATCATGGCCCTCACCTCGGACTCGATACTGGCCGAGATGCGCTCGATGTCACCGGATGCCGCGGCGATCCGGGCCGTGTCGACGGCGAAGATGTTGCTCATGGGTGTCCCTCCCTGTCGTCGGCGGCCGATCACCGCCTCGTGCCCTCGACCGTAGGCCAGAGTGGTCCACCGGCTCAGAAGTTATCCACAGAGCCCCGCCGCTACTCTCGGTCCATGACCGGCCGCTCCTCCCTGTCCGCCCCCTCCGACCATCGGACCGCACCCGCGGTCGACGCGTGACCGTCTACATCGACCCGCCGTTGTGGCCCGCGCACGGCCGGCGCTTCTCCCACCTGATCAGCGACCGCTCGCTGGCCGAACTGCATACGGTCGCGGCCCGCGCCGGGCTCGATCCGCGCGCCTTCGAGGGCGACCACTACGACGTCCCCGAGGACCTGTATGCCGCGTCCGTCGCCGCGGGTGCACAGCCGATCGGCGCCACCGCGTTGGCTCGGGTCCTGCGCGACAGCCCGCTGCGCTTCCGCAAGCGGCGCGGGGAGCGGCCGCTGGGGCGCGTCGCCAACGGGCTCTCGGCGGCCTTCGAGGTCGAGCACACCCTGGACCTGCTCGCCTCCCCGTTCGACCGCACCGAGGGCGGAGCGGCCGTGGTGCTGATCCGCGCGGCGGACGCCCGGATGGTGCTGGTGCGCAATGCCTCTCGCCCCGGTTGGGGGCCGCCCGGCGGCAAGCGCGAGCCGGGTGAGACGCTGCGCGAGGCGGCGACCCGCGAGGTCGCCGAGGAGACCGGGCTGGCCCTGGCCCCGGACGCCCTCGTGCCGGTCGGCTACGAGCGGATCACGGTGCCGGACGGGATCAACCCGGCCCCGCTGGATACCGGCGACAACTTCCTCCAGGTCTACGGCGCGGCGGTGGACCAGCCATCACCGCTGCGACCGGACCTCGACGATGTCCTCGAGGCAGCGTGGTTCAGCCGAGCAGAGGCGGCGGCACAGGGCGAGCACCAGTCGTGGTGGCCCCTCGTGCGCTGGTGGTGGGAGCGCCACTAGCCACGACGCGGCAGGCGCCGCTCGCCACCCAGGTGCTTGGTCGCCTCCCGCACGCTCAACCTGCTCAACCGCTCCCGGTGCGCAGCCACGAAGGCGCTGACCCACCTCGGGTCCGTCTTGGCGTATTCGCGCAAAGCCCATCCGATCGCCTTGCGGATGAAGAACTCCGACCCGTGCTCGGTCCCCTCCACATTGGCCAGCACGCATCGCTCAAGTAGTGCCACATCCGTCGCGCCCTTGTGCTTGAGCTGGCTCAGGATCGCCACCCGCCGCAGCCACAGATCCTCCTCCACCGCCCAGGCATCCATCACCGGCGTCACCGCTTCGGGATGAGCGAGCAGCACCGGTCCCACCAACCGGCTGGCGATCTCGTCGACGACGTCCCACCAGGCGCCGGTCACCACCAGATGTCGGTGCAGGTCCAGCACGCCGGGATCCTGCCAGGCCCGCGCCGAGCGGTGCTTGGCCAGCGCGAGGGCGGCATACCGCTCCTCTCGGTGCGTGGCTCCGTCCCACAGCTCGCGGACCGTCGCCTCCCACGCTGCCCGGTCGGTCGGCGCGTGCGCTCGCAGCAACGGGTTGACGATGCGGCGCAGCTCGGGCGAGGTCACGCCGTGGAACGGCAGAGGCGACTTCATGTACGCCTGCTGCCCCGCCGCCCGCTCCCCGTCCCCGGCCGCCGCCAGGGCCGAGCGGACCTGGGTGACCAGGGTGGCGTCATACACCATGGGACAGGGCCTGCAGCTCGGCGGCGAGGTTGCGGCGGGCCCGCTCGGTCCAGGCGAGGTGCGCGTGCTCGGTCAGGTAGAGCCGGTCGCGATCGGCGAAGCCGCGCAGGATCTGCGCCCGCCCCGCGCGGAACAGCTCGTCCGGCACGTGGGTGTACTCCTGCCGCACCTGCTCCCGGTAGCGCTCGTAGCGGGGGATCGGGGCGGCGAGGATCCACAGGTCGGCGTCGTGCATGGCTGCCAAGGCCCCGGTATGCCGTGTGTCCTCGCCCAGGTGGTGGTCCCGGGTCATCAGCACCCCACGCTCGACGGTGTCGACGCGCTCCTGGTCCACGCCGAGTTTGTGGAGGTGGTCGCGCGCGAGTGTGGCGCTGCGGTGCTCGTTGCTGCCGGGCTCGGCGCGGGGGTCGTAGGCGAGGTCGTGGTACCAGCCGATGGCGCGGGCGGTCAGCGCCTCGTCCTCGTCCATCATCGCGGCCAGCCGGAGCTCGTCCAGCGCGAGCAGAACCTCGGCCAGGTGCTCGGTCGTGTGATAGCTGCGGTGCGGCTCGGACCAACCGCGCAGCAGGAGCGAGCCCTCGGCCAGCCAGCGGTCCCGACCGGCCGCGGGAGCCAGCTGCTCGGCGTCCGCGAGCCAGCGGTCCAGGAGGTACTCCCCGTCACGACCGCCTACCTCGCTCATCGACGATGCTCCAGCCAGGCGTCCCGGAGCGACTCGTCGGTGCCGGTGAAGTCGGTGCGGATGGGGGTGCCGGAGACAGCGCGGTCCGGCGCCCGATCATCGGGCACCGGACCGTCGCTCATGACTGGGTTCAGCGGTTGACCATCGACTCCGCGAGGTCGGCCAGCGCGTCGGCCAGGTCCTCACGGGCGTCGTGCGCCTGGCTCAGCAGGCCCTTGATGCCCTTCTCGGCCTTGCTCGACCCAGCGCCGACAGCGCCACCCACGGCGCCGGAGACCCCCGAAGCCACCGAGCTGGCGGCGTCAGAGACACCCGAGGCGACCGAGCCCGCGGCGTTGCTCACGCCACCGGCGACCGCCTTGGCGGCATTGCGCGTGCCGGACAGGAAGGACTGGGTGGCCAGGGTCAGGCCCGCGCCGACCAGCCACACGTCCTTGGCGAGCGAGGTGCCTTCGGTGGTCGGGCGGATGCCGTCGTCCTTGGTCATGCCCGGCGTCTTCAGGTAGAGCCCGGTCAGACCCGCGCCGAAGGCGGTCAGGGCCGTGCCGGCCACCGCGGAGGGGACGGTGGGCAGCAGCAGGAGCGCGCCCAGGCCGATCTCGCCGTAGCCGAGCGCCTTGGTGAAGTCACCCGACTTCATGTCCTTGAAGACCGGGTAGACGCTGGAGGCCCAGCCGTGCATCTGCTCCTGCTCCTCCTCACCGGCCTTGAGCTTGTTCAGGCCGGAGTTGAGGATGTAGGCGCCGGTGGCGACCCGGATCGGGATGTGCGTGGGGTGCATTGACCACTCCTGTTTCGAGGCGGGCTAGTTCGTCATTCCTACCGTATGTCGTGGCTCGCCGCCCTGCTACCCGGCCCGATGGGAGCAGGGGAGGGCCGGGCAGCAGGGGGCTGGGGAAGGGGGCTGATCCGCGGAGTCGATCAGCGCTCGTCGGGATCAGCCCTCGTCGGGCCGGGTGGCCAGCGTCACGGTCGCCTCGGCCCGGGCACCGTCACGGATGTACTCGATCTGCGCAGTGTCTCCGGTCCCGCGCTCGCGGACCTGGCCGACCAGCGCGGTGGCGGAGGGCACGTGCTCGCCGTCGATCCCCACGATGAGGTCCCCGGTCTGCAGGCCCGCGTCGGAGGCGGGGGAGTTGGGTTCGACCTGCTCGACCTGGGCACCGGTGAGGGTGGCGCCGTCGACCTCGGCCTGCCCGTCGTTCAGCCCGACCCCGAGGAAGGCGTGCTGGACAGAGCCGGTGCTGATCAGCTGGTCGACGATCAGCTGGACCTTGCCGGAGGGGATGGCGAAGCCGATGCCGATCGAGCCCGGCTGGCTCTGCCCGAAGGAGGGGATGGAGGCGATCGAGGAGTTGATGCCGACCAGCTCACCGGCCGCGTTGACCAGGGCACCACCGGAGTTGCCCGGGTTGATCGCGGCCGAGGTCTGGATGGCATTGGTCACGATCTGCGCGGCGGTCGTGCCCGCGGCCTGGCTCTCGGCGCTCTGGGTGGTCACGGGGCGGTCGAGGGCGCTGACGATGCCGGTGGTGACCGTGCCGGACAGCCCCAGCGGGTTGCCGACGGCCATCACCGGGTCGCCGACGGCGAGGGCGGAGTCCTGCCCGACGCTGATCGGGCTGAGGCCGTCGGGGGCGTTGGTCAGCTTGAGGACAGCGAGGTCGCTGGACGCGTCCTCACCCAGCACCGTGGCCGAGTAGGTCCGGCCGTCAGCCAGGGTGACATGAACCTCCTGGGCGCCGGACACGACGTGGGCGTTGGTGACGATGTGGCCCTCGGTGTCCCACACGACCCCCGATCCGGCGCCCTGCCCCTGCTGGCTCGCGATCTCGATCGAGACGACGCTGGGCGTGACGGAGGAGGCGACCTGGGTCCAGTCGCTGGCGGGGTCGGCGGAGATGTTCGTGGCCTGGGTGCCGTCGTCGGCCGAGCCGGCGACCGCATCCTGCTGCTGGGTGGTGGTGCCGCCGGCGTCACCGTCGGCGGCACGGACGGCGGCATAGGTTCCGCCGGAGGCGAGCGTGGCGGCCAGCAGGCTCGCCACCGCGACGTCGGCCCAGCGACGGCGGGGGCGGTCAGCGGGGGAAGGGCGTTGCGCCGGGGCCTGAGGCGGCTCGGCGCTGCCACCATCCCCGGACGACCCGGCGAAGGGTGCGGTGGTGGTCGTCGTGGGCACCGGCTCGGTCCGGTCCGTGGTGGAGGCGGTCATGCACCTAGGACACACCCGTTCGTTCGGCGCGGACTGAGTTCCTGCTGTGATTTTGCTGGAGATGCAGACCGGTCGTGGATGTGCTCGCGGACCTACTCGCTCATCGCGAGCGCCGCCGCCGCGGGCAGCTCGACCCGGAACGTCGCCCCGCCGCCGGGAGTGGGGTGGTGGCGCACGGTGCCGCGGTGGCGGGCGACGATCGCGGCCACGATCGCCAGCCCTAGACCGGTCCCGCCTGACTCCCGGCTGCGCGACTTGTCGGCGCGGTAGAAGCGCTCGAAGACGCGCTCGGCCAGGTCCTCGGGCACGCCGGGCCCGTGGTCGCGCACCTCGACGACGACGACGCGGTCCTCCTCGGTCCCGAGCGCGATCTCGACCGGGCTCCCGGCGGGGGTGTGCGCGAGCGCGTTGGCGACCAAGTTGGTCAGCACCTGCCGCAGGGCCCCGTCCTCGCCGACCACGGTCGGGTCACCGACCGGCTCGTCCCCGTCGGGGTGAAGCGGCACCAGCTCGAAGTCCCGGTCCGGAGTGCGCACCCGCGCGTCCTGTATGACGTCGCTCGCCAGCACGGTCAGGTCCACTCGGGTGGGTGACATGGCGGGGTCGGAGTCCAGGCGGGTCAGGGTGAGCAGGTCCTCCACGAGCCGGGTCATCCGGGTCGCCTCGTTCTCGATCCGTCCCATCGCGCCCTTGACGTCCTCGGCCTCCTGGACGGCGCCGAAGCGGTAGAGCTCGGCATAGCCCTTGACCGTGGCCAACGGGGTCCGCAACTCGTGCGAGGCGTCGGCGACGAAGTCGCGCATCCGCTGCTCGGAGGCCTCGCGCACGGCGAAGGAGTGCTCGATCTGGGCAAGCATCCGGTTGAGCGAGTCGGCGAGCGAGCCGACCTCGTCATTGGCTCCACGCGGAGGGATGCGCCGGGTGAGGTCCCCGGCGGCGATCGCGGCGGCTGTGTCCTCGATCCGGCTCAGGGGTCGGAAGGCACGACGCACGGCGAACCAGCCCAGCACCCCGACCATGGCCAGGGTGGTCAGCCCGATGCCGATGGTGATCAGCACCAGCTGGCGCAGGGTCGACTCCACGCTCGCCAGCGGTGCCGCCACCGCGATCGTCCCGCCGACGCGTCCCCCCTCGTCGGTGAGCTGGGCCGCCAGCACCCGCCACGACCCGTCGTCATCACGGGACTCGACGGTGAACGGCGTCCCCAGCCGCGTGTCGTCGATCTCCACCTTGGTCAGGTCGGGGGGTGAGCCCTCCAGCCGGGAGAAGACCAGTTGGGTGGCGGGCAGGCTGTCGTCGGCCGGGGTGAAGATCACGTAGTAGGGATTCGGCGGCACGAAAGCCTGCTGCTGCATCCCCGTCTGCTGGCCGGTCGCCTCCTCCACGATCTGGGTGTAGGCCCGCTGGGCCAGCGGGGTGATGTAGGCGCGCAGGTCGGCATCGGTGCGGTCCAGCAGATAACCGCGCAGCATCATCACCGTGACCGAGGTGGTGAGCAGGTAGGCCGCGAGCACCAGCAGGACTACGACTGTCACCAGACGTCGCGTCAGCGACAGCCCGTGGAGGCGGGCGTAGGTCAGGCGCCGCAGGCTGGCCAGCACGAGGTGGCCGTCAGGCGGGTCGCGGCGCGCGCAGCACGTAGCCGACGCCGCGCTTGGTGTGGATCAGCGGCTCGCCGACCACGTCGATCTTGCGGCGCAGGTAGGAGATGTAGGACTCCACGATGTTCATCTCGCCGCGGAAGTCGTAGTCCCACACGTGGTCCAGGATCTGGCTCTTGGACAGCACCCGGCCCGGGTTGAGCATCAGATAGCGGAGCAGCTTGAACTCGGTGGGGGAGACCTCGATCACCTTGCCGGCACGGCGCACCTCGTGGCTGTCCTCATCGAGCTCCAGGTCGGCGACCTGCAGCACGTGGTCGTCCTCCTCGACCACCCGGGTGCGGCGCAGCACGGCGCGGATGCGGGCCACGACCTCCTCCAGGCTGAACGGCTTGGTCACGTAGTCATCGCCCCCGACAGTCAACCCCTTGACCTTGTCATCCAGCGAGTCGCGCGCCGTGAGGAAGACGATCGGCACGTCTAGCCCCCGGTCGCGCAGCTGACGGGTGACGGTGAAGCCGTCCATGTCCGGCAGCATGATGTCGAGCACTGCCAGATCGATCTCGTGCTCACCGGCCAGTTGCAGTGCGCTGCGACCGTCCGGTGCGGCATGCACGGAGAAGCCGGCGAAGCGCAGGCTCGTGGTGAGCAGTTCGCGGATGTTGGTCTCATCCTCGACCACCAGCAGCGTGGCCTCGGGCGAAGATGGCGTGCTCTGCGTGGTGTTCATCACACCATTTTGCGCACAAAGACTGGGAGTCTGCTGAAGAATCGCTGATGCAGCCGGCGGCTCTCAGTTGCCCACCCGTCCCAGGTGCACCAGTGCCAGCAGCAGCGCTCCCAGCGTCTCGTTGTCCCTCATCCGCCCCTCCCGGACCCACCCCAGCACCTCGGCCAAGGGCACCGGGCGCGGTCCGCTGATCCCTTCGCGCCGCTGCTCGCTGAAGGTGCGCGCGGCCGCGTCTCGCCCGGGCGCGGGGCGCAGGCCGCGAGCGAGGAAGACCGCCCCGGGCGCACGGCATACCCCATTGAGGGACTCCACCCGCCCCAGGTCCACCCAGTCGTCCGCGGCGAGCCCGATCTCCTCGGCCAGCTCGCGCTGCGCGGCGGTGAGCAGGTCGTCCTCGTCCGCGCCACCTGTTGGAATCTCCACCGAGCGCCCGACGGTGTGCCGGTCCACCGTGAGCAGCCAGATCTCGTCCTCCGCGGTGACCGCGACCACGAAGACGGCCACCCGCTTCACCTCCACGACCCCGTAGATCCCGGTTGCCCGGTCGGGGCGGACCACCTCGTCCTCGCGCACCCGGATCCAGGGGTTGTCGTAGACCACGCGCGTGGAGCGCACCGGCCACGTCATCGTTCAGACCTCGGGCAGCGGGGAGTCCGTGTCGGCCGCGCCCGCCGGCACCTCGGCGCGCAGCAGCCCGTCCCAGTCCGCGTCGACCAGCTCGGCGGGGGTCTGTGCGACCAGAACCGCCCCGGCGTCCTCCAGCTCCTCTACGCCGAAACCGCCGGTCCGCAGCGCCACGCAGGGTGCACCCACCCGGGCCGCCGCGGCGATGTCGTAGGGAGTGTCCCCGACGAGCACCGAGGACCCGCCGTCCGCCTTGTCCAAGGCCACCTCGAGGACGTCGGGCTCGGGCTTGGACTCCTCCGCCTCGTCGCTGCTCGCCGTGGCCGTCAAGGTGCCCTCGGGCAGGTCGAGCAACTCCATCACGTGCTCGACGAAGGACTCCTTGCCCGAGGAGGCCAGCACCACGGTCAGCCCGCGCTCGGCCAGAGTAAGGATCAGATCTCGTGCGCCGGGGAGCAGGTGGATCTCGGGGAGGAGCTTCTCGTACTCCTCCTCCCAGGCCTCGCGCAGCGTGTCCCCGTGCTCATCCTCGGCCTGGTCGCCCGCGACCGCTTCGACCAGCTTGTCGCCACCCAGCCCGATCGCGCGGTGGATCTGCCACACCGGCGGGGTCAGCCCGACCCGGTCGAAGGCGCGGGCCCACGCCAGCGTGTGGTGGTAGACGGTGTCGGCCAGGGTCCCGTCCACGTCCAGGATCACCGTCTCCGGACTGGTGGTTTCAGCGCTACTCATGCCACCCAGCCAACCTCACTGCTGGCGCGGCGGCGCGTCGAGACTGTCCACCTCCTCGGCGTCGATGATCCGGTAGGCGTAGCCCTGCTCGGCCAGGAAGCGCTGCCGGTGCGCGGCGAACTCGGCGTCGACCGTGTCCCGGGCGACGACCGTGTAGAAGTGAGCGGTCCGACCGTCCCCCTTGGGTCGCAGCACGCGCCCGAGCCGTTGGGCCTCCTCCTGCCGGGAGCCGAAGGTGCCGCTCACCTGGATCGCGACCGAGGCCTCGGGCAGGTCGATGGAGAAGTTGGCGACCTTGCTCACCACGAGCAGGCTGATCTCGCCCTCACGGAACTGCCGGAACAGCTCCTGGCGCTGGGGCACGGTCGTCTCGCCGGTGATCAGCGGGGCGTCCAGGCGGTCGGCCAGATGCTCGAGCTGGTCCAGATACTGGCCGATCACCAGCGTCTGCTCGCCCGTATGCCGTGTCACCAGCTGGTCCACGACCGTGTCCTTGGCGGGGGCGCAGGCGGCGAACCGGTAGCGCTCCTCGGGCTCGGCCACGGCATACGCCATCCGCATCGACTCGGGCAGCGTGACCCGGACCTCGACGCAGTCGGCGGGGGCGATCCAGCCCTGGGCCTCGATGTCCTTCCACGGCGCGTCGTAGCGCTTGGGGCCGATGAGGGAGAAGACGTCGGACTCGCGGCCGTCCTCGCGGACCAGGGTCGCGGTCAGGCCGAGTCGGCGGCGGGCCTGCAGGTCGGCGGTCATCCGGAAGATCGGGGCCGGGAGCAGGTGGACCTCGTCGTAGAGGATCAGGCCCCAGTCCCGGGCGTCGAGCAGGTCGAGGTGGGGGTAGATGCCCTTCCGCTTCGTGGTCAGCACCTGGTAGGTCGCGATGGTGACGGGGCGGACCTCCTTGCGGGAGCCGGAATACTCGCCGATCTCATCCTCGGTCAGGGTGGTGCGGCGCAGCAGCTCCTCCCGCCACTGGCGGGCGCTGACCGTGTTGGTGACCAGGATGAGCGTGGTCGTCTGCGAGCGGGCCATGGCCCCGGCGCCGACAAGGGTCTTGCCGGCGCCGCAGGGCAGCACCACGACGCCCGATCCGCCGTCCCAGAAGCCGTCCACCGCCTGCTGCTGATAGGGCCGCAGCTCCCAGGCGGCATGCGCCGGCGTGTCGTCCGTCGCCTCCCTGGCCTCGGTGTCGAGGTCGATCGCGTGCGCCTCGCCGTCGACATAGCCCGCCAGGTCCTCGGCCGGCCAGCCGACCTTGAGCAGCTCCTGCTTGAGGTGGCCGCGCTCGGAGGCGTGCACGACGACCGTGTCGTCGTCCAGCCGCTCGCCGACGAGGGGCTTGATCTTCTTGTGCCGCAGCACCTCAGCCAGCACCGCGCGGTCGGTCGTGCGCAGGACGAGGCGGGTGAGCGGCATACCGGACTCGGGGTCGGTCTGGTCGTCGACCGGTTCCTTGAGCAGCGTCAACCGGCCGTAGCGGTCCATCGTCTCGGCGACGTCGACCAGCAGCGCCTGCGGCACCGGGTAGCGGCTGTGCGTGATCAGCGCGTGCACCACCTGCTCCGCGTCATGCCCGGCGGCGCGCGCGTTCCACAGCCCCAGCGGGGTGACCCGGTAGGTGTGGATGTGCTCGGGGGCACGCTCCAGCTCGGCGAAGGGCGCGATGTCGCGCCGCGCCGCCTCGGCGTCGGGGTGGTCGACCTCCAGCAGGAGGGTCTTGTCGGACTGGACGATCAGGGGGCCGTTCATCGTGGGACAACGGTACGTGCCGCCCCCGACATTCCGGACGTTACGGTGATCCCCATGACGCGCGCGCTGCCGATGACGGAGCCGATGCCGGACCTGCCGGACCGGGTGACCATCTATGAGGTCGGTCCCCGGGACGGATTGCAGAACGAGCAAACGGTGGTGCCGGTCGAGGTGAAGGCCGAGTTCGTCCGGCGGCTGCTGGCGGCCGGCCTGGAGACGGTCGAGCTGACCAGCTTCGTCCCGCAGAAGTGGGTGCCCCAGCTCGGTGATGCCGAGGAGTTGCTGGAGCTCCTGGGGTCAGCCGCGCTGGGCCAGCACCGCCCGGTGCTGGTGCCCAACGAGCGCGGCCTGGACCGTGCGGTGGAGCGCGGCGTCAGCGCGATCGCGATCTTCGGCAGCGCCACCGAGACCTTCGCCCGCAGGAACCTCAACCGCTCGATCGCCGAGTCGGTCGAGATGTTCGCCCCGGTGGTCACGCGCGCGCTGGACTCAGGGGCCTGGGTACGCGCCTACGTCTCGATGTGCTTCGGCGACCCGTGGGAGGGGCCTGTGCCGGTGGAGCAGGTGGTGGACGTCTGTCAGCGGCTGATGGACCTGGGGTGCGACCAGCTCTCGCTCGGGGACACGATCGGGGTGGGGACGCCTGGGCACGTGCTGCGGCTGCTCGACGCGCTCGATGACGCCGGGATCGGGCCGGACCAGACCGCGGTGCACTTCCACGACACCTACGGCCAGGCGCTGTCCAACACGGTCACCGCGCTGCGCCGCGGAGTGCGGGTGGTCGACGCCTCCACCGGCGGCCTGGGGGGCTGTCCCTACGCCAGGTCCGCGACCGGCAACCTGGCCACCGAGGACCTCGTCTGGGCCTTGGATGGCCTCGGCCTGCAGCATGGCGTCGATCTGGACGCCCTGGTGTCGACGAGCACCTGGATGGCGGAGCAGCTCGGCCGCCCAGCGCCCTCGCGGGTGGTCCGGGCGCTCGCCGGCTCGGACTGAAGGCAGGCTCCACGACACCACGAACCGGCCCGTCGATCAGCAGGCGATCGGCGGGCCGGTTCAGGTGTGATGGGTCCTCACCTCACAGATGCGAGGTGACCTCCGCCTGCTCCCGCAGCTCGGTCAGCAGCTCATCCAGGGCGGCGGTCTGCTTCTCCTGCACCAACTGGTCCTCCAGCGGCTCGCGCAGCTCCTCGAAGGAGGGCATCGCGGCCTCGCCGCCCTCGCCGGCCTCGCTTGTGGCCGCGGCGTCGTCGGCGCTCTGGCCAGTCATCTCCTCGTAGTAGTCCCGCAACTCCTGCTCGCTCGGGGACTCCACCCCGCCGCGCTCCTCGAGCACCTTGTCGACCAGCACGATGCGGGCGATCTCCTCCCGGGCCTGCTCCTCATCGATGCCCTGCTCCTCGAGCAGCGCCAGCAGCTCCTCGGTGGAACTGATGCCGTTCTCCTCGGCGATGCTGGTCAGCTCGGCGTCGATCTCCTCATCGGTCGCCTCCAGCCCCAGGCGCTCACCCTCCTGCTGCAGTAGTTCACCGTCGATGAGCAGGTCCAGGACGGCCTGCTTGAGCTCCTCCTCGTCGACCGCAGCACCGCCCATCTGGGCCTGCTGCTCAGCCACGGCCTGCTGCTCGGCATAGGCGGTGAGGAAGCTCTCGCGGTCGATCGACTCACCGTCCACCTCGGCCACCGGGTCCGGGATCGACTCCGGGTCCAGGGTGCTGGCGGAGGCATCCGGCGCGGGCACCGTCGCCGTCGCCCCAGCGTCGTCGCCGGCCGGGGCTTGGGTGGCGTTGGTGTCGTCGGTGCCGTTGCCGGAGTCCGCGTCAGCCGGGGCGGTCGTTGCGGTGGTGTCGTCGGAGGGGCTCTGGTCCTCGGAGCAACCGCCCAGGACGAGGGTGGCGGCAAGCACGAAGGCGCCGAGGCCGGAGGTGCGCGTGGTCGTTCGCATTCGGTGCACGCTAGGTATCCAACCTGGGTATGGCGACCAGCGGGC
The DNA here is from genome assembly GCF_050261105.1 of Ornithinimicrobium pulveris. Lineage (GTDB taxonomy): Bacteria > Actinomycetota > Actinomycetes > Actinomycetales > Dermatophilaceae > Ornithinicoccus. The sequence continues at coordinate 2,667,364 of NZ_CP189837.1, read as the reverse complement.
GCCCAGCCACCTCCAAGGCGCGCTGTCGGTCGGCGCGGCCCCGGATCGGCGCACCTCCATGATGTCGCCCGGCGCACCGCTACGCTCGGCGCACCATGAGTACCGCCCCGCCCTCCCCGGTCCCCGCGTCGGGCGGGTCCACCAGCCGCTCCTGGACCGAGCGCCTGGTCGCGGTGCTGCGGGCCCCCTGGGTGCGGCGCGGGTTCGTGATCGCGGCCGTCGCTGCCGCGGTGCTCGCCGTCATCCTCGAGTGGGACGCCGTGAGCCTGGCGGTCCGGCAGATCTCCTGGCCCCAACTGCTGCTCGCGCTCCTGCTCTCCGCGCTCAACGTCTGCCTCGCCGCCCTGTCCTGGCGGGCGGTCAGCGCCGGCTTCGGAGCGCCACTGGGCCTGCGTGACGCGGGCGTCGTCTACCTGGTCGGCCAGGTCGGCAAGTACCTTCCCGGCGGCGTCTGGAATCTCGTCGCCTCCGCCGAGCTCGGCAGCGACCGCGGCATCGCCCGCCGCCGCACCGTGGGCACGATGCTCGTCGCGGTCCTCATCTCCGCGGCCGTCGGTGGACTGCTCGTCCTGCTCACCCTCCCCGGCGCCCCCGGCACGCCTCTCGCCGAGCATCGTTGGCTGGTCTGGCTGCTGCCGCTCGGCCTGCTGTTCCTGGTCCCCGCGGTGCTCAACCGGATCCTCGTCGGCCTTCTGCGCCTCACCCGTCAGGAGCCGGTCACCGAACGCATCGGCTGGGGCGCCGTGCTCCGCGCAGCCTGGTGGTCGCTGCTGTCCTGGATCGCGATCGGCCTGCAGGTCTTCACCCTCGCCCTCGCGGTCGGCGCCATGCCCGGTATGCCGCTTCTCCGGTTGGCCATCGGCGGTTACGCGCTCGCGTGGATCGTCGGCTTCGTGCTGATCTTCCTGCCCGCAGGCGTGGGCGCGCGCGAGGGCATGCTGGCGCTCGCGCTGATCTCCGTCCTCGACCGCGGCGGCCTGCTCGTCGTGGTGCTGCTCTCGCGCGTGCTGCTCACCGTGGCCGACCTCGCCACCGCGGGCCTGGTGCTGCTGGCCGCCCGCACCACGGCCAGGGATCGATAACCGAGCGTCCTCCCAGCATCGCCCTCAGCCCAGAGCCCGCGGCCATCGCCTCAGCCCAGCCAGAGATCGATGACCGAGCGTCCCTCCCGCGGCCGTCGCATTGGGCCAGACAAGGTTGCTCACGAGATGCAACGCAATATCCATGACATTGCGTGAGTAACCTTGTCTGGCTCCCAGCGACCTTGGCTGGATCCCCGCGCGACCTTGTCCGGAGTCCCCAGCGGCCTGGTCTGGAGTCCCCAGCGACCTTGGCTGGATCCCCGCGCGACCTTGGCTGGCTCCGTTTGGGGGCGCTCACCTACGATGGCGGGCATGTTGTTGGGGGAAGAACTGATCCTGCTGCTGCTCGATGACGAGAAGGGGACCTGGCTGCTGCCCAAGCGCGCGGTCCGCCGCTCGGTGCGGGTGGCGCTCGTCGTCGAGCTGCTCGCGCGCCGCACCGTCTCCTTCGACGATGACGGCAATCTCGTGCAAGGCCTGTCCGGCACCACCGACGGCGACCCGGTGCTCGACCGGGTGGCCAAGGAGATCGTCGACGGGTCCTTGGTCACCGCGATGGAGCCGGGCAGTCGCGAACTGCCGCAGCTGCTGAGCCGCCTGCGCAGCAAGGGGGTGCTGCGGCGGGGCCACCTGCTGCGCCGTCGCCACCTGCCGCGCGACCACCACCCCGAGGCCGCGGTCCGTGCCCGGCTGGCCGAGGCGCTGGGCGTGCGGATGCGGCCGGATCGGCACACCGCCCTGCTGGTGGCGATGGTCTACGAGATGGACCTGCTGGGGCGGCTCTTCCCGGAGCGGGACAGCCTGGAGATGGCATCCCGGGCCGCCACCATCACGACCCAGTTGCGCACCGACGCGCACTACTTCCCCACCACCCTGGAGCAGGACGCCAAAGCGGGGGAGGGATCGGCGATCGGGCTGGGCCTGGCCGACGGTGCTGGCGACGTGCTGTCCGGCATCGGCGACGCCCTGGAGCTGCTCGAGCTGGTCGGCAACATGATCAAGCTCGCCTCCCTGCCGATCCGGGCGGTCGGCAAGATCCTGGAGGACCTGCCCTGAGCCGACCCGCCCGCACGGGAAGGTGAGGCACACGGCATACGGGACGACCCGGCCGCACGGCGGGATGAGGCACACGACATACGGTGTCCTCATGCATTCCGGTATCGACCGCACCCACCTGGACACCGACGTCCGACCGCAGGACGACCTCTTCGTCCACACCAACGGCGCCTGGCTGAGCACCGCCACCATCCCGGACGACCGCTCGCGCTACGGCTCCTTCGACATCCTTCGCGAGAACGCCGAGACCGCGGTCCGCGAGCTGATCGAGGGCGCCGCCGAGGAGCAGCCCGCGCTCGACACCCCGGCCGGCAAGGTGGGCGCGCTCTATGCCAGCTTCATGGACACCGACCGCGTCGACGAGCTCGGCACCGAGCCGCTCGTCGAGCCGCTGCGCGAGGTGGCGGGCGTCGACTCGCCCAGCGATGTCGTGCGCGTCTCCGGCCACCTGCAGCGCGAGGGTCTGGCCGGGCTGGTCCAGCCGTGGATCACCGCCGACGCGGGCAACCCCGAGGACTACATCGTCTACCTGCACCAGGGCGGCATCGGCCTGCCCGACGAGGACTACTACACCGCCGAGGAGCACGCCGGTGCCCGCGAGGCCTACCGGACCTACCTCGGCCGTCTGCTCGAGCTGGCGGGTCCCGCGCTCGCCGAGGCCGGACTGGACCTGGGCGCCGACGCCGTGGACCGGGTCTACGCGCTGGAGGAGCGGATCGCCGACGCGCACTGGGACCGGGTCGCGACCCGCGACGCGGTGAAGTCCTACACCCGCCTGTCGCTGGACGAGCTCGCCGAGCAGACGCCCGGCTGGGACTGGCCCGCGTATGCCGCAGGCCTGGGTGCCCCCGACGGCGCCCTCGACCACGTGGTCGCCCGGCAGCCCGATGTGCTGACTGCCGTGGGGAAGGCGCTCACCGAGGTGCCGGTGCAGGACTGGCAGGCGTGGCTGGTCGTGCGGGTCCTGGACGGGCTGGCGCCCTACCTGACCGAAGACCTCGTCGGCGCCCACTTCGACTTCCACGGTCGGGCGCTGTCCGGCACCCCCTCCATCAAGGAGCGGTGGAAGCGCGGCGTCGGCCTGGTCGAGTCGCTGCTGGGCGAGGCCGCCGGTCAGCTCTACGTCGAGGCGCACTTCCCGCCGGCAGCGCGTGAGCGGATGATCGAGCTGGTCGCCCATGTCACCGAGGCCTTCCGGCAGCGGATCGGGGAACTGGAGTGGATGAGCCCGGCCACCCGGGAGAAGGCGTTGGAGAAGTTGGCCGCCTTCCGCCCCAAGATCGGCCACCCGCCCACCTTCCGCGACTACACGGCATACGAGCTGGACGCGGGCGACCTCGTCGGCAACGTGCGTCGCGGCGCCGCCTTCGAGACCCACCGTGAGCTGGCCAAGCTCGGTGGTGAGATCGACCGTAACGAGTGGTTGATGACGCCGCAGACCGTGAACGCCTACTACCACCCGATGCTCAACGAGATCGTCTTCCCCGCGGCTATCCTGCAGCCGCCGTTCTTCGACGTGGAGGCCGACGACGCGGTCAACTACGGCGGGATCGGTGCGGTGATCGCGCACGAGATCGGGCACGGGTTCGATGACCAGGGGTCGCGCTATGCCGGCGACGGCTCGCTGACCGACTGGTGGACCGCCGAGGACCGGGAGCGCTTCGACGCGCGCTCGCAGGCGCTGATCGAGCAGTTCGACACCCTCTCCCCGCGGGACATCCCCGGTGGCGCGGTGACCGTCAACGGCGGGTTGACCGTCGGCGAGAACATCGGTGACCTCTGCGGTCTGGAGCTGGCCCACCTGGCCTACACGATCGCGACCGATGGGGATGCCCCCGAGCTGGACGGTTGGACCGGTGACCAGCGCTTCTTCCTGGGGTGGGCGTCCGTATGGCGCACCCTGGCCCGCGAGGAGGAGGCGCGTCGACTGCTGGCCATCGACCCGCACGCCCCGGCCGACCTGCGCGCCAACACGGTCCGCAATGTGGACGCCTTCCACGAGGCCTTCGAGACCGCCGAGGGTGATGCACTGTGGCTGGCCCCCGAGGATCGGGTCCGCGTCTTCTGACCCACCGGACGCGCTGGATGTCGGCCGTGAGGCCAACCGGACGCGCTGGATGTCGCTCAGCTGCTCGACCGGACGCGTGGCCCGGGCAGCCCCTCCGGGCAAGCCGGGTGCCCGGTCGCGACAGTCCAGATCCCGGTCGCGACAAGCCGGGTCTCTCTGTGGTCGGTCGTAGGGTGGACTCGTGCCAGTCTCGTATTCCTTCCCGCTGGAGGGCGACCTGCCGGGGGCACCGACCCAGTTGACCCTGGAAGGTCACTCGGCCGCGCCGACGCCGGACGATCGGGCGTCCGGCGTGGTGGTGCGGCTGAGCGGCTCCCTCGATGACCTGTTGGTGCTGCCGATGGGGTATCGCGTCGGCCGCTCCTACTCGCGCCCGGAGACATTGCTGGCGATCATCGGTTCCTTCCTGAGCGACCTCCGTCTGGCAGTGGTGGAGGCTGGGGTGAGCGACGACCTCCACCCGTGGCCTTTCGACGCCTTACCCCATGACGCCTGGTTACTGCACGTACGCCAGCTGGTCGCCCTCGAGGAACGGCTGGCTGCCGCTCGTCGGACGCCGGTCGCCGACGACCCTCGTGTCCAGGCGGCGATGCGGGATGCGGCGGAGGCTGCCACGCCCCATGTCGAGGCGCTGTCGGCCTGGCTGGATGCGTCACGACCCCAGGTCAAGCGGGCCCTGGCGATGTTGCGCGAGGACGGGCACGAGCGGATGGTCGCCCAGGTCGTCCTTGACCTGCTCGGCAGCCACGAGGATGAGACCGCCCGGCCGAACCCGGACCTGCCCCGTCTCGCCGGTGACTCGGCGAACGAGCCGAGCCAGGGGTCCGAGCGCTGATCCCCACCTCCTTGCGCCACCTGCTCGCCGACCGTCCTGCCGATCCCGTCGGCGCCAGCGCCGCCGACCAGCGGGGTTTGAGGGGTCCGACCGGTCAGGAGTGGCTCGATGAGCTGCCTGCCCTGATCGAGCACGCTCTCGACCGCTGGGAGCTGCGACCAGACGGCGAGGCGCGCCACGGTGAGTGCGCGCTGGTGCTGCCGGTGGTGGGCCGGTCTCCTCGCGGCCCCGTGCGCGCTGCCCAGGCAGCCCTCAAGCTGACCTGGCCGCACGCCGAAGCACGGCACGAGCACCTCGCCCTGCGCGCCTGGGGCGGGCGTGGAGCAGTCGAGCTCCTCGCGGCCGACCCGGCCCGCTGGACCCTGCTGCTGGAGCGGCTGGATGCGGAACGGGAGCTCAGCGGCATACCCATCCTCGAGGCGTGCGAAGAGATCGGGGGCCTGATGCTCCTGCTGGACCGGCCCGCGCTCCCGCAGTGTGATCTGGTCGCCGACAAGGCGGTGCGGTGGGCGGATCAGCTGGCCAGGGGCACGCCGCTCGTGCCTCGGCGGCTGACCGAGCAGGCCGCCGGCACCCTGGCCGATCTGCTCGCCTCCGCTCCCGAACCGCGGCTCGTGCACGAGGACCTGCACGACCTCAACGTGCTTGCCCCGCTGGCGGACCAAGGGGAACCGCGGGAGGGAAGGCGCGCGGGTGCGTGGGTGGCGATCGACCCCAAGCCGGTGTCGGGGGAGTGGGCGTATGCCGTGGCCCCTATCGTCTGGAACCGCGCCGACGAGACCTCCCGGGCGTCCTCGCTGCGCACGCATGCCCGTCTGCGCGCGGACCTGGTGGCCGAGGCTGCCGGGCTCGATCCCGACCGGGTGCAGGCCTGGACCCTGGTACGGCTGGTGCTCAACGCCGTGTGGGCGGCTGACTACGCGCCCTTCTCGGACGAGTTCCGCGGGCGGATGATCGCGCTGGCCAAGGCTTTCACCGACGCGGGGTGAGGGCCGCCCGCAGACGGCGGCCGCGCGCAGCCCTCAGGCCAGGCGAACCCGCGTGATCCGGTGCAGCAGGTAGCTGCGGACCACATCGCCCTCGCCCACGGTCGCCCGCACCCGCCCGGCCTCCACGGTGACCGGCCGCACGAGGTGGGTGGCCACGCCGCCTGCGTCATCGGCATACCCCACCCACAGGGCGGCACCGGAGGTGACGGCCTCACGCAGGGTCGCCGCGATCACCACCGGGTCGGTCTGGACGTCGCCTTCGTCCGGCTCGGTCGAACGGGCGCCCTCGCCGCGACGCAGCAGCGCCACCACCTGCCGGGCGACGACCTCATCCACCCCGCTGACCTGGACCGGGCTGAGCCGGCGGCCGGTGGTCCGCCGGACGGGGACGGCGAGCTCCACACCGCCGTCTCCGCCCTCGACGACCGGGCCGTACTGCTCCTCGCGCAGCAGGTCGATCACGGTGGCCGCCGGGACCGGCGACACGAGCACGGTCGGCGCGATCCGGCGCCACTGCAGCATCCCCAGCGCGCGGTCGCGCTCGACCCGGTCGAGCAGCGCAGGGTCCTCCGAGCGCAGGTAGGCGGCGCACGCACCCACGCGCGCCTGCCCGTGGCGGCGGGCGACGTCGCGCACGAGGTAGTCCAGCGGTTGCGGTACCCCGGTCCGGGAGGCCGCGGCGAGCTCGCTGAGCACCCGCTCTGCGGTCCAGCCCAGGTCGAGCGCGCGGCGCACGCTGGTCTCGGTGAACCGGTGCACCGTCGCCCCACCCCGTGACTCGAGGTCGCTGACCAGGTGCATGAGGGTGCGGACGGGTCCATCCAGGCGCCCGGGGGCGATGGCGGTGAGGTCGGCCTGGAGCAGGACGTGGTCCACGGGCGGCGGGACGAGCGGCTGCATCAGCTCTGCTGCGCCCTGGGCGTCGCCGTTGATGAGTTCGCGCCCGGGGCCGGTGAGCGCGCCCTGCGCGACGACCCCCGCCCAGGTGGCCTCGCGCAGCGCGGTGTCGGGGCCGACGCCGTGGTCCTGGGTGGTGGTCGCGGTGCGCAGCGGTTGCCGCCACCGCATCAGGGCGGTCAGGCCGTCCACGGTCGGCGCTCGACCGCTGGGCAGGTGCGCGAGTGCGGCTAGCGTGTCCTGCCGGCGGACCCGGCCCAGGGGGTATGACGTGTGCTGGCTCAGCACGTTGGTCCGCCCCGATGAGTCGGCCTGGCCGACCAGGGCGGGGGCGGCGGACATCGTCCACCAGGCCTCGGCCAGGCGGCGCCACCGCTCGCCCGGCTCGTCGGTGAGCCAGTCGTCGGCAGCGTGGGTGGGCAGCCAGCTGGACTCATCGCTGCCTCGGTGGCTGTCGTCAGCGGCGATCAGGCCGGCCGCCAGCATGGTCTCGAGGAGCCAGGCCGCCTCGTCGGTGCTGATCTCCAGGTGGGCGGCGAGCCGAGCGAGATCCCGGACGCCCAGGCCGCCGGTGCGCAGGACGCGGGGCGGGCGGTCGCCCCACAGGTCGAGGACCTCGGTGGCCAGGACGATGAGCTCGGCGGCGCGACCGCCGGCGGTGGCGTCGAGGGAGTCGAGTTCGCGGGTCTGACTCTCCTGCTCCAGCTCGGGCGGGTCGGTGGCGGGGTGGCGGTGCAGGCGTCCGCCGCGCAGGGCGAGGGCGACGCGGCGTGGAAGCTGGACGTGCTCGTCGTCGAGTCGGTCGAGCAGACCTAGATGGACCAGCTCGGAGGCGGCACCGGACATCGGGCCGCTGCCCGTCGCCGACACCGTGCCGGTGGCCGGTCCCCAGGTCAGGGCGTCGAGCAGCTGGCGCTGGGTCGAGGTGAGCCCCTGCAGCCTGGTGGTGAGTCTTGGGTCGTTGGTGCTGAGCAGGTCGGGGGTGCTGGCCGCGGGCGCAAGCCCGGCGGGATCTCCCACGATGTCGGCGACGGGTCGTGCCGGCCGCAGACCCTCGGGCGCGCGCCAGCACAGGGCGAGGTCGACCAATCGGTCGCAGAGCTGGGTGACGGCCTCAGTGGTGCTGTCCAGCAGTGCGGCCACGTCCGCCATGGCAGCGGGGGCGGCGACGACGACGGCTTCCAGCGCCTGCAGGTGGCCGAGGTCGAGCGACTCCAGGGCTCGGTGGATGCTCGCCCGGGTGGTCGCGCGGGCGGCCAAGGTCGTCACATCGGCAGGGGTAGGGCGGGCGAGGTCGGGCCGGGCCTGCAGGAGGGCGCCCAGAGCGTCGTCGTCGCGGGCACGCAGGTCGTCGGCGAGCGAGCGGGGCGCTGCCGCAGCGCGCGCCTCGCTCGCAGCAGCGGCAGACCCGCGACCAGCGGACCGGCCCGCGCCGTCGGACTGAGTCCGACCGCTCACGTGAAGAGCGCTTCGTAGACCCGCTCGAAGCGTTGGAACCGCTCGGTGTAATAGGGGCGGCGCCGATAGTCCGGGGACAGGGCCGACCCGCGCTCCGGCTTGGCCCGGCGCACACCCGGCGCCACGGTCTCCAGCGCCAGCAGGGCCGTGCCGTGCAGGGTGGAGCGCTTGATCGTCACCGGGGTGACCACCGTGCGCATCGCATCCGCCATCACCTGCAGCAGCTCGGGGCGACCGGTCGCGACGCCACCGCCGACGTAGAGCTTCTCCGGCTGCGGCACCACCTGGCGCAGTTCCCGAGCGATCCGCGCGTAGGCCAGGGCGATGCCTTCCACGACCCCGCGATAGACCTCGACCGGCGCCGAACCGGCCCCCACCCCCACCATCACGGCCCGGGCGTCGGAGGCCCAGCCGGTGCTGCGCTCACCGGTGAAGAAGGGCAGCACCAAGGGCGTCGTCTCGTGCGGCTCCTCGGTCAGCGCCTCGGAGAGCTCGTCCTCCTCGAGCTGGTCCACGGCCAGGGTGACCTCGGCCCAGGACAGCGCGCGGCCGACGTCGTTGAGCGCCCCACCGAGCAGCGCCCGGTCGTGGGAGACGCGGTAGCACCACAGGCCCGGCGGCAGTTCCTCGGGCATCTCGCGGACGAGCACCCGCAGCGCGCCGGAGGTCGAGCAGGAGGCGCCCATCGTGGTCTCGTCGACCGCCCCGACGCCGACATTGGCGGCCAGGCCGTCGGTGACCGGGGCGAACCACTTCGCATCCGCAAGGACCGGCCACCTCTTGGCCAGTTTGGCGGCCCGCTTGGGCGCGATCTCCAAGGGCTGGTCGAGGTGGCGGATCGGTGGGAGCTGGTCGGTGCTGATCCCCGCGATCTCGACGAGTTCGGCATACCAATCGGCGGTGTGCCGATCGAGCAGGCCGGTCCAGGCGGCGGTGGAGGTCCCGGTCGCGAGGGTCCCGGTCAGCTTGAGCAGGATGTAGTCGCCCATCGACAGGAAGCGATCGGCCCGCTCCATCACCTCGGGGCGGTCCTGGGCGAGCCAGCGCAGCCGCGCCGGCCAGTAGCTGTTGTGCACCCGCGTGCCGGTCCGCTGCTGCAGCGCCTCCTCGGAGAGCTCCTCGCGCAGCTCGATCACCTGGCGGGCGCAGCGGGAGTCGGCGTAGGTGAAGCACGGCGTGAGGGGGGCGCCGTCGGCGTCGAGCACGAGCAAGGAGGAGGCGAAGGTGTCTAGCGCGACCCCGGCCACCGGTTGGTCCTCCAGCGCGGCCGTGAGCTTGTCGATGAGGGTCTCGACCTCCTCGACGATCTGGTCGGGGTCGATCTCGGAGGTGCCGTCCCCGGCGGCGGTGAAGGAGTGGGAGACCTTCGCCCGCTTGCCGACGGGCCGCCCGTGCGCGTCGTAGACCATGCCGCGGCTGGCGGTGGACCCTACGTCGAGCGCCAGGACCAACGGGGGGACGGCGTCTTTGAGCTCGATCTCGAAATCGGCAGCCATAGAGCCGCAAGTCTACGGCCCGAAGGTGTGTCGGTCTCCCGTGACAGGATCAGGCTCGTGTTCCCTTCGACCGCGCTCGCCACCGTCCTCGTCGACGAGTTGGTGCGCGGGGGTGTGCGCGAGGCGGTGCTGGCGCCGGGGTCGCGCTCGGCGCCGCTGGCCTATGCGCTGGAGGAGGCGGACCGAGCGGGTCGGTTGCGGTTGCACGTGCGGGTGGATGAGCGCTCGGCGGGCTTCCTGGCCCTGGGGCTGGCGCGAGCCTCGGGGGAGCCGGTCGTGGTGGTCACTACGTCGGGCACGGCGGTGGCCAACCTGCACCCTGCCGTCCTCGAGGCGCACCACAGCGCCATCCCTCTGGTGGTGCTGTCGGCCGACCGGCCCGCCGAGTTGCGCGGGACGGGCGCCAACCAGACCACGGTGCAACCTGGCATCTTCGCCGGGGCGTTGCGCTCTGAGGCGGACCTCCCGGCGCCCGAGTCGGTCTCCGCCGCCACCTGCGCCCACTGGCGCTCGTCCGTATGCCGTGTGCTCGCCGCCGCCCTCGACCGCACCTCCGCTGACGGCTGGGTCCGGAGCGGGCCGGTGCACCTCAACGTGGCTTTCCGCGATCCGCTCGCGCCCGAGCTGTCCGGCGATCAGCATCCGCCGAAGCTGCACGGTCGCCCCGACGGCGGGCCGTGGACGCGAGTACGGGCGCAGCGGGTGCGCCCCGACGAGTCCGACCAGCGCGCGCGGGGCCGAACAGTGGTGCTGCTCGGCGACCTCGGCACACCGCAGCTGCACGACCGCGCGCTGCAGTGGGCGCAGGCCAACGGCTACCCGGTGCTCGCGGAGCCCTTCGGGCGGCTGCCGCACGGGCGCACGATCGTGCCGCACGGTGTCCTCGTCGCGGGTGACGAGGCCACGCTGGACGAGCTGGCTCCGGAGCAGGTGGTCGTGGTGGGTCGGCTGACCCTGTTCCGCGAGTTCGGCCGGCTGCTCCGTCGCCCTGGCGTCGTGGTGGAGCACATCAGCGCCCAACCGAGCTGGACCGACCCCTCGCACGTCGTCCACGAGGTGCACGGCATCGGTCACCTCAGCGTCGTGTCGGCCACGGCCGACCAGGGCTGGGCGCAGCGGTGGATCGAGGCCGGGCAGGCCTGGGGCGAACGGGTCCGGGAGGCGGTGCTCCAGCAGCCGACCGGCATCGCGGTGGCGGCCACTGTCGCAGCGGCGCTCGGCGATGACGACATCCTGGTGCTGGGGTCCTCCAACGCGCCCCGTGACCTGGCCATCGGGCTCGGTGCGGTGCAGCAGGTCGGCAGCCCGGTCGTGCTCGCCAACCGGGGGCTGGCCGGCATCGACGGCACGGTCTCCACCGCCGTCGGCATCGCGCTGGCGGGCTACGGGGGTGGTGCTGCGATCGACGAGGAGGAAGCCTCGACCCGCCAGCGCACGATCGCGCTGATGGGCGACCTCACCTTCCTGCATGACATCAACGGCCTGCTGATCGGGCCCACCGAGCCCCGCCCCGACCTGACCATCGTGGTCGTCAACGACGACGGGGGCGGCATCTTCTCCACCCTCGAGTACGGCGAGCCCGCCCGCTCCGCCGACGAGGCCTCAGCGGCCGCCACCGAGCGGCTGTTCGGCACGCCGCACGGCACCGACCTGGCCTCCGTATGCCGTGGATACCGGATCCAGCACGATCTCGCCCACTCCCTCGCGCACCTGGGTGAGCTGCTCGCGGAGGGGAGCACCGGCATACGGGCCATCGAGGTGCGCGTCGACCGGTCCGGGCACCGGAGTCTGCGCGACCGGCTCCGGGCGGGGAGCCCACGAACGGAACGCCCATGAACGGGAGGCCTCAGAACGAGAACCCCACGAACGGGAAGCAGAAGAAGACCCCGCGGGTGCGGCACATCGATGTCGAGCACGAGGGGCGGCGGTATCGCGTCCGGGCGGTCAAGCGTGGTGCGCCGCTGCGGGACGACTACGACATGACCGGGGGTTCGAGATGCTGCTCGTGGTGCCCTTCGCCATGGCGTACTTCTGGTGGCTGGACCGGCGGGAGGCCTACAAGGTCGGCATCCTGCGCGAGCGGGTCGTGCCCAAGGCCAAGCCCTTCCGCCGCACAGTGATCCACAAGGAGGTGCTGGACCCAGGCGTCGACCCCGGCCCGCGGATCCGGGAGCTGGTCGAGGCCGTCAAGCGGGGTGACTACGGCGGCGGCTGAGGTGGCGCGCCCGCATCAGAAGCCGATCGCTCCGCGGGGGTCGACGTCGGCGCGGAAAGCACGTGACAACTCGCGGACAGCACCGGAGCGCAGCTCCCGGCCGACGAGGGTGGGCACGAGCGAGGCCAGCGAGCGACCGCCCAGGTACGCGGCGCCGAGCGCGGCGACGGGCAGTTCGAGGTCGGCGTCGTCATCGGTGCGCTCGCAGCTCGCGGTGCCGGAGTCGTCCACGGTGAACCGCCAGCGGCCGGAGTTCCACGCGCACAGGTCATCGGTGACCTCGAGCACCAGGTCGCAGGACGCGGCATACCCACGGTCGGTCAGGGCCCGGGGCAGGTCGACCAGCCGGATCCACATCGAGTCGTAGACTCGCGGCGCGGCGGCGCGGGGGCCGCCCGCCCACCACAGCAGCGGGTCATCCAGCGAGCGGGACCAGAAGGTGACCTTGCTGGTGAGGTCGAGGTCGAGGAGGCGGCGGGCCAGCGCGAGCAGCGAGGGCAGGTCGACCGCGCCGAGCTCTGCCACCGAGACCTCACCCTGCGGAGCGGCCTCCTCCCACTTGCTGTCCCGGCGGAAGACGGCATAGCCCGTCGTCTGCCCGTCCCGGCGCGCGAGCATCAGGCGGCGAGGCTCCTTGGAGCCGCGGGACTTCGGGAAGTCGCGGTACCAGACCTCGCGCTTGTTGTCCGGGCGCGTGCAGGCGCCGAGCGTCGCTGCGGTGCAGGAGACGTGGGCCTCGTGCAGGGCCGCCATGCCCTCGGGGGTCGGCAGCGTGACGACGTGCGTGGCCACGCCGTCGGCCTGCTCGGACAGCCAGTCCGGAGCCGTGAGCTCGGTGCCGCGCCCCAGCTCGAGCTTGACGTCCAGGCTCGCGCAGCCGTAGCCGAAGCGCCCGTAGATCCCCGCCTCGCTCGCGTGCAGGCCGGCGATCGCGGCCTCACCGCGGTCATGGACGCGGTGCAGGTGGTCGCGCATCATGCGGCTGAGCAGACCCTTGCGGCGGGCGTCGGGGTGGACCCCGACCCAGGTCAGACCGTCCATCGGCAGCACGGTGCGGGTGCCCTCGGGGCCGGGGGCGGTGATCGTCATGTCGAAGGCGCTGTAGATCCCGACCAGCGGACGGTGGCCCTCGGGCTCGCCGGGCAGCGTCTCGCCGGGGCGCTCGGCCGCGCGTGCGTGGCGGAAGTCGAGATCGTCGGCCAGATCCTCGGGGGTGCCGCCGGGCTGCACCTCGAACCAGACGGTGTCCTCCAGCTCCTTGATGCGGGGCAGGTCCGCGGGGGTGAGGTCGATCAGGCGAGGGGCGTGCTCGTCGGTCTCGGCGGTGGTCGCTGGTGTGTTCTCGTCGGTCACGCAGCACAGCATCTCGCGCCCTAGGCTTGTCCTGCCAGGTGTTTTTGACGACGGTGTTCGCACCGTTCCGTGGACGGGGCAGCCCCGCGGGGCAGCAGCCCACGCCTCCTCCCGGGCTCCCTGGCCCACCCGACCTGCATCGCACCGGAGCGCGCCCGCTCGACGTGCGTTGCGCCATACCTCAAGGACGCCTGTGACCACCACCCCTTCCCCGCGCACCACTGCTCGCGGCCTGCCCGGCAGTGTCCCTGCCGTGCTGGCCGTCTTCGCCGCCGCCGGCTTCGTGATGGGCCAGTCGCTCGCCCGGGTGCCGGCGATCCGCGACCACCTCGACGCGAGCCCCGCCCAACTCGGGATGGCGTTGATGGGGATGGGCGCGGGGTCACTGATCGCGATGCCGTTCAGCGGCCGGCTGGTCGACCGCTTCGGCAGCCGCGCCGTGGTCACGGTGACGGTGATCCTGGGGTGTCTGGGCTGGGGATTGGTCTCGCTGGCTCCGTCGGTGCCGATGCTGCTGGCGATCCTGATCTTCACCGGTGTCCACGTCGGCATCTGGGACGTCACGATGAACATCCAAGCCACCCACGTCGAGCGGCACCGCACGCGGTCGTGGATGACCTACTTCCACGCAGCCTTCTCGGCCGGCGCGGTGCTCGGCGCCGCCATGGGTGCCGCCTTCGCGGCGCTGGGCTACGGGCTGGTCCAGCTGCCGATCCTGGCGGCGCTCACCGCGGTGGTGGGAGTGGTGGCCACCCAGCGCTTCGTCCCCGAGGACCACGCCGTGACCTCGCCCGACGAGGGCGAGGCCGTCGTGTTGGCGACGCCGTCCGCGGGGGAGGAGGCGGCGTCGTCGGCGCCTCGTCGCGGAGTGACCCGGCTGGAGATCCTGATCGGCCTGGTCTGTCTGTCGGCGGCGCTCGCCGAGGGATCGGCGAATGACTGGCTGGCGCTGCTGCTGGTCGATGTGCACGAGGCGCCCGAGTACTTCGGTGCGCTCACCCTCACCGCCTTCAACCTGACGATGACGATCGGCCGGCTCATCGGCGGGCCGGCGATCGACCGCTTCGGACGGCACGTGGTCGTCCGGACAGGCGGGGTGCTGGCGATGGCTGGCATCCTGATCGTGGTGCTGGTGCCCTCGCTGGCGCTCGCCCTGGTCGGTGGTCTGCTGTGGGGTCTGGGTGTCTCGACGGTCTTCCCCGCAGCGATGTCGGCGGCCGGCGAGGTGCCGGGGCGCGGCAACCGCGCGATCACGATCGTCTCGACCATCGCCTACGGCGCCTTCCTGTTCGGTGCGCCGACGATCGGTCTGCTCGCGGAGTTGGTCGGGCTGGACCGCGCGCTGTTCCTGGTGGTGGGGTTCCTGGGGATGATGGTGCTGCTGTCTCCGGTGATGCGCTCGCGGCTACGCTGAAGCATGCTCTCGCTGCGCCCGCCGACGATGGCCGACGAGGCTGCGCTGCGTCGGATGCACGAGCAGCTGGCCGCTGAGAGCTTCACCTTCCTGCTCGCCGACGGCCCATGGCCGCATATCCTCGAACAGATCGACCGCGAGTCGCGGGGCATCGACCTGCCCGAGGGCCGGGTCCCGGCGGACTATCTCGTGGCCGAGGTGGACGGGGTTCCGGTCGGACGGGTCTCGATCCGGCACCGCCTCACCCCGTTCTTGCTCGAGGTGGGCGGCCATGTCGGGTATGCCGTTGCTCCCCAGTTCCGCCGCCGCGGCTATGCGACGGCCATCCTGCGCGAGTCGCTGGCGCGGCTGGCGGCGCTGGGCGTGGAACGGGCGTTGGTCACCTGTGATGAGGGCAATGTCGCCTCGGCGCGCACCATCGAGCGATGCGGGGGAATGCTCGAGGACGTCCGGCCGGCCGAGGGTGGACCGGACAAGCGTCGGTACTGGATCGAGCTCTGATCGGATGGACGAGTGCTGATCTCTGGGGCATACCGGGTCCCCCGTGACGAGAAATGGGGTCCCCGGTCGGGCTAGGGCCCGGTTGTGGGGTCGAGGCCGAGGGCGTGGCGCATGGCGCTGAGCTTGACCTCGGTCTCGGCGAGCTCGGCGTCGGGGTCGCTGGCCGCGACGATGCCGCCACCGGCGAAGATCCGCATCGAGCGCCGGTCCTGGGCGAGCTCGCCGCAGCGCAGCGCGATGCCCCAGTCGCCGTCGCCGGAGCCGTCCATCCACCCCACGGGCCCGGCATAGCGTCCCCGGTCCATCCCCTCGAGTTCGGTGATCACCCGGAAAGCGTCTGCCGTCGGTGTGCCACAGACCGCCGCTGACGGGTGCAGGGCCGCGGCGAGGCGCAGCGAGGTGGCCCCGCTGACCATCGTGCCGGTCAGGTCGGTCGCCAGGTGATAGACGTCCGGCAGTTCGAGCACATAGGGCGTGGAGGGAACGTGCAGGTCGGCGCAGTGCGGGGCGAGGGCGTCGGCGACGGAGGCCACGGCATACGTGTGCTCTTCCAGGTCTTTGACGCTGCTCACCAGGTGCAGCCGGGGGTCGGCGGCGCCGGTGGTCGGCTCGGACGGCAGCGGCATCCCGTTGTTGCGGCGGATGGTGCCTGCCAGCACCCGGGAGCGCGCGCGGCCACCCTGCAACCGGACCAGCATCTCCGGGGTGGCGCCCACCAGGCCGGCCACCGCGAACGTCCAGGTTGCGGCATACCTCTTCTCCAGGCGCTCGAGGACCGGAGCGATGCGGACCACCTCGCCCTCCCGGTGCCGGACCTCGACGTCGCGGGCCAGGACGACCTTGTCGACCTCGCCGGACCCGATCCGGTCGATCCCGCGCGCGATCACGGCGGGCCAGTCCTCGGGGGACACGGTGCCGGGGCGCTCGACGAGGGGGTCGAGGGTGCCGAGCAGCGGGTTGCTGTGGCCGAGCAGTTCCACCGGATGCCCGGGCGGCCACGGCTCCCCGTCGGCGACCACCTGGGTGACCCAGGCCAGTCCGTCCCGGCGCCCGATCAGCACGCGCGGGACGATGAGCACGCTGGAGTCCTGCGACCCGCGGTCGAAGGCGAAGGAGCCGAAGGCCACCAGCCCCGTTCCGGGCAGGCGCACCTCGTCCTCGACCTCGGTCATCGCGCGCAGGTGTCCCCACCATTCCTCCGCGGCGGCGAAGCGATCCTCCCCGGAGGTCTCGATGGTGGCGGCGACGCCCCACCCGACCAGGCCGTCCCCCTCGCGCAGCCAGGCGACCACCTCGCGCGGGTCCGCCTCGTCCGGCACGCGGGCCAGCAGGTCACCGGTGACGTCGACCGCGAGCGTGCGGGTGCGCAGCCGGGGCAGCTGGCCCGGGACGGCTCGGGGGAGGGGGGACACGGGGGCCAACTGTATGCCGTGGTGCGAGGATGGTCGCCATGAACCCCAGCCGCGCCCACCTCGACAAGCAACCGCACGAGGTCGTCGACATGTTCGATGGCGTCGCGCGCCGGTATGACGTCACCAACACGGTGCTCACCGGCGGGTTGGACGCGTGGTGGCGCCGCGTCGCCACCGGCGTGGTGGACGCGCAGCCGGGGGAGCGGGTGCTGGACATCGCCGCCGGCACGGGTGTCTCCTCGGTCCCGTATGCCGACCGCGGCGTGCAGGTCGTCCCTGCCGACTTCTCGCTCGGAATGCTGCAGGAGGGCTATCGGCGTCGTCCGGACCTGCCGTTCACCGCCGCGGACGCGATGGCGCTGCCCTTCGCTGACGCCTCCTTCGACGTGGTCACGATGAGCTTTGGGCTGCGCAACGTCAAGGACGTCGATCTCGCTCTTCGCGAGTTCCTCCGGGTATGCCGTCCGGGCGGCCGGTTGCTCATCGCCGAGTTCTCGACGCCGACGGTGCCGGTCTTCTCCACGCTCTACGACAAGGTGGCGCTCAACGTGCTTCCCGCGGTGGCGCGGCGGACCAGCTCGAACCCGGAGAGCTATGAGTACCTCACCGAGTCGATCCGGGCCTGGCCCGAGCAGCGGGAGCTGGCCGAGCAGGTTCGTGCGGCGGGGTGGAGCGAGGTGCGCTGGCGCAATCTCACCGGTGGGATCGTGGCCCTGCACCACGCGGTCGCGCCGGCGGGGCCCGGTGAGCGGCGCTGACCCGTTTTCAACAGTCACCAGTGTGCTAATCCGAGTCAGGAGGGCCTCACCCGGTGGTGCGGGTGCGGCGTCCTAGACTGACTAAGTTCGTGAAGGTTGGCACAAGCGAGGCGCAGCAATCGTGAATCCGCAGGTCGAGACGGCAGACGTCATCGTCGTCGGCGCCGGTCCCGGTGGATCGGCCGCGGCGGCCTACCTGGCCCAGCACGGGCTGGACGTGCTCCTCCTCGAGAAGGCCACCTTCCCCCGCGACAAGATCTGCGGCGACGGCCTCACCCCTCGCGCCGTCCGCGAGCTGATCTCCCTGGGCGTTCCCACCCGGGTCGAGGATGGCTGGCACCGCACCAAGGGCCTGCGCATCGTCGGCGGCGGGGTCCGGATGGAGCTGGACTGGCCGGGCAACGCCACCTTCCCCCCCTACGGCCTGGTCCGCACCCGGATGGGCCTGGACGAGACCCTCGCCCGGCACGCCGCCTCCCGCGGTGCCCGCCTGCTCGAGGGGATGAACGTCTCCGAGCCGATCCTGGACGGTCGGGGCCACATCGTCGGCGTGCGCGCCAAGGTGATGGAGGGTGGCCGGCCGACCGGTGAGGTGCGGGAGTTCCGGTGTCGCGTCGTCGTCGCCGCCGACGGCAACTCCAGCCGGCTCTCGCTGGCGATGGACCGGCCCAAGCGGGACGACCGCCCGATGGGCGTCGCGGTGCGCACCTACTTCTCCACGCCACGCCATGACGACGACTACCTGGAGTCCTGGCTCGAGCTGTGGGCCCAGCAGGACGACGGCACGCGCTCGTTGATGCCCGGCTACGGCTGGATCTTCCCCCTCGGGGACGGCACCGCCAACGTCGGCCTCGGGATCCTGGACACCTTCAAGGACTTCGGCAACTTCGACTCCCGCGACGTGATGCGCCGCTGGGTGGCTGCGATGCCGGAGGAGTGGGGGATCAGCGAGGACTCCCAGCTCGGCCCGATCCGCGGCGCCGCCCTGCCGATGTGCTTCAACCGGCAGCCCCTCTATGACCGCGGGATGCTGCTCGTGGGCGACGCGGGCGGGATGGTCAACCCGTTCAACGGTGAGGGCATCGCCGAAGCGATGGAGGCCGGCCGGCTGGGCTCGGAGATCATCGCCTCCGCGCTCGCGCGCAACACGCCCGGGGAGATGGAGGCGGTTCTGCGCACCTACCCCGGCGTGATGAAGGAGGCGCTGGGCGGCTACTACATGCTGGGCAAGCAGTTCGCCACCCTCATCGGCAAGCCGGAGGTCATGCGCCTGGCCGTCAAGTACGGCCTGCCGCGCAAGGCGCTGATGCGCCTGCTCATCAAGATCATGGCCAACCTGCCGCAGGAACGCGACGGCAGACTGGATGACCGCGTGATCAACGCGCTGACCCGAGTGACCCCTGCGGCATGATGGAAGCGATGCGCCCTAGGATTGCTGTGCGCCCGACCCCTCGCTCGGCGTGCCCGACGCCGGTGAAGACCCGAAAGGAGTCCTGGCACTGATGGACTACCACCCCTATCTGCCGGTCATCTTCTTCCTCTTCTTCGGTCTGCTCTTCGCCTTCGGCTCGGTCTTCGGTGGCGGTCTGCTCGGCAAGGTCAGCTACAACCGCGCCAAGGCCGAGGCCTACGAGTGCGGCATCCAGCCCACGCCTCAGGCGCACGAGGGCGGCCGCGTGCCGGTCAAGTACTACCTGACCGCCATGCTCTTCATCATCTTCGACGTCGAGGTGCTCTTCCTCTACCCGTTCGCGGTGGCCTTCGAGCAGGTCGGGCTGTTCAGCGTGCTGGCGATGCTGCTCTTCCTCGTCGTCGTCTCGGTCCCGTTCGTGTACGAGTGGAGCCGCGGGGGTCTGGAGTGGGACTGACCAGCAGGTATGACGTGAAGGCTCGCCTCAGCGGGTCGGAAGGACTGGGTGAGAACGATGGGTCTTGAGGACAAGATCCCTGGCGGGATCCTGCTGCACACCGTGGAGGGGCTGGCGGGCCAGCTGCGCCAGCAGTCGGTGTGGCCGGCGACCTTCGGTCTGGCCTGCTGCGCGATCGAGATGATGGCGGTCGGCACGCCCGACTACGACATCGCCCGCTTCGGCATGGAGCGCTTCGCCGCGACCCCGCGTCAGGCCGATCTGATGATCGTCGCTGGCCGCGTCTCGCAGAAGATGGCCCCCGTCGTGCGCCAGGTCTACGACCAGATGCCCAACCCCAAGTGGGTCATCTCGATGGGTGTGTGCGCCAGCTCCGGCGGGATGTTCAACAACTACGCGATCGTCCAGGGCGTGGACCACATCGTCCCCGTGGACGTCTATCTGCCGGGATGTCCGCCGCGGCCGGAGATGCTGCTGAACGCGGTGCTGGAGCTGCAGCGCCAGATCCGCGAGTTCAAGTTCGGCGTCAGCCGCGAGGAGGCCGCTCGCGCTGCCGAGGCTGCGGCCCTGGCGGCGGTGCCGCTGAACGACCGGAAGGGGTTGCTGGCGTGATGACAGCGAAGCGAGGAAACGCAGCGGAGCGAGGCCCGGAGCAAGCGCGGAATCGCGCCGGAAGGAGCCTGGCGTGATGACAGCGAAGCGAGGACCCGCAGCGGAGCGAGCGCGGAAGCGCGCCGAAAGGAGCCTGGCGTGATGACGTCGACTGGACCGGAAACGCCGGACAAGAACGCTCCGGCGCAGACCACCACCCACGACGAGACCGGTGCCCCGCCGAAGGGCGAGGAGCAGCTGGTCAGCACCGCGCACGCGCAGGCGGGCGACGCCGTGGCTGGCATGGCCCAGCCGGGCGAGCCGGTGCTGATGGCTCACCGCCAGGGGATGTTCGGCAGCTCCAAGGGCTTGGACACCAGCGGTTACGGCGGGCTCGATGTCCCCGTGCTCTTCCCCGGTGGCAGTGAGCGCCCTTACGGCTCCTACTTCGACGAGGTCGTCGACGCCCTTGAGGCCGCCGCGCCCGAAGCCTTCTCAGCTGGCGTCGAGCGGGTCGTGGTCGACCGCGGGGAACTGACTCTGCACGTGCGCCGTGAGCACCTGCTCGCGCTGCTGCAGCCGCTGCGCGACGACGCCCGACTTCGCTTCGAGGTCTGCCTCGGCGTGTCCGGAGTGCACTGGCCCGAGCAGACCGGCCACGAGTTGCACGCCGTCTACCACTTCACCTCGATCACGCACGGCGTGCGCAGGGTGCGCTATGAGGTCACCTGCCCCGAGGAAGACCCGCGCGTGCCCAGCATCGTGTCCATCTACCCGGGCAACGACTGGCACGAGCGTGAGACCTACGACATGTTCGGCATCGTCTTCGAGGGCCACCCGGGCCTCACCCGGATCCTGATGCCCGATGACTGGCCGGGCCACCCCCAGCGCAAGGACTACCCGTTGGGCGGCATCCCGGTCGAGTACAAGGGCGCCACCATCCCCGCACCCGACCAGCGGAGGAGCTACTCGTGACCACCACCGAAGGATTCCAGGGCTCGGGCCGTCGTTCCGATGACGGCGCGGCCTACGTCGAGCAGGCCAAGGCCTCTGGCGGCGACCTCTACGCCGACGGCGCGGTGGCGGCCGACTCGGTCGACGGCGGCGCGGTCTACACCGCCGGCGGCGGCGACTGGGACGAGATCGTCAATGACGTCGCGACCCTCGGCGCCGAGCGCATCGTGGTCAACATGGGACCGCAGCACCCTTCCACCCACGGCGTGCTCCGCCTGGTGCTGGAGCTGGACGGCGAGACGGTGCGCGAGGCGCGTGCCGGCATCGGCTTCCTGCACACCGGCATCGAGAAGAACATGGAGTACCGCACCTGGGTGCAGGGGACCACGTTCTGCACCCGGATGGACTACCTCACCCCGATCTTCAACGAGGCGGCCTACTGCCTGGGGATCGAGAAGCTGCTCGGCATCACCGACCAGATCCCGCAGCGCGCCAACGACATCCGCGTGCTCATGATGGAGCTGAACCGGATCGGTTCGCACCTGATCTGCCTGGCGACCGGTGGCATGGAGCTGGGCGCGACCACCATCATGACGATCGGCTTCCGCGAGCGTGAGCGTCTGCTCCGCTTCTTCGAGGCCGTGTCCGGGCTCCGGATGAACAACGCCTACGTGCGCCCCGGCGGGGTGGCGCAGGACGTGCTGCCCGAGCACCTGGACCAGCTCGAGGCCGAGCTGCCGGACCTGCGGCGCGGTGTCCGCGAGCTGGAGCTGCTGCTGCTGGAGAACCCGGTCTTCAAGGGCCGCACCGTCGATGTCGGGGTGCTCTCGCTGGCCTCCTGCATGGCGCTGGGCGTCACCGGGCCGATCCTGCGCTCGACCGGCCTGCCCCACGACCTGCGCAAGGCCGACCCGTACTGCGGTTACGAGACCTACGAGTTCGATGTGGTCACCCGCCGCGACATGGACGCCTACAGCCGGGTGGTCATCCGGCTGGATGAGATCTGGCAGTCGCTGCGGATCGTGGAGCAGGCCATCGAGCGGCTCCGGGCCAGCGCCGGCGAGCCGGTGATGGTCGCCGACCGCAAGATCGCCTGGCCCGCCCAGATGTCGGTCGGGGCCGATGGTCAGGGCAACAGCCTGGACCACATCCGGGAGATCATGGGTGAGTCCATGGAAGCGCTCATCCACCACTTCAAGCTGGTCACCGAGGGCTTCCGGGTTCCGCCCGGCCAGGCCTACGCCGCCGTGGAGTCCCCCAAGGGCGAGCTCGGTGTGCACGTCGTCTCCGACGGCGGCACCCGGCCCTACCGGGCGCACTTCCGCGACCCCAGCTTCCACAACCTGCAGGCAGCCTCGGCGCTGGCAGAAGGCGGCCTGGTCGCCGACGTCATCGTCGCCGTGGCCTCGATCGACCCCGTGATGGGAGGCGTTGACCGGTGACCGCGTCCGCGCATGGAGACGGCTCGACCCAGGGCCGTTCGACCGAGCAGCTCCACCACTCGATGTTCGCCGAGTCCCCGCTGCACCCCCAGACGCCGCTGCACGCCTCCGATGAGCCGTACGACGAGCAGACCGAGGCCCAGCTCCGCGAGGACGCCGCGCTGATCATCGCGCGCTACCCGCAGAAGCGTTCGGCGCTGCTGCCGATGCTGCACCTCATCCAGTCGGTGGACGGGTATGTCACCGGCCGCGGCGTGAACCTGTGCGCGGACGTGCTGGGGTTGACCACCGCCGAGGTGAGCGGTGTCGCCACCTTCTACACCCAGTACAAGCGCCACCCCAATGGTGAGTACACCGTCGGCGTGTGCACCAACACCCTCTGCGCGGTGATGGGCGGCGACCAGATCTTCGACGAGGTCAGCGAGCACCTCGGCGTGGGTCACGACGAGACCACCGAGGACGGCAAGGTCACCCTGGAGCGCCTCGAGTGCAATGCAGCGTGCGACTTCGCGCCTGTCGTGATGGTCAACTGGGAGTTCTTCGACAACCAGACCCCCGAGTCCACCAAGGATCTCGTCGACCGCCTCCGTGCGGGCGAGGAGGTCGCCCCCACCCGTGGCCCCAGCCGGGTCTGCACCTTCAAGCAGGTGTCCCGCGTGCTGGCAGGCTTCCCCGACGGATTGGCCGACGAGGGCGTGGGCGCCGGACCGGCCTCGATCGAGGGCACCAAGCTGGCCCGCGAGAAGGGCTGGACCGCTCCGGGCAGCTCCGCCGAGGTGGGTGAGGCGCAGGACGCGACCGCTACCGAGGGCGCCCGTGAGGGCGAGGCCGAGCGGGGCCGTCCTTCCTCGGAGGACACCCCGGCCAACGAGCCGGACGAGAAGCCTGGCGACGCGAGCAAGGAGGCGGACGGATGAGCACCGTGCTGACCCCGATCCTGACCAAGTTCTGGGATGACCCCCAGTCCTGGACGCTGGAGACCTACGAGGCCAACGAGGGCTACCAGGGCCTGCGCAAGGCGCTGGAGCTGGACGCTGCGGACCTCGTCGCGATGACCAAGGAGTCCGGTCTGCGTGGCCGTGGCGGCGCCGGCTTCCCGACCGGGATGAAGTGGGGCTTCCTGCCCCCTCCGGACGGCGGTCCCCGCTACCTCGTCGTCAACGCCGATGAGTCCGAGCCGGGCACCTGTAAGGACATCCCGCTGATGATGGCCGCCCCTCAGTTCCTCATCGAGGGCATGGTCATCACCAGCTACGCGATCGGCTGCCACCACGCCTTCATCTACCTGCGCGGCGAGGTCGTGCACGTCTACCGCCGTCTGATGCGCGCGGTCGAGGAGGCCTACGCGGCCGGCTACCTGGGCAAGAACATCCTCGGTTCCGGGTTCGACCTGGACATCACCGTCCACGCCGGCGCCGGTGCCTACATCTGTGGCGAGGAGACGGCGCTGCTGGACTCCCTCGAGGGCCGCCGCGGCCAGCCCCGCCTCAAGCCGCCGTTCCCTGCCGTCGCCGGTCTGTATGCCCGTCCGACCGTGGTCAACAACGTCGAGTCCATCGCCTCGGTCCCGCCGATCGTGCTGCACGGTGCCGACTGGTTCGGTGACATGGGCACCGAGAAGTCCCAGGGCTTCGGCATCTTCAGCCTCTCCGGGCATGTCAACCGCCCGGGCCAGTACGAAGCCCCGCTGGGGATCACCCTGCGCGAGCTGATCGAGATGGCCGGCGGCATGCGCAATGGCCACAAGCTGAAGTTCTGGACGCCGGGTGGGTCCTCCACCCCGCTGTTTACCGATGCCCACCTGGACGTGCCGCTGGACTTCGAGTCGGTCGCCAAGGAGGGCTCGATGCTCGGCACCCGTGCGCTGCAGATCTTCGACGAGACCACCTCGGTGGTCCGTGCCGTCTCGCGCTGGACCGACTTCTACGCGCACGAGTCCTGCGGCAAGTGCACCCCGTGCCGGGAGGGCACCTTCTGGCTCAAGCAGATCATGACCCGCCTGGAGAACGGCCAGGGTCACGAGGGTGACATCGAGAAACTCGATGACATCTGCGACAACATCCTGGGCCGCTCCTTCTGCGCCCTGGGCGACGGGGCGACCAGCCCCATCACCTCGGCCATCCAGTACTTCCGCGAGGAGTTCGAGCAGGGGATGACCACCCCCTGGCACGAGCTCTTCCCGCCGGAGCGCTCCACCCTGTTCGCGAAGGAGAGCCAGCCCGCATGAGCGTCCAGACCTCCCCCGCCGCCGGCGGCAACGCGGTCACCAAGGGTGGCGACGGCAGCGTGCCGGCCGAGCCGGACGTCACGCAGATCACGCTGACGATCGACGACATCCCGGTCACCGTGCCCGAGGGCACGTTGGTCATCCGCGCGGCCGAGCAGATCGGGATCCAGATCCCACGCTTCTGCGACCACCCGCTGCTCGACCCGGTCGGCGCCTGCCGTCAGTGCCTCGTCGACGTGGCCACCCCTGACCGCGAGGGCAACGTCAAGCCGATGCCCAAGCCGCAGGCCTCCTGCACGATGGTCGCCAGCGAAGGCATGGTGGTGAAGACCCAGCACACCAGCGAGGTGGCCGACAAGGCCCAGACCGGTGTAATGGAGTTGCTCCTCATCAACCACCCGCTCGACTGCCCTGTCTGCGACAAGGGTGGCGAGTGCCCCCTGCAGAACCAGGCGATGTCCAACGGCCGCCCGACCTCGCGCTTCGAGGACGTCAAGCGCACCTTCCCCAAGCCGGTCAACATCTCTTCCCAGGTGCTGCTGGACCGCGAGCGTTGCGTGCTCTGCGCACGGTGCACCCGCTTCTCCGATGAGATCGCCGGTGACCCGTTCATCGCCTTGGCCGAGCGCGGCGCGCTGCAGCAGGTCGCGATCTACGAGGAGAAGCCGTTCGAGAGCTACTTCTCGGGCAACACCGTCCAGATCTGCCCGGTGGGTGCTCTCACCGGCGCGGCCTACCGCTTCCGCTCGCGCCCCTTCGACCTGGTGTCGACCCCGAGCGTGTGCGAGCACTGCTCGTCCGGCTGCGCGATCCGGACCGACCACCGTCGCGGCGGTGTGCTGCGCCGGATGGCCCTCAACGACCCGGAGGTCAACGAGGAGTGGAACTGCGACAAGGGCCGCTGGGCCTTCACCTACCCGACCCTCGATGACCGCCTGCGCGACCCGGTCGTGCGCGGCGAGGACGGCGCCTACGCCGTCGTCGCCTGGCGTGCGGCCTTCGACGCGGCTGCCCAGGGGCTGGCCGCAGCGGGTGCCGGCGGCACCGGAGTGCTCGTCGGTGGCCGGGTCAGCGTCGAGGACGCCTACGCCTACGCCAAGTTCGCTCGGGTGGCGCTCGGCACCAACGACATCGACCACCGCGCACGCCCGCACAGCGCGGAGGAGGCCGACTTCCTGGCCTCCACCGTCGTCGGTCGTCGCGAGGTGAGCTACGCGACCCTCGAGCAGGCCTCCTCGGTGCTGCTCGTCGGTCTGGAGCCCGAGGACGAGAGCCCGATCGTCTTCCTGCGCCTGCGCAAGGCCATGCGTCGCAACAAGACGCAGGTCTATGGCGTCGCCCCCTTCGCCAGCCGCGGCCTGACCAAGCTGGGTGGCACCCTGCTGGCCTCTGCTCCCGGCACCGAGGCCGAGGTCCTGCAGGCGCTCCTCGAGCACCGCACCAGCGGCGCCGGCACCCCGGTCGACGGGGCGACCCAGCCGCTGCCCGAGGCGACCGACGGCACCCAGGGCAGCGAGTACACAGCCGCCTCCGACGCGCTGACCGAGACCTCGGTCATCCTCGTCGGCGAGCGGCTGGCCACCGTGCCCGGTGCCCTGTCCGCCGCGGCTGCCCTGGCCGAGTCCACCGGAGCGGCGCTGGCGTGGGTGCCGCGCCGTGCCGGTGAGCGCGGTGCGGTCGAGGTCGGCGCCCTGCCCGTCCTGCTGCCCGGCGGCCGCGCGGTCACCGACGCCGCTGCCCGCGAGCAGGTGGCTGGCGTCTGGGGCGCTGAGCTCCCGGCGGCCCCCGGTCGGGACACGACCGCCATCCTGACGGCAGCCGCAGAGGGCGAACTCGCTGCGCTGGTGGTCGGCGGCCTGGAGATCGCCGACCTGCCGGATCCCGAGCTGGCCCGCCGCGCGTTGGCCCGCGCCTTCGTGATCTCCCTGGAGGTCCGCGAGACCGAGGTCCACGACTACGCCGACGTGATCCTGCCCGTCGCTCCGCAGCAGGAAAAGGCCGGCGCCTACGCCAACTGGGAGGGCCGCCTGCGTCCCTTCGAGCGAGCGCTGGAGTCCTCCGCCGTCTCCGACCACGTCGTCCTGGACCGGGTGGCCGGCGCCCTGGGCCACCGCCTCGGCACGGGCTCGGTGACCGAGATCCGTGGCGAACTCAGCGCCCTGGGCACCGTCGAGACCCGCCCGGAGGCTCCGTCCGTGGCCGCCACGGGCCCCGCCTCTCCGGGTGAGGGCGAGGCCGTGCTCGCGACCTGGCACCACCTGCTGGATGCTGGCTCGATGCAGGACGGCGAGCCCTTCCTCGCCGGCACCGCAGCCAAGGCCACCGCGCGCATCTCCGCCGGCACGGCCGAGGGACTGGGCGTGGCCGAGGGTGAGCTCATCAGCGTCGGCACCGACCGCGGCGAGATCGTGCTGCCGGTCGTGCTGACCGCCATGCATGACGCGGTCGTCTGGGTGCCCACCAACTCGGTCGGCTCCGCGGTCCGCGACACGCTCGGCGTCGACGCCGGGTCGGTGGTGCGGATCGCCCGCGCCGACCGGCCCACTGCTGCCGGAACCGACCACGACCACACCCGAGGTGAGGCATGAGCGCGAGCCTTCTCACGGCATACCCGGAGCTTGTCTCGGCGGCGGCCTCGCTGCCGATGCAGAGCACCGACCTGCCGGTCGCCGACTTCAGCGACACCCCCTGGTGGCTGTCGCTGTTCAAGGCCTTCCTGCTCTTCGTCTACGTGATGATCTCGGTCGTCATCGTCATCTGGTTCGAGCGGCGCGTCATCGGCCGGATGCAGCAGCGTCCCGGCCCCAACCGCCTCGGCCCGATCGGCATCCTGCAGACCGCCGCCGACGGCATCAAGCTCTTCCTCAAGGAAGACGTGACGCCGAAGAACGCCGACAAGCTGATGTTCATCGCGGCGCCGCTGATCGTCGCCTCGCTGGCCTTCGTCTCCTTCGCGATCATCCCGCTGGGCGGCGAGGTGCAGATGTTCGGGCACACCACGCCCCTGCAGCTGACCGACACCCCCGTCGCGGTGCTGCTGGTGCTCGCCGTCGCGGGCGTCGCGGCCTACGGCTTCGTGCTGGCCGGTTGGTCCTCCGGCTCGACCTACCCGCTGCTGGGTGGCCTGCGCTCGACCGCGCAGGTCATCTCCTACGAGATCGCCATGGGCTTGTCCCTGGTCGCGGTCTTCCTCTTCGCGGGGTCGATGTCGACCAGCCAGATCGTGGCCCGGCAGGCCGAGACGACCTGGCTCGGGATCCCGATGTGGTATATCGTGCCCCTCTTCTTCAGCTTCGTCGTCTACCTGATCACCATGGTCGGCGAGACCAACCGACTGCCGTTCGACCTCGCCGAGGGTGAGGGTGAGCTCGGTGGTGGCTTCCACACCGAGTACTCCTCGATGAAGTTCGGCATGTTCTTCCTCGGTGAGTACATCAACATGTTCACGGTCTCGGCGCTGGCGACCACGCTCTTCCTGGGTGGTTACGCGGCGCCCTGGCCGCTCAACCTGATCAACGACAACATGTTGAGCGAGGGCTGGTGGGGCCTGCTCTGGTTCACCCTGAAGATGTGGCTGTTCATCTTCTTCTACGTCTGGCTGCGTGGCTCGCTGCCGCGCGTCCGCTACGACCAGTTCATGAAGCTGGGCTGGAAGGTGCTCATCCCGCTGTCGCTGGTGTGGGTCATCGCGGTCATCGCGATCCGGGCCGCGCAGGAGGGCTTCTTCGGTGAGGGCCGCTGGGTCACCATCCTGACTCTGGTGATCATCGGAGTCTTCGTGGTCGGCGGCATCCTGCTGTGGGACCGCTACGCCCAGCGCCGGGCCGCCGAACGGGAGGCCGCGATGGAGATCCCGGAGGAGGTCGATCCGTTCGCGGACGGCTTCCCGGTTCCGCCCCTGCCCGGGCAGCGGCTGGTCGAGCCGCGCCGCGGCGTGGAGGCGGCCGCCCCCGTCCGGTCGACGCCGTCGGCCAGCACCACGGCCGCAACGACGACCACCACGCCCACCACCACGACCACCACCGACGCGGAGGACAGCCGTGGCTGACCAGAACGATCCGACCACCTCGCCGGAGGGCGGCGCGGAGGCGCCCGAGGTGCGCGAGCCGGCGCAGGCTCCCGCCACCTCCTCGACCGACCCCACGGGCGGGAAGAAGGAGCCGGGCCTGCTCGCCCAGCTCTTCGCCCCGGTCGCCGGCTTCGGCGTGACCTTCTCGACCATGTTCCGCAAGGTCCAGACCCAGGAGTACCCCGAGGTCAAGCGGCCCACGGCCGCTCGCTTCCACGGTCGCCACCAGCTCAACCGGCACCCCGACGGACTGGAGAAGTGCGTCGGCTGCGAGCTGTGCGCCTGGGCCTGCCCCGCCGACGCGATCTATGTCGAGGGTGCGGACAATGTCGACGGCGCCCGGTTCTCGCCGGGGGAGCGCTACGGCCGCGTCTACCAGATCAACTACCTGCGGTGCATCTTCTGCGGGCTGTGCATCGAGGCCTGCCCGACGCGCGCGCTGACGATGACCAACGAATACGAGCTGGCCGACCCGACCCGCACCGCGCTGATCTACGAGAAGCACCAGCTGCTCGCGCCGCTCGGGCCCGACATGCTCCAGCCGCCGTTCCCGATGGCGCCGGGCATGGAGGAGCGCGACTACTACCGCGGGCAGGTGACCGGAGCGACCTCCGCCCAGCAGGAGTACGTCGCCGAGCGGGACAGCGCCCGCGCCGCCAGCACGGCTGGCGCCGCCTCGAGCGCGACCTCGAGCACCAGCACCGACGCGCAGGACAAGGAGGTCGGCCGGTGAGCCCCCAGATCGACGGGATGGAGCTCGGCCTGTTCTGGGTGATGGCCATCGTGACGGTGGTCGGTGCCTTGGGCCTGCTCTTCGCCCGCAAGGCGGTCCACGCCGCGATGGCGATGGCGATGGTGATGGTCGGCCTCGGGCTGGTCTACATCGTCCAGGGAGCCGAGTTCGTCGGGATCATCCAGATCTTCGTCTACTCCGGCGCTGTGATGATGCTCTTCCTCTTCGTCGTCATGATGGTCGGCGTCGATGCCTCCGACTCGATGGTCGAGACCTTGCGCGGGCAGCGGATCTTCGCCTACATCCTGGGCGCCGGCTTCGCGGCCGCGGCGGTCTACGGCCTCACCCGGGTCGAGTGGCCGGCAGCGGTCGGGGTGGGCGTGGCTCAGGCCGAAGGGCCGGTCACCGCACTGGCCCGGGAGATCTTCGAGCGCCAGGTGCTCAGCTTCGAGGTCCTCGGTGCCCTCCTGGTGATCGCCGTCATGGGCGCCATGGTGCTGGCCCACCGCGAGCGCCTCACCCCCAAGCGCACCCAGCGCGAGTTGTCGCAGGAGAAGCTCCACGGCGGCCGCTGGCTGGCTGGCAAGCCCAACCCCGGCGTCTACGCCCGACACAACGCCGCGGACACTCCCGCCCTGGCCCCCGACGGCACCCCCGTGCCGGAGTCGGTGCCGCGCGTGCTGGTGGCCCGCGGTCAGGTGTCCTCGCCGGACGACTACCGCCTGCCGGGCGCGCCCGGCGCCACCGACACCGAGCCCAAGCCGGGCAGCCGGCCGAAGGCTCCGGTCACCGACGAGGAGACGGCTGACCTGGCCGACGACTCGGCGGCGACCCAGAGCGAGCAGGAGGAGCAGCGCTGATGGGTGTGGAGTCCTACATCTACCTGGCGGTCGTGCTCTTCACGATCGGTGCCCTCACGGTGCTCACGCGCCGGAACACGATCATCGTGTTCATGGGTATCGAGCTGATGCTCAACGCCTGCAACCTGGCCCTGGTCACCTTCGCCCGCATCCACGGACAGCTCGACGCGCAGGTCTACGCCCTGTTCGTCATGGTCGTGGCTGCCGCCGAGGTCGTGGTGGGCCTGGCCATCATCATGTCCATCTTCCGTGCGCGTCGCTCGGCCTCGGTCGACGACGCCAACCTGCTCAAGCTGTAAGGGAGGCAGCGAGTGTCTTCGCTCACCACGGTCGCGCACCTCGCGGCAACCACTAGCGAACCTGGCCTGTACAACGCCGTTTCCGGCGGTGTGGCCCAGTTCGGCTGGTTGATGATCGCGCTGCCCCTGCTGGGAGCCGCGGTGCTGCTGCTCGGCGGCCGCGCCACGAACTCCTGGGGACCCCTGCTGGCGACCGCCCTGTCCTGGGCCTCCTTCGTCGTCGGCGCCCTCGTCATCGTCCAGCTCACCGGCTACGCACCGGGTGACCGGCAGCTGCAGCTCACGATGTGGGAGTGGATCAGCGCCGGTGACCTGACGGTCAACGCCGGGTTGCTGATGGACCCGCTGTCGCTGGCGTTCGTCATGCTGATCACCTTCGTGGGCAGCCTGATCCACGTCTACTCGCTGGGCTACATGCAGCACGACCCGGACAAGCGCCGGTTCTTCGCCTACCTGAACCTGTTCGTGGCGGCGATGCTGATCCTGGTTCTGGCGGACTCCTATCTGATGCTCTTCGTCGGCTGGGAGGGCGTGGGCCTGGCGTCCTACCTGCTCATCGGGTTCTGGAACTCCAACCCGGCGTATGCCGCAGCGGCCAACAAGGCGTTCATCGTCAACCGCGTGGGTGACTTCGGGCTGATCATCGCGATGGGTCTGATGCTGGCCAACTTCGGCGCGCTCGACTTCGCGACGGTCCATGGCAACGCCAGCTCGGCCACCCCGATGGTGCTCACCGCGATCGGCCTGGCGCTGCTGCTGGGCGCCTGCGGCAAGTCCGCCCAGTTCCCGCTGCAGAGCTGGCTGGGCGATGCGATGGCCGGCCCGACCCCGGTGTCCGCGCTCATCCACGCCGCCACCATGGTCACCGCCGGTGTCTACCTCATCGCGCGCAGCCAGGCGATCTACGACCTCACCCCCGATGCCCGCCTCGTGGTGGCGATCGTCGGTGCGATCACCCTGCTGTATGGCGCGATCGTGGGCTGCGCCAAGGACGACATCAAGAAGGCGCTGGCCGCCTCCACGATGTCCCAGATCGGCTACATGATGCTCGCCGTGGGCCTGGGCCCGATCGGCTACATGTATGCGATCTTCCACCTGATCACGCACGGCTTCTTCAAGGCCAACATGTTCCTCGGCGCCGGTTCGGTCATGCACGCCATGAACGACCGGGTGGACATGCGCCGCTTCGGCGGGCTCTCCCGCGAGGTGAAGATCACCTGGATCACCTTCGCGGCCGGCTGGTTGGCGATCATCGGCTTCCCGTTCACCGCTGGCTGGTTCTCCAAGGACCACATCATCGAGTCCGCCTTCTCCGCCCCCGGCTGGCAGGGCTGGGTCTTCGGTGGCGTCGCGCTGCTGGGTGCTGGGATCACCGCCTTCTACATGTCGCGGCTGTTCTTCATGACCTTCCACGGCAAGGCTCGCTGGCACGACGATGCGCACCCGCACGAGTCCCCGCTGGTGATGACCATCCCGATGATGGTGCTGGCTCTCGGCTCGTTAGTGCTCGGCGCGGTGCTCTACCCGACCGGCATCCTGCAGGGCTGGCTCGAGCCGGTCTTCGGCGAGCACCACGGCGAGTCCCTGGTCCCGCTCTGGGGTATCCAGGTTGCCGTCTTCGTGCTGATGGCCCTCGGTGTCTTCCTGGCCTGGCGCATGTACTGGCAGCAGGATGTGCCGGAGGTCGCCCCGCAGGGCAACGCCCTGACCCGGGCCGCCCGCCGCGACCTCTACCAGGACGACGTCAACGACGCTCTCTTCGTCTCGCCGATGGGCGCTCTGGCCAGCACCGCGGTCGACAGTGACCGCAGGGTCGTCGAGGCCGGTGTGACCGGTGGCGCCGTCGGCGGCGTCGGTGCCCTCGCCGCCGTCCTGCGCCGGGCCCAGAACGGCTTCGTGCGCTCCTATGCCCTGACGATGCTCCTCGGTGTCGTCGCCATCCTCGGTGTTGTGTGGGTGATGCAGTGATGAACTTCCCCTGGTTGACCACGCTCCTGGTGCTGCCGCTCGTCGGCGCGCTGGTGGTGGCGCTGCTGCCCAAGGCGAGCACCCTGGTGCGCCCGGTGGCGCTCGGCGTCTCCTTGCTGACGCTGGTCGTCGGCATCGTCGCCGCCACCCAGTACCGGATCGGTGGTGGCACGGCCGCTGAGCCCTTCCAGCTGACCGAGGTGCACTCCTGGATCCCGCAGTTCGGGGTGTCCTACGCCCTCGGTGTCGACGGCATCTCGCTGGCGATGATCCTGCTCGCGCTCATCCTGGTCCCGATCTGCATCGTGGCCGCCTGGGACGACGTCCCGGCAGAGGGCCGCCGTCAGCACGCCTACTTCGCGCTGATGCTCTCGCTGATCGCGATGATGGTCGGTGTCTTCGCCGCGATCGACGTCTTCCTCTTCTACGTCTTCTTCGAGGCCATGCTCATCCCGGTCTACTTCCTGATCGGAATGTTCGGTGGCACCCGCCGGGCGAAGGCGGCGACCACCTTCCTGATCTACTCCCTGGTCGGCGGCCTGATCATGCTGGTCGCGGTCATCGGCCTCTACCTGGCGGGCCCGCGCGGCACGGACGGTTTCCTGCTGACCAACCTGACCGGGCTGGACCTGCCGGTCGAGGTCGGCCGCTGGCTCTTCCTCGGCTTCTTCATCGCCTTCGCGATCAAGGCGCCGATGTGGCCGGTGCACACCTGGCTGCCGCTGGCCACCGAGCAGGCCCGCCCGGCCACCTCGGTGCTGCTCGTCGGCGTGCTGGACAAGGTCGGCACCTACGGGATGATCCGCTTCTGCCTGGCGCTCTTCCCCGAGGCCAGCCAGTGGGCGACCCCGGTGATCCTGGGCCTGGCCTTCCTCTCGATGGTGATCGGCGCGATCCTGGCCATCGGGCAGGACGATCTGCTCCGGCTCATCGCCTACACCTCGGTCAGCCACTTCGGGTTCATCATCATGGGCATCTTCGCCTTCACCACGGTGACCCAGACCGGCGCGACGCTCTACATGGTCAACCACGGCTTCACCACTGCCGGACTCTTCCTGGTGGCGGGCATGCTCATCGCGCGCCGCGGCTCCCGGGACATCCGCGACTTCGGTGGCTGGCAGCGGGTCACCCCGCTCATCGCAGGTGCGCTGCTGATCTCCGGTCTGTCCGGTCTGGCCCTGCCCGGCCTGAACTCCTTCGTCAGCGAGTTCATGGTGATCGCGGGCCTGTTCCAGCGCCACACCTGGCTCGGCATCGCCGCAGCCACCGGGGTGATCCTGGCGGCCGTCTACATCCTGGTGATGTACAAGCGGGTGGCCACCGGTCCGCGCCCGGACCTGCAGGTGCCCGACATGAACATGCGGGAGAAGTGGGTGGTCGCCCCGATCATCGCGGCCTTCCTGTTCCTCGGGTTCTACCCCAAGCCGGTGCTCGAGCTGCTCGAGCCCGCCGTGCAGCAGACCCTGCAGCACGTGGGGGTCTCCGACCCCGCGCCCACGATCGACTCTGCCCTTGACGGCGCCAACCACGAGGGGAGTGGCCGCTGATGACCGACCTGTTCGTCGCACCCGACATCGATTACACGGCTCTGCTGCCGATGATCATCGTCTTCGTCGGTGGTCTGATCGGCTGCCTCCTGGAGGGCTTCCTGCCCCGAGGTCTGCGGTATGCCGTGCAGGTTCCCCTCGCCGCGGCCACCCTGGTCCTGGCCTTCGTCGCGCTCGTGCTCCTCGGTCCGGACCGGCAGGTCATCACCGCGGCTGACGTGGTCGCCCTCGACGGGCCGGCGCTGCTGCTGCAGGGCCTGATCCTGATCCTGGCGCTGCTGGGTCTGTTCGTGATGGCCGAGCGCTTCGGCGGCGCGCAACCCGACGCCTTCACCCAGGCCGGCAGCTCGGTGCCCGGCTCGGCCGAGGAGACCCTGGCCGCCCGGATGGGTGCCACCACCACCGAGGTCTTCCCGCTGACGCTGCTGTCGGTCGGCGGCATGATGCTCTTCGTCAGCGCCAACGACCTGCTCCTGCTGTTCATCGCGCTGGAGATCCTGTCGCTGCCGCTCTACATCCTCACCGGCCTGGCGCGGCGTCGTCGGCTGCTCTCCCAGGAGGCCTCGCTCAAGTACTTCCTCCTGGGCAGCTTCGCCTCCGCCTTCTTCCTCTTCGGCGCGGTGCTGCTCTACGGCTTCGCCGGCTCGATGCGCTTCGGCGACATCGCGGCTGCGGTGTCGGGCAATGTCGGCATGGACGGGCTGCTCGTGCCCGGTCTGCTGCTGGTCTCCATCGGCCTGCTCTTCAAGGTCGGCGCGGTCCCCTTCCACGCCTGGACCCCGGACGTCTACCAGGGCGCTCCCACCCCGGTCACCGGCTTCATGGCCGCGTGCACCAAGGTGGCAGCTTTCGGTGCCATGCTGCGCCTGTTCTACGTGGCCGTGGAGGGTGCGCGCCTGGAGTGGCAGCCGATCATCGCCGCCGTGGCCGCCCTCAGCATGGTCGTGGGTGCCCTGCTCGCGGTCGTGCAGACCGACGTCAAGCGGATCCTGGCCTACTCCTCGATCGCGCACGCGGGCTTCATCCTCACCGGCCTGGTGTCGATGGACCAGGCAGGCATCTCCTCAACGATGTTCTACCTGGCCACCTACGGCTTCATGACGATCCCGGCCTTCGCGATCATCGCCCTGGTCCGGTCCTCGGGCACCGAGGCCACCCAGGTGGGGCAGTGGTCGGGCCTGGGCAAGCGCGCCCCCTGGTTGGCCGCCGGCTTCACCTTCCTCATGCTGGCCTTCACCGGCATCCCGCTGACCTCCGGCTTCACCGGCAAGTTCGCGGTCTTCGCCGCAGCCGTCAGCCAGGGCTACGCCTGGCTGGTGGTGATCGGTGTGCTCGCCAGTGGTGTCACGGCCTACATCTACTTCAAGCTGGTCGTCCAGATGTGGCTGGGTGACGAGGTCGGCGACACCACCGTGGCCGCCCCCTCGCTGCTGACCACCTTTGCGATCGTGGCCGGGCTGGCCGTCACCCTCGGGCTGGGCGTGATGCCCTCGCCGCTGCTCGATCTGGCGCAGAGCACAGCCTTCTTCCTCCGGTGACGGTCGCGAGCGGGGCCATCCCCGGCGTTGACGAGGCGCTTCAGGCCCGGGTGGCCGAGGGCGTGGAGGCGGTCGCCCGACGACTGGAAGAGGTCGTCGACCACGACGACCCGTTCATCGCCGGCGCCTCCGGGCACCTGGTGGCCGCCGGTGGCAAGCGCTTCCGTCCGCTGCTCACGCTGCTGGCCAGCGAGGTCGGTGAGGGCTGGAACGACCAGGTCGTGGACGCCGCCGTCGGGGTGGAGCTGACCCACCTCGCCAGCCTCTACCACGACGACGTCATGGACGAGGCCGACCTGCGGCGAGGGGTGGCCAGCGCCAACGCCGCCTACGGCAACGCCACCGCGATCCTGGTGGGCGATCTACTCTTCGGCACCGCGTCAGCCGTGGTGGCTGACCTGGGCGCCGAAGCCGTGAAGATCCAGGCCCAGACCTTCGTCCGGCTCTGCGCCGGGCAGATCCGCGACGACCTGCAGACCGGGATGGTGGCGGACCCCTCGGAGGCGGTCACGGCATACCTGGGCATCCTGGCCGACAAGACCGGCGCGCTGATCGCGACCGCTGCCCGCTACGGCGGCATGTTCGGCGGCTGCGACGAGGCGACGATCGGCACGCTCACGGAGTATGGCGAGAAGCTGGGCATCGTCTTCCAGCTGGCCGACGACCTCCTCGACGTCGCTTCGGACACGTCCGGCAAGACCCCCGGGACCGACCTGCGCGAGGGCAAGGCGACCCTGCCCGTGCTCTACGCCCGGACCTCCGACGATCCGGCTGACGCGCGGCTGCTGGAGTTGACCCGCGGCCCGATC
This sequence comes from Ornithinimicrobium pulveris, assembly GCF_050261105.1. Classification (GTDB taxonomy): domain Bacteria; phylum Actinomycetota; class Actinomycetes; order Actinomycetales; family Dermatophilaceae; genus Ornithinicoccus. The sequence goes on along the minus strand of NZ_CP189837.1, from coordinate 2,630,925 downwards.
GAGGACCCGGGTGAGTTGGACGAGGCCCTCGGCCTGCTGCGTGCCCACCGCGCCATGGGACAGGCCCAGGAGCACACCCAGCGGATCGCCGACGAGGCACGGGCGCTGCTGGATGGACTCCCGCAGAGCCCGGCCACGGATTCCTTGCGCGCTCTGGTCGACGGCGTCGCTCAGCGTTCGGCCTGAAGGACGCCTAGGTGAGCCACGGCATACCCTCGAGTCCTCGGGCGCGACCCGCTTCCGCGAGCGCGAGCATGCGGGTCGGCGCCCCGGCTGAGCACTGACCCGACCTTCAGGAGGACGACCTCGATGAACTCCCGCCGCGCCCTCGCCGGCCTGGTGGCGATCCTGCCGCTGGCGCTCCTGCTCCTGGTGCTGCCGGCGCTCCCGCCGCCGCTGCAGATGCCCTCACGGTGGGCGCGCGGCGAGGTGGATACGTGGACCGACGGCGCCACCTTCCTCGGCATCGTGCTCGCGGTCGTCGTGGTGGCGGCGCTGCTGGCCGCGGCCTCCGCGATCCTGCAGCGGATGATCCCGCCGGCCTGGTCCCGTTGGGTGGTGGCGCTGTCCGCCGCGGTGGGTTGGCTGGCCTTCCTCACGTATGTCGTGACCGTCTGGCGGATCGGGGTGGACGGGCCTGAAGGCGTCTCGGAGGGCTGGCTGCTGCTGGAACTGCTCGGTGCCGCGCTCGCCGGCGTCCTGGCGTATGTCGTGCACGGTCGCCGTCGTCCGACGCCCGAGCAGCTGGCCGCGCTCATCCCCGAGCGGGCGCGGGTGCAGGCGGTGCGCGGGCGGTCGGTGCGCCCGGTCGAGCCGTGGAGCACGGAGGTGGCGTCCACGACGCTGTGGGTGATCGGCTGGGTGGTGCTCGCTGTCTTCGCCCTGATGGCGGTCCTGATGGTGGCCACCGGTGAGGGCTTCCTGGTCGTGCCCTTCGCGCTGGTCGGCGTGGTCACCTCGGTGCTCGCGCTGGCGTGGGCGCGGATCCGGATCGAGGTGGACGAGGACGGTCTCGCGGTGCGTTCGAGGGTGCTTCCGGTGCGGCTCAGCGCCGTGCCCGCCGCCGAGGTCGCGGGCGTGGAGGTCCGCGAGCTGGACCCGATGAAGTGGGGCGGCAAGGGACTGCGCGCCCTGCCCGAGCGGACCGCCTACATCGTGGACGGCGGGCCGGGGATCGTGATCTACAAGCGCGACGGGCGCCGCCTCGCGCTGCAGATCACCGAAGGCGATGCTGCGGCGCGGGACGGCGCCCGCTCGTTGCTGCGCGCTGCCGGTCAGCGGCTGGGGGAGAGCTCCGGTTCCTGAGCAGCGATGTCGGGGTTGGCCGGGGCGCCCAGGCTGCGCTCTAGCTTGGCGCCTTCGACATCGACGTCCGGCAGGATCTTGTTGAGCCACGTCGGCAGGTACCAGGCGCGCTCGCCCAGCAGGGAAAGCACCGCCGGGGTGAGGGTCATCCGGACCAGGAAGGCATCGACCAGGACCCCGACAGCCAGACCCAGACCGATCGGACGGACCATCGTCAGGTGCGCCCAGATGAAGCCGGCGAAGACCGAGACCATGATGATCGCGGCGGCCGTGACCACTCGAGCGTTGTGGTTGAAGCCGGTAACGACGGCGGTGCGGGCGTCCTTGCCGTGGACGTGCTCCTCACGCATGCCTGAGACCAGGAAGACCTGGTAGTCCATCGCCAACCCGAACAGGATCCCGATGAGCAGGATCGGCAGGAAGGAGATGATCGGTCCTGGCTCGTTGACCCCGAAGAGGAAGTCGAGGTGGCCCAGCTGGTAGACCGCGACCACGGCGCCGAAGGCGGCCACGATCGAGAGCAGGAAGCCTGCGGTCGCGAGCAGCGGCACCCAGATCGAGCGGAAAACCAGCAGCAGCAGGATGAGGGACAACCCCACGACGACGGCCAGGTAGATCGGCATCGCGTCCGCCAACTGCTCGGAGATGTCGATGTTGGCGACGGTCTGCCCGGTGATGTCGATGCTCGCGGCATGCTCGGCACCGATGGCAGGCAGCTTGGCGTCCAGGTTGTCGACCAGCTCGACGGTGGACTCCTCGGTGGGGCCACCCTCGGGCTGCAGCTGGAAGACCAGCACGTCCCGCGCGTCGTTGACACCGGCCGGGAGCACCCGGAGCACGCCCTCGACGTCCGCGAGGTCCTCGGCGATGTCGGCCTGGGCATTCATCAGGGCGACTTCACCCTCGGCGACCGGTGACTCGAGCTCGGCCACGGCCAGGATCGGCCCGGTCGCGCCGGCGCCGAACTCGCTGCGGACGGTGTCGTAGGTGGTGTATGCGGTGGAGCCGGCCGGCTCGGAGCTGCTGTCCGGCAGGCCCAGGCGCAGTTGACCGGCGGGGTAGCCCAGGGCCGCGACGATGCCGATCACGCCCAGGATCGCCAGCCAGGGGCGGCGCTGCACGAGGGCGGCCCAGCCGCGCCTGGTGTCAGCGTCCTTGGCGTCCTGAGCGGCGGTGTCCTGCTCGTCACCGCTCGCGAGGGCGGACCGCATCTTCTTGGGCAGCACCCGTAGGCCCATGAGCGAGAGCAGGGCCGGGGTCAGGGTGATCGCGACCAGGACCGCGAGCCCGACGGTCGCGGCGGCGACCAGACCCATCACGCCGAGGAAGGGCATACCGGTCAGGGTGAGCGCGGACAGCGCGATGATCACGGTGAGCCCGGCGAAGGTCACGGCATTGCCGGACGTGCCCACGGCCAGCGCGATCGACTCGCGCACGTCCATCCCGTGCCGCAGCTGGGTGCGGTGCCGGTTGATCAGGAACAGCGAGTAGTCGATCCCGACCGCCAGGCCCAGCATCAGCGCCAGCACCGGGGTGATCGACTGCATGTCGAACAGCGGTGAGAGGGCCATCGCTCCGGCGACACCGATCCCGACGCCGACCAGCGCCATCAGGATGGGCAGCCCGGCGGCGATCAAGGTGCCGAGCATGACGAGCAGCACGATCCCGGCGACGAGCAGACCGACGGCCTCGGAGGGGCCGAAGATGGTGTTGAGGTCCATCGAGAACTCCTGCGAGAAGTCCACCTGGACGCCGCTGTTGGCCTCGATCGCGTTGCCGATCTCCTGGATCTCATCGGCCACCTCAGGGTTGATCGAGGCGACATCGCCACCGGTGACCGAGACCTGGGTCATCGCCACGGTGCCCGCCTCGTTGACGACCCGCATGCCGTCGGTGAGGTCGGCCATCCGCTGCCCGGCGGCCAGCTCCTCCTCGCCGGTCTCCAGTTCGGCGCGGCCGTCGGTCAGTTCCTGCTCGCCGTCGGCGATCTGCTGCTCGGCCTCCTCGAACTGGGCCTGGCCGTCCTCGAGCTCCTGGCGACCGGCGTCCAGCTCGGCCTGGGCGGCGTCCACCTGCTCACGTCCGGCGTCGAGCTGAGCCTGCGCGGCCTGGATCTCGGCGCGGGCGGCCTCGGCCTGCTCCGGCGGGACCATGCCGGCGGCGATCCCGGCCTCCAGCTCCTCGGACTGCTGGGTCAGCTCGGCCTGGCCGGCGTCCAGCTGGCCGCGCTGCTCGTCGAGCTGGGCCTGACCCTCCTCGAGCTGGGTGCGGCCCTCCTCGGCCTGCTCGCGGCCGTCCGCGAGCTGCTGGCGCGCGTCCTCGAGGTCCTGCTCGCCCTGCTGGAGTTCGGCGCGGCCGTCCTCGAGCTGCTGGCGGCCGTCGGCGAGCTCGCTCTGGCTGCTGTCGAGCTGGTCCTGGCTCTCGAAGGGGTCGATGGCCTCGACGTTGTCGAGGGCGTTCCAGTCGGCGATCACGCCGCTGATCGACTCGCGCTGCGACTGCGTGAACGGCTCGTCGCTGGTGAAGACGACCGTCCCGGTCGTGCCGGACGCCTCCGGGATCTCATCGCGCAGGGTCTGCAGGACCTGTTCGAAGCGGCTGTCCGGGATGGAGATGTCGTTGGTCAGCGGCTTCATGAAGGTCAGCGCGCTCGCCGTGACGATGGCGAGCAGCGCGGCCCAGGCGCCGATGACGGTCCAGCGATGCCGGGCGCACCAGCGTCCGAGTCGGTGCAGGAGGATGGCCACGGTCGTGGTCCTTTCGCTCAGGTATGGCGTGTGGTCAGGTGGTCGATGACCGGGCGACGTCCGTGGCGCACCGGGGGAGGGTCAGGAAGGGCAGGAGGTCAGCCGTCGTGCTCCGGGCGCCAGCCAGCGGCCAGGTAGCCCAGCGCCCGGTCGAGGTGCTCGGGGAAGGCGGCGAGGTCGCTGGCGCTCAGGCGGGTCGGGTCCGCCCGATCGGCGAGCCACGCCTTCTCCGCCGCGGAGAAGGCGTGCATCACGCTGGTCGCCAGGGTGGTGACGTAGAGCGGGTCGGTGCCGGCGGAGAGCATCTCGTGCAGGCGGCCGTCCAGCCAGGTGCCCAGCTCGGTCCACACGGTGCGCTCGACGGCCAGGGCGGCGTCGCCGGCCGTGCCGTGGCAGTTGAGCGCGGCCATCCAGCCGAGGAAGTCGGGGTCGGTGTGTCCGTGGGTCACGAACTCGCGCAGCGCCGCGATCGGGTCCGCCACCAGTCCGGCCTGGTCGATCTGCCCCACCATCGCCTCGGCGTGGGCTGAGAAGACCTCGACCAGGACTGCGCCGATGCTGCCGTAGTAGTTGAAGAAGGTGCGGCGTGAGATGCCTGCGGCCTCGGCCAGCTGGTCCACCGTGATCTCGTCCACGGGACGCTCGACGACCAGGTCCCGCAGAGCGGCGATGACGGCCTCGCGGGTGCGGGCCTTGTTGGCCTCGCGACGGGTCAGGGTTTCGGTCACCCGGGTAGCCTAGGGACAAAAGTGCACAGTGTGCAAATCTGCACGATGTGCACTAGGTCACGTCCTGTGAGCCCCGCCAGCGTCATGGCGCACGTCCGGTGGGCTTGGGGGCGACATGGCGCACGTCCGGTGGGCCCGTTCAGCGTCATAGTGCGCGTCCGGTGGGGATGGGTGGGCCGTGAGCCGCCGTTAGCCTGGGGGCATGGCCCTCTGTCAGCAGTGCGAACGTCGCCGCGCCAGCACGACCACCGTGACCGGGCGTTCGCTGTGCTCGACGTGCAGCAAGGAGTCGGGCTCGCAGATCCGGGCGGGTGCCATCGTTGCGCGGGGCGGAAGCGTGGGCCGGGTGGTCAGCGGTGGGCGGACAGCCAGGTCGTTCCGAGGGATGTACAAGGGGGAGGCCGAGGCGGCGCGACAGCGGCGGGAGAAGTTGGCCAACACTGAGGGTTTCTGGCATCGACTCTGGGTACGCATCGTCGGGTGAGCAGGCTGTCGTGTTGAGCAGGTTGTCAGGTTGTCAGGCCGACGGGTTGAGCAGGCTGTCAGGTGGATCAGGCTGTCGGGTTGAGCAGAGTGTGCGGGGTGATCAGGGCGCTGGATCGATGAGGTCCTTGCGTTGCCGCCGCGCCCGCCGCACCTGACGGACCATGTCGACGCTGAGCACGACGAGGGCGACCCAGACGATCCCGAAGCCGATCCAGCGGGACAGCGCCATCGTCTCGCCCATCACGATGCCGGACGTGAGCTGCAGCACCGGAGCGACGAACTGCAGCAGGCCGATGGTCGACAGCGGCACCCGGGACGCGGCGGCGGCGAAGAGCAGCAGCGGGATCGCGGTGGCGATCCCCGTGGACATCAACAATCCCGTGTGCAGTGCGCCGTGGCCGCCCCAGGTCGTGCCGCCCGTGACGTCGAGCCAGATCAGGATCCCGATCGCGATCGGCAGGATCGCCAGGCTCTCCCCGAAGAGCGTGCGCACCGGCGAGAGCGAGACGCCCAGCCGGTTCTTCAGCAACGAGTAGAGCGCGAAGCTGGTGGCCAGGGTCAACGAGATCCAGGGCGGATGGCCGTAGTCGATGGTCAGGTAGATCGCCGCGACCGCACCCACCCCCACCGCGACCCACTGCAACCGGCGAAGGCGTTCGCGCAGGATCAGCACGCCCAGGCCCACGGTGAACAGCGGGTTCATGAAGTAGCCGAGCGCCGCCTCGGTGACGTGCCCGGTGAGCACGGCATAGGTATACATGCCCCAGTTCACGGCGATCAGCCCGCCGGCCAGCATCACGCCTGCCAGGCGCCGAGGTGTGCGTGCCAGCTGCAGCAGCCAGCGGAAGTCCCGGGCGAGCAGGAGCAGGATTCCGCAGACGACGAGCGTCCAGATGATCCGGTGGGACAGGATCTCCCAGGGCCCGGCCGGGCGGAGGGTGACGAAGTAGAAGGGGAAGACGCCCCAGATCAGGTAGGCGAGGAAGCCGTAGGCGGTGCCCTGCTGGCGCCGCCGCGCCGCGTCCTCGGTCACTCGTGGGTGACTTCCCGGGAGTTGTCCGCCTCGGGAAGCGCCTCGTCGGCCTCCTCGACCACAGCGTCACCGGCGGCCGCCGTGGGGCCGTCGGTCACCTCGCCGTCCAACGTCTGCTCGACCTGGCCCGGGCGGGTGCCGTCCACGGTCCAGGTGTCGCGGCCGCGCAGGAGCTGGTCAAGCGACAGTCCGTCGGCCTCGGCGACCGCTTCGCGCACCTGGGCGCGGACGGCATCGTCGTAGGTGGGGCGCTGCACCTGTCGGAAGATCCCCATCGGGACGTGCTGCATGGTCGGGCCGTCCAGCCGGGAGATCGCGAACGCCTGGCTGGGGTCGGGATCGCTCGGGTCGTGGATCACGATCGTGTCCGTGCTCTGGTCCCCGGCCCGGGCAGCCTGCTCCGGTATGACGTGGAGCCGGCCGGACTCATCCCGCATCACGACCTGGGCCTCCTCCGAGCCCTCCTCGCCGATCCGGATCGGCTCGCCGGCGCGCAGGTGGGCCAGGCGGGCCGAGCGGCTGTCGCGGTCCTTGAGCAGCTGGAAGGCGCCGTCGTTGAAGATCGGGCAGTTCTGGTAGATCTCGACCAGCGACGTGCCGCGGTGGGCCGCGGCCGCCTTGAGCACCTCGGTGAGGTGGGCGCGGTCGGAGTCCATGGTGCGGGCCACGAACGTCGCCTCCGAGCCCAGGGCCAGCGAGACCGGGTTAAAGGGGTGGTCGACCGAGCCGACCGGGGTGGACTTGGTGACCGAGCCGACGTCGGAGGTCGGGGAGTACTGACCCTTGGTCAACCCGTAGATCTTGTTGTTGAACAGCAGGATCGTGAGGTTGACGTTGCGCCGCATGGCGTGGATCAGGTGGTTGCCACCGATCGACAGGGCGTCGCCGTCACCGGTGACGACCCAGACGGACAGGTCCTCCCGGGAGGTGGCCAGGCCGGTGGCGATGGCCGGGGCGCGGCCGTGGATGGAGTGCATCCCGTAGGTGTCGAGGTAGTAGGGGAAGCGGCTAGAGCAGCCGATCCCGGAGATGAAGACGATGTTCTCGCGGCGCAGGCCCAGGTCGGGCAGGAAGCCCTGGACAGCGGCCAGGACGGCATAGTCGCCGCAGCCGGGGCACCAGCGGACCTCCTGGTCGGAGGTGAAGTCCTTCTTGGTCTGGACCCGACCCTCCTCGGTGGTGGGCACGCCCGCGGTGCCGAGCGTCGGCATACCCAGATCGGTGGTCTCGGTGGGGTTCGCGGTGGAGTTCACAGCGGTGTGTGAAGTGGGGTTCACAGCGGGGCCTCCTCTCCCTGGACGTCCAGGAGGTGCTCGTGGAGCACCTGGGCGAGCTCGACCGCGGTGAACGGCAGCCCGCGGACGGCGGTGTGGCTGCGCACGTCGACCAGGTAGCGGCCGCGGAGCAGCAGCGCGAGCTGGCCGAGATTCATCTCGGGCAGCACGACCCGCTCGTAGCGGCGCAGCACCTCGCCCAGGTTGCTCGGGAAGGGGTTCAGGTGACGCAGGTGGGCGCGCGCGACGGGGGCGCCGGCCGCGCGGACCAGGCGGGTCGCGGCGGCGATGGGCCCGTAGGTCGAGCCCCAGCCCAGGACCAGCACGCGCGCGTCACCGGTGGGGTCGTCGACCTCGAGGTCCGGTATGCCGTCGGCGATCCGGTCGATCTTGGCCTGGCGCAGGCGGACCATCCGGTCGTGGTTGGCCGGGTCGTAGGAGATGTGGCCGGTGACATCGGCCTTCTCGATGCCGCCGATCCGGTGCTCCAGCCCAGGGGTGCCGGGGACCGCCCACGGGCGGGCGAGGGTCTGCTCGTCGCGCAGGAAGGGGTGGAAGACCGGCTCGCCCTGGTCGTCCGTCGCATTGGGCTCGGTGGCGTGCTCGATCCGCAGGTACGGCAGATCGGCCGCGGAGGGGACCGACCACGGCTCGGAACCATTGCCGAGGTAGCCGTCGGAGAGCAGGATCACCGGGGTGCGATAGGTGGTGGCCATCCGCACCGCCTCAAGAGCGGCGTCGAAGCAGTCGGTCGGGGACTGGGCGGCGATGACGGCGACGGGTGACTCGCCGTTGCGGCCGTACATCGCCTGGAGCAGGTCGGCCTGCTCAGTCTTGGTGGGCAGCCCGGTCGAGGGGCCGCCTCGCTGGATGTCGATGATGAGCAGCGGGAGCTCGGTGGCCACGGCCAGGCCGACGGTCTCGGCCTTGAGGGCCAGGCCGGGGCCGGAGGTGGTGGTGACCCCCAGGGCCCCGCCGAAACTGGCGCCGAGCGCCATCCCGACGGCGGCGATCTCATCCTCGGCCTGCAGGGTGGTGACGCCGGCGCGCTTCATGGCGGAGAGCTGGTGCAGGATGTCCGAGGCCGGGGTGATCGGGTAGGAGCCCAGGACGAGGGGCAGGCCGGAGCGCTCGGCGGCGGCGACCAGGCCCAGGGCCATCGCCTGGTTGCCGGTGATCGTGCGGTAGGTGCCTGCGGCCATCGGGGCAGGGGCGACCTCGTAGCGGACGGCGAAGTCCTCCGTGGTCTCGCCATAGGCGTGACCGGCACGCAGCGCGGTGAGGTTGGCCTCCAGGATCTCCGGTGCGGAGCCGAACTTGGCGCGCAGGAAGGCCTCGGTCGAGCCGGTGTCGCGGGAGTAGAGCCAGGACAGCAGGCCCAGGGCCAGCATGTTCTTGGCCCGCTCCTTCTCCTTGCGGGTCAGGGACTCGAAGGGGGCGAGCGCCTCGACGGTCATCGAGGTGAGCGGGAGGGAGTGCACGTGGTAGCCGGCGCCCGCGAGGCTCTCGTCCTCCAGCGGGGAGGCCGAGTAGCCGACCTTGGCCAGGTTGCGCTTGGTGAACTGGTCGGCGTCGACGATGATCGTCGCCCCGCGAGGCAGGTCGGGCAGGTTGGCGCGGAGAGCGGCCGGGTTCATCGCGACCAGGACATCGGGGGCATCGCCGGGGGTGGAGATGTCGTGGTTGGCGAAGTGCAGCTGGAAACTGCTGACGCCGGGCAGGGTCCCCTGGGGGGCACGGATCTCTGCCGGGAAGTTGGGCAGCGTCGACAGGTCGTTGCCGAGGGAGGCGGTGTCGCTGGTGAAGCGGTCGCCCGTCAACTGCATGCCGTCGCCGGAGTCGCCGGCGAAGCGGATCACGACGCGATCAAGTTGGTGCAGGGGAGTGCTAGACATGTCACCCACCAGAGTACGCCTGTCGGCTGGGTCCTTCCTGCACCCGGGCGGTCATGCTCACGGAGCCGCTGGCGGTCGGCGCTGTTACGGTGCTGGGAAGGGAACAGGCAGTGTCGTGGGGCTGGAAGGGGCTCGAATCATGTGGATGCGGAGCGAGACGTCTCGAGGGGTCGGCCTCGCTGCGCTGATGGCGCTGTTGCTGTCGGCCTGTGGCCCATCGGAGCGCTCGGGCTCGCAGGAGGGGGCGGGGGCGACGACCGCTCCGTCTCCGGACGCGAATTCGACGGGTGCCGTGGGTGGGGACACCGACGGGAGCGAGGAGACCACGGCCGGGGAGGGTTCGACGTCCGACATGGACGCCACGACCGAGGGTGCCGACGACCTGGACGAGCTCGAGGCCGCTGCGGAGGAGTCGATGGGGTACCTCAAGACCGCCTTCACCGCAGAGGGGATGGAGTGTCGAGGCCCGGATCCGGAGGAGCTCGGCCCCGGCATCTCCGAGTCGGTGGGGCAGGTGTCCGTGCTCCTGCTCTGCATCGACGAGGACGAGGACGCCTTCCTCCTGGTGACCCCGGACTACGAGGAGGATCACCCGGCGTATCACGACAGCGACATCCTTCAGTTCCAGGTGAAGTCGGTCATCGACGCCACGGTCGAAGCTGGTGGTCACGAGCCGGTGGACGGGGAGCACTCCATCTGGACCTACGGGCAAGGCCTGATGCTGCTCTACTCGGTGAAGGACCACGAGTGGATCATGGACACCGTCGAGGCCAGCCTGCCTGCCACGGACCCGGGCAGTGCGGCCGGGGTCGTTCCGCAGCCGCTCTCGCGGCAGCAGGCTGAGGACGGGCTGCTGGGGCTGAGGTCGAGTTTTGAGGGCGTCGGGATGGACTGCGACGGGCCTGACGCGGCGCAGATCGACCCCGAGGTGGGTCAGCATCCGGGAGCCGTGGACCAGTTGCTGCTGTGCACCACTTCGGACGGGGCCACGGTCCTCGTGGCCCCCAATGTGGAGGATGCCGACCAGGCGGATACTCGGGAGCTGATCGAGACGGTCGCGGACCAGTGGGAGGAGGGGCTGCGCGCCGCAGGCGAGGAACCCGCCACCGTGAACGTCGCCAGCTCCGACCACTACGTCTTCGTCTATCCGGAGCGGGACGAGATGCTCGTCCTTCAGGTCTTCGTCTCCGGCGACTGGTGATGTGATCTCAGGCCAGGGCTCCTCAATCCTGGGCGCTTCCCTGGTAGCCGATCAGCCAGCGCAACCCGAACCGGTCCCGCACCTGACCATCAGTGTCGCCCCAGGGGCGGGGCTGGAGGGGGTCCAGCACCTCGCCTCCTTCGGCCAGCGCCTCGAACCAGCGATGCAGGGTGCCCGGCTCATCGGTGCCGAGCAGCGAGATCATCAGGCCCGCCATCCGCACCGGCTCCTCGCCCGGTCCCGCATCGGACCCGCTGAGGCTGACGGGCCCGCTCACACCGCCGTGCGCGATCGCGTCCGGCGGCCCGTCTGCTCGGCCGAACTCCCCGTAGGTGTTCAGCCACACCTCGCCCCCGAAGATCTCGGCATATCTGGCCAGCGCCTCCCGCGCGCAGCCGGGGAAAAGCACGTAGAGCTCGGGGTTGGCCATGGGCTCAGCATGGCACCAGACCCGCTGGGGTGGGGGTGCGCTCACCACTCGCCCGGCTCGTAGTCCTTCACGAAGCAGCCGTACAGATCCTCTCCGCGCTCGCCGCGCACGATGGGGTCGTAGACGCGCGCCGCGCCGTCGACCAGGTCGAGCGGCGCGTGCCAGCCTTCGGCGGCGATGTCCAGCTTCTGCTGGTGCGGCCGCTCGTCGGTGATCCAGCCGGTGTCGACGGCGGTCATCAGGATCTTGTCCGTCTCGAACATCTCGCCGGCCGAGGTCCGCGTCAGCATGTTCAGCGCCGCCTTGGCCATGTTGGTGTGCGGGTGGCCTGGGCCCTTGTACCGCCGCCCGAACTGGCCCTCCATCGCCGACACGTTCACGACGTAGGCGCGCCGCGCCCCAGCCTGCACCGCCGCGCGCAAGCTCGGCCGCAGCCGACTGACCAGCAGGAACGGCGCGACGGAGTTGCACAGCTGCACCTCCAGCAGCTCCAACGGGTCCACCTCGTCCACGTGCTGGGTCCACGAGTTCGAGGTCGCCAGGTCGGGCAGCAGCCCGCCCGCGTCGATCGCCGTCCCGTCCTGGTATGCCGTGAGGCTGGCCGAGCCGGCCGACAGCGCCAGCCCGGTGAGCTCGGCGGGGGAGAGAAGCGACCTACGGGACGGGTCGGTGAGGTCGCCCTCGGGGTCGCCGCGACGCACCTGCCCAGGGGCGTCCGGCACGGTGTGCGGCAGCTCGCCGCGGCGCAAGGTGCCGGCGAGGGCGACCGGGTGGGCATCGCTGATCCGGTCAAAGGTGATCAGGCGCGGCCTGCGAGCGGTCCCCTGCAACGGCTGGGCCTCGCCCTCGAGCAGGTGCGAGTAGGCACCCGGGCTGCGGCGCACCGTCTGGCAGGCGTTGTTGATCAGGATGTTGAGCGGGCCGCCTGCCGCGACCTCGTCGGCGAGCGCCACCACCTGGGTCGGGTCGCGCAGGTCGATCCCGACGATGGTGAGCCGGTCCAGCCAGTCGGGGGAGTCGGCCAGCTCGGCGAACCGCCGGGCTGCGTCGCGCGGGAAGCGGGTGGTGATGGTCAGCTCGGCGCCATCGCGAAGCAGGCGGAGGGCGATGTGCATGCCGATCTTGGCGCGTCCGCCGGTGAGCAGCGCTCGGCGGCCGCGAAGGTCGGTCCGCTGCTCGCGCTTGCCGTGACTCTTGGCAGCGCAGGTCGGGCAGAGCCAGTGGTAGAAGGCGTCGACGTGGGTGTACTTCGCATGGCAGATGTAGCAGCCGCGCGGGATCTTGAGCTCGCCGATGATGCCGGCGCCGTCGGCTTCGAGGGTCAGGCCGCGGGTCTCGTCGTCGATGCGCAGCGGGCTCCCGGTGGCGGTGCGGGCGAGAAGCGCCTCGTCGTGCTGGAGCAGTGGCGCGCGCTCAGCGCGGCGGGCCTGCGATCGGCGGGTCTTGCGGACCTTCTTGTACATCTGCCCCGTCGCGCGCTTCACCGCGCCGATGTGCGGATGGCCAGCGGGAAGTTCGTGCAGCATGCCGAGCACGCGGAGGGTGGTGGCGAGATCGTCGGGGTCGACGGCCTCGCGAACGACGCCGTCGTCGTGGTGGTGGTGGTGGTGGTCGTCGTGGCGCGCGTCGTCCGGCGTCTGGTCGGCGGCTGCCGTGTCCTCCTGCTCCGTCACGTGCCTGATGGTAGGTCGCGGAGGTCGCACACCAGCAGTTCGTCCTGCTCGGTCGCCTCGTGCGCTTGACCGTCCTCGTCCAGATACCGGTAGGTGGTGGTGGTCAGGTGACCGGTCCGCCGATAGCCGAGGCGCTCGTACAGCTGCCCCGCTCTCGGGTTGTCCACGCCGACGCCCATCCCGACTCGATCATGTCCCCGCGCGGCGACGAGGCCTTCGGCGGCGTGGACGAGCGCGGTGCCGATCCCACGGCCCTGATGTTCCGCGCGCACCTGGAGGTGGGCGAGTTCGATCACGTCCGGGTATGCCGTGCGCGTCTCCTCGTGCAGCGGCCCGGTCCAGACGACCGTGCCCGAGCCGAGAGGTTCGTCCCCAGCCCAGGCGATGAGGTAGGTGGTGTCGCCGGACTCCTGGCGGGCCAGGTGGGACTCATGGATGCCGTGACTGGGCCAGGCGTGCTCGAGCAGGGGAAGGTCGTCGCGCGAGGCGGCTCGGACCTCGTAAGAGTTCTGGCGAAAGGTGAAGGGTGCCTGGCGGACAGTGAGATCGCTTGGTGTGTCGGTGACGACGGCGAGGCGGGGAGCGGTTGGTTCTTCCTCCCCGGGGGAGGGTGCGCTGCTGTCGTCGCGGTCGAGCAGCTGGCCGACGTCATGCAGCGACCACTGGGTGGGGAGCCGCGGATCCCGGACGCCCAGGTCGAGGGCGCGCGGGTCCTCCAAGAATCCGGTCCCCAGCGCCTTGACCATGGCCTCTTTGATCACCCACCAGCGGAGGAACAGGTCAGGCAGTTCGATCGCGGTGAGGGAGGCGAGCTCGGCCTGCTCTGCGGGAGAGGCAACGGCGCTCGCGGCGCGCAGGAGCTCAGCCGACGGCAGGGGACTGCCAGTCCTGTCGAGCGGGGGCTCTTCGACGTCGAGGCCGATCCGGATCTGTGCTGCCGCCGGTTTCGCTGCGCGCCGGTCCCGCGAGTTGTCAGTCTGACCTTCGGCGATCGCGAGGGCGACGATCGAGCGCGAGTGCGCGATGCTGAGGCCGACCTGACGGGAATCGTCGAGCTGAAGGACCGGTCTGCCGCCGGGTTCGCTGCCGAGGGGGACGTCCGTCGGGTTGCAGTCGAGGTAGCGACCCAGCTGACGACGCACCCAAGCGCGCGCGGCGAGCCATTCAGGTCCGGACTGGCCGAGTTGTTCTGCGCGTTGTTGGTCGCCGGTGGTGATCTCGTCGGCAATTCGAGCAGCAGCCGGCCGCGGACTCGCTCGCCAGGCCCACACGACATCGACCCCAAGGTGCGCAGTCTCGACTCCGCCAGGGCCAGCAGTGTAGGCCCCCCTCTCCCCTGCGGCGGCGGCAGATCTCGGGCTCACGAGAAGGGCGGCACGTCAGCGCAGGGCGTGCTGGGCTGCGGCGATCTCGCCGACGCGGTCGTCCTGGATGGCTGCGACGAGGCCGTTGACCGCGTCCTCGATCTGGTCGTACATCCGGATGTAGGCCTCCCGCGGCAAACCCCAGGGGTCGGGCACATCCAGCACGCCGTCGGAGGTATCCCTGGCGAAGGCTCCGAGCCGCACCACCTTGGCCTCGTCCTCGGGAGTACGAGCCAGCGCGAGGACGTCGTCCTCGTTGGCGGAATCCATCACCAGGACCAGATCGACGTCATCGAAGTGGTCGGCGACGAACTGCTGAGCACGAGACTCGAAGGCGTAGCCGCGGGACTCGCCCTCTGCGATCGACTGCTCGTGCGGTGTGGAGCCGACGTGGTAGTCCGCGGTGCCAGCGGAACTGACGGTCACATCGTCCAGACCAGCTTCGGCGAGGTGGTGGATCAGCACCGACTCAGCGGCGGGGGAGCGGCAGATGTTGCCCAGGCAGACGGTCATGATGCGCATGCCCTTCAGGATGTCAGGTCGCCGTCGCTAGAACGGTGGGGGTTGGTCGTTGGGGTCGGTCCAGGGAGTGTCGGTGGCCGGGGTGTCGGCGCTCGGGGTGTCGGTCCGGGGGGTGTCGGCGCCCGGGGTGTCGGTTGTGCTGTCGTGCTGGTGGTGGTCGCTGGGATCGGTGTCCTGGTTGGCGGCTTCTCGGGTGCTGCGGTAGGTGTTGTGGTGCTCGGTGCGGGCTTGGTCAGCGGTCTCGGGGTGGGGTCCGTAGCCGCGGCCGCCGGTGGTGGTGGTGTGGGTGAGGTCGGTGATGGGCCAGCCGGTGTAGCCCTCGTCGTGGTCGGCCCAGGGGTTGTCGGCGGGGTGGGCCAGGGGGGTGCCGGGTGGTCGGTAGGACAGGGCGGTGTAGATCTCGTGGTCGATCGCGTGTGCTCGGGCGGTCGCGGGGTCCAGCCCGGCACCGGCCGCGGGCCCGGTGCCGGCTGTGGGGCTGGTGCTGGTGGTGGGGGTGGACCAGGTGGTGGTGTTCTGCTCGATCCGGGTTTCGGCGGCGTCCAGGAGGGTGGCGTACTGGTTGTAGTCGTGGGTGCGGGTGCGGTAGATCCGGCCGAGCAGGGAGCGCCAGGTCACGATCCGGGTGGTGTTCATGGTCGCTGTCCACTCGCGGCGGGTTTTGGGGTCGTGGTCCCCGCCGTGCAGGGTCTGCAGGTTTGGCTCGGCTGTCGGCCCGCCGCGCTCGGGGTGGGTCCGGTTGTAGGGGATGACGTGGTCGAGCTGGGTGTACGGGGCGTGCTGGAGGCAGCCGGGGGCCCGGCAGGTGACATCGGCCGCGTGGACCTGGGCGCGCATCGCCGCGTCGGGGGTGTAGGAGGTGATGGAGCGTTCGACACAGCGCCCGTCGGCGGGATCGGTCAGCAGCCGGTACATCGTGGTCCCTGGTGACAGGAACAACTCACGCAGGTGTCCAGCGTCCAGGAAGATCGGGTACGCACCGGTGACCTGACCCACCAACCCCACAGACGGCCGCCCATCAGGGGCCGGTGGCCGCTCATCAAGCGCCGGCGGCCGCTCAGACTCGGTGCCTGAGGGCATCGCAGAGCCAGCAGGAGCTAGGGGTATCGCAGAGCCAACTGGAGCTGGGGGTATCGAGGCCGAGGCTGGCTCCTCCTCCCCCGAGGGTGAGGCCTCTGGTGGTGGGGTCCCTGGTGGTGCGGGGTGGCGGCGTGGGGGTGGGGTGTTGATGCTGGTACCGGTCAGGGCGTCCAGGGGGACGATCACGTTGAGGACTGCGGCGGGCAGGGCCCGCATGACGGCGATCATCTGCTGCGACCATGCGGTGGACACGACATCGTCCCCGAGCCCGTCCAGGGTGTCGGGGCTCTGGGGCCGGGCGTTCGCGTCCTTGTGCCGGGTGTTCTTCTGCCCGGTGTTCTTCTGGTTGGTGCTGGCCAGGTCGGGCAGGTTGAGGGTGGAGTGTAGGAGCAGGGACAGGGCGATGTCGGTGCCGAGTTGGTCCAGGGTGCGCGGGTCGCCTGCGGCGCGGGCGGCTCGGGCGGCGCGTTCGAGGCGGTCGGTGGCGGCGATGATCTGGGTCGCGGTGCCCTGCAGGGTTACCGTGGCGGTGCCGTCGTCGTGGACACGGGTGCGGTAGCGGCGGGCGGCGCGGGCGCGTTCGCGGGCTTGGGCCCTGGCCTGGGCGTCCTGGCTGTCCAGGCGGGCGATCTCGCGGTCCAGGGCGTGGTAGTACTCCTTGTGGACCCAGGGCTGGTCGGTGTAGTCCCCTTCAGGACTCAGGCGTTCCTTGGCCAGGGTGTCGGGGTCGGTCCCGAACAGGGCCTGGGCGATGACCAGCCCGTCCTCGTGGGCCCGGGTGCCGGCCTGGCGCCAGTACCGGCGCACCAGCCGCCAACTGGCAGCGCCGGTACGCATCGCCTCGGTCGTGATCGTGGTGATGTCGCGGGGAGCGGTCGCCAACGCGACCAGGTCCGCGCTCTCGCCTTTGCCCCAGCCGCTCACGCACGCGATCTCGCGGGCGGTCGCGCTCTTGGTCCTGGCGACCCACCGGGCCCGTACCGAGGACGCGAGCTCGCCCGGATCGTCGGTGGCCTTGTCCGCGAGCAGCACCCGCCCGGTGCGCACCGCCAGATCCCGGGTGACCTGCACCAACGCGGCATCCAATGCCGCGCCCAGCCCGGTCAACACCCCGACCCGCTGCAACACCACCGACGCATCCCGCACCACCACCGGCACCTCCTGAGACGCCGGCCAGGGCTCGGGCGAACCGGCCGGTGGGACCTCGGCCGAGCCGGTCGGCGGGACCTCGGGCGAACCGGCCGGCGTGGCGCCGGCCTGCGGCTCCTGGGCGGCCTCAGCGGCCCGGGTGGTCTCCACCAACCACTGCGAAGCCGTGCTCGACAGGTCCTGTCCCTTAGCCAGCGCTGCGAGCGTTTCCGCGGTCGCGGTCAACAACTCGACCTCCCGCTGCCCGATCCCCAGACCGACCAGCGCGGCCCGGACCCGACCCACCGGACACCCCACCTCACCCTGCTCAAGATCCTGCGCCCGCTCAGGATCCTGAGCCGGCTCGCTTGCGCCGGTCGGCTCGGGCTCCAGCGCGCCACACGCCACCAGCACGACCTCTCCCCGCGGCCCACGCGGATTCCACGTCACATCCATCAGCCCACAGCACCCCGACACGCACGAGCACGCAGGCCAGTAGACCGATGACCCCGACGAGAGCGAGGAACACGAAGACGAGAGCGAAGAGCACGAAGAAGACAGGGACGAGGACGACGCGGCAGCACCCAGAGAAACAGCCCACCGCAACACGTGCGCCACATGCTCCTCCACGAACGAACGCCGCACCCTCGCCATCAGACCTTCCCTCCCTCCGTCATCCTCGGGGTCGCTTTGCGTCCCCTGATCGGTGGTCCCCGCCCCTCACGACGACCTTGTGCGGACAACGTTAGAACACGTGTATGAATCAGGCAACCCTATTCCGCTCAGGGCGGAAACGCCTTCGTCAGGGCAGGATGGCACCCATGTCCTCCGCCTCCGAGCCGTTCACCAAGACCCGCGCGGGGGCGCCGCCGCTCTTCTTCGACCGTGAGGCGCTGGGCCTGCGCACCCTCGCCGCAGCCGGCGCCCGCGTCCCTGAGGTCTTGGACATCTCGCCAGATCACATCACCATCGCCACCATCGATTCCGGCGGCCACCGCACCCCCGCCGGTGAGGAAGCCTTCGGCCGCGAGCTCGCCGAGCTCCACCGGACCACTGGGGAACGGTACGGCTCCCTGGACGGTGAGCCCACGGCATACCTGGGGGACTGCCCAGTCGACCTCACGCCGACGGCGACCTGGCACGAGTCCTGGGTCGAGCGCCGCATCCTGCCACTGGCCCGACAGGCCGCCGATGGGGGCCGCCTCGACCCGGCGACAGCAGCCCTCGCCGAGCGCATCACCCCAGATCACCTGGGCCCCAGTGGGCCGCCCACCCTCGTCCACGGCGACCTGTGGGCTGGGAACCGCCTCGTCGACACCCGCGGGCGCAGTTGGCTGATCGACCCGTGCGCGCACTATGGGCACCGGGAGGTCGACCTCGCGATGATGCAACTCTTCGGAGGCTTCAGCGGGCGGGTCTTCGCCGCCTATGTCGAGGCCCACCCGCTCGCCGAGGGGTGGGAGGAGCGGATCCCGGTCTATCAGTCCGTGCCCCTCCTCGTGCACGCGATCCTGTTCGGCGGCGGGTACGGAGTCCAGGCCGGCGACGCGCTCCGGGCGGCCGTCCCATGAGGACGCCTGCCCCGCCGCTGTCGGATGCCGACGTACCGCGCTTTCTCGCTGACCTCGAGCTACCCGGGCTGGCCGACGTGCACGTGCACTTCCACCCCGAGCGCCTCACGGAGCGCATCTGGGCCTACTTCGACGAGGGCGAGAGGCACTACGGCCTCCCGTGGCCGATCCACTACCGAACCTCCACAGACGCGCGGTTGGCCACCCTCGCCGAGCTCGGCGTCCACCGCGTCCCCGCGCTCACCTACGCTCACAAGCCGGGCATGGCGGCCGCGCTCACGCAGTGGTGCGGCGGGTTCGCCGATGCCCACGAGCAGGTGCTCCGGTGCGCCACGGTCTACGCCGAGCCCGACGCCCCCCTGTATGTCGCAACTGCCCTCGCGCAGGGACTGCAGCTGGTCAAGGTGCACCTGGTGGTCTCGGACATCGCCCCCGATGACGCCGAGCTGGACGAGGTGTGGTCAATGCTGACGGAGGCGCGGGTGCCGGTGGTGATGCATGCCGGTCACGGTCCGCGCGCGGGCCGCTTCAGCGGACCGGAGGGCGTGCGCCGCCTGCTCGCCGACCATCCGGAGCTGACTCTGGTCGTGGCGCACATGGGGATGCCGGACTACGACGCCTTCGCCGATCTGGCCGAGACCTACGACCGCGTCCACCTGGACACCACGATGGTCGGCACCGACTTCATGGAGCGCATCGATCCTGTCCCCAGGCGCTTCCTCGGTCGGCTGGTCGAGCTGCAGTCCCGGGTGATCCTCGGCTCGGACTTCCCCAACATCCCGTACCCCTACGCCCACCAGCTGGAGGCCCTGCACCGCTGGGGACTTGGTGCGGACTGGCTGCGGGATGTGCTGTGGCACAACGGGAACCGACTGCTCGACGAGGTCCGCACGCCCCCGCCGGGCTGACAGGGCGCAGCGGCCCCTGACATGCTGACCACCATGCAGACGCCGGTGCCTGACTATCTGTCCGATGTCCTCGATGCTTGCCGGGAGCCGGACGAGGGCGATCTCGCGGACTACATCCCCCAGCTCGCCCAGGTGAACCGTGATGACTTCGCCGTCGCGATCTCCACCCCTGACGGCACGGTCTACCGCGCCGGCGACTGCGGTGCGCCTTTCACGATCCAGTCGATCTCCAAGCCGTTCGCCTACGCCCTCGCCCTCCAGCAGCACGGCATCGACGGTGTGCTCGAGCACGTGGGCGCCGAACCTTCCGGCGATGCCTTCAACGAGATCTCGCTCGACCCAGCGACCGGCCGTCCCCGCAACCCGATGATCAACATCGGCGCGATCACCACCCACGGCCTGATCGGCGAGCCCGAGATGGATGGCGACGAGCGTTTCGCGATCGTCCGCGAGGGCCTGTCCGCCTTCGCCGGCCGTGAGCTCGAGGTCGACGAGGACGTCTACGCCTCGGAGCTGGACACCGCCGACCGCAACCGCGCGCTGGCCTTCATGGCCCGCACCTATGACCGGATCCTGGGCGACCCGATCGAGGTTGTCCGGGGCTACACCAAGCAGTGCTCGCTGGTCGTCTCCACCTCGGACCTGGCGATCATGGCCGCCACCCTCGCCGACGGTGGGGTCAACCCGCTCTCCGGGCGACGGGTCCTCTCACCGGAGGTGGTGCGCCAGGTGCTGTCGGTGATGACGACCTGCGGCATGTACGACGCCGCAGGCGACTGGGTCTCCTCGGTGGGCATCCCCGCCAAGAGCGGCGTCTCGGGCGGGATCCTGGGCGTCCTGCCCGGTCAGGTGGGCATCGGGGTCTTCTCGCCGCCGCTGGACTCCTTCGGCAACAGCGTCCGGGGGGTGCGGGTGTGCGAGCGGCTGTCTGCCGACATGGGGCTGCACCTGATGTCCGCCGCACCGGCCGGCCCCTCGACCGTGCGCGAGGTGCGGCATCGCCGGATCGAGCTCGACGGCGTGCCCCGGAACACCACGATCGTCGAACTTCAGGGGGTCATCCACTTCAGCGAGGGCGAGCGCGTGCTGCGCCGGTTGGTCGCCCTCGGTCATCCCGATGAGCCGGGCGCCGACGGCGTGGCGCTCTGCCTGACCCGCGTCACCTCCTTCAACCAGGCGGGCCGACGGATGCTCCTGGAGGGCATCCGCCGGCTATCGCTGGATGGGTATGACGTGACCCTGGTCGATCCGGATCGCACCCTGCCCGACCCGGACGCGGGCGACGGCGTCCGCCCGAGAGTGGTCACCGAGCTTCCCGACTGACCACCATCGAGCAGCCCGACGTCACTCAGCCAGCGGCCGGGATCACCGTTCCGTCGTACGTCTCGGTGATGAAGTCCGCGACCTCCGAGG
This sequence comes from Ornithinimicrobium pulveris, assembly GCF_050261105.1. Classification (GTDB taxonomy): domain Bacteria; phylum Actinomycetota; class Actinomycetes; order Actinomycetales; family Dermatophilaceae; genus Ornithinicoccus. The sequence continues at coordinate 2,610,167 of NZ_CP189837.1, read as the reverse complement.
AGGCCAGCAGCTCGGCCAGCTTGGCCACCCGGGGGTCGTCCTCGTCGCCCTCGCGGACCACCAGCAGGTTGGCGTACGGGTTGTCCTCGGCTGACTCGACCGCGATCGCGTCGTCGGCAGGCGAGAGGTCTGCCTCGATGGCGTAGTTGCCGTTGATCACGGCAGCATCCACGTCCGGCAGGCTGCGGGGCAGCTGGGCCGCCTCGATCTCCACGATCCGCAGGTTCTTGGGGTTGTCCTCGATGTCGAGCACGGTGGCTGACGCGTCGCCGGTGTTGGCCAGTGTCAGCAGGCCCTCCCCGGCCAGCAACTCCAGGGCGCGGGCACCGTTGGTCGGATCGTTCGGGATGGCGACCTGGGCACCGTCGGCGAGGTCGGCCACCGCATCCACCTTCTCGGAGTACAGGCCGAGCGGCTCCAGGTGCACCGGGGTCACGGCCGCGAACTCATACCCGGCGCCGCGCTCCTGCTCCTCCAGGTAGGGCAGGTGCTGGAAGTAGTTCGCGTCCAGCGAGCCGTCATCGAGGGCGACATTGGGCTGCACGTAGTCCGTGAACTCGATGATCTCCAGGTCGATCCCGGCGTCCGCAGCGAGCTCGTCGTCGACGAACTCCAGGATCTCGGCGTGCGGCACCGGGGAGACGCCGACCTTGAGCGGGGCGTCCTTGGTCGTGCCGTTGGCCGCGGCGTCGCTGCTGTCGTTGGTGTCGCCGCCGCAGGCGGACAGCGCCAGGGTGCTGGCGGTGAGCAGGGCGGTGAGGGTCAAGGGGGTGCGCATGTCGTGTGTCTCCGTATGTCGTGTGGCTGGGGCGGTGCTCCCCGTCCAGGGATGGCGCCGTGGCTGGGTGAGGTCGGTCGAGAGGCCGGGGTGGTTGTCAGAAGGCAGCGACCACGGACCCCTGGTAGGTCCGGTCGATGAAGTCCTTGACGTCCTGGGAGGTCAGCAGCTCGTGCAGCTTCACCAGGCGCGGGTCGTCATCGTCACCGGCGCGGACGACGAGCTGGTTGGCGTAGGTGGTGTCGCTCGTGTCCTCGGCCACCAGGGCGTCGTCCTGCGGCGAGAGCTCGGCGTCGAGGGCGTAGTTGCCCGGGACGGCCGCGACGTCGACATCGCTCAGGCTGCGCGGCAGCTGGGCGGCCTCGACCTCCTGGAAACGCAGCTCCTTGGGGTTATCGGTGATCTCCAGCACCGTCGGGACAGCCGCGTCCGGGTCCTCCAGGGTGATCAGCCCCTCCTGGGCGAGCAGCTTGAGCCCACGCGAGCCGTTGACCGGGTCGTTCGGGATGGCCACCGTGGCGCCCTCCGGCAGATCCTGCAGGTCGGTCACGGTGTCGGAGTAGAGCCCCATCGGCTGGAAGCTGATCGTGCCGAGGGAGGTGAAGTCGTAGCCGGCGGCGCGCTCCTGGTCGGCCAGGAAGACGCTGTGCTGGTAGTAGTTGGCGTCGACCGAGCCGTCGTCGAGGGCGACATTGGGCTGGATGTAGTCGGTGAACTCGATGATCTCCAGGTCGATCCCGGCGTCGGCCGCGAGCTCGTCGTCGACGAACTGCAGGATGTCGGCGTGGGGGACCGGGGTGACGGCGACCCTGAGCGGGCCAGCGTCGGCCGAGCCGGTCTGGTCATCGCCGCTGCTCGCGGTGCTGCCGCTGTTGTTGCCGCAGGCCGTGAGGGACAGGGCGGCGGTCAGGGTGATCGCTGGCAGGGTGAGCGTGGACAGGCGTGAGCGCATGATGAATCCTTGGGGCGGGAAAGAGCGAAGCGGGGCAGGAAAGAGCGAAGCGGGGTGGGAAAGAGCGAAAGGGGGAGAAAGCGGGTCAGCGGTGCGAGAGCTGGCGGGCCAGCCGGTCGCCGGCGGACTGCAGCAGCTGGACCAGGACGAGAAGCACGACGACGCACAGCACGGTGATGGCGGTGTCGAAGCGCTGGTAGCCGTAGCGGATCGCGAAGTCGCCCAGCCCACCGCCGCCGATAGCACCGGCCATCGCGGAGTAGGAGATGAGCGCGATCAGGGTCACCGTGCTGGCGGCGATCAGACCCGGCCGGGCCTCGGGCAGCAGCACGGTCCGCACGATCTGCGAGGTGCTGGCCCCCATGGAACGGGCAGCTTCGAGCTTGCCCGGTGACACCTCCCTCAGCGCCGCCTCGACGAGGCGGGCCAGGAACGGGACGGCCGCGATGGTCAGCGGCACGATCGTGGCGGTGGAGCCGATCGTGGTGCCGGTTACCAGCCGGGTGACGGGCGCGACCAGCACCAGCAGCACGATGAACGGCACGGACCGGCCGGCGTTGACGATGCCGCCCAGTACGGCGCTGAAGGTGCGGCGGGGGATCAGCCCGTCCGGAGCCGTGAGCAGCAGGAGCACGCCGAGCGGAATGCCCAGCAGGACAGCGAGCCCCATCGAGGCGAAGACCATGTAGAGCGTCTCCACGGTGGCATCCCACAGCGCGGGTCCGGTGCGGTCCCAGTTGATCATCAGGCGACCTCACTCAGCGCAGGGGTGGACGTGGTGACTGCGCTGGCCGTGGCGCTGGCGCCGTTGCTGCGCTGAGACCGCGCGAGGTGCTCGCGAGCGGCGGCTACCTGGTCGCCCGGGCCGTCCAGGCGCAGCTGCATCCGGCCGAAGCGCTGGCCGCCCAGGGTCTCCACGGTGGCGGCGACGACGGCAACGTCCACGGCATACCGGCGGATGAGGTCGGTGAGCCCGTGGTCGTGCTCAGTGCCACCCAGGGTGACCTCGATCAGGTCCGGACCGCTGGTGCCAGGGTCCGGGTGGGGCAGCAGGCGCGTGGCCAGTGGGGAGTCCGGGCGAGTGACGACCTCGCCGAGGCGGCCGGCGTCGACCACCCGGCCGTTCTCGAGCAGGGTGACGGCGTCGCAGACGCGCTTGACCACATCCATCTCGTGCGTGATCAGCACGGTCGTCAGGCCGAGCTCGGCGGTCAGTTCGCGCAGGAGCGCGAGCACCGAGGTGGTGGACGTGGGGTCCAGCGCCGAGGTGGCCTCATCGCACAGCAGGACCGAGGGGCGCGGGGCCAGCGCCCGAGCGATCGCCACCCGCTGGCGCTGTCCACCGGAGAGCTGGGCAGGGTGGCTGCCGAGCTTGTCGCCCAGGCCGACCCGCTCCAGCAACTCGGTGGCCCGAGCGCGGCGCTCGCCGCGGCCGATGCCGGCGAGCTCCAGCGGCAATTCGACGTTGGCCAGCGCGGTGCGCGAGTCCAGCAGGTTGAACTGCTGGAAGATCATCCCGATCGTGCGGCGGGCCCGGTTCAGGTCACTGGTGCGCAGCGAGGTGAGCTCGAGGCCGTCCACCGTGACCGTGCCGGTCGTGGGTCGCTCGAGCAGGTTGATGATCCGGGCCAGCGTGGACTTGCCCGAGCCGGACGGTCCGACGATCCCCATGACCTGCCCGCGGTCCACGGTGAGGGAGACATCCTCGAGCGCGGTGACGGCAGCCTGCCGGCGGGTCGCCGGGAAGGTCTTACCGATGGCGGACAGCGTGATCATGACGTCCTTCGTGACAGGGAAAGGGGGGAGGTGCCGTCGTGGCCCGGCAACGGTAGGGCGAAGAGTCTGCGCAATCCAAATCCCGAGTGGGGGCAGAAGAGGGCTAGCTCCGCGCGATAGGTGACCTATCCCGAAGAATCATCGGATTCTGTCGCAAGCGACGGCTCTTCCCACGCGACACGGGCACTCCGGGCTCAGGGACATCGGGTCTGTCAGAGTGGTCACATGGGTGGTGCGCGGAGGGTTCGAAAGTTCGGGATGGTGCTGTCGGTCGCGGTGCTCCTGGCGGGGTGCAGCTCGGCAGAGGCGCCCGACAACGACGGCACGACGGAGGAAGCCACGGTGGGTGAGGAAGAACGGTCGGGGGCGGACGTCACGGCGGATGGGGCCACAGTGGACGAGGCGGCACAGTCGGAGGCGGACGTGAGGACAGCCGGGGCCACGGTCGCGCCAGAGGGCGGACCATCGAGGACTGCAGTCGACCCTGCTGACGAGATCTCCGATGAGGTCCTGCTGGAGCAGACCTCCTGGGTCCTGGAGCACCTTGAGCAGGACGCCAGCGGGCCACGGGCCGAGATGCTGGGGGAGCGATTCTCGCCGGACTTCCTGGACCAGGTGCCCGCCTTCCAGCTGGCGATGGTCTTCCCCCAGCTGCGCGCGGGCGGTCCCTACACCGTGACCGAGGTGGCCGAGATCTCCGGCGCCGAACGGGGCGCCGCGCTGGCCCTCGCCGCAGACCAGCAACCCCTGCGCATGACGATCACCGTGGACCCGGACGGGCGCATCTCGGGGCTGCTCTTCGTCAACGACACCTCGGGCGAGCCGCCTGAGCTGTCCTCGTGGTCCGACCTCGACGAGGTGCTCGAGGAGATGGGCGGGACCAGCCAGGTGGTCGTCGCCCAGGTCGAGGACGGAGCGTGCGCGGTGCTGCACACCACGGAGGGCGTGGTCGCTGGCGGGGAGCCTGCCCCGACGGGATCGGTCTTCAAACTGCTGGTCCTCGCCGGGCTGGTGGACGCGGTCGAGGCAGGCGAGATCGCCTGGACCGACGAACTGACCATCACCGAGGAGGTCAAGAGTTTCCCCTCCGGCATCCTCCAGGACCGCGACGCCGGCGAGATCGTCACCGTGCGCGAGGCGGCCGAGTTGATGATCTCGATCAGCGACAACACCGCCACCGACCTGCTCATCGCCGCCGTGGGGCAGGACCGTCTCGCCGCCGCGATGACCGCGGCCGGTGTCGACGCCGAGCGGGTCGCGCCGATCACCACCACCAAGGAACTCTTCATCCTCGGCTGGGGTGTGGACCAGGAGGTCCGTGATCGGTGGCGAGCCGCTGGATCAGCCGCAGGAGCGGGCCCGGACCAGCGGGCCGCCATCCTGGCCGAGCTGCCCACGGATCTGGCCGAGGTGGACATCGCCAGCATCACCACCCCGGTGTGGCAGGACGGCGTGGACTGGCTCCTCACCGGTGAAGAGATCTGCCAGGTCCACGCCCGGCTGCAGGCACAGGCCACCACGCCCGCCGGCGAGCCGGTGCGCGACATCCTGTCCGCCAACCCGGGCGGCACCGTTCCGGAGGGGGTCGTCTACCAGGGATTCAAGGGTGGATCTGCTCCAGGAGTGCTGGCGCTCAGCTACTACCTCGAGCCCGGAGGTGCGACCCCGCCCACCTCCGATGGGACAGCGACCGACACCACCGCCACCCACCCTGGCACCGGCCTCGTCCTGGTCATCCAGACCCGCTCCGAGCAGGACATCGACTACTTGCGCGCCGGCACGATCGCCGGGGCCGCCCTCCAGCATCTGGCCGACACCGGCGGCTAGGGTGATCGCGATGCGTGAATATCTCGTCGTCGCCGCGGTCGTCCTGGCCGGCTTCGCCCTCGTGGCCGCCGCTATGGGCGGGCGCCGACTGCTCGCGCCCGCGGACCCCACGCCCGCCAAGCTCACCACCTACGAGTCCGGAGTGGACCCGATCGGCACCGGCTGGGAGCAGGGCAGTGTCCGCTATCTCGTCTTCGCGCTCCTCTACGTGATCTTCGCGGTCGACGTCGTCTACCTCTTCCCGTGGGCCCTGGTCGTGCGCACCGAGCTCGGCGCCGCGAGCCTGGTCGAGATGGGCATCTTCATCGGTGTCCTCGTGGTCGCGCTCCTGCACGTGTGGCGCCGCGGCCTGCTGAGGTGGTGGTGATGGTCGACCTGCCCACGCCCCGCGTCGGTGCGCCGGTCGAGAAGGCGCCCCGCGCCATCCAGGTGGTGCTCAACTGGGGTCGCAAGTACTCCCTGTGGGTCTTCAACTTCGGCCTGGCCTGCTGCGCGATCGAGTTCATCAGCGCCTCGATGGCCCGCCATGACTTCATCCGCCTGGGCGTCATCCCGTTCGCCCCCGGCCCCCGCCAGTCCGACCTGATGGTCGTCTCCGGCACGGTGACCGACAAGATGGCGCCGTCGATCCGCCGGCTCTACGACCAGATGCCCGAGCCCAAGTACGTCATCTCCTTCGGCGCCTGCTCCAACTCCGGCGGGCCCTACTGGGACAGCTACTCGGTGACCAAGGGCGTCGACCAGCTCATCCCGGTCGACGTCTACGTCCCCGGCTGCCCGCCGCGTCCCGAGGCGCTCCTCGCCGGGATCGTCCAGCTCCAGGAGCAGATCGCGGGTGAGACGGCCGGCCAGGTCCGCGCCCGCCGCGCGGGGACAACCACGTCCCGGTATGCCGATCGCCCGGTCTCAGCAGGCGAGGTCACCCGAAGCCTGGTGTCGGCCCCGGGCGACGACGCGGACGGAGCTGCTCGCCCCGCCAGGCCCAGCGAGCCTCAGTCTTCGTAGCGGATCTCGACGCGCCGGTTCAGCGCCCGACCCTCGGGGTTGTCCTCACCGTCGATCTCGTTGGGTTCGACCGGTTCATCCGGCCCGAAGCCCTCGACCTGCAGCGACAGATCCGGCCGGTCCTGCTCGATCACCGCGGCGACCGCCTCGGCCCGTTCGACCGACAGCTCGGCATTGCGTTCCTGCGTGCCCCAGGAGTCGGTGTGCCCGTGCACCTTGACGTTCGCCCCATCGGGGACATCGGCCACCAGCTGCCGAATCTTGGCCTCGGCAGCCGAGCTGATGTCGGCCTTGTCGAAGGCGAAGAGGACGTCGGAGGCGAGCGAGATGACCTCCTCCTGCCCATCGGTGGTCCGCGAGTCCATGGGGGTGATGGAGGGATCAAAATCGGTGATGCGCGGTTCGAGCTGGGTGATGGACGGGTCGAGGCTCGTGATGCTCGCGGCCCACGCCCGCTCCGGGAGGGTGTCCAGCACCTCGTCCCGATCGCTCGCCGACCACGCAGCCGAAGGCAGGCTCAGGGCTGCGATCAGGGGCAGCACGGTGAGTGCCCTCACTGGATCGGCACCTCGACCGCGGGTGCACCGTCGACCATGTTGACGCTCATCGTGTCGACATCGGCCGGCGGCGCTGCGAAGACGGCATAGCCGTACACGATCTGGCCCGGCTGCATCCGCACGGAGAGCACATCGGTCTTGGCCTCGACGGCGCTGTGCTTCAGCACGTCATGGCGGTTCAGGTTCTGGGTGTCGACGAGGAAGGGGTTCCAGTAGCCAGAGCCCAGGTAGTCATAGAGTCGCTGGTTGGTGGCGCTGGTGAACCGGTGCTCCGAGTTGACCCGGAAGGAGAAGGTGCCGACGAGCGTCTCGCCCTGTCGCTCCAGGCGGTAGATGGAGACGTCCATGGTGGCTTCGTCGTCCTCGGCGATCCTGGCAGGGACCCTCGTGGTGGCGATGGGCTCGCCCAACTCCCTCAGGTCGATCCCCGCCTGCTGGGCGCTCTGCGCGCTCACGTCGTCCTCGTCGCTGCCCTCGGCCGTGCCAGTACCGACGGTCGTGCCGCCAGCGCCGCCGGCATCGGTCTGGGCGGCGTCGTCCACGTCCTCCTGGGTGGACTGCTGCTGGCCGGGTTCGTCGTCGAAGGTCGCCGTGTCGCCGTTGGCGTTGCAGCCCGCCAGGGCCAGGGTCGCCGCCAGCGCCAGGGCAGATGTCCTGAGCGTCAGCGTCGTCGTGGCCGTCTTCGTGCTGTGCATTGTCGTCTTCATGGGTGTCTCCCCGTGGTGGTGTGCGTGCATACATCAGGTCTGTCGGAGCTGGCGGCCGATCGGTTGCGCGAGTCCGTCAGAAAGATTCGACAGCGGACGCCCCGCGGCGCGGTCGTCAGTGCGCCGGGTTCATTCGGTCACCGTGAACCGGTGGGTCGTGCGCAGCTCTGTTCCGTCGGTATCCCGGCTCAGGACACTCACCTGCGACCGTCCTGTCCCGGTCGGGCTCAGCGTGACACTCTCCTGGTCGGCCACGTGCTGGCCGGTGGGCAGCACCCAGACCCACGAGTTCACGCCGAGATGCCGCAGCGTGAAGCTCGCCGACTCGCCCACGGTCACCTCGTCCGGACCCTCGATCTCGACCCGGGAGCTCTGTGTCGCCGCCGGCGGATCAGTGGTGCGGCCGAGCAGCCAACCGCCACCCAGGCCGAGCAGGAGGGCGGCAGCCAGCAGGAGCGGCAGCCACCGCCGCGACGACGCGCCAGCCCCCGATCCCGTATGCCGCCCCACCGGCCCGCCTTCGCCGTCCCCGACGTGTTCCGGGGGTGCCAAGGCCTGCTCCACCTCGGTCAGCCAGGCCCGCGCATCGGGGTGTCGGTCCTGGGGGTCGGGAGCCAGGCTGCGGGCCAGCGCGTCGTGCAACGCGTGCGGAAGATCGGCCCCCTCGACCAACCAGTCGAACAGCGACGAGAGCGACCACAGGTCCGCACGGATGTCGATGACGGACGGACCACCGTCCATCTCCGGCGGCCGGAAGCCAGCTGTCCCGCCTGCGACGGTCAGGCCGGAGTTCAGCGCGAGGTCCTTGCACATCCCCAGGTCCGCGACGACCACGCGCTCGTCCGGGCGCACCAGCTCTGCGGACGGGACGCTGCCTGCCTCCGCCGTCTCGTCGGTGGTGAGCAGCACGTTCGTCGGGCTGAGGTCCCGATGCACCAGCTGTGCCTCGTGCACCGCCTCAAGAGCCCCCGCCAGCGGCCGGGCAAGCGACAGCACGTCGGCCGAGCTCGCGACCCAGCCCTGCTGCCGCAGGGCCTTGACCCGGTCGGTGAGGGTGCCGCGGTCCGCGTGCTCGAGGACGAGGAAGGGTTGCTGGCGCGTGCTCTCGCCGATGTCGTGCACGGTGACCACGTGCGGGCTGCGGACCTTGCGCAGCGCCCGGCCCTCGGCGATGAAGCGCTCGCGGATCTCGGGGTTGAGGCTGTGGTTCTCGGCGAGGACCTTGACGACGACGACGTCGTCGAGCCGCTCGTCCAGGGCGCGGTGCACGGTGGCGAACGACCCGACCCCGATCACCTCGCCGAGCCGGTAGCGACCGATCGTGGCCTCCCGCGTCGCGCCGTCACCGCCTGTGCTCATCCCGTCAGCCACCGCCTGTGCTCATCCCGTCAGCCAGCCCTGGTCCTGCAACCGCGCGGCAACCAGCGCCCGGCCCCGGGAGATCTGTGCCTTGACGGTCCCGACATTGCGGTCCAGGCGGTCGGCCACCTCGGCATAACTGAGCCCCTCGAGATCGCGCAGGGTCACCGGGTCGCGGTAGAGCTCGGGCAGGGCCGCCAACGCCTCCTGCACGGTGGCCCGGGTGGCGATCATCGAGCTCATCCGCTGGGCCGGGGACAACTCATCCTGCGGCAAGGGTGCAGTGACCCGCTGGCGGCGCAGGTGGTCCACGACCCGGTTGCGCACGATGGTGTGCACCCATGTGGAGACTTTCGACCCGCCCCGGAAGGCCCCGATCGAGCCCGCCACCGAGATCAGCGCGTCCTGGCTCACATCATCGACGGCGCTCTCGTCGAGCAGGGAGGATCGCACGAAGCGCCGGATCACGCCCGACTCGTCCAGCTGCTCCACCAGCACTTCGGCCGCGAGCGTGGAGCCGGCAGCGGCGGAGGTCGCGAGCTGCTGGAGCAGGTCGTCCTGCTCCTGCGCGGGGACGCTGCGGGCGCAGTCACGCGCCGCGACAGGGTCACCTGCCGCCACTGCCCGCGCCAACTCCTCCGCCCACATGGACACCGAGATTATCGCGAGCCGTCACCGCACCCCGCGCACCCGATGCACCAGCACCGCGCCAAGGGCGCACAGCCCACCCGCGAGCAGGTAGAGCCCGGGATAGCCGCCCAGGTGCAGCAGCGCCACCGCCGCCACTGCCGGCGAGAGCGCATTGGGCAGGACCACGGCCAGGCTCATGATCGACATGTCCCGACCGCGGTGCGCCGCGGTCGGCAGCACCTCGTTGATGAGCGCCTGGTCCACGGCCATGTAGACGCCCCAGCTCGCGCCGAGCAGCACGGCAGCACCCACGATGACCCACCACTCCCGGGCGAAGGCCATCACCACGCAGGCGCCGGCGACCCCGATGCTGGCCGTCGACACGAACGGCAGCCGCCGGTCCATCCGGTCCGAGATCCGCCCGCTGAGCACGCTGGTGAGAACGACGGTGGCGGCATACACGATCGTCAGGACGAGGACGCCGCGGCCGGGATCGTCCAGCCGGACCTCGTCGCGCAGGAAGTAGAGGAGGTAGAACAGGGCGACCGTGTTGCCCAGGGTCACCAGCAACCGGGTGAACCACACCCACGCGTAGTCCGGGTGCCGGCGTGGGGAGGGGAACCAGCCGTCGGCCGGTTCGCGACCGTCCGCCAGCTGCGCCGCGCTGACCTGCGGATCGCGGGTGGTGAGCAGGAACTGCCCGGCCAGCAGCACGGTCAGGGCCGCGGTCACGAGGTATGCCGTGCGGATGGGCAGAGCCTCGGCGATCACCGTCCCGAGCACGAGCCCGAGCGTGTAGGTCAGGCCCAGCACGCCGGAGACCAGGCCGTACTGCCGCCGTGGGACCTGGTCGGGGGCCACCGCGAGGGAGGCGTTGACCGCGAACGCGATGAAGAACTGGAAGACCGCCCAGGAGGTGAGGAGCACGGCATACCCGGGGGCGTAGGCCATCGCGACCAGGGCGAGGGCCGAGACCAGGGCGCCGAGCGCGATCCAGGGCCGTCGGCGGCCGAACCGGGAGGTGGTGCGGTCGGACAGGATGCCCGCCAGCGGTGTGGAGACCAGGCTGACCAGGCCGCCGATGCCCATCACCCAGGCGAGCCGCGCCTCCTTGATATCCGGGCTCCACTCGAGCAGCTGGAGTGCGACGAGCAGTTGTGACGGGGCGGCCCAGGCGAGGTTGATCCCGAGATAGGCCAGGCCGTAGCGGGCGACCCAGCCGCCGCCGACGCGGGGCCGGTCCTCGGGATGCTGCCCGACCGGGCCGGCCTGGGTCTGTGGCGCGGCGACCGGGTTGACGGACGGGCTGGGGTCGCCCGCCGCGGGGATGCTCACGGGCCGACCGGGTAGGTCTGGTGGGCGACGAACTCCTCGTAGGAGGCCCGGCTGACGCCCCCATCGCAGATCACGGCGGCCAGGAACCGCCCGCTGTCGCGCACGGTCCGCTCCTGCGTCTCATAGTCCAGCGCCACGATCCCGAAGCGGGGCTCTTCGCCGTCCGACCACTCCCAGTTGTCCACGAAGCACCAGTGGTAGTAGCGCTCGAAGGGCAACCCGCTCGCCACCATCGCAGCGAGATGCTCGTGCACGAAGCGGGCGCGAAAGGCGTCGGCGGCATCCGCCGTGCCGTTCTCGGTGACCCAGATCGGGGCGGGGTAGCGGCGGTAGAGATCCCGTGCGACCTCGACCAACCCGGCCGGATGGACCTCCCAGCCCAGGTCGTTGACCGAGGCGCCCGGAAAGGTGCCGTCATCCAGGCCCCGCACCGCGGACCGCGAGTAGTAGTTGAGGCCCACGTAGTCGTAGTGCGGCCCGGGCGTCACGTCCACCGGTTGCCGGCCGAGCAGCCGGGGAAAGCGCCCGCCGAGCATGGCATCGGCGAGCAGGTCCTGGAAGAGGGCCCGGTCCAGCGTGCTCGCGGCCCGGTGCAGCGGGTTGCGGCCGTCGAGCGGGGCGAAGACGCGGGCGTGGTGGGCGAACCCGACCTTCGCTTCCGGCTGCAGCTCGTGGATCCGGTGGTAGGCGCGGCAGTGCGCGATCGCCATCTGCCGCAGCGTGGCGCGGACGGAGCCCCAATTGCGGTCCCCGGGCGGGCCGTCCCCGAAGAGGTGAGCCTGCACGGCATACACATTGGGCTCGTTGATGGTGACCCAGTCGGTGACCAGGTCGCCCAGCGCCTCGACGACGGTCTCGGTGAGGCGCAGGAAGAGGTCGGGGGCGTGCGGGCTCGTCCACCCACCCAGGCCTTGGAACCACGAGGGGTGGCTGAAGTGGTGCAGCGAGACCAGCGGGACGATGCCGGCTTCGCGGATCGCGCTGAGCTCCTGGCGGTAACGGTCGAGAGCGGCGGTGTCGATCTCGCCGGGCCGCGGCTCGATCCGCGACCATTCGACCGACAGCCGGTAGGTCTGCAGACCGAGCTGCGCCATCAGCTCGGTGTCCTCGCGCCACCGGTTCCAGTGGTCGGTCGCCCGCAGCGGGGTGGAGCCGTCTGCGATGGTGCCGGGCAACTGAGCCCAGTCGTACCAGTTGTTGTTGCGGTCGCCGCCCTCGATCTGCAGCGCGGCCGTCGCGGTGCCGATCAGCAGGTCACGGGTGCTGAACAGCAGGTCAGGTGCGCCATCGGCCATGGCGCACAGTGTGCCGCAGGTCCGGGCGGAGGAGGGTGGGTGGTGGCTAGGGTGTTGGGGTATGAGTGGTCTGGTCGAGACGCGGGATGTGGCACCGGGGGAGTGGGTGGCCGCCGTGCGGGGGGCGCGTGACGAGGGCTTCGGCTTCTTCGACTGGCTCTCGGCGGTCGACCAGACCGACGCGGCCGAGGGGGAGGGCGTGCCGGGCCCGGGCTTCGATGTGGTCGTGCACCTGCTGGACGTGCGGGGCGGCGCGAGCGGCGACGGGCTGAGTCGGGTGCTGGTGCGCACCCGGGTGCCTGAGGGTGGCGAGCTGGACTCGGTCACGGGAGTCTTCGCCGGGGCGGCCTGGCATGAGCGGGAGACGCACGAGATGTTTGGGATCGGGTTCGCCGGGTTCGACGACGGGTCCGGTATGCCGCTTCGCCCCCTCCTGCTGCCCGAGGGCTTCGAGGGCACGCCGCTGCGCAAGGACTTCGTGCTCGCGGCCCGGGCGTCCAAGCCGTGGCCGGGCGCCAAGGAGCCGGGAGAAGGCGAAGGGTCGACGGCCCGGCGCTCGCCGTCCCGGCGGCGCCTGCTGCCGCCCGGGGTGCCCGATCCGTCCTGGGGCCCGCGGGCCGACCCGGAGCCGGAGGTGGAGCCGTCGGTGGAGGTGCAGCCTGAGGGGGAGCCGCGTGGGAGTGCCTCACCGTGAGCAGGCGGCCGCGGATCACGGCGACGTCGGTGTCGATCAGCACCGACCGGCCGCGTGAGCTCGCGGCCTTCTACGCCGAGCTGATCGGCATACCGGTCGCGGTGTCCGAGGGCCCGGGTGAGGGGGAGTCCGAAGGGGCGGGGTGGGCGCAGCTGGCCCCTGTCGAGGGAGCGCTGCGGATGACGCTGAACTTCGAGTACGACCCGCACTACCGCGCGCCGACCTGGCCGAGCGAGGGAAAGGCGGGCGAGCAGCAGCCCCAGGCGCACCTGGACCTGTGGGTCCCGGACGGTGACCTCGCGGCGGCCGAGGCGTGGGCGATCGAGCTCGGCGCGAGGCGCCACGGGGTGCAGCCGCAAGAGGCCGTGCGGGTCATGCTCGACCCGCACGGCCACCCGTTCTGCCTGTTCACCGACCACTGACCCGACCGGGGACCCGATCTGCTCCGACCGGGGACCCGATCTGCTCCGACCGGGGACCCGATCTGCTCCGACCGGGGACCCGATCTGCTCCGACCGGGGACGCGTTTTGCTGTGACCGGGGACGCGTTTTGCTGTGACCGGGGACGCGATCTGTCGCGGTGAGAGCCAGTCGTGCCGCCCGTCGATGGGGGTCGTCAGTGCGTGATGGTGACGTCGCCGGTGCCGGTGCGGGCGGAGACGGATACGTAGGGCTGGCCGTCGTCGGGAGCGCCGACGCCTTCGATCCGCTGGTTGACGTCACCGAGCGGGGCGCTGAGGTCCAACCAGGCCGGTATGCCGCGGGGCACCGTGACCGTGATGTCACCGGTCCCGGTGCGTGCCTCGAGCGATCCGCCGTCAAGGGTGGCGTTGACGTCACCGGAGCCGGTGGCCACGGTCAGGGTGGCGTCGGGGCCGGAGGTCCCAACCGTCACGTCACCGCTGCCGCTGCGCACCTGCAGGTCTTCCGGGCACGGCCCGACCAGGACATCGCCGGAGCCTGTGCTGACCACACCGCCGGAGCACTGGACCAGGTTGATGTCACCGGCGCCGCTGCTCGCGCGGGCGCCTTCGCAGCGCTCGACCTGGATGTCGCCGCTGCCCGTCTTGAGATCGACGGCACCGGCGAGCTCCTCGAGCTGGATGTCACCGGCGCGGGTCCGGACCTTGACCTGCGAGCCACGCGGAAGGTGCACGACGGCATCGACCTGGACTGTCGAACCTAAGCCGATCTTGACCGACCCGAGGCTGAAGGCGAAGCCCTTGCCCTGGCCGTCCGGGCCGAGGAGGGGCGGAACGTCGACGGTGAGGACGCCGCCACGGCAGCGGGCGGTGACCGGCTCGAAGTCGACGTCCTCCGAGGCGTACAGCTCCAGCCGGGCGTGGCCGGGCTCGTGGTCGAGCACGACGCGCACGTCGCCCTCGCCGAGGTCGAGCACCAGATCGATCAGGGTGCCGTCGTGCATGAAATCCTGCGCATAGGTGGTGGTCATCTCAGATCGTCCTTTCAGGCCCAGCCGGTGATCCGGCGGGAACGGCCGCCCAAGCCCGGCGGCGGCGGTGGGGGAAGGGGTGGGGTCGACGGGGTGAGGGCTGCGCGCACGGCCTGCACGATCCAGGTGTTGAGCGACTGGTCCGCGCGGGCGGCGTGGGTTTCGGCCTGCAGCTTGAGTGAGGCCGGCAGTCGGACGGTCACTCGAGCGGTGTCGTCGTCCTCCGTCTCAGGGGCGCCGTTGGGCGAGGTATCGGTGCCGCTGAGCGCGCCTGCGTCGGCATGGTGACCGAGGCTCTCGGGGGAGTGGTGGACGTCGAGGACTGGATCTCGGCCCGCCATCCGCACGGTCACCGTGGCCTCAGCAAGCTGCGCGGTGATCTCGGCGGTGGCGTCAGACAGTGCCTGAAGCAGCGCGAGCCGTAAGGCTGGCTCCAGGGCGGTGGCGACGCGGGAGCTGATCTCCCGGGTGTGGTCGTCGGCCAGAGCGGTGGCGCGCTGCAGGTCGTCGGCGACCGAGGTGAGATACGGATCGAGGTGCATGACGTCATGCTGACATCATCATGACGTCATGCGCAACCACTCTGATGTCGTCCGCGCTGTCAGGGGAGTTCCCGGAGTCCCGTCGGTGCGGCGAACGCCGGCTGTCGGCGGGAGTGGTTAGGGTGGCGGCGATGCTCACCGATCCGCACCTCCTGGTGGAGGTGGTGCTGAAGGCCGCCGTGGTGCTGGCGGCCTTCCTCGTGATGCCGCTGGCGCTGGGCCAGCTGGAGCACAAGCTCATGGGGCACATGCAGGGCCGGTTGGGGCCGATGGAGGCAGGGCCGCATGGGCTGTTCCAGTTGGTCGCGGACGGGCTGAAGTTCGCGCAGAAGGAGGACGTGGTCCCCGCTGCCGCCGACAAGCGCGTCTTCCAGCTCGCACCGGCAGTGGCGCTGATCCCCTATCTCGTCGCGCTCGCGGCCATCCCGTTCAGCGCCGCCTGGGTGGCGGCAGACGTCCCGCTCTCGCTGCTCTTCGTGCTCGCGGCCACCAGCGTGGGCGTGATCGGCACGCTGATGGCGGGCTGGGCCAGCGGCAACAAGTACTCCCTGATCGGTGGCATGCGCGCCGGCGCCCAGTTGGTGTCCTACGAGCTGCCGCTCGTGCTGGCCGCGGCCAGCGTCGCCCTCGCCGCCGGCAGTCTCTCGCTGACCGGCATCGTGGGGGAGTGGTCGTGGTGGTGGCTGGTCTGGCAGGCGCCGGCAGCTTTCGTCTTCCTGGCCGCGACCGTGGCCGAGCTGCAACGCACGCCCTTCGACGCCCCGATCGCCGATGCTGAGGTCGTCTTCGGTCCGCTCACGGAGTACTCCGGGCTCCGGTTCGCCTTCTTCCTGCTGGCGGAGTATGCCGGGATGGTGGTGATGGCGCTGCTGTTCACCGTGCTCTTCCTCGGGGGCTGGCGCGGACCGTGGGGGGACATCGGTGCGGTCGGTGCGCTCTGGACGGTGCTCAAGGCCGCGGTCGTGGCTGCCGGCATCCTGTGGCTCCGGGTCGCCTGGCCCCGGGTGCGTGAGGACCAGCTGCAGCGCTTTGCCTGGTTGGTGCTCCTGCCCATCGCGCTCGCTCAGCTCGCGATCACCGGCATCGGGGTGGTGATGCTGGGATGAAGGGCCTGCTCAACGGTCTGCGGACCACGGCCAAGGTGCTCGCGCGGAAGTCGCACACCCGCCAATACCCCCATGTCGAGCCCGAGCTGCCTGAGCGCAGCCGCGGCGTGATCGCCCTGCTCGAGGAGAACTGCACCTCCTGCATGCTGTGCGTCCGCGAGTGCCCGGACTGGTGCATCACCATCGACTCCCACAAGGAGACGCTGCCGCCGGAGCAGGAGGGCGGCCGGGAGCGTCAGCACAACGTGCTGGACCGCTTCGACATCGACTACTCCCTGTGCATGTACTGCGGGATCTGCATCGAGGTCTGCCCGTTCGACGCGCTCTTCTGGGCGCCGGACTTCGCCTACGCCGAGGGCGACATCCGCAACCTGCTGCACGACAAGGAGCGGCTCGGGACCTGGATGGCGACGGTGCCGCGCTCGGCCTGGCCCGAGGGATACGAGGGCCCGGCCGAGGAGGGCGAGCGGTGAGCGGACTCGATGTGCTCTTCCTGGCCGTCGGTCTGGTCACCGCCGGCGCCGGCCTGCTCGCCGTGACCGCGCGCAGCGTGCTGCACGCGGCGCTCTGGTTGGTCGTGGCCCTGGGCGGGCTGTCTGGCTGCTACCTCGTGCTGGGCGCCGAGCTGATCGCGCTCGTCCAACTCCTGGTCTATGTCGGGGCCGTCGTGGTCCTGATCCTGTTCGCTCTGATGGTGACCAGGGCCGGAGGGGCCCCGGTGGTGGTGGGCAGAGCCCAGCGCGGCGCGGCCGCCCTCGTGGGGGCTGGGACCACGGTGCTGCTCGGGGGCGCTCTCCTCGCGGCCTTCGGCACCGGCTCGGTGGAGGTGGTCGGACCGAGCAACACCGACGTCGCGACCGGGATCTTCGGCGTCTACGTCTGGCCCTTCGAGCTGCTCTCAGCCCTGCTGCTGCTCGCCCTCGTCGCCGCGGTCGCGATCGCCCGCACCCCGGACGAGAAGACGGCAGAGGGCACGACCCCGGACCAGAAGTCCGCACCCGCGAGTGGCACGCCCCCGACAGCGACCGCGTCCCCCACATCCCAGCAGGAGGGCGAGGCATGATCCGGCCCCTCCTGCCCTACCTGCTCGTCGCGATCCTCGCCGGCCTGGGGATCTACGGGATCCTCGCCCGGCGGCACGCGGTGCTGATGCTGATCGGTGTCGAGCTCCTGCTCGGTGCCGCCGGCTTGTTGCTCGTCACCGTCGGCCAGACCTCCGGTGGCGGCACGCTCGCTGCCGCCACCTCCGGTCCGGTGCTCACGCTCTTCCTCATCACGATCGCTGCGGCCGAGATCGTGGTCGCGCTGGCCGTGATCGTGGCGCTCTACCGCGCCCGAGGCCACGTCGACCTGCACGCGCACCTCGACAGCGAGATCGAGACCGAGAGCGACAACGCCGAGCTCGCCACGAAGGGGAGGCAGGTATGAGCGCCCGCACCCCCATGGCCCTGAGTTTCCTGCCCGACCTCGACTGGGGCGACCTGCAACTGCCCAGCATCACCATCCCGCGCCTGCCGATCCCGGACCTGTGGGGCACCCCCACCCAGTGGCTCATCCTGATCCCGCTGATGGCCGCACTCGCCGGCATCACCCTCAGCGGCAGATCCAACCGGCTCGCCGCCTGGATTGCGGTCGCCGGCGCGCTCGGCACCGTGCTGGCAGCCTTCGGTCAGCTCTACGTCCTCAGCCAGATGGACGAGCGACCCACGGCGAGCACCATCGGCCCGCTCCCGCTCGGCGAGCTCGACGTGCCCCTCGGGCTGGCCGTCACCTGGCCCACCGGCCTCATCGCCGTCACGGTCGCGGTGGTGGCCGCGATCGTCCAGGTCTACGCCCGGTGGTACCTCTGGTACGACCCCCGCTACCGCGGCTTCTCCGCCACCGTCTCCCTCTTCACCGCCGCGATGCTGCTCACCGTCCTCGCCGACGACGTGCTGCTCATGGTGATCGGCTGGGAGGTCATGGGCTGGTGCAGCTATCTGCTCATCGGTCACCACTCCACCCGCAACGCCGCCCGCCGGGCCGCGAGCAAAGCACTCCTCGTCACCCGGACCGCCGACATCGGCTTCATCCTGGGCATGGTGATGCTGGCCGCCGGCGCGGGCACCACCGCCCTGCCCGGCATCCTCGAGCACTGGCTCACCGATCCCGACGCCTCGCTGACCATCCCCATGGTGCTGCTCGTGCTAGGTGTGGCCGGCAAGTCGGCGATCTTCCCCTTCCAGGACTGGCTGGCCGACGCGATGGAGGGCCCGACCCCCGCCTCGGCACTCATCCACGCCGCCACCATGGTCGCCGCCGGCACGGTCGTGCTCATGCACCTGTTCGACCTCCTCGTCGTCACCGACCCGGCCCGCCTGCTCCTCGCCGTGCTCGCCTCGGTCACCATGCTCGGCGCCGCGCTGCTGGCCCTCGCCCAGGGAGACCTCAAGCGGCTGTTGGCCTGGTCCACGGTCAGCCAGGTGGCGCTCATGCTGGGCGCGGTCGCCGCCGCGACCCCGGCCACCGGCACCGACGCCGCGGCGCAGCACCTGATCGCGCACGCCTGGTTCAAGGCCCTCCTCTTCCTCACCACCGGCTGGCTGGGCGTCCTGGTCGGCGGCACCGCGATGGCCCTGGTCGCCTCCGGCACCCGCCGCTACCGGGTGCTGCGGCGTCGCTTCTCCTGGGGTCTGCTGGCGCTGGCCGGCGTCCCGCCCTTCGTCGGCTTCTTCTCCAAGGAGCTGGTGCTCGGCACCGCCGAGGTCGGCGCGCTCGGCACCGGCGGAGCCGCCTCGGTGATCGTGGTCTCCTCGGTCGGCGCCCTCGCCCCGCTCACCGCCGCCTACTGCATGCGCGCCTGGCTGGTCCTGGACCGCCGCACCGACGCCCAGCAGCTCGCCGCGGAATACCACCTGGGCGATGTCGAGCGGATCGATGACTTCTTCGAGGAGCCGCAGGTCGTGCACGAGGCCGAGGGGATCGAGCGCGCCGAGTCCGCGATCAGCAACTCCGCCCGCCTGGGCACCACCGTGCTCGTCCTGATGAGCCTGCTCGGCGGGGTCATCGCCCTCCTGCCCGTATGGCGCAGCGACGTTCACCTGAACCTCCAGCTCCTCCTGGTCACACTGGGTCTGATGGTGGTTGCCGCCCTGGTCGTGATCATCGCCGCCCGTGGGGTGCGCACCCGCGACGCGGGCGCCCGGATCCCGGCCGGCGTCAGCCTGGCCGCCGAGCGCGGTCTGGGTGCCGACTACGCCTACCGCCTGCTCGTCGCCACGCCCGTCCTGGCGCTGGCCAAGGCAGTGACCTGGTTCGACCGTGAGGTGCTGGACGCCTGGGTCCGCGGTATCGGCGCCGGCCCCCGGCTGCTCGGCCGGGCCGCCGACCTCGCCACCCCCCGCCGGGCCACCCCGGCCCTGGGCCTGGTCCTCGCCGGCCTGCTGGTCCTGGCCGCGATCGGGGTGATCAGCACGTGAACAACTCGCTGCGCTCCGCCGTCGACCAGGCGGTCGGCCTGGTCCCCGACCTCGGCGTCGGCTGGCTGCTGCTCGCCCTGGCGCCCCTGCTCTTCGTCGCGATCACCCTGGTCGTCGCGGCCCGCTGGCCCACCGCCCCGGGTCGTCGCACGGTGCACCTGCTCTCGATGGCGGCCGCCAGCGTCTCTGCGCTGGGCGTGGCCGGCACCGCCCTGCACCGCCCCACGCTCGACCTGCCCTGGATCCCCAGCCTCGGCGTCGCCTTCCGGCTGGGCCTGGACGGCATCAGCATCCCGCTGATCCTGCTCACCGCCCTGGTCGGTGTGGTCGCCGTCAGCCTCCACCTGCACGTCCCCGGCCCCAAGCGTGAGGTCGCCCCGGCGGACGAGGACGTGGCCACCACCGCCCCCATCCCCGTGGTCCGCGGCGTCGACGTCGCGGGCCTGGCGACCTATCACGCCTGCCTGCTCCTGGTGATCCTCGGCGCCCTGGTCACCTTCCTGGCCGGTGACGCCCTCCTGTTCTTCATCGGCCTGGAGCTGGTTCTCATCCCGATGTGGATACTGGTCGCCCGCTACGGCGACCCGCGCAGCGACCGCGACGGCGCGGCCCTGCGCTTCCTCATCGTCACCGTCCTCGGCTCGACGCTGATCCTCGTGGGTCTGCTCGGCGTGGCCACGACCACCGGGACCACTGACCTGGCGCGCTGGTCCGCGCTGGCGGGAAGCGGCATACCGGGCCCGACCCAGGCCGTCCTCGCCGCCATCCTGCTCATCGGCCTCGCGCTGAAGATCCCCGTCTTCCCGCTCCACACCTGGTTGCCGTGGGTGCACGCCACCGCGCCCACCGCAGGCTCGGTCCTGCTCGCGGCGGTCCTGCTCAAGATCGGGACCTATGGGATCGTCCGGCTCGTCATCCCGGTGCTGCCCGACGGCTTCGCGCTGTGGGCGCCGCTGCTCGGTGGCCTCGGCGTCACCGGCGTGATCTGGGCCGGGCTGGCCTGCCTGGTCGAGCGCGACCTCAAGCGGTTGATCGCGTGGAGCTCGGTCGCCCACCTGGGCTTCGTCGTGCTCGCCCTGGCGACCGGCACCGAGACCGGTCTGCAGGTCGCGCTCTTCGGCAATGTCGCGCACGGGCTGATCTCGGCGCTGCTGTTCGTCGTGGTCGGCGGGCTCAAGCACCGCTGGGGCAGCGCCGACCTGTCCGCGGTCCGCGCCGCCCTGCGCGAGGTCACGCCGCGGCTGGGCGCTGCGCTCGTGCTCGGCATGGCGGCCTCGATGGGGCTGCCGGGGCTCGCCGGCTTCTGGGGTGAGTTCGGTGCCCTGTATGCCGCGTGGTCACCCGCCCCCGACCGTCCCGAGGCGTGGTTCCGAGGGTTCGCCGTGGTGGCCGCCCTCGGGGGTGCGCTTGCCGTGGCCTACGCCGTCCGGGTCCTGCGCGAGGTCTGGTCGGGTGACCGGGTCGAGCCGCGCATCCCTGATGCGGTGCGCACCGAGCGTGTGGCGCTGCGGCTGCTCGGGGTTTGGATCGTGCTGCTGGGTGTGCTGCCGACGCTGCTGCTGGCGATCACCGCGCCCGCGGTCCGGGAGGTGCTCGGCGGATGAGACTCGACCTCAACCTGCTCGCCACCGCGCCCGTGCTGGCCCCGGTGCTCGCCGCGGTCCTGGTGCTCGTGCTGGACGCGATCTGGCCGCGCCAGCGCACCCTGCACCTCGGGGTCGCCGCCGCTGGCCTGGCGCTGGGCGCCGCGGCCGCCCTGCCGGGGCTCCGGCTCGGGACGGGGGACCGCAGCGCCGCCTTCTGCCTGTCCTCCGGGGCCTGCTCGTATGTTGTCGACCGGCTCACCGCCTCCCTCCAGGTCGCGGGGCTGCTGGCCGCGCTGGTCGTGCTCGTGCTCGCCTGGCGGGACTGGGCCGCCCCGACCGACAGTGGCCGCACGCCCGTCGTGGTCGCGCTGCTGTTGGGCGCGACCGCAGGTGTGGTCGCCGTGCCCGCCGCTGGCGACCTGGGCACCCTGCTCGTCTCGCTCGAGTTGGCCACGCTGCCCACGATCGGGCTGGTCGCGCTCACCCATCCGCGCTGGACCGAGCAGCGTCGGGCTGGGGCGATCGAGGGGTCGGTGGCGCTACTGACGACCTCGCTCGTGTCCTTCGCGCTGCTCGCCATGGGTGCCGCGCTGTGGGTCGCCGCGACCGGTACCGCGCTGCTGCCGACCGGCACGCTGCAGGTGGACCACCCGCCGCTGCTGGTGCTGGCCGCGGTCTTCGCGGTCGCCGGGTTGGCCTTCAAGGTCTCGGCCGTGCCCTTCCACGCCTGGACGCCCATCACCTACGCGCACGCTCCGCTGCCGGTGACGGGCTACCTGGCCACCGTCTCCAAGGTCGCTGCGCTCGGCGCGCTCGTCGTGCTGGTCCGCGCCCTGGGCCGGGTGGATGACACCACGCTGCTGGCCATCGCCCTGCTCGCCGCCCTGTCGATGACCATCGGCAACCTGGTCGCGCTGACTCAGCGGGACACGGTTCGCCTGCTCGCCTGGTCGACGGTCGCCCAGGCGGGCTGGGTGCTGCTGCCGCTGGCCACGCTCTCCGCGCGCGCCGTGCACGCCGCCGGGTCCTACCTGCTCGTGTATGTCGCAGGCACCCTCCTCGCGTTCGTGGTGGTGATCGTGCTCGCGGGTGCCGATCGCGCTCCCGCGGCGCTGAGCCGGTCGAGCTCGCTGGAGTCGCACCGTGGACTGATCCGGTCCCGACCGCTGCTCGCCCTGCCCCTGTCCTTCGCCCTGCTCACCCTGGCCGGACTGCCACCCGCCGTCGTCGGCCTGGTCGCCAAGGTGGTGGCGCTGCGTCCGGTCGTCGGCGACGGGATGTGGTGGCTGGCGATCGTCGCCGCGGTCAATGTGGCGCTGGGGATCGCGGTCTACGTGCGGTGGATCGCGGTGCTGATGGGGCGGCCCGGCGACGTCCCGCCTGAGCGAGAGCAGCGAGGTGGGGATCACCGGCCGGAGCACCCGTCGGTGGCCGCCTGGGTGCTCGTCGGCGGTCTGACGCTGCTGCTGGTGCTGGCCAGCATCGTGCCGGTCGGGATCATCTGAGGTGGCGGGCGGCATCGGCGCCGTGCATCCGGGCTACCGGCGGGGAACATCGGCGATATCTCTGCTCGTTGACCGATCATGAACAGGCACTACAACGGGTTGAAGACCACGCTGCTCTTCGGCGCGATCTGGGCTCTCTTCCTCGGGCTGGGCGCCGTCATCCAGGGCGGTCGGTTCATCTGGCTGTTCGCCCTGCTCGGTGTCGCGTCCACGGCCTACACCTACTGGAACTCCGACAAGCTCGCCATCCGCGCGATGCGCGCCTACCCGGTGACCCGGGAGCAGCAGCCGCAGATGTACGCGATCGTGGAGGAACTCTCCGAGAAGGCCGGCCAGCCGATGCCGCGGCTCTACGTCAGCCCCACCGCCTCACCGAACGCCTTCGCCACCGGCCGCAACCCGCAGAATGCCGCGGTCTGCTGCACCGAGGGCATCCTGCACCTGCTCGATAAGCGGGAGCTGCGCGGGGTGCTCGGCCACGAGCTGATGCACGTCTACAACCGCGACATCCTGACCGGATCGGTCGCCGCCGGCATCGCCGGGATCATCACCTCGGTCGCCCAGATGTCCCTGTTCATGGGTGGTCGCCAGCGAGGTGGCAACCCGATCCTGCTGCTCGCGATGGCGCTGCTCGCCCCGTTGGCCGCCAGCGTGATCCAACTGGCCATCAGCCGGACGCGGGAGTATGACGCCGACCAGACCGGTGCCGAGCTGACGCAGGACCCGCTGGCGCTGGCCTCTGCCCTGCGCAAGCTCGAGGCTGGCACCCAACGCGCGCCGCTCGCGCCAGAGCCGCGCGTGCAGAGCGCGGCGCACATGATGATCGCCAGCCCGTTCCGGGCCAAGGATGTCTCCTCGATGTTCGCCACCCACCCGCCGATGGCGGAGCGCATCCAGCGCCTGGAGCGGATGGCCGACGGCCGCCAGCCCGGGATCGAGCGGTACTGACGGCGGGACGGTCTGTCCGGCCTACTCCCAGCTCTGCCAGTCGATGGCCTCGTCGGCGACCGCGAGCACCGCGTAGTGCATGCCGTCTTCGGTGACCAGCTTCCAGGTCGGGACGTCGAGGGTGCCGCCGGTCTGGGTCCAGATCGTGCCGTGGCTCAGCTCGGCGGAGACGACCGTCTTGTCCTTCAGCAGCAGCGGGATCTTCATCCCCGGCGTGACCTGAGCAGGCTCGGGCATCGTCGGCTCGCCGCTGGCGTAGACCTCGTCGCTGTAGCTGGCGTTGACGTCCTCGGCGAGCATCACGCCGTAGTCCATGCTGAACTCGCGCTGACCGTAGCGCTGCACGGCCTCCACGGGGGAGATGACCGGGTAGTCACCCAGGGAGGTCAACTCCCCGTAGTTGCCGTTCGCGCTGAAGACCCCCTGCGGCCCGACGTTCACGCTGACGCGGAGCTGGTCGGTGGCCTGGTCCTCGGGGACGCCGACGACGTAGACGGTGGGCGAGGTGGACTCCGGACCCATCCAGTCCTCCACCGAGAAGGTGTAGGCGCTGAAGTCCAGGCCGGTGCTGGCCAGGAAGTCCTCGGCGGCCGAGATCGCCTGCTCATCGCTCGGGCGTGAGCCGCTGGAGTCCTTGCACATCGAGGAGTCCGGGAAGGGCACGTCCGCGCCGATGGCCCGCTGCCACTCGGTCTTGACCGCGTCCAGGTCCGCCTGAGAAGCGCCGTCGTACATCGAGGCGCAGTCGGGGTTGCCCAGCAGATCCTCGAAGCCGAACGCCATCGGCCCGCTCGCCTCGTCGGAGGCCGTCACGACCCGCAGGTCCGTCGGGTCCACGATCGCGTTGGGTCCGAACCACTGCTGGTCCTCCGGCAGGTGCACACCGTCGAAGTCGAGCTGGGCGGACCAGTCGTTGACGAAGGTGCTCGCGTCCCGGTTCGAGGTGATTGCCTTGACCTCGGCCGTGCCGCCCTCGGTCGACAGGTCAGGGCCGGCGGTCAACCGCACCGGACCGGCATCGAACATCGCCGCGGAGGAGGATGACGCCATCCCACCACCTTGGGCGATGGCGCTCTGGGTCTGCTCGGCCATGTCGACGCCGCCCATCATCACCTCGCCCGGCCCGGCCGGCTGGGTCTCGGCCCGGCCGGCTCCGGCCTGCGAGGGGCCGCCGATCTGCTGTCCGGCGGTCGGTGCCGGCCCAGCGTTCTGGGTGCCCAGGGCATAGCCCCCAGCACCGATGCCCAGGGCGGCCACGGCGGCCGCGGCGATCCAGGGTGCCCGGAGGCGGGGTCCGCGAAAGGCGTCGTCGGTGACCGCGGTCGCGCGGTCAGAGCCCTGGCTGGCCGGTGCCTTCGCGCCGATCAGGGCGCGCAGGGAGTGCAGGTCCGGGTGCGATCCGGTGGCCGGGTCGCTGGCGCGCAGCCGCGCCAGCGCCTCGTCGTCGTAGCCGTTGTCGACCATGGTGGG
Organism: Ornithinimicrobium pulveris; assembly: GCF_050261105.1. GTDB lineage: Bacteria > Actinomycetota > Actinomycetes > Actinomycetales > Dermatophilaceae > Ornithinicoccus. Next base: position 2,585,184 of record NZ_CP189837.1, on the reverse strand, counting down.
TTCTCCTTGGTGGTGCTGTTCAGGGAGTGGTGCTGTCAGGAAGTGTGAGAAGAAGCTCAGGACGACCTAGTGGTCGTGCTCCCAGGCCTCGCGCAGTCGTGCCCGGGCTCGGGAGAGTGCTGCCGCCGCGCCGCCACGGGTCAGCCCCAGGGCGCGGGCCAGGCCCTCGCCGTCCAGGCCCTCCCAGGCGTGCAGCATCAAGATGGTGCGGTCGCGGGCGCTGAGCCTGGCCATCGCCCGGCGCACCTCGTCATCGGCCATCACCAGCTCGGCGGGGTCGACGCTGCGGGAGGCCCGCTCGTCGTCGTGCCCGCTCTCGTAGTCGGCCAGCAGGGTCAGCGTCGGCTTGCGGCGGTGGTTGGCCAGCACATAGGAGGCCGTTCGGTACAGCCACGGCAGCTCGAAGCCCTCCGGGACCTTGTCCCGACGCCGCCAGGCCGTGGCGAAGACCTCGGCCGACAGGTCCTCGATGTCGCTGTGCTGGGCGCGCCGGACGAAGTACCGGTGGATCGCGGTCGCGTGCTGGGCGAAGAGTCCGTCGAACCAGGCGGCGTCCCGAAGGTCGGTGACCGGCTCGGCCGTGCTCTCGCCGGCGAGGCGTAGGGCCATCGCGGCCTCCTTAGCGTCCGAAAAGGGTGGCATCGGAGGCGGTGCGCCCTCGACACCTGCACTATGTCCGCCTTCTGCCTGGTGTTGCACCCATCCCGAGGATGACGCGCCGGGATCCTCCGCACGAGGGGAGTTGCGGCATACGGGCCCGGGAAAGGCGAGAGCGGGCACCGGGTGGAACCCGATGCCCGCTCTCGCTGGACTACTCGTTGGGTGGCAGGTGCAGGATTCGAACCTGCGTAGGCATACGCCGACGGATTTACAGTCCGCTTCCATTGGCCGCTCGGACAACCTGCCAGTGCGCTCGTGTCCCGAACGCGGATGACAGGATAACAGTTGAGAACCGTCCCACCGAACCCGCAACCGTCAAGGAGAACACCATGGCCGACTCGTCCTTCGACATCGTCAGCAAGGTCGACCAGCAGGAGGTCGCCAACGCCGTCAACCAGGCGGCCAAGGAGATCAACCAGCGCTACGACTTCAAGAACGTCGGCGCCAGCGTCGAGCTCGCCGGCGAGACCATCAAGATGGCCGCCAACAGCGAGGAGCGCTGCCTGGCCGTCCTCGATGTCCTGCAGACCAAGCTGGTCAAGCGCGGCGTCTCGCTGAAGCACCTGGACTACTCCAACGACGGCGAGCCGCGCGCCTCCGGCAAGGAGTACCGCCTCGAGGCCGCGATCACCTCCGGCATCTCCAGCGAGAACGCCAAGAAGGTCTCCAAGATTATCCGCGAGGAGGGTCCCAAGGGCGTCAAGCCGACCATCCAGGGCGATGAGCTGCGGGTCACCTCCAAGTCGCGCGATGACCTCCAGGCCGTCCAGCAGCTGCTGAAGTCCAAGGACCTGGACTTCGCCATTCAATTCACCAACTACCGCTGATCACCAACTACCGCTGATCAGGACGCTCCGCAGCGCCCACCCCGCGCCGGGGTGAGCGAGACGGCATACCCTTCGGCGTATGTCGACGGAAACCGCGTCAGCCGACGCGACCGCGAGGCCGACCCGTCCGCAACGGATGGGTCGGCTTCCCTACACCCGCAAGCACACCCGCGTCCTGCTCGGTTCGGGCACCGGGTGGGCGCTGGACGCGATGGACGTCGGGCTGATCTCCTTCGTGGGCCTGGCGATCGCCACCCAGTGGGACCTGACCCGCACCGAGCAGTCCTGGCTGCTCACCATCGGCTTCGTCGGGATGGCGCTCGGCGCGACCTTCGGCGGGATGCTGGCCGACCGTTACGGGCGCCGGACGGTCTTCGCGGCCACCCTGGTGATCTACGGCCTCGCGACCGGAGCCTCCGCGCTGGTGACCGGGCTGGCGATGCTGCTGCTCCTGCGCTTCGTGGTCGGCGTGGGGCTGGGAGCCGAGTTGCCGGTCGCCTCGACCCTGGTCAGCGAATTGTCACCGACCCGGATCCGTGGGCGCCTGGTGGTGATCCTGGAGTCCTTCTGGGCGCTCGGCTGGATCCTGGCGGCGCTGATCGGCTTCTTCGTGGTGCCGGCCTCCGAGGACGGGTGGCGGTGGGCTTTCGCGCTGGGCATGGTCCCCGCCCTGTATGCCGCGGTCATCCGCTGGGGGCTGCCCGAGTCACCGCTCTTCCTCGAGCGCCGCGGCCGGGAGGAAGAGGCCGAGGCGGTCGTGCGCTCCTTCGAGGAGTCCGCCGGCGTGCCGCACGAGGAGAGCGGGCCGCTGCCCCCGGTGCCGCCCAAGACCCCGGGCGTGCTGTGGTCGGCGCGCTACCGGACACGCACGATCGGCATCTGGCTGGTCTGGTTCTGCGTCAACTTCTCCTACTACGGCGCCTTCATCTGGCTGCCGACGCTGCTCTACGCGCAGGGTTTCGACCTGGTGCGCTCGTTCGGCTACACTTTGATCATCACGCTGGCCCAACTGCCCGGGTATGCCGTTGCTGCCGTCCTCGTCGAAACCTGGGGCAGGCGTCCCACGCTGGCCACCTTCCTGCTCGGCTCAGCGGGTGCGGCCGTCGCCTTCGGGATGTCGGGGGAGGTGTGGCAGATCATCGCGGCCGGGTGCGCCATGAGCTTCTTCAACCTCGGTGCCTGGGGCGCGCTCTATGCGATCACCCCGGAGATCTACCCGACCTCGGTCCGTGCCTCCGGAGCGGGGGCGGCGGCCGGATTCGGCCGGATCGCCTCGATCATCGCGCCGCTGTCGGTCCCGATCGTGCTGGCCGCCTGGGGCAACGCGGCCCTGTTCACCCTCTTCGGTGCCGCCTTCGTCATCGGTGCTGCTGCGGTATACCTCCTCCTGCCGGAGCAGGCCGGGGACGCGCTGGACGCGACCTGAGGCGGGGGCGGCCCCGAGCAGTCCCGCGCGGACCCTAGGATGGCGCGCATGACTGAGCTGTCCACGAATGCCGACTACATCGCCCTCGAGGACGAGGTCGCTGCCCACAACTACAGTCCGCTGCCGGTCGTCGTCTCCGACGCCGAGGGCGTCTGGGTCACCGACGTCGAGGGCAACCGCTATCTCGACGCGCTCGCCGGCTACTCGGCGCTGAACTTCGGGCACCGCCACCCCGACCTGGTGCAGGCTGCCAAGGACCAGCTCGACCGCGCGACGCTGACCAGCCGGGCCTTCCACAACGACATGCTCGGCCCCTTCTGCCGCGACCTCGCCGAGCTCGTCGGCAAGGACATGGTGCTGCCGATGAACTCCGGCGCCGAGGCCGTAGAGACCGCGCTGAAGCTGGCCCGCAAGTGGGGCTACCAGGTCAAGGGCATCCCGGCCGAGCAGGCCGAGATCATCGTGATGGAGAACAACTTCCACGGTCGCACCACCACGATCGTCTCCTTCTCCAACGACCCCGAGGCCCGCGACGACTACGGCCCCTACACCCCCGGCTTCGTCACCGTGCCCTATGGCGACCTGGCCGCCATCGAGGCCGCGATCACCGACAACACCGCCGCGGTCCTGCTCGAGCCGATCCAGGGCGAGATGGGCGTGCAGATCCCCAAGGAGGGCTTCCTGCCCGGCCTGCGCGAGCTGTGCACGGCCAAGAACGTGCTGATGATCGCCGACGAGATCCAGTCCGGTCTGGGCCGCACCGGCACCACCCTGGCCTGCGGCTACGAGGGCGTCGAGGCCGACGTCTACACCCTGGGCAAGGCGCTGGGCGGTGGCATCATCGCGGTCTCCGCGGTGGCGGCCAACAAGGACGTCATGGAAGTCATCACCCCCGGCACCCACGGCTCCACCTTCGGCGGCAACCCGCTCGCCGCGGCCGTGGGCCACGCGGTGGTCAAGCTGCTGGCCTCCGGTGAGTTCCAGGACAAGGCCAAGGAGCTGGAGCCCCGCTTCCGCGAGCGCCTCGAGGCCCTGATCGGGCAGGGCGTGGACGAGGTGCGCGTGCGCGGCCTGTGGGCCGGGATCGACATCGACCCCGACCTGATGACCGGCAAGGAGGCCTGCAAGGGGATGGCCAAGCGTGGCGTCCTGGCCAAGGACACCCACGGATCCACCATCCGCCTGGCCCCGCCGCTGTCCATCACCGCCGAAGAGCTCGACCTGGTCGTGCAGTCCCTGGCTGACACCCTCGCGGACGCCCGCGCCGCCAAGGGTCAGGGCTGACGCAGCCGGTCCCGGACCCGCCCGAGATGCTCGGCCAGCTCGGGCGGGTCGATGACCTCGAAGGGCACGCCCAGCCACAGTGACTCGATGATCAGGTAGTCGAGGGACTCTGCGCCGGTCTCCAGCTCGCAGGTGCCGTCGCCGAGGTCGGTGAGCACGCCGGCGTTCTGCGGCACCCGGTCCTGGACCTCGTCCTTGGGGGCATGCAGTCGCAGCCGCGCGAGGTAGCGGTAGGGAGAGCGGAGCACCGCCTGGCGCACGTGCTCGACCGGGTCCGGGCAGCGACGCCGGGTGAAGCGCAGGGTGGTGGGATGCAGGGTGTCGCTGGCGATCCGGTCCATCCGGAAGGTCCGCCAGTCGAGGCGATCCAGGTCGAAGGCGAGCAGGTACCACCGGCGCCCCATGCTCACCAGGTGATAGGGCTCCACCCGCCGCTGGGTGCTCGTCCCCTGGCGTGAGCGATAGCCCAGGTCCAGCAGGACCCGGTCCCGGCAGGCACGGGCCAGCGTCGTGAGCAACGCGGCATCCACGGGCACGCCAGGTCCGTCGACCGAGACCACCGACTCGGCAAGGGCTTCGACCTCCCCGCGCAGCCGGGCAGGCAGCACCTGGTCCAGCTTGGCCAACGCTCGCAGCGCGGGCTCCTCGACCCCGGTGACTGCGCCACCCGCAGCCAGTCGCAGGCTCAGGGTCACCGCCACCGCCTCGTCCGGATCGAGCAGCAGGGGAGGCATGGTGCCGCCCGCCCCGAGCTGGTAGCCGCCCCCGACCCCTGCGCTGGCGCGCACCGGGTAGCCCAGGTCCCGGAGGCGCTCGACATCGCGCCGCACAGATCTCGTCGTCACCCCCAGCCGCTCCGCGAGCTCCTCCCCGCTCCACAGCGACCGGTGCTGCAACAGGCCCAGCAGCTGCAGCACCCGAGCAGTGGTGTCCGTCATGCGCCAACTCTGCCACCGATCGCGGACAGCATCTGTCCGCGGGCGCTGTCATGCTGAGCGACATGGAGTACACCCCACCCGCACCGAGCGGCACGTCCGCCGCAGCGCACGTCATCCTCGTCCCCGGCTTCTGGCTCGGCGCATGGGCCTGGGACGAGGTCCTGGCCCACCTGCGCGAGCGGGGCCTGACCCCCGTCGCGCTCACCCTGCCCGGACTGGAGCCGGATCACCCGGACCGCGGGTCGGTGCGGCTGGAGGATCACGCCCGCGCGATCGAGGACGCCATCACCTCGGCGGCCGAGGGGGCGCCAGTGGTCCTCGTCGCGCACAGCGGTGCCGCCGTCCCCGCCACGATCGCCCTCGACAGGCAGGTCGACGAGGTGGCGCACGTCATCTGGGTGGACACGGCCCCGGCCGCCGACGGCTATGCCATGAACGCCGCGGTAGAGGGCGAGGAGTACCCCCTGTCGGCCCAGTGGGACGAAGAGTTCGAGGGTGGCTCGATGCGGGACCTGACCGATGACCAGCTCGCCACCTTCCAGGAGCGGGCGGTGCCACAGCCAGCCGGCGCCCTGCGGGATGCGGCGGCGCTCACCGACGAGCGGCGCTTCGAGGTGCCGATGACCCTCATCGCCACCGCCTTCCCGGCCGCCGACTATGTCAGCTATGCCAAGGAGGGGGCGGGCTTCCTCGCCGGCCTGCTCGACTACCGCCGGCTCGAGCTGGTCGACCTGCCCACCGGCCACTGGCCGATGTGGAGCAAGCCAGCCGAACTGGCCGAGGTGATCACCACCATCGCGACCTCGAACACCCCGACCGACGACGCCCGTCAGGACGGCTGACGCCATGGACCTCACGCCATACCTGCACGAGCAGCTCGACTGGCACTGGACCCACCAGGCCCGGCCTCGCCTCGACGGGCTCACCGACGAGGAGTACCTCTGGGAGCCGGTCGCCGGCACCTGGAACGTGCGCCGGCGCGACGAGGAGGCGCCTGCGAGCGTGACCATGCGCGCCGGGGGAGGGGAATGGATCGTCGACTACGCCTTCCCAGACCCTGAGCCGGCTCCCGTCACCTCGATCGCCTGGCGGCTCGCGCACGTGGTCGTGGGCGTCCTCGGGATGCGCGCGCACAGCCACTTCGCGGCGCCGGAGATCCACTACGAGACGTGGGAGGCGCCCGGCACCGCAGCCGGGGCGCTGGCCGAGCTGGACCGGGTGTATGCCGACTGGTCGGCCGGGGTGAAGGCGCTCACCGCCGAGCAGCTCGCGGCGCCGGTGGGTGAGAAGGAGCCGGGCTGGGAGGAGTCGCCGATGATCCAGCTGGTTCTGCACATCAACCGGGAGACCATCCACCACCTCGCCGAGGTGGCGCTGCTCCGTGACCTGTGGGGGCACCGGTTCGACAGGTGAAGCGGGCGGCGTCCATCATGGGGACGTGGACCTCGCCCTGGAGATCGTGATTGGTCTGCTGGTCGGGCTGGTCATGGGGGCGCTCGGCGCGGGTGGCGGGATCATCGCGGTGCCGGCCCTGGTGCTGCTCCTCGACCAACCCCCGGCCGTGGCGACCACCACGTCCCTGGTCATCGTCGGGATCACCAGCATCGTCGCGGTGGCGCAGCACGCCCGTGGCGGACGGGTCTCCTGGGCCGACGGTGTGGCCTTCGGGATGCTGGGCGCGGGCGGAGCGCTGCTCGGCTCCCGCGTGGCGGTGGATGCGGACCCAGGCCTGACGATGGGGCTGTTCTGCGCCCTGCTCGCGGTGGTGGCCACCGTCATGTGGCGGCGGGCTCAGGTCGAGCGACGCTCCGACCCACAGGAGCAGGAGGAGCATCGCTGGCTGAGCCTGCGACCACCACGGCTGCAGGTCCGTCGGGCGCTGCTCGTGCTGGTGGTGGCCAGTGCCGCCGGGGTGCTCACCGGCTTCTTCGGGGTCGGCGGCGGATTCGCGATCGTGCCAGCCCTGACCATCGTTCTGGGACTGCCGATGGGGGTGGCTGTCGGCACCTCACTGCTGGTCATCGCGCTGAACAGCGCCACGGGCGTGCTCGGCCGGCTCGGCACGCCGCTCGAGCTGGACTGGGCGCTGATCGCCGTCTTCACCAGCGCGGCGGTGGTCGGCAGCCTGCTCGGCGAGCGCCTAGGGCGACGGCTGGACCCGGCGGTCCTGCAGCGCAGCTTCGCGGTGATGCTGGTCGTGGTCGCGATCTACACCACGGTGGCCCTGGTCGTCGGCTGACCTTGGCTGGCCAGCCGATGGGTGGGAGGGTCCGCCGAGTCAGCGGCTCAGTCCGCAGATCCCGCTCAGAGCTGATGCCCCGGCGTCCACCGGGCCACGTTCGCCTCGTCCTCGACGAGCATCTTCGAGCCCAGCCAGGCCTCCGGCACGCCCAGGCCCTCGACGAGAGCGATCGCGTCCGGGCGCAGCTCGGCGCACAGCCGGTTGATCTGCGAGGTGACGGCCTTGGCGCGCACCGCTGACATCCGGTTGTGCGCCTGGAACCAGCCGGAGTCGGCCTCGATCGAGCTCAGCGCATAGAGCGTGCACAGCCGCTCCAGGGCGTCCTTGACCTCGCCGTCCTCACACTCCTCGATGCCGGCCACGAAGGCCTCCAGGACCACGCGGTCCATGTGGGTGCGGGCGGCCAGGAGCACGTGGTCCTGGGCGGAGTTGAAGGCCTCGAAGGAGTCCTTGTCCTTGGCTCGGCGACGCAGCCGGTTGGCGACCGTCTCCAGCACGTGCTTCTCCCGGTCGGCGAACATCGACAGGTGCCAGCCGCGGTCGAGCAGGGTCTCGGACTCGTCCTTGCGCGCCGCAGCCGCCTTGAGCCGCTCCACCAGGGGCCGGGCCGAGGTGACCTCGACGATCTGCTCGCCGAGGGCGCGGGCGGCGAACTGGACCATGCCGCGCATGTCCAGGTCGCCCCACATCTCCTTGTAGCCGGTCAGCAACCCCTTGGCCACGAGTTGCAGCAGCACCGTGTTGTCACCCTCGAAGGTGGCGAAGACGTCGGCGTCCTGGCGCAGCCCGGTCAGGCCGTTCTCGGACATGTAGCCCGCGCCGCCGCAGGCCTCCCGGCAGACCTGGTTGGTCTGGTTGGCGAAGTGGGTGATGAGCGCCTTCAGACCAGCGGCCCGCGTCTCCAGCTCGCGCTGGGCGACCTGGTCCTTCTCGGTCATCTCGTGCAGGTCCTGCAGATTCTCCATCACCTCGTTGAGCGCGAACATGTGCGCGTAGGAGGTGGCGATCGCCGGCAGCAGCTTGCGCTGGTGGGCCAGGTAGTCCATCAGCACGACCTCGCCGTCGTGCCCGGGCGCGGAGAACTGGCGACGACGCACGGCATACCGGGTCGCGATCGACAGCGCCTTGCGCGCGGACACGGCCGCGCCCGCGGCGACGCAGATCCGGCCGCGGACGAGGGTGCCGAGCATCGTGAAGAAGCGCTTGTTGTCGCCCTCGATCTCCGAGACGTAGGCGCCCGAGTCGTCGATGCCGCCGAACCGGTCGAGCAGGTTGGCCCGGGGCACCCGCACCTGGTCGAAGGTGATGGTGCCGTTGTCGACGCCCAGCAGACCGCCCTTGTGGCCGTTGTCGCCCAGGGTGACACCCGGCATCGGGGAGCCGGACTCGTCGCGGACCGGCACCAGCACGACGTGCACACCGTGACCCTCACCGCCCACGATCAGCTGGCCGTAGACCACGGCGAGGTGGGCGTCCTCGGCGGCCGCGCCGATGTAGGTCTTGGTCGCCGACGGGGTGGGGGAGTGCACGACGAGCTCGTCGGACTGGGGGTCGTGGGTGATCGTGGTCTCCAGCGATGCCACGTCCGAGCCGTGCCCGAACTCGGTCATCGCATAGCAGCCGATCCGCTTCAGGCTCATGATGTCCGGCAGCACCTCCTCGTGGTGCTGGGCGTTGCCGAGCGCGGTGACGGCGCCGCCGAAGAGGCCGAAGTGCACGCCGGACTTCACCGTCAGCGACAGGTCGCCGTGGGCGGTCATCTCGAAGTCGACACACGAGCGGCCGGGGTCATCCAGGCCGCCCTGGGCGACCGGGAAGCCGCTGCCGGCCATCCCGAAGGAGACCAGCTCGGCCAGCGTGCGCCGCGTCCAGTCCCGAGCCTCCGTCATGCTCATCGCGGGGTCGCGCACCATCAGGTGGGTCGGGACGGTGGACCGGGCCAGGTCCCGGACGGCGCCATAACGGCCGCCGGTCGCGGACCGAAGGCCGACGCCGAGGGGGCTGAGCTCCTCCACCGTATGTGGAGTGCGGGCCTCGTCGGTCGCGCTCGCCGGGAGCTCGACACCGGTGGGCGGCTCGGGGGTGATGCTGCGGCCGGTGCTCGAGGTGGTCTCGGTGCTGGTCTGCGTCGTCATCGCGTGCTGTGTCCTTGCGTGGGTGCGGGGCGGGTCGTGAGTGCGGGACGGATGAGATCGACGACGGCGTCGGCGACGACGTCGGTGCCAAGGGGATGGTCGGGTTCGGCGGCGACCAGCCAGTGGTCGGCGGCGGCCTGCACCATCCCGACGATGCCGGTGCCCCAGACGGGGGCCAGCAGGTCGGCCTGCGGGTGCTCGGTCGCGGTGAGGTGCTCGTGCAGGGTCTCGGTGAGCTGGGCGGCGATCCGGTCGGTGATCTGGTGGACCGGGTCCTGCGGGTCGCCCTGGGTGGTCTCCAACGGGCGGGTCAGCACGAAGCGGTAGATCTGCGGGTCACGCTCGACCATCGCCAGATAGGCCCGGACCATCGCCGCGATCCTCCCGACCACATCCCCCTCCCCCTCGCGAGCGGCCGCCAGGTCAGCGAGGATGGTCTCGTGGACCGCAGCCACCACCGCTCGGTAGAGCCCCGCGCGATCCCCCAGGTGCCGGTAGAGCACGGTCTTGCTGGTCCCGGCCTCCGCGGCGATCTCATCCATGCCGACCCCGGCGCCATGCTTGCGGATCGCCTTGAGCGCGGCCTCGACGAGCTGTCGCCGCCGACGCGTGCGGTGGGCCTCCCAGCGCACGTCGCGGCCGTCTCGGACGGGCGCGTCCGACTCCTCAGCCCGCGGCTCGGTGGAGCGGTGCGGCAGCGGCAGGGGAGACCTCATACCGCTCACACTACCAAGTACGAGCCGTATCGGCTACAGTCAGTATCGGATAGTTCTGGCGGGCGCTGAGCCCGCCCACACCCACGGCGTCGGCGCACCCGCGCCCCGCCCGCGAGCAGCCGAGGAGCAGCCCCCATGTCCGAGCAGCCCACCACCCGCGCCGAGAGCGAAGTCGGCTCGCCCGCGCCCCAGAGCCTGCGCGACGCCGTCATCGTCGGCGGCAACCGGATCCCCTTCGGCAAGGCCGGGGGTGCGTATGCCGCAGCCTCCAACCAGGCCATGCTCACCGCCGCGATCGACGGGTTGGTCGCGCGCTTCGGCCTGGCGGGCGCACCCGTCGGCGAGGTCGCCGCCGGAGCGGTGCTCAAGCACGCCCGGGACTTCAACCTCACCCGTGAGGCAGTGCTCGGCTCGGCGCTGGCGCCCACCACGCCGGCCTACGACCTCACCCAGGCGTGCGGCACCGGGCTCGAGACCGTCATCCAGGTCGCCAACAAGATCCGCCTGGGCCAGGTCGACTCCGCCATCGCCGGTGGGGTCGACTCCGCCAGCGACGCCCCGATCGCTGTGGGCGAGGGCCTGCGCAAGGCGCTGCTGAAGGCCAACGCCGCCAAGACCCCGATGCAGCGGGTCAAGGCGCTGGCCGGCATCCGTCCCGGCGACCTCGCCCCCGAGACGCCCCGGAACGCCGAGCCGCGCACCGGCCTGTCGATGGGTGAGCACCAGGCCCGCACCGCCAAGGAGTGGGGGATCACCCGCGAGGCCCAGGACGAGCTGGCCGTCGCCTCCCACCACAACCTGGCACGCGCCTGGGACTCCGGCTTCTTCGATGACCTCGCGACCGGATTCCTCAAGCTCTCCCGCGACCAGGGGCTGCGCGCGGACACCAGCGTGGAGAAGCTGTCCAGCCTCTCGCCCGTCTTCGGCAAGGGCGAGGGTGCCACGATGACGGCCGGCAACTCCACGCCCCTGTCCGACGGTGCCGCGGTCGTGCTGCTCTCCTCGCCCGAGTGGGCGCAGGAGCGGCGCCTGCCGCAGCTGGCCCGCTTCGTCGATGCCGAGGTGGCCGCGGTGGACTATGTGTCCGGCGAGGAGGGTCTGCTGATGGCCCCCGCGTATGCCGTTCCTCGCCTGCTCGAGCGTCAGGGCCTGTCGCTGCAGGACTTCGACTACTACGAGATCCACGAGGCCTTCGCGTCCACGGTGCTGGCCACCCTGGCCGCCTGGGAGTCTGAGGACTTCTGCCGCGACCGGCTCGGTCTCGATGCTCCGCTCGGCTCGATCGACCGGGCCAAGCTCAACGTCAACGGCTCCTCGCTGGCGGCCGGTCACCCGTTCGCCGCGACCGGTGGGCGGATCGTGGCCACGCTGGCCAAGATGCTCCACGAGAAGGGTCCGGGCAGCCGCGGTCTCATCTCGATCTGTGCCGCGGGCGGCCAGGGTGTCGTCGCGATCCTGGAAGGGTGCTGACATGGCCGACCTCATGCAGATGCTGACCTCCAACCCGCTGGCCCGCCAGCTGGGCGTGCCCCAGGCGGCTCGGCTCCGGCGGGGCCGCGAGCTGCCGAGCGGGCAGGTCGTCCTCGGCGTCGCCGGCGGCACCTCCCACCTGGTCGGGGACTCGCTCTCCGAGCTGGGGGTGACCCCGGGCGATGCGCTGGTCGACACCGTCGAGACCCGGGTGACCCAGACCGATGAGGACGGGCGCACCCGGGTGGTGCCCACGCCATACGGGGACAAGATCGGCGCCCTCGTCGTCGACGCGACCCAGGTGAGCACGATCGCCGACCTGGAAACGGTGCGCGGGCTGCTGCGCCCGGCGATGAAGGGCGTCGAGTCCTCGGGTCGGGTGATCGTGGTCGGCGTCGAGCCGGACACCCTGATCGGTGGGGCCGCGACCGCCGTTGCCGCCCAGCAGGCGCTCGAAGGCATCGTCCGCAGCGTCGGCAAGGAGCTGCGCGCCGGGGCGACGGCCAACCTGGTGCGCGTCGACCTGTTCACCGACCAGCCCACGACGGCGACCGACCTGGCCTCCACGCTGTCCTTCCTGCTGGAGGGCCGCTCGGCCTACGTCTCGGGGCAGGTGCTGCACGTAGGCCACGCGGAGCGCGGGCTGACCGACGTCGGCAACACGCACCCCTTCGAGGGGCAGATCGTGGTCGTCACGGGCGCCGGCCGCGGGATCGGGGCCTCGATCGCTGAAACCTACGCCCGCGACGGCGCTCTCGTCGTCGCCGTCGACGTCCCCGCCGGCGGCGAGGGGCTGGCCAAGGTGGCGAACCGGATCGGCGGCAACGCCCTGCAGCTGGACATCACCGCCGAGGACGCGGGAGCACGGATCGCTGCACACGTCGCCCAGCGGTTCGGCGACGCAGCCCGGATCCACACCATCGTGCACAACGCCGGGATCACCCGCGACAAGTTGCTCGCCAACACCGATGAGGAGCGGTGGGGCAGCGTGCTCGAGGTCAACCTGGCCGCGCAGGTCCGGATCAACCAGGTGCTGCTGGACCCCGAGCTGCCCGGTGGTCTGGATGAGGGCGGCTCGATCATCGGGGTGGCCTCCACCTCCGGCATCGCCGGCAACCGCGGACAGGCCAACTACGCGGCCTCCAAGGCGGGCGTGATCGGGCTGGTGCGGGCGATGGGCGCCGACCCCAAGCTCATCGAGCGCGGGATCACGGTCAATGCCGTGGCCCCCGGCTTCATCGAGACCGAGATGACCGCGAAGATGCCCATGGGCACCCGCGAGGTCGCCCGCCGGATCAACTCGTTGCAGCAGGGCGGTCGCCCAGTGGATGTCGCCGAGGCCATCGCCTACCTGTCCGAGCCGGCCTCTGGTGCGGTCACCGGCCAGGTGCTGCGGGTCTGCGGCCAGAGCCAGATCGGAGCCTGACCATGAGCGATGTGGACATCAGGCTGCACGCCAGCCCCCCTGGCATCACCGGCAACTTCGCCAAGGCCGTCGCCAGTGGCCGAGGTCGCCCGGGCGCGACCGGTGACCTGCCCGCGACGCGGGTGATGCTGACCGGGGTCGAGCAGGATGTGCGCCGGTTGGCCGACTACTGCGAGGTCACCGGCTCCACCCTGGCCGACACGCTGCCCGCGACCTGGCTGCACGTGCTGACCTTCCCGCTGCAGGTGGACCTGATGGCGGGCAAGGACTTCCCGTTCCCGATGCTCGGGATGGTGCACGTCGCCAACACGATGACCCAGCACCGCCCGGTCCGGGTCGAGGAGAAGCTCACCCTGAGCTCCTGGTCGGACAACCTGTCACCGCACCGCAAAGGCCACACCGTCGACCTGGTCGGCGAGGCCAGCGTGGGTGACGAGGTCGTCTGGGAGGGGCGCTCCACCTATCTGGTGCGCGGCCGAGGCAGCGACGACGCCCCGGCCAGGGACGAGCAGCACCCGGTCGCGGACGTGGAGCTGGCCACCTGGCGGCTGCCGGCCGATCTGGGACGTCACTACGCCAAGGTCTCCGGCGATGCCAACCCCATCCACCTGACCGGGCTCTCGGCCAAGGCCTTCGGATTCCCGCGCGCCATCGCGCACGGCATGTGGACCCACGCCAAGGTCCTCTCCGCGCTGCAGGCCCGGCTGCCCGAGGCATTCACGGTGGACGTGCAGTTCGTCAAGCCGATCCTGCTGCCGTCCACCGTGGTGCTGCGAGGCACCATGCCCTCGGCAGGCGGGCCAGCGGAGTCAGCCGTGGGCGAGCTGCGGGCAGCGGGGGAGGCAGCGGAGTCGGCCCTCGCGGTCACCTCCCGGGATGCCTCCCGCCTGCACCTGAACGCGCAGGTCAGGGGGTTGTGAGCAGTCCCTCCGGCGCTGCTCCCCGTCGCAGCCCCCGCTGATTTGGAACGGACCCGCAGGCACGTGTAAAGTTGCTTCTCGCTGCCTGCGGGTCCACCGGATCTGCAGGGCCCACGGCCCGCCCCTATAGCTCAGTCGGTAGAGCGTCTCCATGGTAAGGAGAAGGTCAACGGTTCGATTCCGTTTGGGGGCTCTGGCAGGACGGCCCACCCGGGTCGCCTCCCGAGGCGGGATAGCTCAGCTGGTTAGAGCGCACGACTCATAATCGTGAGGTCGCGGGATCGAGCCCCGCTCCCGCTACCACCGGCCGACCAGGCCGAACCGCAAGACACGAGATCCACTTCAAAGGCAGGTTGCACCGTGGCCAAGTCCACCGACATTCGTCCCAAGATCACCTTGGCGTGCACGGAGTGCAAGGAGCGCAACTACATCACCAAGAAGAACCGGCGGAACAACCCCGACCGGCTCGAGATGGCGAAGTTCTGCCCGCGCTGCGGCAAGCACACCGCGCACCGCGAGACCCGCTGACCCGATCAGCGACCGACGCCAGGCCGTCACCCACTGCGGGTGGCGGCCTTTCGTCATGCTGGCGTCCTGCAGTGGCTGGGATGGCGAAGGTGCTGGTCGCTCTGTGTCCTACGCGAGCGTAAGGACGTGGATCTCGACCATGCTGATGCAGCGTCTGCATCAGATATGATGCACCCATGCGAACCACGGTCGATCTCCCCCCTGCCGTGCACCGCCGCGCCCGAGAACTGGCGGCTGAGCGAGGGCAGTCCCTGTCCTCGCTGCTGGCCGACCTCACCATCCGCGGCATGGCGCAGCTGGATGCCCCGGTTGAGGTGGTGACCGATCCCCGGACCGGCCTTGGCGTGCTGTCCGTGGGGCGCCGGGTGACCTCTGCCGAGGTCGCCGACTTCCTGGCCGACGAGTGAAGGAGCCGCACAGCTCTGGGGATGATCTCCCGGTCCACCTCCTGGACGCCAACGTGCTCATCGCCCTGACGCTGCGGGAGCACGAGCACCATGATCGAGCTGCCCTCTGGTTGGCGTCCGTCGGTGACTATGCGGTCTGCCCCATCGTGGAGGGAGAGCTCGTCCGCTTCCTCCTGCGGCTGGGGGAGCCTGCGGCGGCGGCAACCGCGGTCCTCGCCACGATCGCCAGTCAGGACAGATCGCGGCACTGGGCGGACGATGTGCCGTTCAGCGCTGTGGATCTCTCCGGGGTCCGCGGGTATCGGCAGGTGACGGACACCTATCTCGTGGCCCTGGCTCGGGCTCATGGGGGGCTGCTCGCCACCTTCGACCAGGGGCTCGTTCACGCTCACCCGCGGCTGGTCGTTCCGATCCCCTGATCTTGGTCCCAGATAGGGTCTCCGGTATGCCGATCAACCCCGCCTTCGCCGGTCGCGAGTTCGCCGCGGCCGGCCCGTTCCCCGTTACCCGCGAGGAGATCGCGGCCTTCGCCCAGGCCGTGGGAGCCCACGCCCCGGCGCACCTCGACCCGCAGGCTGCCCAGGCCCTCGGTCATGCCGATGTCGTCGCGCCGCCGACCTTCGCGGTGATTTTCGCCCAGCGTTGCGAGGCGCAACTGGTCCAGGACCCCGAGGCCGGTATCGACTTCTCCCGCGTGGTGCACGGCCAAGAGGGCTTCGTCCACCACCGGCCGATCGTGGCAGGGGATGAGCTCACCGGCATCCTCCACGTCGACACCATGCGCGAAGCGGGTGGGCACGGGATGGTTGCCACCCGGGTCGAGCTGACCGACGCAGACGGCTCGCCGGTCACCACCGTGACCTCGACCATCGTGGTCCGGGGGGAGGGCTGATGAGCGCCGAGATGGCCCCTGACATCGCGGACCTGGCCCGCACCGTGACCGTCGACCGCGCACGACTGGTGGCCTACGCCGACGCCTCCGGTGACCAGAACCCGATCCACCAGGACGCCGACTTCGCGTGTGCGGTAGGCCTTCCAGACGTGATCGCGCACGGCATGTGGACGATGGGCGCGGCGCTCAACCTCGCCACCGACTATGCGGGCGGCGACCCGGGTCGCGTGCTCTCGTGCACCACCAAGTTCACCGGCATGGTCGTTGTCCCGGAGGGGGAGACCGTCGAGATCCGCGTCGAGGGCAGGGTGAAGAAGACTGACGAGCAGACCGGCCAGCAGACCCTGGAGCTCACCGTCACCTGCGACGGCGAGAAGGTTCTCAGTCGCTGCACCGCCGTGGTCCGCCCGTGACCCAGGACCACGTGACCGAGGGCTCCGTGACCCAGCACCGGGTGGCGCAGGCCAATGAGAGGGGCGAGACGGCATACGGGACGCTGGCGGAGCTGACCACGATGCGGGTCGGTGGACCGCCCCGCAGGGTGATCACCGCGACCACCGAGGCCGAGCTCATCGAAGCGGTGCGGGAGACCGACGCGGCCGGTGAGCCCTTGCTCGTCGTGGGCGGTGGCTCCAACCTGCTCGTCGCCGACGCGGGCTTCCCCGGGACTGTGGTGCTGGTGCGCACGACCGGCATCGAGGTGCCGCACGCCTCCGCCTGCGGCGGGATCTCCGCCACGATCGCGGCCGGCGAGACCTGGGACGACGTCGTGGCGCACGCCTGCGAGCAGGGATGGTCGGGCATCGAGGCGCTCTCCGGAATCCCCGGGGCAACCGGAGCCACCCCGGTGCAGAACGTCGGCGCCTACGGTCAGGAGGTCGCCCAGACGATCGCCCAGGTGCGGGTCTGGGACCGGGTCGAGCAGCGGGTGCGCACGCTTTTCCCAGGAGACCTCGCGTTCACCTACCGGCACTCGCTGCTCAAGGAGTCGATGCTCGGCCCGGACGCGCCGGCCGGCTCGGTCACCCCGAGATTTGTGGTCCTCACCGTGACCTTCTCGCTGCGGCCGACCGAACTGTCCCAACCGGTTGAGTATGCCGATCTGGCAGCCGGTCTGGGTGTCCAGGTCGGGCAGCGGGTCCCCTTGGGTGCGGCCCGGGAGGCCGTGCTGGAGCAGCGCCGCCGTCGTGGCATGGTGCTGGACGCGCAGGACCATGACACGTGGTCCTGCGGGTCCTTCTTCACCAACCCGATCCTGCCGGTGGCGCAGATGGAGCAGGTCGTGGCGCGGGCGGCAGAGCGGCTTGGTGCTGATGGTCCGGTGCCGCCGCAGTTCCCCGCCGGCGACGGACTGGTGAAGTCCTCGGCCGCGTGGCTGATCGACAAGGCGGGCTTCGGAAAGGGTTTCTGGACGGTCGAGGGTCGACCGGCGGGCCTGTCCACCAAGCACACGTTGGCGCTGACCAACCGCGGCTCGGCGCAGGCGCAGGACGTGCTCGAGCTGGCGCGAACGGTGCGTGATGGAGTGGCGCAGGCCTTTGGGGTGCGGCTGGTGAATGAGCCGGTGCTGGTGGGACTGGAGTTGTAAGAACCGTGGGCACGTGCCCTGAGGTCCTGCGGCGTGACTCTCCCTGAGCAGTGAATACGCATGAGTGCTGAATCTGCAGGAGCGGTGACACTGCATGATCGGTGACACCGCATGAAACGCCCGGATCACTGTCAACATAGGACGGATATGAGACGCATGGGTCGGCGCGCGCGAGTGGGCGCAGTGGGTGGTCACGCCGTCGTGGTGGCGGTGGCGGCCCTGGTGCTTGCTGCCTGCGGCACGGCAGAAAGTCCCGCTCCGGGAGCGGAGGGCGGCCAGGGGGAGTCGGACGTCACCACGGGATCTACCGACGGTGATGGCGACCAGGGCGAAGGCACGGGCGCCGGACAGGGGACGCCTGCGGAAGACGGGGCGCCGCAGACCATCGGTCCGGACACCGAGGTGGTCGGTATCGGCACCGTCCTGCAGGCCGAGCCCGACGGGCCGGCGATGCTGTGTGTCGGTGGCGTGCTGGACTCGCTGCCGCCGCAGTGCTCGGGACCTGCCTTGGAGGGGGAGTTCTCGTGGGATGACATCGACGCCGAGGAGCAGTCGGGAGTGCGGTGGACGAACGAGGCCTATGTCGGTGTTGGACATCTGGATCTGACGGTCGGACCGGAAGGCACCTTCACCCTCACCCGGCCTCTCAGCCTGGACTGGCCCGAGGGTTTCGCACCCCCTGCGCGAGATGACGTGGATTTCCCGCAGCTCTGTGACGACCCGACGGCCGATGTCGGTGACGTGGACCAGGCCGCTCGGACGGGGTCAGGAGAGGGCTTCGACGAGGAGCAGGCTCTGGTGGAATATCTGCAGGGCGGCGAGCTCGACGACTACGTCGCCAGTTGGGTCTCGGACGGCGGAGCGGTCTTCAATGTCGTGGTCAGCGGCGATCCCGATCAGGCTCGCAGCGAGCTGCGTGAGATCTTCTCCGGCCCGCTCTGCGTCGAGCAGCGCGACCTGCCCTCCGAGCAGGACCGGCTCGCTGCCCAGCAAGCGCTTCACGCCGGCGACGTGGCTCTCCTGGGCTCGGCCGCTGGCACCGTCTCCGGCCAGTTGGAGGTGCATGCCGTCATCGCCGACCAGGCCACCATCGACAAGGTTCACGAGCTCGTCAGCGAATGGCTCACCCCTGACCAGGTCGTGGTGACCGGTCACTTCCAGCCCTTAGATCAATAGGGCCAGCGTGGGCCCTCATCCTCCCCATACGGCCGAGGAACCTTGCCGAATCGGGTGCCCTCGGGTGGGATGAAGCCCTCTGCGGTCCACGCGGGCTGGGGGCCACACTCCCCAGAGGCTGTGAACTCGTGGTGGACCCACCACCGAGGGCCGACCGCCCCGCTGCCGTGCACAGCTCGGTGCGCCGGGAAGCGACCCTTGGAGCGCGTGCGTGCGAGCAGATCGGTCGGATCCCAGTCCTGCACGGGACTGCCGTCCTGGCCGGTCACGGCGAGGTCGAAGCCCACCAGTGTCAGGAGCCGATGGGCTTCGGCCAGGGAGGCGCTGCTCGGATCGGCCTCGAACCGGGCGACGGTGCTCTTGCTGAGTCCGTGCTTGTCGGCGAAGGCTCGCTGGCTGAGCCCGTGCTGTCGTCGATGCGCCCGCAGCGCGAGCCCCACCTGCTCGAGCACGGTGGGCGGCTGATTGCCCGCTTTCATGGTGACCCCCAACGCGTGTCGTCCTGTGGGACCAAGCCTGAGCGCTGAGCAGGTCGGCCAGCACTACGTTCACCAGATCTGTGGACAGCCGCCGCCGGCGCCCGGCCCATGTGGATCAGCATGTGGGGTGGCGGGGAGACGTGAGTTTGCCCCACCACCCGGGGCGGATTGAGTTTGCCCCACCACCCGGGGCGGATTGAGTTTGCCCCACCACCCGGGGCGGATTGAGCTTGCCCCACCTGGTGGGGCAGGCTCACGTCTGTGAGGGGTGGTGGCTAGCGGGGCCGGAAATCGGCGGTCAGGGCGGCCTGGATGGGGCGGAGACGGTCCGTGTCGGTCGGGTCTTGGCCGAGGACGGCGGCCCAGTAGGGGGTCATCTCCTCGAAGTAATGATGCCCATGGCCTCCAGGGGTCGAGACCGACAGCGGCATGTCGACGCCGAGCTGCCAGAAGGAGACCCAGGGGATCCAGCGCAGTGCCCCGGGGACGTCGCGGCCCGCGCGCTCGCGCATCCAGTCCGGCTCGGCCCACAGCATCTCCGGCTCCCACCACACGATCGGGTCGGAAGCGTGCTGGGCGTAGACCACTCGCGGCGTTTCCCAGGCCACGTAGGGCGCGCCGTAGACGTCGTGGTTCAGCTCCTCGGGACGGGTCACGAAGCGCACATGTCGCCCGTTGTCTACGACCGGGGCGATCTCCGGGCTGCCAGCGCGGCGATCCTCGGTGAGCTCGGACCACAGGGGCGTGAAGCGCGGCGTGCCGCTCCACACCGCTCCGTCAACCTTGCTCAGCATCTCGTCAAGGGAGTCGAAGGCGCCCTGGCCGCCATAGGACCCCAGCGACTCCCCGCTCACCACGAGCATCGGGCGGTCGTCCTCGGGCAGAGCGGACCATTCGGCAAACACGGCGTCGAAGAGCGCCTTGCCGGCTTGCACGGGAGTCGTGCGGTCGGTGGCGTAAGCCAGGGCCGAGGAGAAGTAGGAGTACTGCATGGAGACGGTCGCGACATCGCCACGGGTGAGGTACTCCACCGAGGCGACCGACCAGCCCTGCACGAAGCCCGTCCCCGTCGCGGTGGTCACGTGCACCACCGAGCGGTCGAAGGCATCCGTGCGAGCCATCTCGGCCAGCACAGCCTCGGCCGCTTCCTCCACCGACTCGTTGTCCTGCTTACCGGCATAGAGCCGGATCGGCTCGATCGCGGACAGGCCCGTCACCCGCTCGATATCGGCGGCGCGCGGACCGTCAGCCACCATCGCCATCCCGTCCCGGCCGAGCGTCTCCCACGGCTGGTGCGACTGCGGGCTGCCTGATCGCTCGGGCTCCATCGGCTGCTCGCGCCCAGCCGGCACCTGGGCGTTGAGCTGCGCCGCCGAACCCAGCGCCGACTCCATTGCCCGCCGATAGATTACCCCGTTGGTCACCCAGACCAGACCGACCACCAGCAGCACCGTCGCCAGGACCGAGGCCACCACCTGGGGGAGCAGGCGCCGGGCGAGATGCCGCATACCTCGCCAGAGCAGGATGACTCCACGCACCAGGGCCAGCAGCAGGATCGCCAACCCGAGGCCAGCGAGCACACCCACCGCCATCGAGGCGTTGCCGCCGCTTTCCAGCCCGACCAAATCGGCGTTGGCGCGCTGCTGGCGCACGCTCCACCACCAGACCGCGATGCTGACCAGGATGAGAAGCACGTCCCAGACCCAGCGCAGCCCCCACCCCGCTCGGGCTGAGACCCGGATCTCCAGCCCGATAGCCCGAGCGGCCCAGCTGGCGAGCCGCCCCACCAACTCGCCGACGACATACCCGACGAAGACGCTCAGGCCCACGGCGACGGCGTGCATCCACCAGGTGCGCGGAAGCAAGCTCGGGGACAGGGCCACCCAGAGCATCACCAACCCGATCGTGAACCCGGGCTGGGAGACGTGCTGGAAGAAGCGCTCGCGCCGCGAGCGGCTGCGCTTCGGCAGCGGGTAGACCGCGGCCGGCGCATCAGCCGCAGGCGGTGTGATCAGGGTGCTCACGGCGTCGCGAGCCAGGCGTCGACCTCGGCGAGCAGGCCCCGCTTGACCTCCGCTGGTGCCGTCGAGCCTTCGATCGAGCCGCGGGCCAGACCGGCTAGCGCTGCGTCGTCCAGGCCGTGATCGACACGGGCTGAGACGTACTGATCGGCGAGTCGACTGCCGAAGAGCAGCGGGTCGTCGGCACCAAGAGCAACGCGAGCACCGGCATCGATCAACTGTGGCAACGGGACGTCCGCGAGGCTCGGGTAGACACCCAGCGCGACATTGCTGCCCGGGCACACCTCCAGCGTGACCTGCTCATCGACGATCCGACGCAGCACGTCCGGATCCTCCACCGACCGCACGCCGTGACCGAGGCGGTCCGGGAGCAGGTGCGTGAGCGCGACGTCCACATGGTCCGCGCCCAACAGCTCACCGGCGTGCGGCACGCTGGCCAGCCCCGCCCGTTGCGCGATCCGAAAGGCGGGTTCGAAGTCCCCCGTCCACCCGCGCCGTTCGTCATTGGACAGCCCGAAGCCCACCACGTGACCCGCGCCTTCGCCCGCGTGCCGTGCGGCCAGCCGCGCCAGCGTGCGTCCCTCCAGCGGGTGCCGCATCCGGCTCGCCGCGACCACGATCGCCACCTGCGTCCCGGTGTCCCGGCTGGCCAGGGACGCCTCGTCCAGGACGATCTCGAGCGCGGGAGTGATCCCGCCGACGAAGGGTGCGTAGGACGTGGGATCGACCTGCAGCTCCAGCCACCGGGATCCTTCGGCCGCGTCGTCCTCGGCTGCCTCGCGCACCACCCGGCGCAGGTCTGCCTCGCCACGCACGCAGGCGCGGGCGGAGTCGTAGAGACGCTGGAAGCGGAACCAGCCCCGCTCGTCCTGGCCGGACAGCTGGGGTGGCCACTGCGTGGTAAAGGCCGGCGGCAGGCGTAGGCCGTGCGTGTCAGCCAGCTCCCGCACCGTCTGGACGCGCATCGATCCGGTGAAGTGCAGGTGCAGGTGCGCCTTGGGCAGCGAGCGCACAGAGCGGGACATGGCACCCATGTATACCTGTGGCGGCTGGGACTCTCATGAGGGACTGCCGTCTCCTGACCAGGAGATGGAGATTGGGGGGACAACCCCCGTGCGCACCCCGGAGTCAGAGGTCTAGTGTCGTGCGACATGGGGGTGATCCAGACCCAGGCGCTCACGAAGCGCTATGGAAACAGCCAGGTGGCCGCACTCGACGGCCTCACCATCGACGTGGCGGTCGGCGTCACGGGCCTGGTCGGCGCCAACGGCGCCGGCAAGTCCACGCTGATCAAGATCCTGCTCGGCCTGCTGACCCCGACCTCGGGCGAAGCGACCGTGCTCGGCCACGACATCCGGACCGGGGGCGAGGCGATCCGCACCGCGGTCGGGTACATGCCCGAGCACGAGTGCCTGCCGCCTGACATGCGGGCGATCGACTTCGTCGTGCACATGGGTCGGATGTCCGGGCTCCCCCCGGCCGCCGCCCGCGAGCGGGCGGCTGACGTGCTTCGCCACGTCGGCCTGGCCGAGGAGCGCTACCGGCTGATGGGCGGCTACTCCACCGGTATGAAGCAGCGGGCCAAGCTCGCGCAAGCTCTCGTCCATGACCCCCAGCTGGTCATGCTCGATGAGCCGACCAACGGTCTGGACCCGGCGGCCCGCGAGGACATGCTGGCCCTGGTCCGCCGCATCGGCCACGACTTCGGCATCCCGGTCCTGGTCACTTCGCACCTGCTCGGCGAGCTGGAACGGATCAGCGATCACGTCGTCGTTCTCGACGCCGGTCAGCTGCTGCGCTCGGAGGCGACCGAGTCGTTCATGGCCGACACCGGGGTGGTGTTGGTCGAGGTGCTCGACGGTCAGGAGGAGATGGGCCAGGCGCTGGCCGCACGTGGCCTCGCCTGCCGACCTCGAGGAACGCTCATCGAAGTCGACCCGACCGGGGACGTCGACGGGCTGCGCGACCTGATCCGCGACACCGCCGCCGACCTTCAACTCGGTCTGGTGCGGATCCAGCCCCAGCACGGCCGGCTCGAGGACGTCTTCCGTGAGGAGGTCGCATGATGAGCGAGCGTTCCGGAGTGATCCACGACATCGGCTACCGCGGCTATGCCGGACCGCGCGTCGGCCGGTGGGGGATCGTGGCTTCCTTGCTGCGGCACGGCGCCCTGTCCACCTTCGGTTTCGGCCGGTCCGGCAAGGCCAAGGTGCTGCCCTTCGCTCTCCTCGGCATGACCCTCATCCCCGCCGTGGTGCTCGTGGGCATCCTGTCCTTCCTCGGCCTCAACGCCGACCTGCTCAACTACGCCGGCTACCAGCAGCAGACCTCGATGTTCATCGCGATGTTCGTCGCCGCCCAGGCGCCCGTGCTCTTCACCCGGGACCTGCGCACCGGCTCGATCAGCCTCTATCTGGCCAGGCCGCTCGGGCCGTTGGCCTTCGCGCTCACTCGGTGGGCCTCGCTCGTCCTCGCGATCCTGGCCTTCGTGATCACGCCTCTGGTGCTGCTCTTTGCCGGTGGACTCGCGGCGGGGGCGGATTTCACCACTGAGTTCCCGAAGTGGCTGGTCGCCGTCGCCGGCGCGATCCTGCTGGCGATGCTGCTCGCGACGATCGGGGCCGTGGTCTCCAGCTCCACCACCCGCCGGGGCCTGGCGATCGGCGGCTCGATCATCGTGCTGCTCTTCGGCCTCGGTGTCACCGTGGCCCTGCAGGCCGTGAGCACCGCTCAGGGCGCAGACACCCTGGGCACCTGGCTCGGGCTGCTCTCCCCGTTCGTCCTCGTGGACGCCGTCCAGGTCGGGCTGGGTGACGCCAGTCCTGCCTACGAAGCACCGCCGGGCGATGCCACCACCGCAGCCCTCATGCTGCTCGCCGCCCTCGCGCTGGCAGCCGTGGCGATCTCCTTCCTCGTCCACCGCTACCGCAGCAAGGGGGCGCGATGACCGAGCTCGTCCTGGACAAGGTCAGCCGCTGGTACGGCAATGTCGTCGCCGTCAACGACGTCTCGATGACCATCGGTCCTGGCGTCACCGGACTCCTCGGGCCCAACGGAGCCGGCAAGTCGACGCTGATCGCGATGATGGCCGGCTTCCTCGCCCCGTCCGCAGGCAGCGTCACCCTCGCCGGTGATCCGATCTGGCGCAATGTTGCGGCATACAAGGCCTTGGGCCTGGTGCCCGAGCGGGAGGTGAGTTTCGCCTATCTCACCGGCCGCCAGTTCGTGCAGGCCTCGGCGGAGCTGCACAAGCTGGCCGATCCCGCGGCCGCGACCCGGCGCGCGCTCGAGGAGGTCGACCTCGTCGACGCCGCGGACCGGGCGATCAGCACCTACTCCAAGGGCATGCGGCAGCGCGCCAAGCTGGCCAGCGCCCTCGTCCACGAGCCCGAGGTGCTGCTGCTCGACGAGCCGTTCAACGGCGTCGACCCACGGCAGCGGATGCACCTGATGGAGCTGCTGACCCGGATGGGTGAGCAGGGACGCACCGTGCTCTTCTCCAGCCACATCCTGGAGGAGGTCGAGCACATCGCCAGGCACATCGAGGTCGTCGTCTCCGGCCGGCATGCGGCGAGCGGCGACTTCGGCGCCATCCGGCGGCTGATGACCGACCGACCCACTCGCTACACGATCCGCAGCAGTGACGACCGGCGCCTGGCCGCCGCGCTGATGGGCCAGCGCAGCGTCGCCGGGGTCGCCCTCGAAGCGCCCTCCGGCACACCGGAGATCCACGTGGAGGTCACCGATATGGGTGGCTTCGCCCGCGCCCTGCCCGCCCTGGCACGCGAGGCCGGGATCACCGTGCGTGAGCTCACCCCGACCGACGACTCGCTGGAGTCGGTCTTCACCTACCTGGTGCAGTCATGAACCTCACCATCGCCCGGCTCGCCCTGCGCGCACTCCTGGGACAGCGGCGCGGCTTCGTGCTCCTCGCTCTTCCGCTCGTCCTCGTCGCGCTCGCGGCGACGGTGCGGGCGCTCACCCGCGAGCCGATGAGCGCCGGCCTGGTCATCGTCGAGGTTGGCCTGGCCGTGGTCGTCCCCCTCGTCGCGCTCCTTGCGGCCAACGGGGTCCTCGGTCCGGAGATCGACGACGGCTCGGTCGTCTATCTGCTCTCCACCCCCGTGTCCCGGTATGTCGTCGCCGCCAGCAAGTGGGCGGCTGCGGCTTGCGTGTCGGCCATGTTGAGCTCCGGTGGCCTGGCCGCGGCGGCCCTGGCCGGGGGCGTGAACAGCCAGTGGGTGCTCGGCTCCGCCGTCGCCGGGGCGATCGGGGCGGTGCTCTACACCGCGCTCTTCTGCCTGCTCTCGGCGGCGACCCGGCATGGCATGGTCGCCGGCCTGATCTACGCGCTCGTCCTTGAACGCGCGCTGGCCTCTCTGCTCAGCGGCTTCCGCTACCTGTCCGTGCAGGCGTTCACGCAGCGGATCACTGAGTCGGTCGCGGGGATTGACCTGCCGCTCGCCACGATCGGTCTGGGCTATGCCCTGATCGCAGCCCTGGTGGTGCTGGTCCTCGGCGTCGGATTCGCGGGCTGGCGGCTGCAGCGCTTCCAGCTGCGTGGAGACGAGTAGCGGGGCGGCGAGGGACAACGTAGTCATGCCCTGACCTGCGGATTGCATATCTATGCGGATGTCTGCATACACTGCTGCGCATGTCCAAGGTACTGACCAGCATCCCCGTCGGTGAACGGGTCGGGATCGCCTTCTCCGGCGGTCTCGACACCTCGGTCGCGGTCGCGTGGATGCGAGATAAGGGCGCCGTGCCCTGCACCTACACGGCTGACATCGGCCAGTACGACGAGCCGGAGATCGACACCGTCCCGGCCCGCGCCGAAGAATACGGTGCCAAGCTGGCCCGCCTGGTCGACTGTCGCGCCGAGCTGGTCGAGGAGGGCCTGGTCGCGCTGGCCTGCGGCGCCTTCCACCTGCGCTCCGGCGGCCGCACCTACTTCAACACCACGCCCCTGGGTCGGGCCGTCACCGGCACCATGCTGATCAAGGCGATGAAGGAGGACGACGTCAACATCTGGGGCGACGGCTCCACCTTCAAGGGCAATGACATCGAGCGCTTCTACCGCTACGGCCTGCTCGCCAACTCCAACCTGCGGATCTACAAGCCCTGGCTGGACGAGGAGTTCGTCGCTGAGCTCGGCGGCCGCGACGAGATGAGCCAGTGGCTGCAGGAGCGCGACCTGCCCTACCGGGCGAGCAAGGAGAAGGCCTACTCCACCGACGCCAACATCTGGGGCGCGACCCACGAGGCCAAGAAGCTCGAGCATCTCGACACCTCGATGGAGATCGTGGAGCCGATCATGGGCGTGCCCTTCTGGGACGAGTCGGCGCCGATCCAGGCCGAGACCGTCACCGTGTCCTTCCGGCACGGTCGCCCGGTCGCGATCAACGGCGACGACTTCGACGGCGACGCTGTGCGTCTGGTGATGGCCGCCAATGAGATCGGTGGCCGGCACGGCCTCGGGATGGCCGACCAGATCGAGAACCGGATCATCGAGGCCAAGTCCCGCGGCATCTACGAGGCTCCCGGGATCGCGCTGCTGCACATCACCTACGAGCGGCTGGTCAACGCCATCCACAACGAGGACACCATCCGGGCCTACCACGAGCAGGGCCGGGCGCTGGGGCGGCTGCTCTACGAGGGCCGCTGGCTGGACCCCCAGGGCCTGATGATCCGGGAGTCCCTCCAGCGGTGGGTGGCCTCGGCGGTCACCGGCGAGGTGACGCTGCGGCTGCGGCGCGGCGACGACTACACAATCGTCTCCACGACCGGTGACAACTTCTCCTACCACCCGGACAAGCTGTCCATGGAGCGTGTCTCCAACGCTGCTTTCGGCCCCACGGACCGGATCGGCCAGCTCACCATGCGCAACCTGGACATCGCCGACTCGCGCTCGCGGTTGGAGCAGTACGTCTCGATGGGCCTGCTCGGGTCCGGCGGCGCGGCCGCCTCTGCCATGGGCCTGGCCACCACCTCGCTGGTCGGTGAGCTCACCCCCGGCGGCGCTGACCGCATCGCGGGCGGTGTCGGGCCCACCGAGGACGACGAGGTCGCCCTGGACTGGGCCTCGATGGAGTTCGGCGCCGACTGACACGACCGAGCCCGAGCGGCAGATGCTGCCGGGTGACGGGCGAAGCGCCTGAGTTGAGTCCGCGATCCGGCTGTGAGTGCCCCTGTTCGGCACGCTCCTTTGCCTCGGAGCGCGCCTCACAGGGGCGCTCACAGTTGACTTCCCGGCTGCGCTCAACGCGAGCGCAGACCTACCTCGCCTCAGCCAGCAGCGCCTGGATCCGGCCGACGCCCTCCTTGAGGTCCTCATCGCCCAGCGCATAGCTCAGGCGCAGGTAGCCCGAGGGCCCGAAGGCCTCGCCCGGGACCACGGCGACCTCGACCTCGTCGAGGATGAGCGCCGCGAGTTCGGCCGACGTTTGCGGCACCCGCCCGCGGATGGTCCGCCCGAGCACGCCCTCGACCGAGGGGTAGGCGTAGAAGGCGCCCTGTGGCACCGGGCAGTGCACGCCCTCGATGGCGCTGAGCATCTCCACCATCAACCGGCGGCGGCGGTCGAAGGCGGTGCGCATCTCATCGACGGCATCCAGTGAGCCCTCCAGGGCGGCGATCGCGGCGCGCTGCGAGACGTTGGCGACATTGGAGGTCGCGTGGCTCTGCAGGTTGGTCGCGGCCTTGATCACATCGGTCGGGCCGACCATCCAGCCCACGCGCCAGCCGGTCATCGCATAGGTCTTGGCGACCCCGTTGAGCACTACGCAGGTGTCGGCCAGCTCGGGCACCACGACCGGCATCGACGGGGCCTGCGCGCCGTCGTAGAGCAGGTGCTCGTAGATCTCGTCGGTCACCACCCAGATCCCGTGCTCCAGCGCCCAGCGGCCGATCTCCTCCACCTGCTCCGGGGTGTAGACCGCACCGGTCGGGTTGGACGGGGAGCAGAAGAGCAGCACCTTGGTCCGGTCGGTCCGCGCGGCCTCGAGCTGCTCCACCGAGACCAGGTATGCCGCATCCGCGCCGGCGAAGACCTCCACCGGCTCACCACCGGCGAGCCGGATCGCCTCGGGGTAGGTGGTCCAGTAGGGCGCCGGCAGCAGCACCTCATCGCCCGGGTCGAGCAGGGCGGCGAAGGTGTTGTAGACCGCCTGCTTGCCGCCATTGGTGATGAGCACGTTGGCCGGCTCGACCTCGAAGCCGGAGTCGCGCGCCGTCTTGGCCACGATCGCCTTCTTCAGGTCTGGCAGCCCGCCGGCGGGGGAGTAGCGGTGGTTGACCGGGTTGCGGGCGGCCTCGATGGCGGCCTCGACGATGTAGTCCGGCGTCGGGAAGTCCGGCTCGCCGGCGCCGAAGCCGATCACCGGTCGCCCCTCGGCCTTGAGCGCCTTGGCCTTGGCGTCCACGGCCAGGGTGGCGGACTCGGCGATCGAGCCGATGCGGCGGGAGATGCGGGGCCTGGAGTTCTGGGTCTGCTCGCTCACCCTCTTATCTTTGCACCTGCCGGTCGGCGCACGTCTTTGCACCTTGGTGCGGGCGTCACGTAGACTGATCCTTCGGGTGTTCGCCCCGTGCGCGAGCCTGCCCCCCAACGGCAGGGTCTGGCGCGCGGATCCCACGGTGACATCTGAAGGGCATTAGCTCAATTGGTAGAGCACCGGTCTCCAAAACCGGCGGTTGGGGGTTCGAGTCCCTCATGCCCTGCGCGACGGGACGGACGCGGCATACCTGCTGCTCCGCCCGAGACATCAGCACCAGGACCAGAGGAAGGCGATCCGTGGCGAACCCGGCCCACGACACCGAGGGTGTCGCCCGTAGCCAGCCCGGCTCCGGACAGCCTGCCCGACCCGGGACCTTCATCGCGCAGGTGATGGCCGAGCTGCGCAAGGTCGTCCAGCCGACCCGGCGCGAGCTCCTCACCTACACGATCGTGGTCCTCGTCTTCGTGTCGGCCGTGATGGCTTTCATCTTCGGCCTCGACCAGTTGTTCCAGTGGGTCATGAGGTTGGTCTTCGGCGGCTGATCCGCCGAGCACCACGATCCGCACCCCCACAGGCGGCGCGACAGCGCTGCCGACAGACCAGGAAGTAGGGCATGTCCGAGCAGACCCCGCAGAGCGAGCAGACCGTTCAGGACGCCGACCTCGAGGCCGCGCGCGAGTTCGACGGCGAGGCCCCCGCGGACCCCGTCGAGGCGGAGGTCTACGGCGAGGACGAGCTGACCGTCGAGGAGATCGACGCTGCCGACGAGTCTGCCGACGACGTCGCTGCCGCCGATGACAGCGACGACGCCAACGAGGACAGCGACGACGAGGCGCAGGCCGAGGTCGACCCGCTCGAGGAGTTCAAGGCCAACCTGCGCGGCAAGTTCGGCGACTGGTTCGTGATCCACTCCTACGCCGGCTATGAGAACCGGGTCAAGCACAACCTGGAGACCCGCATCGTCAGCCTCAACATGGAGGACTACATCTTCGAGGTGGAGGTCCCCATGGAGGAGGTGCGGGAGATCAAGAACGGCCAGCCCAAGTTGGTCCGCCGCGTCCGGATGCCCGGTTACGTCCTGGTCCGCATGGACCTCACCGACGCCTCCTGGGGCGCCGTCCGGCACACCCCCGGCGTCACCGGCTTCGTCGGCAACGCCCACCAGCCGGTGCCGCTGTCCCTCGATGAGGTGCTGAGCATGCTCGCGCCGACCATCGAGGCCCCGGCCGCCGCCGCGGGCACCGGGACCTCCGGCTCGGGCAAGGCCGCTGCGTCCAGCTCGGGCGGCTCGGCTGCCGCGTCGCCCGCCGTCGACTTCGAGGTCGGCGAGTCGGTCACCGTCATGGAGGGTCCGTTCGAGACCCTGCCCGCCACCATCTCCGAGGTCATCCCCGAGAGTCAGAAGCTCAAGGTGCTGGTCTCCATCTTCGGCCGCGAGACCCCCGTCGAGCTGTCCTTCAACCAGGTCGCCAAGCTCTAGGCGATCCGCTCCACAGACAGCGGGCTTGCCCCGCCCGAGTGGATCCAGACCTCGAAGCCTTGACCGGCTTCGAACCACCACAGACTCCGTCCGTGGTGATGCAACCGGGTCATCGCCCACGGCGTCGGCCCACGACATACAAGGAGAGGCACATGCCCCCCAAGAAGAAGGTTTCCGGCTTCATCAAGCTGCAGATCCAGGCTGGCGCCGCCACGCCCGCCCCGCCCGTCGGCCCCGCGCTGGGTCAGCACGGCGTCAACATCATGGAGTTCGTCAAGGCGTACAACGCCGCGACGGAGTCCCAGCGTGGCAACGTCATCCCGGTCGAGATCACGGTCTACGAGGACCGCTCCTTCACCTTCATCACCAAGACCCCGCCGGCTGCCGAGCTGATCAAGAAGGCCGCCGGTGTCGCCAAGGGCTCGGGCGAGCCGCACAAGACGAAGGTCGCCAAGCTGACCGACGCGCAGCTCACCGAGATCGCCGAGATGAAGATGCAGGACCTCAACGCCAACGACATCGACATGGCCAAGCGGATCATCGCCGGCACCGCCCGCTCGATGGGAATCACCACCGAGTGATCACCAGGGGTACGCCGCGCGCCCGCCTGGGCACACGGCATACCCCGACCTGTGGCAGGGCCTGCGCTGGCCCGTCCGACCACAGCTCCACCACGAATGACAAGGAGTCATCATGAAGCGCAGCAAGGCTTATCTGGCCGCGGCCGAGAAGATCGAGGAGGGCCGCCTCTACACCCCCGTCGAGGCCGTCCGTCTCGCCAAGGAGACCGCGAGCACCAAGTACGACTCGACCGTCGAGGTCGCCCTTCGCCTGGGTGTGGACCCGCGCAAGGCCGACCAGCTGGTCCGCGGCACCGTCAACCTGCCCAATGGCACCGGTAAGACCGCCCGCGTGGTCGTGCTGGCCAATGGCGACAAGGCCGAGGCCGCCCGCGAGGCCGGCGCCGACCACGTCGGCTCCGATGACCTGATCGAGAAGATCGGTGGCGGCTGGACCGACTTCGACGCGGTCGTCGCCACCCCGGACCTGATGGGCAAGGTCGGTCGTCTGGGCAAGGTGCTGGGTCCCCGTGGCCTGATGCCGAACCCCAAGACCGGCACCGTCACCATGGACACCGCCAAGGCCGTGTCCGATATCAAGGGCGGAAAGATCGAGTTCCGCGTCGACAAGCACAGCAACCTGCACTTCATCATCGGCAAGGCGTCCTTCGACGAGGCCAAGCTGGTGGAGAACTACGGCGCTGCGATCGACGAGGTCCTGCGGCTGAAGCCGGCCTCCTCCAAGGGCCGCTACGTCACCAAGGCCACCGTCACCACCACGATGGGCCCGGGCATCCCGGTCGACCCGTCGCGGGTCGGCAGCCTCGCGGACGCCGCCGCGGAGTGATCAGCTAGCCACACGCTGACCTGAAGAGGGAAGTTTCTCCTCGAGCCGGATCTATCCCGCTCACGGAGGAACTTCCCTCTTCCAGTTGGTGCCGCGGCCAGGGGGCGCTAGGAGAGCGAGGCCGTCGGACAGAGCGCCGTGTGGGTGGCGTCAGCCGACGCCGAGCAGCTCGCGCAGGTACTGCGGCAGCATCGCCCACCACGTGGGCCACTCGTGCTCGTAGTCGGGGCCCCAGTTGTCCACCCGGTTGGGGATGC
Organism: Ornithinimicrobium pulveris; assembly: GCF_050261105.1. Classification (GTDB taxonomy): domain Bacteria; phylum Actinomycetota; class Actinomycetes; order Actinomycetales; family Dermatophilaceae; genus Ornithinicoccus. Next base: position 2,553,409 of record NZ_CP189837.1, on the reverse strand, counting down.
CCTGGGCGCCCAGCACATCGGCCATCCGCCAGGACTCGTCGACGTCCTCCCAGGCACCGGTGCCCGAGGCCAGCATCACGAACCGCTGGCGCAGCAGGTCCAGGGCCGGGCCGCTCATGCCGGGGACGAAGCGCTGGGGGGAGGAGTAGAACAGGTCGTCGGTATAGCCGCCGATGAAGCGCTGGATGTCGAAGGTGCCGCTCATCGCGATCGCCACCCGGAAGAGTTGGGGGAAGCGGGCGATCAGCGCGACCGAGTTGAAGGCCCCGATCGAGGACCCGGCGACCGTCACCAGCTGGTGTCCGGAGTCTGCCTGCATCGCGGGGACGACCTCCTTGGCCACCGCCTGGTGGAACTGGTTGAGCAGCCAGCACCGGTAGCCCACATCGCCCCAGCTGTGCATCATCGCCTTGCCCGCGACGCTGTCGCAGGAGTAGACCCGGATGTGGCCGGCGTCGACGAGATCCTGCAGGTGGCGGACCATCTTGTGCCGCTCGATCTCCTCCGCATCACCCCCGGCGGTGGGCAGGATCAGCACCGGCGCCCCGTCGTGGCCCCAGCGGACCAGGGTGATGTCCTGACGCATGCGGTCGGAGTGCCAGCGCTCGACGGTCTTCATGCCCCCCTTTCCTACCCGATCCGGGACGCTGATGTGCGGATTCGTGCCTCCCCGGCGCAGATTTGAGCCGACCGCCCGGTATGCCGTACGCTTGCGGCATACCCAATGACCGCCGGTTGTCGGCGTGCCCGGAGCGCGAGCCCCGAGCGACGTCGGCCGAAGGTTCCCTCACCAGGGGCGACCAGCGCAGGTGAACCAGCGTGACGCCATACCGATTCCGTATGTCGTGTCGAGCCCCGGTGCATCTGCGCCGGGGCTTCTGTCGTGCGGGGCCCGGGGGTAGCCGGCACCACGTGAAGAAGGAGGCCCACATGGCGACGCCCGAGAAGGCAGCAGCCATCGCCGACATCGCGGAGAAGTTCCGCGCGTCCGGCGCGGCCGTGCTCACCGAGTACCGCGGCCTGACGGTCACCCAGCTCTCTGAGCTGCGCGGTGCGATGCGCGAGCACGCCACCTACTCCGTGGTGAAGAACACGCTGACCAAGCGTGCTGCTGCCGAGGCCGGCATCGAGGGCCTCGACGAGCACCTGGTGGGCCCCACGGGCATCGCCTTCGTGACCGGTGACCCGGTCGAGGCTGCCAAGGGTCTGCGTGACTTTGCCAAGGCCAACCCGGCCCTGGTCATCAAGGCGGGGGTGCTCGACGGCAAGCCGTTGACCCCGTCCGAGATCACCAAGCTCGCGGACCTGGAGTCCCGCGACGTCCTGCTCGGCAAGCTCGCGGGCGCCATGAAGGCGAACCTGAGCAAGGCCGTCTACCTCTTCGCCGCTCCGCTGTCGCAGACCGCCCGGGTCGTGGACGCGCTGCGCGCGAAGGTGGAGGAGCAGGGTGGCCCCGCTCCGGTCGAGGCTGCTGCCGAGACCACCTCCGAGGCTCCCGCCGAGGAGACCACCGACGTCGCCGAGGGTGGCGACGAGAGCTGACCACCTCGGGACCGCACGGTCCCGGTCGGCTTGAACCAACAACACGCCACTCACGGCACAGAAGAAAGGAACGCCACCATGGCGAAGCTGAGCACCGAGGAGCTCCTTGACCAGTTCAAGGAGATGACCCTGATCGAGCTGTCCGAGTTCGTCAAGGCTTTCGAGGAGACCTTCGAGGTCACCGCGGCTGCCCCCGTTGCCGTTGCGGCCGCGGGCGCCCCGGCGGCTGGCGGCGGCGACGCCGCCGGCGGTGCGGACGAGCAGGACGAGTTCGACGTCATCCTGGAGTCCGCTGGCGACAAGAAGATCCAGGTCATCAAGGAGGTCCGTGCGCTGACCTCCCTGGGCCTGAAGGAGGCCAAGGACCTCGTGGACGGCGCCCCCAAGCCCGTCCTGGAGAAGGTCGACAAGGAGGCCGCCGAGAAGGCCAAGGAGCAGCTCGAGGGCGCCGGCGCGACCGTCACCCTCAAGTGAGCCCCTCCCGGGCCGCCTAGCGGACCGGGGACGCTCCACCTCGCCAGGGCGGGGCCGCACCACCGACAGGGTGGTTCGCGGCCCCGCCCTGACGCATGGGTGGGCTAGGTGCGGACACGCGGGGGACTGGGGCTACTTGACGAAGTGGTGGGGGAGGCGTCACAGTGATGGCGCGTAAAGGACCTCGTGCTGGGTGGGACGAGGAAGGGCCGACCGGGTCGGTGCCGCGGCAGCGTTGCCGGGGCGGACTTGTGTGGCGTTGTGCAAGTGTGTATGCTGTCGCTTTGCGCTGCCCTTCGCCTGTTCCCGATCACATCTGACCAACGGCATCGCGCGTCGCCACAGAGTCGCTGTCCCGCACACCGGCTGGCTGATGCGCTTGACACCGTCGGATCGTCGTGCCCGGGGATGGATCGAAGACAGCATTGAACCTTAGCCGCCCATCAGGCCCGTGGAAGGACCAATCCTTGGCTGCCTCGCGCACTGCGAAGAAGACTGTGTCCACTGCTCGGACGGCATCTGGCCGTCTCAGCTTCGCCAAGATCAGGGAGCCCCTCGAGGTCCCCGATCTGCTCGCCCTCCAGACCGAGAGTTTTGACTGGCTCCTCGGCAACGAGGCTTGGCAGGCGCGCGTCGCGGACGCGCAGGCCGCCGGGCGCTCGGACATCCCGACGACCTCTGGTCTGGAGGAGATCTTCGAGGAGATCTCCCCGATCGAGGACTTCTCCGGCTCCATGTCGCTGTCGTTCCGCGACCACCGGTTCGAGGAGCAGAAGTACTCCATCGAGGAGTGCCAGGAGAAGGACATGACCTACTCCGCCCCGCTCTTCGTCACCGCGGAGTTCATCAACAACACCACGGGTGAGATCAAGAGCCAGACGGTCTTCATGGGCGACTTCCCGCTCATGACGCCTCGCGGCACCTTCATCGTCAACGGCACCGAGCGCGTCGTCGTCTCCCAGCTGGTCCGCAGCCCGGGCGTCTACTTCGAGCGCGCCCTGGACAAGACCTCCGACAAGGACGTCTTCTCGGTCAAGGTGATCCCCAGCCGCGGTGCGTGGCTGGAGTTCGAGATCGACAAGCGCGACCAGGTCGGCGTCCGCGTGGACCGCAAGCGCAAGCAGAGCGTGACCGTGCTGCTCAAGGCGCTGGGCATGACCGAGGCCGAGATCCTCGAGGAGTTCGGCGACTACGAGTCGATCCGCGCCACCCTGGAGAAGGACAACACCGCCGACCAGGACGAGGCGCTGCTGGACATCTACCGCAAGCTGCGTCCGGGCGAACCGCCGACCCGCGACGCTGCCGACGCGCTGCTGAACAACCTGTACTTCAACCCCAAGCGCTACGACCTGGCCAAGGTCGGTCGCTACAAGATCAACAAGAAGCTGGGGCTGCAGGCACCGCTGGAGGAGTCCATCCTCGGCATCGACGACATCGTCGCGACCATCAAGTACCTCGTCGCGCTGCACGCCGGGCAGGACAGCCTGGACATGCCGGCGGGCGACATCCCGGTCGAGACCGATGACATCGACCACTTCGGCAACCGTCGTCTGCGCAGCGTCGGCGAGCTCATCCAGAACCAGGTCCGCACGGGCCTGTCCCGGATGGAGCGCGTCGTCCGCGAGCGGATGACCACCCAGGACGTCGAGGCGATCACGCCGCAGACCCTGATCAACATCCGGCCGGTCGTCGCCTCCATCAAGGAGTTCTTCGGCACCAGCCAGCTCTCGCAGTTCATGGACCAGAACAACCCGCTGTCGGGTCTGACCCACAAGCGCCGCCTGTCAGCGCTGGGCCCCGGCGGTCTGTCCCGTGACCGCGCCGGCATGGAGGTCCGTGACGTCCACCCGTCGCACTACGGCCGCATGTGCCCGATCGAGACCCCGGAAGGCCCCAACATCGGCCTGATCGGCTCGCTCGCCTCCTACGGTCGGATCAACCCCTTCGGTTTCGTCGAGACCCCCTACCGTCGCGTCGCCGACGGCAAGGTCACCGACGAGGTGGACTACCTGTCCGCCGACGAGGAGGATCGTTTCGTCATCGCGCAGGCCAACGCCCAGCTCGCTGACGACGGCACCTTCCTCGACGAGCGCGTGCTGGTCCGGGCCCGCGACGGCGAGGCCGTCGACGTGCCGGCCGGTGAGGTCGACTACATGGACGTCTCCGCGCGTCAGATGGTCTCGGCCGCCACCGCGATGATCCCCTTCCTCGAGCACGACGACGCCAACCGTGCGCTCATGGGCGCCAACATGCAGCGTCAGGCCGTGCCGCTGGTGCGTGCCGAGGCCCCGCTCGTGGGCACCGGCATGGAGCACCGCGCCGCGATGGACTCCGGCGATGTCGTCCGGGCCACCAAGGCCGGCGCCGTCCAGGAGGTCTCCGCCGATCTGGTGACCGTCGCCAACGACGACGGCACCTACATCTCCTACAAGATCAACAAGTTCACCCGCTCCAACCAGGGCAACTGCTACAACCAGCAGGTCCGGGTCAACGAGGGTGACCGGGTCGAGGTCGGCCAGCTGCTGGCGGACGGCCCGGCGACCGACGGTGGCGAGATGGCCCTGGGCCGTAACCTGCTCGTGGCGTTCATGCCGTGGGAGGGCTACAACTACGAGGACGCGATCATCCTGAGCCAGCGCCTGGTGCAGGACGACGTGCTCTCCTCGATCCACATCGAGGAGCACGAGATCGACGCCCGCGACACCAAGCTGGGCCCCGAGGAGATCACCCGGGACATCCCGAACGTCTCCGAGGACGTGCTGGCTGACCTCGACGAGCGCGGCATCATCCGCATCGGCGCCGAGGTCCGCGACGGCGACCTGCTCGTCGGCAAGGTCACGCCCAAGGGTGAGACCGAGCTGACCCCGGAGGAGCGCCTGCTGCGTGCCATCTTCGGTGAGAAGGCCCGTGAGGTCCGCGACACCTCGATGAAGGTGCCGCACGGCGAGACCGGCACCGTCATCGGCGTCAAGGTCTTCGACCGCGAGGACGGCGACGAACTGCCCCCGGGCGTCAACCAGCTGGTCCGCGTCTACGTGGCCAACAAGCGCAAGATCACCGACGGTGACAAGCTCGCCGGCCGCCACGGCAACAAGGGCGTCATCTCCAAGATCCTGCCGGTCGAGGACATGCCCTTCCTCGAGGACGGGACCCCGGTCGACGTCGTGCTCAACCCGCTCGGCGTGCCGGGCCGGATGAACATCGGTCAGATCCTGGAGCTGCACCTCGGCTGGGCCGCGGCGCAGGGCTGGAAGATCGAGGGCGAGCCCGAGTGGGCCGACCTCATCCCCGCCGACGCCCGCGAGGCGCAGCCGCGCACCCGCGTCGCCAGCCCCGTCTTCGACGGTGCCCGCGAGGAGGAGATCGCTGGTCTGCTCGACTCGACTTCCAAGACCCGGGACGACCAGCGTCTGATCGACCAGTCCGGCAAGGCCCGGCTGTTCGACGGCCGCTCGGGCGAGCCGTTCCCGGACCCGGTCTCGGTCGGCTACATGTACATCCTCAAGCTGCACCACCTGGTGGATGACAAGATCCACGCCCGCAGCACCGGCCCGTACTCGATGATCACCCAGCAGCCGCTCGGTGGTAAGGCCCAGTTCGGTGGCCAGCGCTTCGGTGAGATGGAGGTGTGGGCACTGGAGGCCTACGGCGCCGCCTACGCGCTGCAGGAGCTGCTCACCATCAAGTCGGACGACGTCACCGGCCGCGTGAAGGTCTACGAGTCGATCGTCAAGGGCGACAACGTCCCCGAGCCCGGCATCCCGGAGTCCTTCAAGGTGCTCATCAAGGAGATGCAGTCGCTCTGCCTGAACGTCGAGGTGCTCTCCTCGGACGGCTCGCAGATCGACCTCCGTGAGTCCGACACCGAGGTGTTCCGGGCCGCCGAGGAGCTCGGCATCGACCTGAGCCGGCGCGAGCCGAGCTCCGTCGAGGAAGTCTAGGTATGACGTGGGGCCGGCCCGCGCGGGACACGCACCCGACCGGCACCCGGCCCCACGGCACCGACCACCCCAGCCACACGTCATACCCACAGTTCTTAACTGCTTAACGAGATCACGGAAGAAGGATCCACGTGCTCGACGTCAACTTCTTTGACGAGCTTCGTATCGGCCTGGCCACCGCCGACGACATCCGTACCTGGTCCCACGGCGAGGTCAAGAAGCCGGAGACCATCAACTACCGCACCCTGAAGCCGGAGAAGGACGGGCTCTTCTGCGAGAAGATCTTCGGTCCGACCCGCGACTGGGAGTGCTACTGCGGCAAGTACAAGCGCGTCCGCTTCAAGGGCATCATCTGTGAGCGCTGCGGCGTCGAGGTGACCCGCGCCGGGGTGCGCCGTGAGCGGATGGGCCACATCGAGCTCGCCGCCCCCGTCACCCACATCTGGTACTTCAAGGGCGTCCCCTCGCGCTTGGGCTATCTGCTCGACCTGGCCCCGAAGGACCTGGAGAAGGTCATCTACTTCGCGGCCTACATGATCACGCACGTCGACGAGGAGGCTCGCCACGGCGACCTGCCCTCGCTCGAAGCGCAGATCCAGACCGAGAAGAAGGCCCTCGAGAACCGTCGCGACGCCGACGTCGAGGAGCGCGCCAAGAAGCTGGAGAAGGACCTCGCCGAGCTGGAGGCCGAGGGCGCCAAGGCCGACGCCAAGCGCAAGGTCAAGGACGGCGCCGAACGCGAGATGAACCAGATCCGCCGCCGCGCGGACCAGCAGATCGAGCGCCTCGAGCAGGTCTGGGACCGGTTCAAGAACCTCAAGGTCCAGGACCTCGAGGGCGATGAGATCCTCTACCGCGAGATGCGCGACCGCTTCGGCATGTACTTCGAGGGCGGCATGGGCGCTGCGGCGCTGCAGAAGCGCCTGCAGACCTTCGACCTGGACGCCGAGGCCGAGTCGCTGCGCGAGATCATCGCCACCGGCAAGGGCCAGCGCAAGACTCGCGCCATCAAGCGGCTCAAGGTGGTCAGCAGCTTCCAGCAGACCAAGAACGAGCCGGCCGGCATGGTGCTGGACTGCGTCCCGGTCATCCCGCCGGACCTGCGCCCGATGGTGCAGCTGGACGGTGGCCGCTTCGCGACCTCCGACCTGAACGACCTGTACCGCCGCGTCATCAACCGCAACAACCGCCTCAAGCGACTGCTCGACCTCGGTGCCCCCGAGATCATCGTCAACAACGAGAAGCGGATGCTGCAGGAGGCCGTCGACAGCCTCTTCGACAACGGCCGTCGCGGTCGTGCGGTGACCGGCCCCGGCAACCGCCCGCTGAAGTCGCTGTCCGACATGCTCAAGGGCAAGCAGGGCCGCTTCCGCCAGAACCTGCTCGGCAAGCGCGTCGACTACTCCGGCCGTTCGGTCATCGTCGTCGGCCCGCAGCTGCGCCTGCACCAGTGCGGTCTGCCCAAGCAGATGGCCCTCGAGCTGTTCAAGCCGTTCGTGATGAAGCGGCTGGTCGACCTCGACCACGCGCAGAACATCAAGTCCGCCAAGCGGATGGTCGAGCGTGGCCGCAATGTCGTGTGGGACGTGCTCGAGGAGGTCATCACCGACCACCCCGTGCTGCTCAACCGTGCGCCCACCCTGCACCGCCTGGGCATCCAGGCCTTCGAGCCGCAGCTGGTCGAGGGCAAGGCGATCCAGATCCACCCGCTGGTCTGCACCGCCTTCAACGCCGACTTCGACGGTGACCAGATGGCCGTGCACCTGCCGCTGTCCGCGGAGGCGCAGGCCGAGGCTCGCATCCTGATGCTGTCGAGCAACAACATCCTCAAGCCGGCGGACGGCCGCCCCGTGACCATGCCCACCCAGGACATGATCATCGGCCTGTTCCACCTGACCAGCGCCCAGGCGCAGGATGAGGGCGACGCCCCCGAGCCCGCCTACCTGGTCGACGAGGACGGCAACCGTCAGCTGCGTTCGTTCACCACCGTCGCCGAGGCCCGGATGGCCTTCGACGCCGGTCAGATCGCGCTGGGCACCCCGATCAAGATCCGCCTGTTCAACACGGCTCCGCCGCTGGACTTCGTGCTCCCCGAGGGTGCGCAGGCCGACGACGAGGGCATCGTGGACAGCTTCGAGCTGGAGACCACGCTGGGTCGGGCGATCTTCAACGACGCCCTGCCGCCGAACTACGCCTTCATCAACGACGTGGTCGAGAAGAAGCGGCTCTCCGCGATCGTCAACGACCTCGCCGAGCGCTACACCAAGGTGCAGGTCGCGGGTTCGCTGGACGCGCTGAAGGACATCGGCTACCACTGGGCGACCCGCTCGGGCACCACCGTGGCGATCTCCGACGTTCAGACGCCGGCGCGCAAGACCGAGATCCTGTCCGGCTACGAGAGCAAGGCCGCCAAGGTCCAGCTGCAGTACGAGCGTGGTCTGATCACCGACGACGAGCGCCGTCAGGAGCTCGTCGAGATCTGGACCCAGGCCACCAACGAGGTCGCCAAGGAGCTGGAGACCTCGATGCCCAAGCAGAACACCATCTACCGGATGGTGACCTCGGGTGCGCGTGGTAACTGGTTCCAGCTGCGGCAGATCGCCGGCATGCGTGGCCTGATGGCCAACCCCAAGGGTGAGATCATCCCGCGTCCGATCAAGTCCAACTTCCGTGAGGGCCTGTCGGTGCTGGAGTTCTTCATCTCCACGCACGGTGCGCGTAAGGGTCTGGCCGACACCGCGCTGCGGACGGCGGACTCGGGTTACCTGACCCGTCGTCTGGTGGACGTCTCGCAGGACGTCATCATCCGCGAGGACGACTGCGGCACCGACCGCGGCTTCGTGATGCCGATCGGCGTGCGGGGCGAGTCCGGTGAGTTGCGGATGCACGACGACGTCGAGACGGCCGTCTACGCCCGCACTTTGGTGGAGGACGTCGTCAACGCCGAGGGCGAGGTGCTCGCCGAGCGCGGCATCGACCTGGGCGATGTCGTCATCGAGCGCCTGGTCGAGGGCGGGATCGAGGAGGTCAAGGTCCGTTCGGTCCTGACCTGCGAGTCGCTCGTCGGCACCTGCGCCAAGTGCTACGGCCGCTCGCTGGCCACCGGCAAGTTGGTCGACATCGGTGAGGCCGTCGGCATCATCGCGGCCCAGTCGATCGGTGAGCCCGGCACCCAGTTGACGATGCGGACCTTCCACACCGGTGGTGTGGCCGGTGACGACATCACCCAGGGTCTGCCGCGTGTCGTCGAGCTCTTCGAGGCCCGTACCCCCAAGGCGGTCGCCCCGATCGCCGAGGCCAGCGGCCGGATCGAGATCGAGGACACCGACAAGGCCCGCCGGATCCTGCTGACCCCGGACGACGGCTCGGAGGAGCACGCCTACCCGGTGAGCAAGCGTTCGCGCCTGCTCGTCCAGGACGGCGAGCACGTCGAGGTCGGCCGCCAGCTGGTCTTCGGTGCCATCGACCCCAAGCAGGTCCTGCGCATCCTGGGCCCCCGCGCCACCCAGCAGCACCTGGTGGACGAGGTCCAGGGCGTGTACCGCCAGCAGGGTGTGTCGATCCACGACAAGCACATCGAGGTCATCGTGCGCCAGATGCTGCGTCGCGTGACGATCATCGAGGCTGGTGACACCGAGCTGCTCCCGGGCACCCTGGCCGAGCGCGGCCGGTTCGAGACCGAGAACCGTCGCGTGGTCGCCGAGGGTGGCCGACCGGCCTCGGGTCGTCCCGAGCTGATGGGTATCACCAAGGCGTCGCTGGCGACCGACTCCTGGCTCTCCGCGGCCTCCTTCCAGGAGACCACCCGCGTCCTCACCGAGGCCGCGATGGAGGCCAAGAGCGACCCGCTGCTCGGCCTGAAGGAGAACGTCATCCTGGGCAAGCTGATCCCGGCCGGTACGGGTCTGACCCGCTACCGCAACCTCACGGTCGAGCCGACCGAGGAGGCCAAGGCCGCGGCCTACGCCGTCCCGGCGTACGACGACTTCGACTACGCCGGCAGCTTCGGCCAGGGCAGTGGCGAGGCCGTTCGCCTCGACGACCTGCCGATGGACAACGAGCGCTACTGATCACCTGATCATCCGCCCCCGGGGCGGGTATGCCGCAACGCGCGTTGCGACATACCCGCCCCGTCGCCATGTGAGGGGACATCGGCCTGATTTGGCCGCATACCCCAGTTCCCGGTAGGCTGGAGAACTGTGTGCGGGCTAGGCCCCGCACCCCGCACAACTGCAGGCGGGCGCAAGCCCCCTGCGACCCCACCTCTCGCCGGGCAGTCCGGCCGGCCCCGGTGCTCCACATCATGCACCACAGGGAGTCGGACGGGAAGTGCAGGGGAGAGCAGCGTGTCCGACACGCCCGACCTCGGGTCGCGTGGGACAGGCATAACCCAAGGAGTGCGACCGGCGGTTGCGCACGCTCCGTCAGCAGCACGAACACCACGACTGAAAGAGATTCAGTGCCTACGATCAACCAGCTTGTCCGCAAGGGCCGGCAGGACAAGGTCAAGAAGACCGACTCCCCGGCTCTCAAGGGCAACCCGCAGCGCCGCGGCGTCTGCACCCGCGTCTACACCACCACCCCCAAGAAGCCGAACTCCGCCCTGCGCAAGGTCGCCCGTGTGCGCCTGACCAGCGGCGTCGAGGTGACGGCCTACATCCCGGGCGTCGGCCACAACCTGCAGGAGCACTCGATCGTGCTCGTGCGTGGTGGCCGCGTGAAGGACCTGCCCGGCGTCCGTTACAAGATCATCCGCGGGTCCCTGGACACCCAGGGCGTCAAGGGACGCAACCAGTCCCGTTCCCGCTACGGCGCGAAGAAGGAGAAGAAGTAATGCCTCGTAAGGGCCCCGCTCCCAAGCGTCCGCTGATCCAGGACCCGGTCTACAGCTCCACCCTGGTGACCCAGCTGGTCAACAAGATCCTCACCGACGGCAAGAAGTCGACGGCCGAGCGCATCGTCTACGGCGCCCTCGAGGGCGTCCGGGCCAAGACCGGCACCGACCCCGTGCAGACCCTCAAGCGCGCGCTCGACAACGTCAAGCCGGCGCTGGAGGTCAAGTCCCGCCGCGTCGGTGGTGCGACCTACCAGGTCCCCGTCGAGGTCAAGCCGAACCGCTCGACCACCCTCGCCCTGCGCTGGCTGACCGGCTACGCCCGTCAGCGTCGTGAGAAGACGATGACCGAGCGCCTCATGAACGAGATCCTCGACGCGAGCAACGGCCTGGGCGCCGCGGTGAAGCGTCGCGAGGACACCCACAAGATGGCCGACGCCAACAAGGCGTTCGCCCACTACCGCTGGTGATCGCCGGGAGGTGAGGCCGTGTGCCTCACCTCCCGCAGCCCGCCCCCAGCGCGCACCAACAGACCTAGCACTACGCGAACCACAAGAGAGAAGAGACTGTGGCACAGGACGTCCTGACGGACCTTCGTAACGTCCGCAACATCGGCATCATGGCGCACATCGATGCCGGCAAGACGACGACCACCGAGCGCATCCTGTTCTACACGGGTGTGAACCACAAGATGGGTGAGACGCACGACGGTGCGTCGACCACCGACTGGATGGAGCAGGAGAAGGAGCGGGGAATCACCATCACCTCCGCGGCCGTCACCAGCTTCTGGAAGGGCACCCAGATCAACCTGATCGACACGCCCGGCCACGTCGACTTCACCGTCGAGGTGGAGCGCAACCTGCGCGTCCTTGACGGCGCCGTCGCCGTCTTCGACGGCAAGGAGGGTGTCGAGCCCCAGTCCGAGACCGTCTGGCGGCAGGCCGACAAGTACGGCGTTCCGCGCATGTGCTTCATCAACAAGATGGACAAGATGGGCGCCGACTTCTACTTCTCGGTGCAGACCATGGTGGACCGCCTCGGCGCGACGCCGCTGGTCATGCAGCTGCCGATCGGCGCGGAGTCCGACTTCATCGGGATGATCGACCTGGTCACCATGAAGGCGCTGACCTGGTCCAAGGAGACCCCGCTGGGCGAGGCCTACGACATCGAGGAGATCCCCGCCGACCTGCAGGACAAGGCGGAGGAGTACCGCAACGCCCTGGTCGAGAAGGTCGCCGAGTCCGACGAGGCGCTGCTCGAGAAGTACCTCGGCGGCGAGGAGCTGACCGAGGACGAGATCAAGGCCGGCGTGCGTGCCCTGACCCTGGCCGGTGAGGTCAACCCCGTCTTCTGCGGCACCGCCTTCAAGAACAAGGGCGTCCAGCCCCTGCTCGACGCGATCGTGGAGTACCTGCCCTCGCCGCTCGACCTGCCCCCCACCGAGGGCATGAAGCCGGGTGACGAGGAGGAGACCATCTCGCGCAAGCCGGACACCTCCGAGCCGTTCGCGGCGCTGGCCTTCAAGATCGCCACCCACCCGTTCTTCGGCACCCTGACCTACATCCGGGTCTACTCCGGTGAGATCGCCGCGGGCCAGCCGGTCATGAACGCGACCAAGGGCAAGCGCGAGCGTCTGGGCAAGCTGTTCCAGATGCACGCCAACAAGGAGAACCCGGTCGAAAAGGTCTCCGCGGGTCACATCTACGCGGTCATCGGCCTGAAGGACACCACCACGGGTGACACGCTCTGCGACATGAACGAGCAGATCATCCTGGAGTCGATGACCTTCCCGGAGCCGGTCATCCACGTGGCGATCGAGCCCAAGACCAAGGGTGACCAGGAGAAGCTCGGCACCGCCATCCAGAAGCTGGCCCAGGAGGACCCCACCTTCACCGTCAAGCTGGACGACGAGACCGGCCAGACCGTCATCGGCGGGATGGGCGAGCTTCACCTCGACATCCTGGTCGACCGGATGAAGCGCGAGTTCAAGGTCGAGGCCAATGTCGGCGCCCCGCAGGTCGCCTACCGCGAGACCATCCGCCGCACCGTGGAGAAGTACGACTACACCCACAAGAAGCAGACCGGTGGGTCGGGTCAGTTCGCCAAGGTGCAGATCAGCCTCGAGCCGATGGACACCTCCGAGGGCGAGCTCTACACCTTCGACAACTCGGTCACCGGTGGCCGCGTGCCCAAGGAGTACATCCCCTCGGTCGACCACGGCATCCAGGACGCCATGCAGTTGGGCATCCTGGCCGGCTACCCGCTGGTCGGCGTCAAGGCCACCCTGCTGGATGGCGCCTACCACGACGTCGACTCTTCGGAGATGGCGTTCAAGATCGCTGGCTCGATGGCCTTCAAGGAGGCCGCCCGCAAGGCCGACCCGGTCCTGCTGGAGCCGGTCATGGCCGTCGAGGTCCGCACGCCCGAGGACTACATGGGCGACGTCATCGGCGACCTGAACTCCCGCCGTGGCCAGATCCAGGCCATGGAGGACGTCTCCGGCGCCAAGGTCGTCCGGGCCACGGTGCCGCTGTCCGAGATGTTCGGGTACGTTGGTGACCTCCGGTCCAAGACGCAGGGTCGTGCCAACTACACCATGCAGTTCGACTCCTACGCCGAGGTTCCCCGGAACGTCGCGGAGGAGATCATCAAGAAGGTCCGCGGCGAGTGAGCTGACTCACTCCGCCTGCGGAGTGATGGACCTGCAACACCCATCCACCCAGAACGTCGTCACGGCACCCAGCTGGTGACGAACGCACAACCAAGTCCAACAGGAGGACCCCAGTGGCTAAGGCCAAGTTCGAGCGGAGCAAGCCGCACGTCAACATCGGCACCATCGGTCACATCGACCACGGCAAGACCACGCTGACGGCTGCCATCTCGAAGGTGCTGCACGACAAGTTCCCGGACCTCAACGAGGCGTCGCCGTTCGACTCGATCGACAAGGCTCCCGAGGAGCGCCAGCGCGGTATCACGATCTCCATCGCGCACATCGAGTACCAGACCGAGAAGCGTCACTACGCGCACGTCGACTGCCCGGGTCACGCTGACTACGTCAAGAACATGATCACCGGCGCGGCCCAGATGGACGGCGCGATCCTCGTGGTCGCCGCCACCGACGGCCCGATGCCGCAGACCAAGGAGCACGTCCTCCTGGCCCGCCAGGTCGGCGTTCCCTACATCGTCGTGGCCCTCAACAAGTCCGACATGGTCGACGACGAGGAGATCATGGAGCTCGTCGAGATGGAGGTCCGCGAGCTGCTGTCCTCCTACGAGTTCCCGGGTGACGACCTGCCGGTCGTCCGCGTCTCCGCGCTGAAGGCCCTCGAGGGCGAGCAGAAGTGGGTCGACTCCGTCCTGGAGCTCATGGACACCGTGGACGAGTACATCCCGGAGCCCGAGCGCGACCTGGATAAGCCGTTCATGATGCCCGTCGAGGACGTCTTCACGATCACCGGTCGTGGCACCGTCGTCACCGGTCGTATCGAGCGCGGTGTCCTCAAGGTCAACGAGGAGATCGAGATCGTCGGTATCCGCGAGCAGTCGACCAAGACCACCGTCACCGGTATCGAGATGTTCCGCAAGCTGCTCGACGAGGGCCGCGCGGGTGAGAACGTCGGTCTGCTGCTCCGCGGCACCAAGCGCGAGGACGTCGAGCGCGGCCAGGTCATCGTCAAGCCGGGCTCGATCACCCCGCACACCGAGTTCGAGGCGCAGGCCTACATCCTGTCCAAGGACGAGGGTGGCCGTCACACGCCGTTCTACGACAACTACCGTCCGCAGTTCTACTTCCGGACCACGGACGTCACCGGTGTCGTGCACCTGCCCGAGGGCACCGAGATGGTCATGCCCGGTGACAACACCGACATGCGCGTGGAGCTGATCCAGCCCATCGCCATGGAGGACGGCCTGATGTTCAACATCCGTGAGGGTGGCCGCACCGTCGGCGCCGGCCGCGTCACCAAGATCCTCAAGTGATCTGACGCCTCACGGCTCACGAGGCCCCCGTCACCAGCAGGTGGCGGGGGCCTCGTCATGTCCCTGCGCTATCGTCACCGTCATGAGTCGCCCCACCATCCCGGCGCTCCTGGCCGCCTGGAGACTGGCACCCGATCACGTCCAACTCTCCGACGGGGCGAGCCCCGACTCCCTCTCCGCTGCCGAGCGCGAGCTCGGCGTGGACCTGCCCGAAGAGCTCAAGGAGCTCTACCTCAGCACGGACGGGGTCACGCTGGACAGCGGTGACCTGACCCTGTTCACCGCGCGCGGCAGCGAGGAGGAGTTGGGCCTCTCGGATGCCACGGCGACCTACCGTGCATGGGACTGGGGCCTGCCCGAGCAGGTAGTGCTGATCGGCAGCGATGGTGGCGACTCCGTCTTCGGGGTCTGGAGCGGGAAGGGGGCAGCCCGCGCCATCGTGGTGCAGGGGGAGGTCAGCCTCGGCGACCCGGCGATGGCTGTTGTCGGCACCTCGCTGGCCGGCTTCCTGGCAGCCTGGACCGCGTACTACCTGCCGATGGTGCACGGCATGAACGCCCAAGTGCTCGCGGTCCTGGACGCCTTGCAGGTCCCGGAGGCGCTGCGGGAGGGCGAGAGCGAGTTCGACGACGAGCACGTGCAGGCGCTGTTGGCGTGGGGGAGTGCAGACCTGCCCGATGACGAGCCGGATCCCTACGCCCGACCGGTGTCGGTGGCCGAGCTGGAGGCCCTGGCCACCACATCGCCGTAGGCACGTCAGCCCCGATTTGGGTGCTGCGCCAGATCGTGGCACACTAGACAGGTTGCTTGACGCGTAGCGCGCACCCTATGTGCACGCTGCCGGCCGTCCGGCACGCGCCGATGACATCTCGCAGATGCTGAGCATGGCTCAGTTCTCGCAGGTCAGGCGCGGGCGACGGCAGCGCAAGCCCCGGCCGATGCCGGGTCCGGACACCAGCCCGATGCAGGTATTCCAGCATGGGTGCGCCCCGGCGGACGTGCGACACGCCCGACCGCGGGGGTCGGTGATCGGCCCACACCGGTCGGCCCAGATTGTTCCAGTTGGACGACGAGAGAGAGTCAGACAAGCGATGGCGGGACAGAAGATCCGCATCCGGCTGAAGTCGTACGACCATGAGGTCATCGACAGCTCGGCGCGCAAGATCGTTGACACGGTGACCCGTGCCGGTGCGACCGTGGTCGGCCCGGTGCCGCTGCCGACGGAGAAGAATGTCTTCTGCGTCATCCGGTCGCCGCACAAGTACAAGGACAGCCGCGAGCACTTCGAGATGCGCACGCATAAGCGCCTCATCGACATCGTCGACCCGACCCCCAAGGCGGTCGACTCGTTGATGCGTCTCGACCTGCCGGCGGACGTCAACATCGAGATCAAGCTGTGAGTGTGACGATGACTGCTACGACCACCACCCGCACCGTCAAGGGGATCCTCGGCGAGAAGCTCGGCATGACCCAGGTCTGGGATGCCGAGAACCGCCTGGTGCCCGTGACCGTCATCCAGGCCGGTCCGTGCGTTGTCACCCAGGTCCGCAATGCCGAGACCGACGGGTACGACGCCGTCCAGATCGCCTACGGCACCGTTGACCCGCGCAAGGTCACCCAGCCGATGCGCGGTCACTTCGAGAAGGCTGGCGTCACGCCCCGCCGTCACCTCGTCGAGCTTCGCACGGCGGACGCCGCCGAGTACGAGCTCGGCCAGGAGCTGACCGCGGAGACCTTTGAGGCGGGCCAGACGATCGACGTCACGGCCACCACCAAGGGCAAGGGCTTCGCCGGTGTGATGAAGCGTCACAACTTCTCCGGCGTGGGCGCCTCCCACGGTGCGCACCGCAACCACCGCAAGCCCGGTTCCATCGGCGGCGCGTCGACCCCCGGTCGCGTGTTCAAGGGCCTGAAGATGGCCGGCCGCATGGGTGGCGTGCGCCAGACCACTGCCAACCTCACGATCCACGCCGTGGACGCCGACAAGGGCCTGCTGCTCATCAAGGGTGCCGTTCCCGGCCCCCGCGGTGGCATCGTCCTCGTCCGCTCGGCTGCGAAGGGGGCCTGAGAGTCATGAGTACCGCGACGATTTCCGTCCACTCGCCGACCGGCGCCGACGCCGGCTCCGTGGAGCTGCCCGCCGAGCTGTTCGACGTGCAGACCAATGTGCCGCTGATCCACCAGGTCGTGGTGGCCCAGCTGGCCGCCGCTCGCCAGGGCACGCACGCCACCAAGTCCCGCGGCGAGGTCCGCGGTGGTGGCCGTAAGCCCTACCGCCAGAAGGGCACCGGCCGCGCCCGCCAGGGCTCGACCCGTGCGCCGCAGTTCGCCGGCGGTGGTGTCGTGCACGGCCCGCAGCCGCGCAACTACAGCCAGCGCACGCCCAAGAAGATGAAGGCTGCCGCCCTGCGCGGTGCCCTGTCCGACCGGGCGCGTCACGGCCGCATCCACGTGCTGTCCGCCGTCGTCGAGGGTGAGACCCCGTCGACCAAGACCGCCTGGAACGCGCTGACCGCGCTGACCGAGCGTCCGAACCTGCTCGTGGTCCTGCACCGCGACGACGAGCTCGGCCTCAAGAGCCTGCGCAACCTCGCCGAGGTGCACGTGCTGTTCGTCGACCAGCTCAACACCTACGACGTGCTGTGCGCGGACGACGTGGTCTTCACCCAGGCAGCGCTCGAGGGCTACATCGCCGGCGCGAGCCGTGCGTCCGACCCGACCGAGACGGAGGAGAGCAAGTGAGCACCCCCACCTCCCTGAACAAGGACCCGCGCGACATCCTGCTGGCGCCGGTCGTCTCCGAGAAGTCGTACTCCCTGCTCGACCAGGGCAAGTACACCTTCATCGTGGACCCCCGCGCCAACAAGTCCGAGATCAAGAAGGCCGTGGAGAGCATCTTCGGCGTCAAGGTCAGCTCGGTCCACACCCTCAACCGCCAGGGCAAGACCCGCCGCACGCGGTTTGGGATGGGCAAGCGCAAGGACACCAAGCGCGCGATCGTCACCCTCCGCGAGGGCACCATCGACATCTTCGGCACGCTCTGAGCGCCGGAAGAACACGTTAAGGACTGCAGAGAACATGGCTATCCGTAAGTACAAGCCGACGACGCCGGGCCGCCGCGGCTCCAGCGTGGCCGACTTCGTCGAGGTGACCCGAACCACCCCGGAGAAGTCCCTGGTCCGCCCGCTGAGCAAGACCGGTGGTCGTAACGCGACCGGCCGCATCACCACCCGCCACATCGGCGGTGGTCACAAGCGTGCCTACCGCGTCATCGACTTCCGCCGGGCCGACAAGGACGGCGTGAACGCCAAGGTCGCGCACATCGAGTACGACCCCAACCGCACGGCTCGCATCGCGCTGCTGCACTACACCGACGGCGAGAAGCGCTACATCATCGCGCCGAACAAGCTCAAGCAGGGCGACATCATCGAGAACGGTCCTTCGGCCGACATCAAGCCGGGCAACAACCTGCCGCTGCGCAACATCCCGGTCGGTACCGTCATCCACGCGATCGAGCTCCGCCCCGGTGGTGGCGCCAAGATCGCCCGCTCCGCCGGCACCCGCGTCCAGCTGGTCGCCAAGGAGGGCAAGATGGCGCAGCTGCGCATGCCCTCCGGTGAGATCCGCAACGTCGACGCGCGCTGCCGCGCCACGATCGGCGAGGTCGGCAACGCCGAGCAGAGCAACATCAACTGGGGCAAGGCCGGCCGTATGCGGTGGAAGGGCAAGCGCCCGACCGTCCGCGGTGTCGTGATGAACCCCGTGGACCACCCGCACGGTGGTGGTGAGGGCCGGACCTCCGGCGGTCGCCACCCGGTCAGCCCCTGGGGTCAGCCCGAGGGTCGTACCCGCAAGCCCAACAAGCCCAGCGACAAGCTCATCGTGCGCCGTCGCCGGACCGGCAAGAAGCGCTGAAGTAGGAGTTAACGACACATGCCTCGCAGCCTGAAGAAGGGCCCGTTCGTCGATGACCACCTCGCCAAGAAGGTGGATGTCCAGAACGAGGCCGGCACCAAGAACGTCATCAAGACCTGGTCCCGCCGGTCGATGATCACCCCCGAGATGCTCGGCCACACCCTGGCCGTGCACGACGGTCGCAAGCACGTCCCGGTCTTCGTGACCGAGTCGATGGTCGGCCACAAGCTCGGTGAGTTCGCACCGACCCGGACCTTCAAGGGTCACGAGAAGGACGACAAGAAGGGTCGGCGTCGCTGATCATGACCACCACCAGCAACGAAGTAGGAAGCACCATGGAAGCCAAGGCTGTGGCGCGGTTCGTCCGCGTGACGCCGATGAAGGCCCGCCGTGTCGTGGACATCATCCGGGGCAAGGCGGTCCCCGAGGCCGTCGCCCTGATGCGCTTCGCGCCCCAGGCCGCCAGTGAGCCGGTGCTGAAGGTGCTCAACAGCGCCGTCGCCAACGCCCGGTTCGCCGCGGACCAGCAGGGTATGCCGTTCGATGAGTCCGAGCTCATCGTCGCCTCCGCGTTCGTGGACGAGGGCCCGACCATGAAGCGGTTCCGGCCGCGCGCTCAGGGGCGCGCCAGCCGCATCAACAAGCGCACCAGCCACATCACGATCACCGTGGCCGAGCGCACCCGTCCGACCAACGCCAAGGGAGGTGCCCGCTGATGGGGCAGAAGATCAACCCGACCGGCTACCGCCTGGGCATCACGACCGACCACCGCAGCCGCTGGTTCGCCGACTCGACCAAGCCGGGTCAGCGCTACCGCGACTACGTCAAGGAGGATGTCGCGATCCGCGAGCTCCTCTCCGAGGGCATGGACCGCGCCGGCATCTCCCGCGTGGAGATCGAGCGGACCCGCGACCGCGTCCGGGTGGACATCCACACCGCGCGTCCGGGCATCGTCATCGGTCGCCGTGGCGCCGAGGCCGACCGTATCCGCGGTGAGCTGGAGAAGCTCACCGGTAAGCAGGTCCAGCTGAACATCCTCGAGGTCAAGAACCCCGAGGTGGACGCCCAGCTGGTCGCCCAGGGCATCGCCGAGCAGCTCGCCGCCCGCGTGACTTTCCGTCGCGCGATGCGCAAGGGCATGCAGTCCGCGCTGCGCGCTGGCGCCAAGGGCATCCGGATCCAGTGCTCCGGTCGTCTCGGCGGCGCCGAGATGTCCCGCTCGGAGTTCTACCGTGAGGGCCGCGTGCCGCTGCACACCCTCCGCGCGAACATCGACTACGGCTTCTACGAGGCCAAGACCACCTTCGGCCGGATCGGCGTGAAGGTCTGGATCTACAAGGGTGACCTGACCGCCAAGGAGCTCGCCCGCGAGGAGGCCGCCCAGGCCCCCCGTGGCGACCGTCGCGGCGGTCGGCCCGACCGTGGCCCCCGTGGCGACCGCCGTGGTTCGCGCGGCCCGCGCCGGGACGACGCCAAGGCTGAGGGCACCGCTCCGGAGACCGCCGCCGAGGCGCCGGTCGAGACCCCTGCTACCACCGAGGGAGAGCAGTCCTGATGTTGATTCCCCGTCGAGTCAAGCACCGCAAGCAGCACCACCCGAAGCGCTCCGGCATGGCCAAGGGCGGCACCTCGCTCGCCTTCGGTGACTACGGCATCCAGGCCCTGGCGCCGGCCTACGTCACCAACCGGCAGATCGAGTCCGCGCGTATCGCCATGACCCGCTACATCAAGCGTGGCGGCAAGGTGTGGATCAACATCTACCCGGACCGCCCGCTCACCAAGAAGCCGGCCGAGACCCGCATGGGTTCCGGTAAGGGTTCGCCCGAGTGGTGGGTGGCCAACGTCAAGCCGGGCCGTGTGCTCTTCGAGCTGTCCGGTGTGTCCGAGGAGGTCGCTCGTGAGGCCATGCGCCTGGCGATGCACAAGCTCCCCATGAAGACCCGCTTCGTTTCGCGTGAAGGTGGTGACATCTGATGGCAGTCGGTTCCAAGAACCTGACCCCCGAGCAGCTGCGCGGGCTGGAGGACGGCCCGCTGTCCGACGCCCTGGCCGAGGCCAAGAAGGAACTGTTCAACCTGCGGTTCCAGTCGGCGACCGGTCAGCTCGAGAACCACGGACGCCTGCGCGCGGTCCGCAAGGACATCGCGCGGATCTACACCGAGATGCGTGAGCGTGAGCTGGGCATCGGCCGTGAGGCCGCCGAGACGAGCGAGAAGGTCGGCTGAGCATGACTGAGAACACCACGAACGAGACCGTCAAGACCGTCGAGTCCCACGAGCCCGACGCCCACGCGCTGGGCCACGGCGGGGACCGCAACTACCGCAAGACCCGTCAGGGTTATGTGGTCAGCGACAAGATGGACAAGACCGTCACCGTCGTCGTCGAGGACCGGGTCAAGCACGCGCTGTACGGCAAGGTCATGCGCAAGAGCAGCAAGGTCAAGGCGCACGACGAGAACAACATCGCCGGCATCGGCGACCGCGTCCTCATCATGGAGACCCGCCCGCTGAGCGCCACCAAGCGCTGGCGCCTGGTGGAGATCCTCGAGAAGGCCAAGTAAGAACTCGCTCGGGGGGCGGACCATCGCCCCCCGAGTACCCCCCAGCAATCCACGACGTTCGGCGAGGCTCACGGCATACCGTGAGAACCGGCCGGCAGTAGGAGAACGAACAGTGATCCAGCAGGAGTCGCGACTTCGCGTCGCTGACAACACCGGTGCCAAGGAGCTCCTGTGCATCCGGGTGCTCGGTGGGTCGGGCCGGCGGTACGCCGGCATCGGCGACACCATCGTGGCCACCGTCAAGGACGCCATCCCCGGCGGCAACGTCAAGAAGGGCGATGTCGTCAAGGCCGTCATCGTGCGGACCCGTAAGGAGCGCCGTCGCCCCGACGGTTCCTACATCCGTTTCGACGAGAACGCCGCCGTCATCCTCAAGACCGACGGGGACCCGCGCGGTACCCGCATCTTCGGTCCGGTGGGACGCGAGCTGCGTGACAAGAAGTTCATGAAGATCGTGTCGCTCGCCCCGGAGGTGATCTGAGCCATGGCGAAGATGAAGATCAAGAAGAACGACCTCGTGCAGGTCATCGCGGGTAAGGACAAGGGCCTCCAGGGCCGCGTCATCGCCGTCTACACCGAGACCGACCGGGTCCTGGTGGAGGGCGTCAACCGCATCACCAAGCACACGCGGGCCGGCGGCCAGCGCGGCGTCAACACCGGTGGCATCCAGGTCCAGGAGGCCCCCATCCACGTGTCCAACGTGATGGTGGTCGACCCCGAGACCAAGACGCCGACCCGGATCAAGACCCGCGTCGAGACCGTCGAGCGCGATGGTCGCAGCAAGTCGGTGCGCAGCCGCGTGGCGGTGCGCTCGGGTAAGGACCTGTGAGCATGACCGAGACCATGACCGAGAACGAGACCCAGACCGCTGGGTCGGAGCGTCCGACGCCGCGTCTGAAGACGCGCTACCAGGACGAGATCAAGGCCACCCTCACCGAGCAGTTCGGGTTCGAGAACCCGATGCAGGTGCCGGGCCTGACCAAGATCATCGTCAACATGGGTGTCGGCGAGGCTGCCCGCGACAGCAAGCTGATCGAGGGCGCGATCCGCGACCTGGCCACCATCACCGGCCAGAAGCCGCAGGTCACCAAGGCCCGCAAGTCGATCGCGCAGTTCAAGCTGCGTGAGGGCATGCCCATCGGCGCGCACGTCACCCTGCGTGGCGACCGCATGTGGGAGTTCCTCGACCGGCTGCTGTCCCTCGCGCTGCCGCGCATCAGGGACTTCCGCGGGCTCTCGCCCAAGCAGTTCGACGGCCGCGGCAACTACACCTTCGGCCTCAACGAGCAGTCGATGTTCCACGAGATCGACCAGGACAAGATCGACCGCGTCCGCGGTATGGACATCACGGTCGTCACCACCGCCACCAACGACGACGAGGGTCGGGCGCTGCTGAAGCACCTGGGCTTCCCGTTCAAGGAGAACTGAGCCGATGGCCAAGACCGCTCTGATCAACAAGGCTAACCGCAAGCCGAAGTTCGCGGTGCGCGCCTACACCCGCTGCCAGCGCTGCGGGCGGCCGCACTCCGTCTACCGCAAGTTCGGCCTGTGCCGGATCTGCCTGCGTGAGATGGCCCACCGCGGCGAGCTGCCCGGTGTGACCAAGTCCAGCTGGTAAGACCCAGCACACCACCGACCCGACCAAGCCACATCAACCTGGAACATCGAAGGTCGCGAGGGTCACGGCATACAGGCCGTCGACCAGCGTGAAACCGCGGTGAGAAAGGGCACGAAGCCCCATGACCATGACCGACCCGATCGCGGACATGCTGACCCGCATCCGGAACGCCAACTCGGCGCACAAGGACCAGGTCCGCATGCCGTTCTCCAAGCTCAAGGCGAACATCGCCGACATCCTCAAGGCCGAGGGCTACATCGCCTCCTGGTCCGCTGAGGAGGCCGAGGTGGGTCAGACGCTCGTCGTCGACCTCAAGTACGGCCCCAACCGTGAGCGTTCCATCGCCGGCGTGCGCCGCGTCTCCAAGCCGGGGCTGCGCGTCTACGCGAAGTCCAGCAACCTGCCGCGCGTGCTGGGCGGCCTGGGCGTGGCCATCATCTCCACGTCCGCAGGCCTGCTCACCGACCGTCAGGCCGCCGAGAAGGGCGTGGGTGGGGAAGTCCTCGCCTACGTCTGGTGACCCGAGTCAGCAGGTAAGGAGCACACAACAATGTCTCGTATCGGACGACTTCCCGTCACCGTTCCCTCCGGTGTCGACGTGAACATCGACGGTCGCAATGTGACCGTCAAGGGCCCCAAGGGCCAGCTCGCGCTCGACGTCGTGGACCCCATCTCCGTCGCCAAGGGCGAGGACGGCAGCATCGAGGTCAGCCGGCCCGACGACGAGCGCGACTCGCGCTCGCGCCACGGCCTGACCCGCAGCCTCCTGGCCAACATGGTCGAAGGTGTGACCAACGGTTACACCAAGAAGCTGGAGATCCACGGCACCGGTTACCGCGTGGTGGCCAAGGGCAGCGACCTGGAGTTCGCGCTCGGCTACAGCCACCCCATCCTGATCAAGGCCCCGGAGGGCATCACCTTCCAGGTCGAGAACCCCACCCGGTTCTCGGTCACGGGCATCGACAAGCAGCTGGTCGGCGAGGTCGCTGCCAACATCCGCAAGCTGCGCAAGCCCGACCCGTACAAGGGCAAGGGTGTGCGCTACGAGGGTGAGCACATCCGCCGCAAGGTCGGAAAGGCTGGTAAGTAAGCCATGGCACAGATCATCAAGCGCGCCAAGAGCAAGGCCGCAGCCCGTAACCGCCGCCACGTGCGTCTGCGCAAGAAGGTCACCGGCACCGCGGAGCGTCCCCGCCTCGTGGTCAACCGGTCCTCCCGGCACGTCTTCGTCCAGCTGGTCGACGACACCCAGAGCAAGACCCTGGCCTCGGCGTCCACCATGGAGGCCGACCTGCGTTCGCTCGAGGGCGACAAGACCGCCAAGGCCCGCCGCGTTGGTGAGCTCCTCGCGGAGCGCGCCAAGGCCGCCGGTGTCGAGGCCGTCGTCTTCGACCGTGGTGGCAACCGCTACGCCGGTCGCGTTGCCGCGATCGCCGAGGGTGCCCGCGAGGGCGGCCTGAGCCTGTGATGACCACCAAGAACGGAAAGAGGATCCACTGATGGCTGGTGACTTCCAGCGCCGCGGCGCGGGCGACAGCGCCGGCGACTCCCGCGACAACCGTCGGGGCCGCGACAACCGCGACCGCGACAACCGCCGCGGGGGCCGGGACGACGAGCGCAACCAGTACCTGGAGCGCGTCGTCACGATCAACCGCGTGGCCAAGGTCGTCAAGGGTGGCCGCCGCTTCAGTTTCACCGCGCTCGTCGTGGTGGGTGACGGCGACGGCACCGTGGGCGTCGGCTACGGCAAGGCCAAGGAGGTGCCCGCCGCGATCTCCAAGGGCGTCGAGGAGGCGAAGAAGAACTTCTTCCGCGTCCCGCGCATCGGCGGCACCATCCCCCACCCCGTGCAGGGTGAGGACGCCGCTGGCGTCGTCCTGCTCAAGCCGGCCAGCCCCGGTACCGGTGTCATCGCCGGTGGCCCGGTGCGCGCCGTGCTGGAGTGCGCGGGTATCCACGACGTGCTGAGCAAGTCGCTCGGCTCGCAGAACTCCATCAACATCGTGCACGCCACCGTGGCTGCGCTCAAGGGCCTGGAGCAGCCCGAGGCGGTCGCCGCTCGTCGCGGCAAGTCCGTCGAGGAGGTGGCCCCGGCCGCCATGCTGCGGGCTCGCGCCGAGGCGCGTGCCGAGGCGAAGGCAGGTGCGTGATGGCACAGCTGAAGGTGACTCAGGTGAAGTCGACCGTCGGGACCAAGCAGATGCACCGGGAGACCGTGCGCTCGCTGGGCCTGAAGCGGATCGGTGACACCGTGATCAAGGAGGACCGCCCGGAGTTCCGGGGCATGGTCCGCTCGGTCGCCCACCTGGTGACCGTCGAGGAGGTTGACTGACCCATGAGCAACACTGCTGACCGCTCGGGCTCGTCCGCCCTGAAGGTTCACCACCTGCGTCCGGCCCCCGGCGCCAAGACCGCCAAGACCCGCGTGGGTCGTGGTGAGGGCTCCAAGGGCAAGACCGCGGGTCGCGGCACCAAGGGCACCAAGGCCCGCTACCAGGTGCCCGAGACCTTCGAGGGTGGCCAGACCCCGATGCACATGCGGCTGCCCAAGCTGCGTGGCTTCAAGAACCGGTTCAAGACCACCTACCAGGTCGTGAACCTCGACCAGATCTCCGCCCTGTTCCCGCAGGGTGGCGAGGTCACCGTCGAGGACCTGGTGGCCAAGGGCGCGGTCCGCAAGGGCCAGCCGGTCAAGGTGCTCGGCACCGGCGACCTGACCGTCAAGGTCGAGGTCACCGCCACCAAGTTCTCGGCCTCCGCCAAGGAGAAGATCGAGGCTGCCGGGGGCACTGTCACTGCCACCGAGGCCTGATCCAGGTCCGATTGGTATGCCGTAGGCCCCGGTTCGCACTCGCGAGCCGGGGCCTTCGCGCGCCCGGGTGCGGCGCCGCCGCGTCCACCCACGTAGTTCGGCCGGGACAGGTCCCGGTGTTATCGTCGCTCTCGTTCAACGTCATCCCGCAGCACCCGCGCCCTCGCGGCCGTGCGTTCACGGGGACCCACAGGAGGACCTGAATGCTCTCCGCCTTCGTGCGCGCGTTCAAGACACCGGATCTTCGCAAGAAGATCCTCTTCACGCTCGCGATCATGGCGATCTACCGCCTCGGGACGCACATCCCCAGCCCCGGGATCGACTACGGCCTGGTGCAGCAGTGCCAGCAGTTCGCCTCGAACGCCGGCAGCGTCCTCGGCATGGCCAACCTGTTCTCCGGTGGCGCGATGATGCAGCTGTCGGTCTTCGCGCTGGGCATCATGCCCTACATCACTGCGGCCATCATCGTGCAACTGCTGACCGTGGTCATCCCGCGCTTCGAGGCCCTCAAGAAAGAGGGCCAGGCCGGGCAGACCAAGATGACGCAGTACACCCGCTACCTGACGATCGGGCTGGCGGTCCTGCAGGCCTCGACGCTGGTCACGATCGCCCGGGAGCCGGCCCGTCTGTTCGGCGGCGCCTGCCCGACGGTGATGCCCGACGACGGGATCGGCACCCTGGTGCTGATGGTCCTGACCATGACGGCCGGCACCGGCCTGATCATGTGGCTCGGTGAGCTGATCACCGAGAAGGGCGTCGGCAACGGTATGTCGTTGCTCATCTTCGTCTCGATCGCCGCCAGCTTCCCCGGTGCGCTGGGTGCCATCTACAGCCAGTCGGTCACCACCTTCGTGCTGGTGATGCTGCTGGGGCTGGGCATCGTCACCGCGGTCGTCTACGTCGAGCAGTGCCAGCGGCGCATCCCCGTGCAGTACGCCAAGCGGATGGTGGGTCGTCGTCAGTACGGCGGCACCTCGACCTACATCCCGCTGAAGTTGAACATGGCCAACGTGATCCCGATCATCTTCGCCAGCTCGATCCTGATGCTTCCCCAGATGGCGGCCAACTTCAATCGGCCCACCGACCCGGCCGCCTCGGCGCCGGACTGGGTCACCTTCGTGGACCGCTACCTGACGATGGGCTTCACCGGTCAGGGCACGCACTGGGTCTACATGGCGCTCTACGTGGCCATGCTGATCTTCTTCACCTTCTTCTACGTCTCGGTGACCTTCAACCCGACCGACGTGGCTGACAACATGAAGCGCTACGGCGGCTTCATCCCCGGTATCCGCGCCGGTCGCCCCACGGCGGAGTACCTCGAGTACGTCATCAACCGGATCACCACCCCCGGCGCGCTCTACCTCGCGACCTTGGCGCTCATCCCGCTCATCGCCTTCAACGCCATGCGGATCGTGGACTTCCCCCTCGGCGGAGCCTCGATCCTGATCATCGTGGGCGTCGGTCTGCAGACCATCAAGCAGATCGAGTCCCAGCTCCAGCAGCACGACTACGAAGGGTTCCTCCGCTGATGCGT
The DNA here is from genome assembly GCF_050261105.1 of Ornithinimicrobium pulveris. Taxonomy (GTDB): domain Bacteria; phylum Actinomycetota; class Actinomycetes; order Actinomycetales; family Dermatophilaceae; genus Ornithinicoccus. The sequence continues at coordinate 2,526,201 of NZ_CP189837.1, read as the reverse complement.
CTGATCATGCTCGGCCCCCCCGGTGCCGGTAAGGGCACCCAAGCCGCTCTGGTGTCCGCCGCCCACGGGGTGCCCGCCATCTCCACCGGCGACATCTTCCGCGCCAACATCAAGAACGAGACCCCGCTGGGCCTGCAGGTCAAGGAGATCACCTCCTCCGGTGGCTACGTGCCGGACGAGATCACCAACGCCATCGTGCGTGACCGCCTGGCCGAGCAGGATGCCGCCGACGGCTTCCTGCTGGACGGCTACCCCCGGACCACGGGTCAGGTGGAGGCGCTGGACGAGATGCTCGGTGACGCCGGGCATGCGCTGGACGCGGTGGTTGAGCTGACGGTCGACACCGACGAGGTCGTCGGCCGGCTGCTCGCCCGCGCCGTCGACCAGGGCCGCGCCGACGACACCGAGGAGGTCATCCGCGAGCGGATGCGGATCTACACCGAGGAGACGGCGCCGCTGGCTGCCGTCTACCGCGAACGTGGTCTGCTGCACCGGGTCGACGGCATGGGGACCGTGGACGAGGTGACCGCCCGGATCGAGAAGGTCCTGGGCGCGGTCCGCCCGGCCGACGCCTGAGTCGCACTCCCGCCAGCCCACGAGAGTCGAGAGGTACGGCATACCTGGATGTCTCTGTTCCGTCGCCGCCCCCGCATCGAGGCCAAGACCGAGGACCAGCTGCGCGCCATGCGCAGGGCGGGCCTGGTCGTGGCCGACACCCTCACCCTGGCCCGCGAGCACGCCCTCGCCGGGCGCACCACCGGTGAGCTCGACGCGCTGGCCGAGGAGGCCATCCGCGCGGCCGGGGCCGAGCCCAGCTTCCTGGGCTACCACGGCTTCACCGGCAGCCTGTGCATCTCGGTCAACGACGAGGTCGTGCACGGTGTCCCGGGAGAGCGGGTGCTGGAGAAGGGCGACCTCGTCTCCATCGACTGCGGCGCGATCGTGGCCGGCTGGCACGGCGACGCGGCGCTGACCTTCGTGGTCGGCGGGCGCGAGCGGGGAAGCGCGGCGGATCTGGCCCTCAGCGATGACACCGAGGCCTCGCTGTGGGATGGCATCGCCGCGTTGCGCGTCGGTGGCCGCCTGTATGCCGTCGGCGATGCGGTGGAGGGAAGCATCGGCGAAGCCCTGGAGCGTCGGCGCGCCAAGGGTGTGGTGGGGGAGTACGGCATCCTCGAGGACTATGTCGGGCACGGCATCGGCCGGGAGATGCACATGGACCCGCAGGTGCCCAACTACGCGGTCACCAGCGCCGGACCGACTGTGCCGTCCGGCGCCACCTTCGCGGTGGAGCCGATGGTCACCCTCGGCGGCATCGAGACCCGCACCCTCGATGACGAGTGGACCGTGGTGACCGAGGACCACAGCCATGCGGCCCACTGGGAGCACACCGTCGCGGTGACCGACCGCGGCCTGTGGGTGCTGACCGCCCACGACGGGGGAGAGGCGCAGTTGCGCGCCCGCGGTGCTGCCTTCGCCCCGCTCGCCGATTAACCCTCCGGGGCTGTCGGCCCAGCCTCGCCCCCCTGTGCCACCCGAGGGTGTCGTTCAACTGCGCGGATTGGCTTTCCTCCTTGCCAATCCCGTAGGATGGTGCGTCGGCCCTGCGTGGGCCGACGCAGCAAGCAGTCACGCGAAAAGTGGAGGACATGGCGAAGAAGGACGGCGTCATTGAGATCGAGGGCACGGTTGTCGAGGCCCTCCCGAACGCAAACTTCCGGGTCGAGCTGACCAACGGTCACGTTGTGCTGGCTCACATCTCCGGGAAGATGCGGCAGCACTACATCCGGATCCTCCCCGAGGACCGGGTCGTGGTGGAACTCAGCCCGTACGACCTGACCCGCGGACGGATCGTCTTCCGTTACCGCTGATTGCACCCTGCCCTCCTGACGGGAGGGCGCTGCACCGCACCACCCATCCAGATCACCCGAAAGCAGGCAGGCCATGAAGGTTCAGCCCAGCGTGAAGAAGATCTGCGACAAGTGCAAGGTGATCCGCCGTCACGGCCGGGTCATGGTGATCTGCGAGAACCTGCGCCACAAGCAGCGCCAGGGCTGAGCAGAGCTCCACGCACGTCGCAGCATCACGAGGCGACGACTCTTTACCCACAACTGAACACCGACAACTGAAGAGCACACGACGAAACAGCAGCACCCGACCCCCGCCGACGCGGGACGTCACCCCCGGCAGCGAGAGCCGGGGACCGCGGGCCGACAGCGCCCACCACCAGAGGATGCGGACCGGTGTTGCACCCACACTCTCGCTCGAATCCACAGGAGCACTGCCACATGGCACGACTCATCGGTGTCGACCTGCCGCGCGACAAGCGCGTCGAGGTCGCTCTCACCTACATCTTTGGCGTGGGCCGTACCCGCGCCCAGGAGACGCTGGTGGCCACGGGTGTCGACCCGTCCATCCGCGTCAAGGACCTGACGGAGGAGCAGCTGGTCGCGATGCGTGACCACCTCGAGGGCGCGTACCGCCTCGAGGGTGACCTGCGCCGTGAGGTGGCCGCCGACATCCGCCGCAAGGTCGAGATCGGCAGCTACCAGGGTCTGCGGCACCGCCGCGGCCTCCCGGTGCACGGTCAGCGCACCAAGACCAACGCGCGTACCCGCAAGGGCCCCAAGCGCACCGTCGCCGGCAAGAAGAAGGCCGGCAAGTAATCGCTCGGGGGCGCTTGCCCCCGACTTCCCCGCTGAGGGCTTCGGCCCCAGACCCCGGACCAGCTGCAGTCAGAGCGGTCGCGCCGGGACGGGAACCAACACTTGCTTCCTCGTCAGGAGAAACACATGCCCCCCAAGAGCCGTCAGGCCAGCGGCGCCCGCAAGGTGCGTCGCAAGGAGAAGAAGAACGTTGCCTTCGGGCAGGCTCACATCAAGAGCACGTTCAGCAACACCATCATCAGCATCACCGACCCGACCGGTGCCGTCATTGCCTGGTCCTCCTCGGGCCAGGTCGGGTTCAAGGGTTCGCGCAAGTCGACCCCGTATGCCGCGCAGATGGCCGCCGAGGCCGCTGCCCGTCGTGCCATGGACCACGGCATGAAGAAGGTCGACGTCTTCGTCAAGGGCCCGGGCTCGGGTCGCGAGACCGCGATCCGCTCGCTGACCGCCGCCGGCCTCGAGGTCGGCGCGATCTCCGATGTGACGCCCCAGGCGCACAACGGCGTCCGCCCGCCCAAGAAGCGTCGTAACTAAAGCACCGGAAGGAACTAGGTAACACATCATGGCCCGTTACACCGGACCCATCACCAAGAAGTCCCGCCGGCTCAAGGTCGACCTCGTCGGCGGTGACAAGAACTTCGACCTGCGTCCCTTCCCCCCGGGGCAGCACGGTCGTCGCCGCAGCCAGGAGAAGGAGTACCTGACCCAGCTGCAGGAGAAGCAGAAGGCTCGCTTCACGTATGGCGTCATGGAGAAGCAGTTCCGCCGTTACTACGCCGAGGCGGCCCGCCGTCCCGGCAAGACCGGTGCGAACCTGCTGATCATTCTGGAGTCGCGCCTCGACAACGTCATCTACCGTGCCGGTCTGGCCCGCACCCGCCGCGCCGCCCGCCAGCTCGTGACCCACGGTCACTTCCTGGTCAACGGCGTCCGCGTCGACGTGCCGTCCTACCGCGTGGAGCAGTACGACATCATCGAGGTCCGCCCGCAGTCCGTGGAGACCTTCCCGTTCGAGCTGGCCCGCCAGACCTACGGCGAGCGCCCGGTCCCGGCCTGGATGAAGGTCGTCGAGGGCTCGCTGCAGATCCTGATCCACCAGCTGCCTACCCGTGAGCAGATCGACACGATCCTCACCGAGCAGCTCATCGTGGAGCTCTACTCCAAGAACTGACACTGGGGGCTGCACCCCTCGTGTCCCCGGCAGCCAGGACCTCGCGTCTCACGCGAGCTCCTGGCTGTCGGGGGAACGCCGGTCCGAGGACAGAGTCGGTCCGGTGCCATTCATGGGCGTCATATAGCGGTCGCCCGTGGGAAGGAAAGAACAGTGCTCATCGCACAGCGCCCCATCCTGTCCGAGGAGGTCGTCTCCGACCACCGCTCGCGGTTCGTCATCGAGCCGCTCGAGCCGGGCTTCGGTTACACCCTCGGCAACTCCCTGCGTCGGACCCTGCTGTCCAGCATCCCCGGCGCCTCCCTCACCAGCATCCGGATCGACGGTGTGCTGCACGAGTTCTCCACGATCCCCGGGATCAAGGAGGACGTCACCGAGATCATCCTGAACCTCAAGGGCCTGGTCGTCTCCAGCGAGCACGACGAGCCCGTCGTGATGTACCTGCGCAAGCAGGGCGCTGGCGCCGTCACGGCTGCCGACATCGCCCCGCCGGCCGGTGTGGAGATCCACAACCCGGACCTGCACCTGGCCACCCTGAACGACTCGGGCAAGATCGAGATGGAGATGACGGTCGAGCGCGGCCGTGGCTACGTCTCGGCGCAGCAGAACAAGTCCGGTGACCAGGAGATCGGCCGCATCCCGGTCGACTCCATCTACTCGCCGGTGCTGAACGTGACCTACAAGGTCGAGGCCACCCGTGTCGAGCAGCGCACCGACTTCGACCGCCTCGTGGTCGACGTCGAGACCAAGCCGTCCACCTCGCCGCGCGACGCCATCGCCTCCGCGGGTCGCACCCTGGTCGAGCTCTTCGGCCTGGCGCGTGAGCTGAACGTCGAGGCCGAGGGCATCGAGATCGGCACCGCTGCGGGCGACGGGGCGCTGGCCTCGGACCTGGCGCTGCCGATCGAGGACCTCGACCTGACTGTCCGGTCCTACAACTGCCTCAAGCGCGAGGGCATCCACTCCGTGGGTGAGCTCGTGGGTCGCAGCGAGGCCGACCTGCTCGACATCCGCAACTTCGGCGCCAAGTCCATCGACGAGGTCAAGGACAAGCTCGCCGAGATGGGTCTGGCCCTCAAGGACAGCCCGCCCGGGTTCGACGCCTCTGCCGCTTCCTACGACGAGTCCTATGACGACGAGGGCGACGCCGCCTTCGTCGAGGACGAGCAGTACTGATCCCACCAGCCATCCGTCTCCGGCATCATCCCTAAGGAGAAACCATGCCCGCCCCCAAGAAGGGTCCGCGCCTCGGCGGCGGTCCGGCGCACGAGCGCCTGATCCTGTCGAACCTGGCCACCGCGCTGTTCGAGCACGACCGCATCACCACGACCGAGGCCAAGGCCAAGCGCCTGCGCCCGCTCGCCGAGCGTCTGGTGACTTTCGCCAAGCGCGGCGACCTGCACAACCGCCGCAAGGTCCTGGCGATCGTCCGGGACAAGGGCGTCGTCCACCGCCTCTTCACCGAGATCGCGCCCGACATGGCCGAGCGCGAGGGTGGCTACACCCGCATCACCAAGATCGCCCCCCGCAAGGGTGACAACGCCCCGATGGCGGTCATCGAGCTCGTTCGCGAGCCGGTTGCCAAGAAGGCCGTCGTGACCCAGGCCGAGGGTGCGACCAAGCGTGCGGCCAAGGACAAGGCTGCTGCTGACGCCGCCGCTGCTGACGCCGCGCTGACCGACGCCGAGCTCGAGGCGCAGGAGGCCACCGCTTCCGACGCGGCCGTCGACGAGACGCAGGCCGAGGTCGAGGCTGCTGAGGCCGCCGCCGATCAGGGCGCGGTCGTGGCTGCCGACGGTGAGCTCACCGAGGTCGACAACGACACCGAGCAGGCCGAGGACACCACCGAGGCCGCCATGGTCTCGGCCGGTAGTGACGACGCTGCCGCGGCTGCCGCTGACGGGGACGCGCAGGCCCGGGACTTCGGCCCGGACAGCCACCCGGCGACCGCCGACGGCTCCGCGCCGGAGGGCTTCGACATCAAGGGCAATGCGGACTCGATGAAGTTCCACACCCCCGACTCGCAGTGGTATGACGCCACCGAGGCCGAGGTCTGGTTCCGCACCGCCGAGGCTGCCGCGGCTGCTGGCTTCGAGCCCGCCGGTGGCGCCGCCGCCCAGGGCCTGGACGCCGGCACCGAACTGGGCCTGTCCGAGGACAAGTGACCCGCGAGCACCTGGTCCACTGAGGTCGGCCACTGAGGTCGAGAAGGCCGCCCACCCCGCACCGGGGTGGGCGGCCTTTCGCGTGCGGTGGGGCAGGATGGGCGGGTGCGCATCAGGATCGACCTCGCCTACGACGGCACCGACTTCTCCGGCTGGGCCCGGCAGCCGGAGTTGCGCACCGTGGAGGGGGAGCTGGCGCGAGGGCTGGGCATCGTGCTGCGCACGCCGGAGCCCCAGCTGACCGTGGGTGGTCGCACGGATGCGGGGGTGCACGCCCGAGGGTCGGTCTGCCATCTGGACCTGCCCGAGGACGTCTGGCGCTCGCTCCCCGGGCGCTCGGACCGTGACCCGGCCGAGGCGCTCGTCGTGCGTCTGGGCGGGGTGCTGCCCGCGGATCTCGTGGTGCGTGCGGTGACCCGGGTGCCGGACGTCTTCGACGCCCGGTTCTCGGCGCTGCGTCGTCGCTACTCCTACCGGCTGTGCGACGAGGCACGACGTCTGGACCCGCTGCGTCGCCGGGACACCGTGGTCGTGCGTCGCGCGCTGGACGTGGCGGCGATGACCGCCGCGGCGCACTCACTCACCGGACTGCGGGACTTCGCGGCGTTCTGCCGTCGGCGCGAGGGTGCGACCACCGTCCGCACCCTGCTGTCCTACTCCTGGACCCGGTCACCTGACGGCATCGTGGTGGGTGAGGTGGTGGCGGACGCCTTCTGTCACAGCATGGTGCGTGCTCTCGTGGGGGCCATCGTGCCCGTGGGGGAGGGGCGACGCGAGGAGACGTGGCCGAGCCAGGTGCTCGAGGCCGGCATCCGGGACCCGGGTGTGCAGGTGATGCCTGCCCACGGGTTGTGCCTGGAAGAGATCGTGTATCCGGAGGGGGAGGAGGAGCTGCTGGCTCGGGACCAGGAGAGCCGCGCGGTCCGGCCGCCGGTGGAGCCGATGCGCCCAGCCTCGGCTGACTAGGCTGGGGGACATGCTCGCTGCGTATGCCGCCTCGATCGACCCGCAGGACCCGCTCGCCGGCCTGGTGGTGGGGCAGCGGCCCCAGCCGGAGGAGCGGGCGGGCTGGGTGGTCCTGCCCGTCGTGGCGACCGGCCTGAACCATCACGACCTGTGGTCGCTCAAGGGGGTGGGCCTTCCACCAGAACGGCTGCCGATGATCCTCGGGTGCGACGCGGTGGTGGAGCATCCAGACCACGGTGAGGTGGTCGTGCTGCCGGTCATCGCCGGCACTCCGGGATGGACCGGCGACATCACCCTGGATCCCCGCCGCAGCCTGCTCTCCGAGGTGCACCAAGGAACCCTGGCCGAGCAGGTCGCCATCCCCGAGGGCCACTGGGTCCCTCGACCCGAGCATCTGGCGGCGACCGAGGCTGCAGCCTTGTCCACGTCGTGGCTCACGGCCTACCGGATGCTCTTCCGGCAGTCGGCCACGCGACCCGGCGACACCGTCCTCGTCCAGGGCGCGGGAGGTGCGGTCTCCACGGCGCTCATCCAGCTGGCGCGCGCCGCCGGGCTGACGGTCTGGGTGACCAGTCGGGACGAGGAGCGGAGTGCGCGTGCGGTCGACCTTGGCGCGCACCAGGCTTTCGGCACGGGCGAGCGCCTGCCGCGTCGCGTGGACGCCGTGCTGGAGAGCGTGGGAGCCGCGACCTGGTCGCACTCGGTCAACGCCCTGCGCCCCGGTGGGACCATCGTCATCTGCGGAGCAACATCGGGGGACGCGCCCCCCAAGGCTGAGCTCACCAAGATCTTCTTCAAGCAACTCCGCGTGGTGGGCTCAACGATGGGCACTCACGACGAGCTGCGCGCGCTGTGCTCGTTCGTCACGACAGCGGGCATCCGACCCCAGATCGACAGCACCTTCGCCCTCGCAGACACCCGGGAAGCGCTCGAGAGGCTGGCGGACGGAGCGGCCGTCGGCAAGCTGGCAATCGTGCCCTGACCTGCACAGATACCCGAAGGAGGGTCCGCCCGTGGCAGGCCCGCGGCCCCGGATTTGCATGTGCTCCGAAGACGTGTGTAGAGTAGTCACTCGCTGCCGACGCGAAAGCAACGGAAGCGCACAGTCACCTCGGGTAGACCCCGACGACGACCTCCGATCCACGGATTTGGAGAAGCCGGCGGTGCTCAGGTAGACTGGAGAGGTTGCCCCGCACTGAAAGCGCCAATCGGCGCCGATGTCCGGTGTGTGTCCGATCTTTGAGAACTCAACAGCGTGCTAGTTATGTTTTTGATGCCAATTTTTGTTTGATTGGGTCATTGTGTTGTCGCCCCCCGCGGTGGCATGGTGGCCCGTTTTTGTCAGGTTATCTTGGCTCTTCGTTAAGGGTTTAAGGTTTTTATCGGAGAGTTTGATCCTGGCTCAGGACGAACGCTGGCGGCGTGCTTAACACATGCAAGTCGAACGATGAAGCCCAGCTTGCTGGGTGGATTAGTGGCGAACGGGTGAGTAACACGTGAGTAACCTGCCCTTCACTCTGGGATAACCGCCGGAAACGGTGGCTAATACTGGATATGACTCCTGCCTGCATGGGCTGGGGGTGGAAAGATTTTTTGGTGGAGGATGGACTCGCGGCCTATCAGCTTGTTGGTGGGGTAATGGCCTACCAAGGCGACGACGGGTAGCCGGCCTGAGAGGGTGACCGGCCACACTGGGACTGAGACACGGCCCAGACTCCTACGGGAGGCAGCAGTGGGGAATATTGCACAATGGGCGAAAGCCTGATGCAGCGACGCCGCGTGAGGGATGACGGCCTTCGGGTTGTAAACCTCTTTCAGCTCTGACGAAGCTTTTGTGACGGTAGGAGCAGAAGAAGCACCGGCTAACTACGTGCCAGCAGCCGCGGTAATACGTAGGGTGCGAGCGTTGTCCGGAATTATTGGGCGTAAAGAGCTTGTAGGCGGTTTGTCGCGTCTGCTGTGAAAGCCCGGGGCTTAACCCCGGGTCTGCAGTGGGTACGGGCAGGCTAGAGTGTGGTAGGGGAGACTGGAATTCCTGGTGTAGCGGTGGAATGCGCAGATATCAGGAGGAACACCGATGGCGAAGGCAGGTCTCTGGGCCATTACTGACGCTGAGAAGCGAAAGCGTGGGGAGCGAACAGGATTAGATACCCTGGTAGTCCACGCCGTAAACGTTGGGCGCTAGGTGTGGGTCCCATTCCACGGGGTCCGTGCCGCAGCTAACGCATTAAGCGCCCCGCCTGGGGAGTACGGCCGCAAGGCTAAAACTCAAAGGAATTGACGGGGGCCCGCACAAGCGGCGGAGCATGCGGATTAATTCGATGCAACGCGAAGAACCTTACCAAGGCTTGACATATACCGGAAACGTGCAGAGATGTGCGCCCCGCAAGGTCGGTATACAGGTGGTGCATGGTTGTCGTCAGCTCGTGTCGTGAGATGTTGGGTTAAGTCCCGCAACGAGCGCAACCCTCGTTCTATGTTGCCAGCGCGTGATGGCGGGGACTCATAGGAGACTGCCGGGGTCAACTCGGAGGAAGGTGGGGATGACGTCAAATCATCATGCCCCTTACGTCTTGGGCTTCACGCATGCTACAATGGCCGGTACAGAGGGCTGCGAAACCGTGAGGTGGAGCGAATCCCTTAAAGCTGGTCTCAGTTCGGATTGGGGTCTGCAACTCGACCCCATGAAGTCGGAGTCGCTAGTAATCGCAGATCAGCAACGCTGCGGTGAATACGTTCCCGGGCCTTGTACACACCGCCCGTCAAGTCACGAAAGTCGGTAACACCCGAAGCCGGTGGCCCAACCCTTGTGGAGGGAGCTGTCGAAGGTGGGACTGGTGATTGGGACTAAGTCGTAACAAGGTAGCCGTACCGGAAGGTGCGGCTGGATCACCTCCTTTCTAAGGAGCATTTAGTCACCATTGCGTGGACGCGTGTTCCACGGTGGTGTGCTCATGGGTGGAACATCAGGGGCATGGCTGGCGCGTTGTTGGGTCCTGAGGGATCGGGCCCTTCACGTCCCCTTGGGGGGTGTGGGGGTTGGGTTGCTCTTGGTAGTCCGGGGCCATGACTGTTCACGCGGTGTGCATCGACGATGGGTTGGTGCGTGTGTGGGTGTGTTGTGGTGGGCCTGGTCGTATGTTGAGAACTGTACAGTGGACGCGAGCATCTTTGTGGCTTTTATGTTTTTAAGGGCGCACGGTGGATGCCTTGGTACCAGGAACCGAAGAAGGACGTAGGAATCTGCGATAAGCCTCGGGGAGTCGATAACCAGACATTGATCCGAGGATTTCCGAATGGGGAAACCCGGCCGGCTTCATCGCCGGTCACCCGCACCTGAATGTATAGGGTGTGTGGAGGGAACGTGGGGAAGTGAAACATCTCAGTACCCACAGGAAGAGAAAACAACATGTGATTCCGTGAGTAGTGGCGAGCGAAAGCGGATGAGGCCAAACCGTACTCGTGTGAGACCTGTCAGGGGTTGCGGGTGCGGGGTTGTGGGAGTGTGTGTGCTGGCACTGACATGCTGGCGCGGAGTAAGAAATCGAGGGCATAGGCGAAGGGTCTGGAAAGGCCTGGCGTAGACGGTGAGACCCCGGTAGCTGAAATGGTCTTGACTCCGTTGCACATTTTTCCCAAGTAGTACGGGGCCCGAGAAATCCCGTACGAATCTGGCAGGACCACCTGCTAAGCCTAAATATTACCTGGTGACCGATAGCGGACAAGTACCGTGAGGGAAAGGTGAAAAGTACCCCGGGAGGGGAGAGTGTGAAATAGTTCCTGAAACCGTGTGCCTACAATCCGTCGGAGCTGGACTGCGGTCTGGTGACGGCGTGCCTTTTGAAGAATGAGCCTGCGAGTTAGTGCTCAGTGGCGAGGTTAACCCGTGTGGGGTAGCCGTAGCGAAAGCGAGTCCGAAGAGGGCGATTGAGTCGCTGGGTCTAGACCCGAAGCGGAGTGATCTACCCATGGCCAGGGTGAAGCGCGGGTAAGACCGCGTGGAGGCCCGAACCCACTTAGGTTGAAAACTGAGGGGATGAGCTGTGGGTAGGGGTGAAAGGCCAATCAAACTCCGTGATAGCTGGTTCTCCCCGAAATGCATTTAGGTGCAGCGTCATGTGTTTCTTGCCGGAGGTAGAGCTACTGGATGGCTGATGGGCCCCACCGGGTTACTGACGTCAGCCAAACTCCGAATGCCGGTAAGTGAGAGCATGGCAGTGAGACTGCGGGGGATAAGCTTCGTAGTCGAGAGGGAAACAGCCCAGATCACCAGCTAAGGTCCCTAAGCGTGTGCTAAGTGGGAAAGGATGTGGAGTTGCGAAGACAACCAGGAGGTTGGCTTAGAAGCAGCCACCCTTTAAAGAGTGCGTAATAGCTCACTGGTCAAGTGATTCCGCGCCGACAATGTAGCGGGGCTCAAGCACACCACCGAAGCTGTGGCAGTGACACTTTGCTCGGCCCACACATTTTGTGTGTGGGTCCAGGCGTGTTGCTGGGTAGGGGAGCGTCGTGCCGGCAGTGAAGCATCCGAGTGATCGAGGTGTGGAGCCGGCACGAGTGAGAATGCAGGCATGAGTAGCGAATGAAGAGTGAGAAACTCTTCCGCCGAATAACCAAGGGTTCCAGGGTCAAGCTAATCTGCCCTGGGTAAGTCGGGACCTAAGGCGAGGCCGACAGGCGTAGTCGATGGACATCCGGTTGATATTCCGGAACCGGCGAAGAACCGCCCATACCGAGGCACGTAATGCTAAGCGCCTGAAGTCCCCCATGAACCCGTGACCGCTTTCGAGTGGTTGCGGGGAGGGGGGTGGAACGCGTGACCCGAGCGTGTAGTAGGTAAGCGATGGAAGGACGCAGGAAGGTAGCCTCCGCGTGGCGATGGTAGTCCACGTCCAAGAGCGCAGGACCGGGGAGTGGTAAATCCGCCCCATCAGTGTCCGAGGCTTGATGGTGACCACGTATGTGGGAAGCAGGGTGATCCTATGCTGCCAAGAAAATTTCCTAGCGAGGTTCGAGCCGCCCGTACCCCAAACCGACTCAGGTGGTTAGGTAGAGAATACCAAGGCGATCGAGTGAATCGTGGTTAAGGAACTCGGCAAAATGCCCCCGTAACTTCGGGAGAAGGGGGGCCCGCGGCGTGAAACCCTTTACGGGTTAGCGTCAAGGGCCGCAGAGACCAGGGAGAAGCGACTGTTTACTAAAAACACAGGTCCGTGCGAAGTCGCAAGACGATGTATACGGACTGACGCCTGCCCGGTGCTGGTGCTGGAACGTAAGGGGACGGGTCAACCACCTTTGGTGGTGAAGCTCTGAACTTAAGCGCCAGTAAACGGCGGTGGTAACTATAACCATCCTAAGGTAGCGAAATTCCTTGTCGGGTAAGTTCCGACCTGCACGAATGGCGTAACGACTTCTCCACTGTCTCAACCACGAACTCGGCGAAATTGCACTACGAGTAAAGATGCTCGTTACGCGCAGCAGGACGGAAAGACCCCGGGACCTTTACTATAGCTTGGTATTGGTGTTCGGTACGGCTTGTGTAGGATAGGTGGGAGACTATGAAGCAGCCACGCCAGTGGTTGTGGAGTCATCGTTGAAATACCACTCTGGTCGTTCTGGATATCTAACCTCGGTCCGTGATCCGGATCAGGGACAGTGCCTGGTGGGTAGTTTAACTGGGGCGGTTGCCTCCCAAAAGGTAACGGAGGCGCCCAAAGGTTCCCTCAGCCTGGTTGGCAATCAGGTATCGAGTGTAAGTGCACAAGGGAGCTTGACTGTGAGACAGACATGTCGAGCAGAGACGAAAGTCGGGACTAGTGACCCGACGGTGGCTTGTGGAAGCGCCGTCGCTCAACGGATAAAAGGTACCCCGGGGATAACAGGCTGATCCTGCCCAAGAGCTCATATCGACGGCATGGTTTGGCACCTCGATGTCGGCTCGTCGCATCCTGGGGCTGGAGTCGGTCCCAAGGGTTGGGCTGTTCGCCCATTAAAGCGGTACGCGAGCTGGGTTTAGAACGTCGTGAGACAGTTCGGTCCCTATCCGCTGCGCGCGTAGGAAACTTGAGGAGAGCTGTCCCTAGTACGAGAGGACCGGGATGGACGAACCACTGGTGTGTCAGTTGTCCTGCCAAGGGCACCGCTGATTAGCTACGTTCGGACGTGATAACCGCTGAAAGCATCTAAGCGGGAAGCACACTCCAAGATGAGGTTTCCATACCCTTTACGGGTGAGAGGCTCCCAGCTAGACTACTGGGTTGATAGGCCGGATGTGGAAGCACAGCAATGTGTGAAGCTGACCGGTACTAATAAGCCGATAACATAAACAACAAAGATGCTACGCGTCCACTGTACGGTCTCTCGAGATACGAACACCCCACCCCCCGGTGGGCACACCCACCAGAGCGTGCGTGTGTGTCTGTGTTTGGTACAACTCGATAATGTTACGGCGGTCATAGCGTCAGGGAAACGCCCGGTCACATTCCGAACCCGGAAGCTAAGCCTGACAGCGCCGATGGTACTGCACTGGAAACGGTGTGGGAGAGTAGGACACCGCCGGACCACACTTTACACGAAGGCCCTCGATCGGCATACTGATCGAGGGCCTTCGTCATGCCCACTGGGAGAGGGAGTCGCAATGATGCGCACCGTAGTGGCCGGGATCGTCAGCGCAGCCATGCTGTCAGCACCCATGCTCGCGTCGACCACGGGGAGTCCGGCCACTGCCGTGAGTTCCCCTACAGGGATGGTGGAGCCGGCGTCGGCGGCGACCCCTGCGTCCTCCACCGTGACGCAGCAGGACCGCGACCTGGCGCGGGACAGCCTGCGCGAGTCCACCACGAGGGAGCAGTTCTACTTCGTGATGGCCGATCGTTTCGCCAACGGCGACCCGAGCAATGACACCGGGGGCATCGAGGGGGATCGGTACGACCACGGGTTCGACCCCACCGACAAGGGCTTCTACCACGGGGGAGATCTCGCGGGGCTCATAGGCAAGCTGGACTACATCCAGGGACTGGGGACGACCGCGATCTGGCTCACGCCCAGCTTCAAGAACCAGCCGGTCCAGGGGGAGGGCACGGCCGATGTCAGCGCTGGTTACCACGGCTACTGGATCACCGACTTCACCCAGATCGACCCGCACCTGGGCACCAACGAGGAGATGAAGCAGCTCGTCGATGCGGCCCACGCGCGGGGCATGAAGGTCTACTTCGACATCATCACCAACCACACCGCGGACATCATCGACTACGAGGAGGGGGTCTACGACTACATCTCCAAGGAGGCTCAGCCCTACCGCGACGCCCTGGGCAATGCCTTCGACGACCGGGACTACATCGGCAAGCCGTTCCCGCTCATGGACCCGCAGACCTCTTTCCCCTACACCCCCGTCTTCCGGTCCGCGCAGGACGAGACGATCAAGGTCCCGGAGTGGCTCAACGACCCGCTGATGTACCACAACCGCGGCAACTCGACCTGGTCGGGGGAGTCCATCACCTACGGCGACTTCTTCGGGCTCGACGATCTGTTCACCGAGCGCCAGGAGGTCGTCGACGGGATGGTCGACATCTACGCCACCTGGGCCGACTTCGGCATCGACGGCTTCCGGATCGACACCGTCAAGCACGTGAATATGGAGTTCTGGCAGGAGTTCAGCCCTCGTGTGCTTGAGGCAGCCCGCGCCGGCAACGAGGATTTCTTCATGTTCGGCGAGGTCTACGACTCCGATCCCCGCTACCTGTCCACCTACACCACCGAGGGACAGCTGCAGGCCGTCATCGACTTCGGCTTCCAGAGCCGGGCGATCGACTTTGCCAACGGGCGCCCCACCACCGACCTGCATACTTTCTACGCCCAGGACGACTACTACACCGACGCCGACTCCAACGCCTACCAACTGCCGACCTTCACCGGCAACCACGACATGGGCCGAGCTGCGATGATGCTGGCTGGCGCCGGACACTCGGGGGATGCACTCCAGCAACGCGTGGAGCTGACCAACGAGCTGATGTTCCTGACCCGAGGACAGCCCGTCGTCTACTACGGCGACGAGCAAGGCTTCATCGGCTCCGGCGGCGACAAGGACGCCCGTCAGGACATGTTCGCCACCCAGGTGGAGCAGTACGCCAACGAGCCGCTCATCGCGGCTCCGTCAGGCTCGAGGGACCGCTACGACACCGAGCACCCCCTCTACCAGCAGATCGCGACGCTGGGCGCGCTCGTCCAGGAGCACCCAGCCCTGGCCGGCGGTGCGCAGATCCACCGCTATGCCAGCGACCGGGCAGGCGTCTTCGCCTTCTCGCGGATCGATGCTCGGGAGCTCATCGAGTATGTCGTCGTCGCCAACAACTCCACCTCCGCGCAGACGGTCTCGATCCCGACCTACTCAGAGCGCACGCAGTTCCGTGGGCTCTATGGCGACACCAGCCGGCTGCGTTCGGGCACCGATGCCCGCGTCGAGGTGACCGTCCAGCCCCTGGCCGTCCAGGTCTACCGCGCCGGCAAGGCCCTGACCCCGCGGCGCGAGGCTCCGCAGGTGCAGCTGGTCAGCCCGGCCGAGGGCGGGGTCGTCGGCGGGCGCGCCGAGATCCGCGCCGCGGTTCCCGAGGATGCCTTCGCCCAGGTCACCTTCGCCGTCCGCGAGGTGGGGAGCGCGGACTGGACGGTGCTGGGCACCGACGACAACGCGCCATACCGGGTCTTCCACGATGTGTCCGGTATGCCGCACGGCACCGAGCTGGAGTACCGCGCCGTGCTCAAGGACCACTCGGGCAACCTCTCCGCAGACTCCACCACTGGGGTCGTCGGTGAGCCCGCCGGGGGAGGGGGCGGGGGTACCCCGGTCGACCCGGTCGAGCAGCCGGACGCCGTCTCGGTCCCGGGCACGCACAACTCCGAGATGGGCTGCCCCGGCGACTGGGATCCCGCCTGTGACCAGGCCCAGCTCGCCCTCGATGCAAAGGATACGATCTGGAAGGGCTCCTACGAGCTCCCGGCCGGCTCGCACGAGTACAAGGCCGCGATCAACCGGTCCTGGGACGAGAACTATGGCGCCGGCGGGGTACGCAACGGGGCCAACATCCCCTACAGCGTGGCCGGAGCGGGTGCCGAGGTGAACTTCTACTACGAGCACGCCCGCCACTACGTCACCTCCGACGCCGAGGGACCGATCATCACCGCCCCCGGCTCGATGCAGAGCGAACTCGGGTGCCCCAGCGACTGGGACCCCAGCTGCATGCTGCCCTGGCTGATCGATGCCGAGGGTGATGGCACCTACACCTTCACCACCGCGCAGCTGCCGCCCGGCAGTTATGAGGTCAAGGCCGCGCACGATCTGTCCTGGGACGAGAACTACGGCGCTGGCGGGGCGTGGGACGGGGACAACATCGCCTTCTCGGTCCCGGCAGCAGGCACCGCTGTCACCTTCAGCTACGAGCTGGCCACCCACCTGCTCACGGTGAGCACCTCCGAGGTGGGGGCGGCGCCGGACCTGACCGGTGCGCGGGCGCACTGGGTGGCGCCAGACCTCATCGCCTGGCCGGCCGACGGCGTCGAGGCTCCCGAGCTGGCACGCTGGCGGCTGCACCACGCACCCGACGGCGGTCTGGCCATCGATGCCGAAGGGCTGACCAGTGGGACCTCGGTGCCGCTGACCTACGACCCGGCGGGCCTGCCCGCCGCCGTGCTGGAGCAGGCGCCCCACCTGGAGGGCTATCTGGCGCTCCGGCTGGACCGGGCCACTGCCCGATCGGCCGGTGACCTGCTGCAGGGCCAGGTCGCGGTGGCCCGCTATGACGATCTCGGCCGGCTCGTCGACGCGACCGGGGTGCAGATCCCGTGGGTGCTGGACGCGCTCTACGCCGAGCGGGCTGCCCGCACCGACTTCGGCATCTCGTGGAATGGACCCAACCCGGTCCTGACCCTGTGGGCGCCCACGGCGCAACAGGTGACTCTCTTGCGCTGGCCCAACAACAGCGACGGCACCGGCGACCCGCTGCGCACCGCGATGAAGCGCTCCAACGACGGGTCCTGGGAGGCCAAGGGCAAGCGGGACTGGACCGGGCAGGAATATCTGTATGAGGTGCGCGTCTTCGTCCCCGAGACCGGGCAGGTGGAGACCAACCTGGTCACCGACCCGTACTCGGTCGCGCTCACGCTCGACAGCACCCGCTCGGTGATCGTCGACCTCGCCGACCGACGCTGGCAGCCGCAGATCTGGCGGTCCTCCAGCGCCCCGCCCCTGGAGCAGGAGGTCGACCAGACCATCTACGAGCTGCACGTCCGCGACTTCTCGATGGCCGACCCGGACGTCCCGGCTGAGCTGCGGGGCTCCTACCTGGCCTTCGCGCAGGCCGGCCACGGCCGCCGGCACCTCGAGCAGCTCGCCGACGCCGGACTCACCACGGTGCACCTTCTCCCCACCTTCGACATCGCCTCCATCCCCGAGGACCCTGCTCGCCAGACGGTCCCGGACTGCGACCTCACGGCATACGGGCCACAGAGCGAAGAGCAGCAGCGGTGCGTGGCTGCCCAGGCCGACAC
Source organism: Ornithinimicrobium pulveris (assembly GCF_050261105.1). Classification (GTDB taxonomy): domain Bacteria; phylum Actinomycetota; class Actinomycetes; order Actinomycetales; family Dermatophilaceae; genus Ornithinicoccus. The sequence goes on along the minus strand of NZ_CP189837.1, from coordinate 2,508,691 downwards.
CGACGCCTTCAACTGGGGCTACGACCCGTGGCACTTCATGACCCCGGAAGGGTCCTACGCCTCGACCGCCCGCAGCGCCCACGGCGGTGAGCGGGTCGCGGAGTTCAGGACCATGGTCGGCGCCCTGCACGAGTCCGGGCTGCGCGTCGTGCTCGACAAGGTCTTCAACCACACCGCGCAGTCGGGCCAGGGCGAGAAGTCCGTCCTCGACCGCGTCGTGCCCGGCTACTACCACCGGCTCAACGAGGTGGGCGAGGTGGAGACCTCGACCTGCTGCCAGAACGTGGCGACCGAGCACGCGATGGCGCAGAAGTTGATGGTCGACGCCGTGGTGATCTGGGCCCGCGACTACAAGGTCGACGGCTTCCGCTTCGATCTCATGGGTCATCACAGCCGCGAGAACATGGAGGCCGTCCGGGAGGCGCTCGACGCGTTGACCCTGCGCCGCGACGGCGTCGACGGCAGCGCGGTCACCCTCTACGGCGAGGGCTGGAACTTCGGCGAGGTCGCCGACAACGCCCGCTTCGTCCAGGCCACCCAGGGCCAGCTCGCCGGCACCTCGATCGCCACCTTCAACGACCGCCTCCGCGACGGCGCGCGCGGCGGTGGGCCCTTCGATGAGGACCCCACCACCGACCTGGGCTTCGCCACCGGTGGCGGCAACGCCAACGACACGGACCTGGTGCAGATCGGGCTCGCGGGCAACCTGCGCACCTTCGACCTGCGCAGCCAGGAGACCGGGGAACTGGTGACCGGTGAGCAGATCTCCTACAACGGCTCGCCGGCGGCCTACGCCGAGCACCCCGACGAGGTCGTCAACTATGTCGACGCCCACGACAACGAGACGCTCTTCGACATCCTCGCCTACAAGCTCCCGCAGGAGACGAGCATGGCCGAGCGCGTGCGCCTGAACACCCTCGCGTTGTCCACCACTGCCCTGTCCCAGTCGGTCAGTTTCTGGCACGCCGGCGCCGACCTGCTGCGCAGCAAGAGCCTGGACCGCGATTCCTACAACAGCGGCGACTGGTTCAACCTGCTCGACTTCACCAGGACCGACAACGGCTTCGGCCGTGGGCTGCCGCCGGCCGGGCCGAACGGCGAGAAGTGGGACCTCATGCGCCCGCTCCTCGCCGACCCGGACCTCGTGCCGGCTCCGGAGGACATCGAGCTCGCGTCCGCGATGGCCCAGGATCTGCTCCGGCTGCGCTTCTCGACCGACCTGTTCCGCCTGGGCGACCCGGCGTTGGTCAACGAGAAGGTCAGCTTCCCGGTGTCCGGCACGGCCGACGGCGACCCGCAGGTGATCGTGATGCGGATCGATGACACGGTCGGCACTGACGTGGACCCGGACCTCGACGGGCTGGTCGTGATCTTCAACGCGAGCAGCGAGCAGGTCAACCAGGTGGTCCCGGGTCTGGCGGGGGAGCGCCTCGAGCTCTCGCCCGTCCAGGCCGATGGTGCGGACGAGGTCGTCAAGGCCGCGACCTGGGATGTGGCGGCCGGTGCGGCCAAGGTCCCGGCGCACACGGTGGCGGTGTTCGTCCAACCCTGAGGGCACGGCAGGATAGGGACCATGGAGCCTGCGTCCACCGGACCCCGCATCGGCATCCTCACCTCCGGTGGGGACTCTCCTGGGATGAACGCCGCCGTCCGCGCGGTCGTGCGCACCACCCTGCGACTGGGCGGTTGCCCGTATGCCGTGCGCGAGGGGTGGGCGGGCGCCGTCGCCGGGGGCGCGGGTGTGGTCGAGCTGGCCTGGGCAGACGTTGGCGGTGTGCTCCACCAGGGCGGGACGATGCTCGGCACCGCCCGCTGCGAGGAGTTCCGCACCAGGGATGGGCTGCGGGCCGCCGCGCACCACCTCGTGGAGCACGGCATCGACCGTCTCGTGGTGATCGGCGGGGACGGCTCGCTGCGGGGGACCGAGGAGCTGCGCCAGGAGTGGCCGGGGTTGCTGGATGAGCTGGTCGACCGGGGCGAGATCAGCCAGGAGCTCCGCGAACGGCACCCCCGGTTGGCGGTGGCCGGGCTAGTCGGCTCGATCGACAACGATATGGCCGGCACCGACATGACGATCGGGGCCGACACCGCCCTGCACCGGATCTGCGACGCGATCGATGCGCTGCGCTCGACCGCAGCCAGCCACCAGCGCACCTTCGTGGTCGAGGTGATGGGGCGGCACTGCGGCTATCTGGCGCTGATGGCGGCTCTCGCGGGCGGCGCGGACGCGGTGCTGGTGCCCGAGGATCCTCCAGCCGACGGTTGGGAGGACGCCCTCGTCGAGCGGCTGCAGGTGGCGCGGGCCGGCGGGCTGCGGGACCTGATCGTGGTGGTGGCCGAGGGTGCTACCGACCGGCAGGGGGCGGCGATCACCAGCCAGGGTGTGGGCCAACTGCTGACCGACCGCCTCGGCGGTGAGGGTGCCCGGGTGACCATCCTTGGGCACGTCCAGCGCGGCGGTCGCCCGTCCGCCTACGACCGGTGGATGCCCACGCTGCTCGGGTATGCCGCCGTCCAGCAGGTCCTGCTCGCCGACGACGCCCCCGCGCGCGTGGTGGGCGTGCGCCACAACCGGATCGCGGTGCTCTCCTTGGAGGAGGCCGTGGCCGCCACCAATGCCGTCAAGGCCGCGATGAAGTCCTGTGACTTCGCCGCCGCTGCGACCGCGCGGGGTGGCTCGTTCGCCGGGCTGACCACCGCGGTCGATGAGCTGTGCGCCCCGCCGGACCGGCAGGGGCGGCTCTCGGTCGGCACGAGCTCGACCGCCACGCTCACCAGCGCGCCCGCCATCGAGCACGGCGGTGGGGGCGGGCCCGGGCGGGGCCCTGGCCGTCGGATCGCGGTCCTGCACGCCGGAGGTCTGGCACCTGGCATGAATTCCGCCGTGCGCGCGCTGGTCCGCTCGGCCACCGCCACCGGCGACATCGTGCTCGGCGTGCAGGGATCGGTCCCAGGTCTGCTCGAGGGTGACCTCCGCGAGCTCGGCTGGGCCGAGGTCGATGACTGGGTGGGGCGCGCGGGGGCCGAGCTCGGCACCCGCCGGGTGGTCCCCGACGCCGAGGATCTCCCGAGGATCGCGGAGGTCCTGGCGGGCCACGGGGTCGAGGCGCTGATCCTGGTGGGCGGGATGGAGGCCTATCGCACCGCGGCCGTGCTCTGCGGCGACCGTGTCGCCGAGCAGCATCCGGCGCTCGCGATCCCGGTCGTGGCGATCCCCGCCACGATCGACAACAACCTGCCCGGTGCGGAGTTGTCGATCGGTGCCGACACCGCGCTGAACACCATCGTGGAGGCGCTCGACCGGCTGCGCACCTCCGCCTCGGCGCTGCGGCGCGCCTTCGTCGTCGAGACGATGGGCGGCCCGTGCGGCTACCTGGCGATGATCGCCGGCCTCGCTGCGGGCGCCGAGCGGGTCTACCTGCCGGAGGAGGACATCTCCCTGGCCGACCTCGCCCGGGATGCCGCCCGGATGACCCACACCTTCGAGCGGGGACGCCAGCTCTGGCTGGCCATCCGGGGTGAGCAGGCCTCGGACAGCTACACCGCCGACCTGATGACACGCGTCTTCGAGGAGGAGGGTGGGGACCTGTTCGACGTGCGGACCGTCGTCCTCGGCCACGTCCAGACCGGCGCTGACCCGACGCCGTTCGACCGGCTGCTGGCCACCCGGCTGGCGCGCGAGGCGCTGGCCAGGGTGCGGGACCAGCTGGAGCGGGGGACCCCGCACGGTTGCTATCTCGGCGAGCTGGCGGGCTGCCTGACCGAGACGCCGATCGAGCATCTGGACAGCGACCTGGCCGGGGGTGCCGATCGTCCCCGCGCGCAGTGGTGGCTGGACCTGCGGCCGGTCGGCGCCGTTGTCAACGACCAGCACGCCGAGGCGCCGGTGGTGCAGATCCCGACGGTGACCGGCGCGTGAAGGCGATCGACCTCGCGCTCGCCCGGGCGCACTGGCTGACCCGTGACCTGCTCGCCGTTCCGGCCACCCTCGCCCCCGAGGGGTATGCCGTGGAGGACCTGACCTGGACCCTCGCCCATGCGCCCGACGGCGGGTTCGACGCTGCCCTGGTGTCACGGCATACGGACGACGACGGCGAGCCGAGCCACGAGGCGTTGCCACTCACCGTCTCCGCCGGCGCGCTCCCGCACCCGGTCGCCGACCACTATCCGCACCTGGCGGCCTGCCACGCCCTGCACCTTCACCCCGCTGACGCCGCCCGCGCCGAAGACCTGCTGACCGGCCAGACCGCGCTGCTGGCCACCGCGGAGGACGGCCAACTCGTGATGGCGACCTCGCTGCAGATCCCGGGCGTCCTCGATGACCTCTATGCAGCGGACGCGATCCAGCGTGGCTACGGGCCGCAGTGGCGGGACGAGGCGGGCCAGCGCATCCCGACCCTGACCCTGTGGGCACCCACCGCCCGCCGGGTCGACCTTCTCCTGTGGGCGGACCGGCAACCCGAGGACCATCCCCGCGCCTGGGCACCGGCCGGGGATCCCGAGCGGATCCCGATGGACCGGCAGAGCGATGGCGCGTGGACTGTTGAGGGCGACCAGGAGTGGGTCGACCGCAGTTACCGCTTCGAGCTCGAGCACGTCCTGCCGCGGACCGGCCGGCTGCGCACGGTCACCTCGACCGACCCCTGGTCGGTCGGTCTGGCCATCGACTCGGCCTGGTCGGTGCTCATCGACCTGGCGGACGAGCGTTGGCAGCCGACACCCGTAGCGCCCACGCCCGCCCCGATCCGCGCCGTCGACCAGGCCATCTACGAGCTGCACGTCCGCGACTTCTCCCGCGAGGACCCCGATGTCCCTGAGGAGCTGCGAGGCTCCTACCTCGCCTTCGGTGCCGAAGGCCACGGCCGGCGCCACCTGGCCCAGCTTGCCGAGGCGGGTCTGACCACCGTCCACCTGCTGCCGATCTTCGACCTCACCTCCGTGGTCGAGGACCCCGCCGAGCAGCAGTCGCCCGACCCCGACGACCTGGCCCGGCTGTCGGCCGCCGAACCGGCCGGCCGCGAGCAACAGGCGATGGTCCGCGCCACCGCGACCCGCGACGCCTTCAACTGGGGCTACGACCCGTGGCACTTCCTCACCCCCGAGGGCAGCTACACCTCCACCCCCGGCGCGGCGCACGGCGGCCGCCGGGTCGCGCAGTGCCGTCAGCTCGTCAGTGACCTGCACGATCTCGGCCTGCGGGTGGTGCTCGACCAGGTCTACAACCACACCACCGACTCGGGCCTGCACCGCTCGTCCGTGCTCGACCGCGTCGTCCCGGGCTACTACCACCGGCTCGACGGCAACGGGTGGGTCGAGACCTCCACCTGCTGCCAGAACCTCGCCACCGAGCACGCGATGGGCCAGAAGCTCATGGTCGACGGCTGCGTCCTGTGGGTCCGGCACTACCGGGTCGACGGCTTTCGCTTCGACCTGATGGGCCACCACTCGCGCGCCAACCTGGAAGCGGTCCGCGCCGCCCTCGACGAGCTCACCCTCGAGCGTGACGGGGTGGACGGCTCGGCGGTGCACCTCTACGGCGAAGGGTGGAACTTTGGTGAGGTCTCCGGAAACGCCCGCTTCCACCAGGCGATCCAGGGTCAGCTGGACGGCACCGGGATCGGCACCTTCAACGACCGCATCCGCGACGCGGTCCGCGGCGGCAGTGTCCACGACGACGACCCGAGCGCCCACCACGGCTTCGCGACCGGGGGAGCCGACCCACGGCATACGGACCTCCTGCAGGTCGGCCTCGCCGGCGGGCTGCGCGCGATCACCTTCCGGTCCCAGGAGACCGGCGAGCCGGTGACCGGCGACCAGGTCCGGTATGGCGGTTCTCCCGCGGGCTACGCCAGCTCACCGGAGGAGGTGGTCAACTATGTCGACGCCCACGACAACGAGACCCTGTGGGACACCCTGGTGCTCAAGCTGGATCGGGCGACACCGATGGCAGAACGCTTGCGGCGCAATACCCTTGCGCTGGCCTGCGTGACCCTGTCGCAAGGGATCAGCTTCTGGCACGCCGGGGCCGAGATCCTGCGCAGCAAGAGCCTGGACCGCAACAGCTATGCCTCCGGCGACTGGTTCAACCACCTGGACTACACCTTGCAGGACAACGGGTTCGGGCGCGGGTTGCCGCCCGAGCCGGACAACGGTCGCCGGTGGTCGGTGCTCGCGCCACTGCTCGCCGACGTCTCGCTCCGGCCGACGCCGCAGGACATCAGGACCGCGCTGGACGCAGCCCTGGACCTGCTGCGGATCCGCCGCGATCTGCCGCTGCTGCGGCTCGGGGACGCGGGAGAGATCGAGCGGAGAGTGGGCTTCCCGGCGTCCGGGACCAAGGACGGTCGGCCGGATGTGGTCGTGATGAGGGTTGATGGCGACGAGGGTGACGGCGTGCTGATCGTGCTCAACGCCTCGCGACTGCCCGTCGCCCAGCGCGTCCCGGGCGCGGCGGGAGAGTCGTGGGGGTTGTGCCGGGTCCAGCAGGAGGGAGGCGACGAGGTCGTCCGTGAGACGCGGTGGGAGGAGGGTGCGGGTGTGGTCCACGCGCCGGGGCTGACCGCGGCTGTGCTGGTGCGCGGATCTGCGACGTCGTAGGACCCCTCACCACCATCAGGGTGGGGAGGGCGGTCAGGCGCGGCGGTCCACCGGCAGTGCGCAGGTGTAGACCACGACCCGTTTGGCCTGGGGGTTGCCCGCCCCCACGCGGCGGTAGCGCTCCAGCACCTCAAGCAGCTCGGCCCGCATCGCTGTGGCCTGCTCGGTGGTGACCTGGACCGTATGGTCCTCGAGGCCGCAGACCTGCTGCCAGGCCGGGTCCCAGCGATCGCGCTCGCGCAACCACACCTGGGCGCGGTCGCCGAAGTGCGTGAGATAGTCCAGCGCCAGCCAGTCGGCGGCCTGGGCGTCATCCTCGTCGAGGGCCTCGCCGGCCGCCCCGAGGTCCATGGCCACCCCGAGGCCCGCAGGCTGGTCGGGGGAGGCTTCGGCCCCGGTGGCCCGCCAGATCCGGCGGCGACCGGTGCCGCTCCCGGTGTCCTCGACGAGGCCCACCTCGGCGAGTCGCCGGAGGTGGTAGGAGGTCGCGCCCGTGTGGGTCTGCAGCGCCGCGGCGAGCTCGGTGGCAGTCGCTTCGCCATGGACGCGCAACTCGGCGAGCAGTCGGCTGCGGAGCGGGTGGGCCAGGGTGCGCAGGGCACCGCGATCGGTGGGCACACACACAGAGTAGGGGACGAGTGCTGTATGCACAATTGTTGTGCATAATGTGCCTGGATTCCGTCCGGATGGGCCGGAAAGTGGGCCCTGACCTGCAGGTTTGCGCGATTAGGGTGGCGTCCACGTGGTCGGTAGACTTGAACGGTTGCCTATCCATCCGACTACGAAGGTTTGACGCCGTGCGTACCTACACTCCCAAGCCTGGTGACATCACCCGCGCCTGGCACGTCATCGACGCCTCGGACGTCGTCCTGGGCCGTCTGGCGTCCCAGGCCGCGATCCTGCTCCGTGGCAAGCACAAGACCATGTTCGCTCCGCACGTTGACACCGGTGACTTCGTCATCATCATCAACGCCGACAAGGTTGCCCTCACCGGCGCCAAGTTGGAGCAGAAGAAGGCCTATCGCCACTCCGGCTACCCCGGTGGCCTGAAGGCGCAGTCCTACGAGGAGCTGCTGGAGCGCCACCCGGCCCGCGCCGTGGAGAAGGCGATCCGGGGCATGCTCCCCAAGAACTCCCTGGGCCGTCAGCAGCTGAAGAAGCTCAAGGTCTACGCCGGTGCTGAGCACCCCCACGCTGCGCAGCAGCCCGTCCCGTTCGAGATCTCCCAGGTCGCGCAGTAAGGAACCGTGAGCGAAATGACTGACCTCAACTACGACGTCGACACCGAGGGCTTCGACGAGAACGCCGTCTCGGAATACACCACCGAGTCCGACTCCGCCCCCGGCGAGGCCGCGGCGCGTCCGACCGCCTCCGCCCCCGGCGCCGGCACCGGCCGCCGCAAGCAGGCCGTCGCCCGCGTGCGCATCGTTCCCGGCACCGGTGAGTGGAAGATCAACGGCCGCACCCTGGAGGAGTACTTCCCCAACAAGGTGCACCAGCAGATCGTCAACGAGCCGCTCACCGTGCTGGAGCTGGACGGCGCCTACGACGTGCTCGTCCGCGTCCACGGTGGTGGCCCCTCCGGCCAGGCCGGCGCCGTCCGCCTGGGTGTCGCCCGCTCCCTCAACGGGGTGGACGCCGAGCTCAACCGTCCGGCCCTGAAGAAGGCTGGCCTGCTCACCCGCGACGCCCGCGTCCCCGAGCGCAAGAAGGCTGGTCTGAAGAAGGCCCGCAAGGCGCCGCAGTACAGCAAGCGCTGATCGTGCGCCGCACCACCTGCGGGTGGCGCGGACGCGAACGCACCGAGGGCCGGTGGGAGATCTTCTCCCGCCGGCCCTCGGCGTTGTGGGCGCCTGTGCAGGGGTGCGCCCGGTGGTGCTTCCCGATCAGCGCATCGACACGTCGTCGATCAGGAAGGCGGTGGCCAGGCTGGCATCCTCGTTGGCGATGAACCTCAGCGTGACGGTCTGGCCCGCGAAAGCGTTCAGGCTGACGCTGCGCTGGACGTAGCCGGCTGAGGCGTGCAGGTTCGACCACGTGCCCAGGACCGTGGTGGAGCCGTTCGCTGTCACCTGGACCTGCATGCGGTCGAAGGCGGTCGTGGTGCTGCGCTCCTGGGTCACGACGCGCAGCCAGAAGTCCAGGGTCGCGCCGCTGGACGGCACCGTGATCTGCTGCTCGAGCCGTTCGGTGCGGGCCTGTCCGTAGCCGACCAGCCACGCCTTGTTGGAGCCAGAGCGAGCGGCGTAACCGCCCGATCCGATCGCTCCGGTGTCACCACTCCACCCGGTCGAACCGTTCTCGAACCCGCCGTTGGTGATCCCGGTGCCAGGCGCCGGCTCGGTGGGGGGAGTGGGCGTCGTGCCGCCGCCCTGCAAGCTCGGGGTGTAGAGCAGGCGGTTCGGTGATCCGGTGCGGGCGTCGCTCACCCGGCCGGTCGTGGCTGCGGAGTTGATCGCCGAGCGGACCTGCGAGGGCGTAGCCGAGGGGTTGCCCTGCAGGTAGAGGGCCGCAGCGCCCGCGACGTGGGGGCTGGCCATCGAGGTGCCCGAGATGGTGTTGGTGGCGCTGTTGGAGGTGTGCCAGGCCGACAGCACCGAGCTGCCGGGGGCGAAGAGGTCCAGGCAGGAGCCGAAGTTGGAGAAGCTGGACCGGGCGTCGGTGTTGGTGGTCGATCCCACCGTGATGGCGCTCGCGGCCCGGGCGGGGGAGACATTGCAGGCGTTCTGCGTCTCGTTGCCGGCGGCGACGACCACCGGGATGCCGCGTGCCACGACCCGATCCACCGCCTGGTCGGTGGCCAGCGAAGCGCCGCCACCCAGGCTCATGTTCACCACGGAGGGCCGGGGGGCGTTGGCGGCGATCCAGTCCAGGGCCGAGATGATGCCGGAGGTGGCGCCTCGGCCATCGCAGCCGAGGACGCGGACGGGGACCAAGGTGGTGCCCTTGGCGACGCCATACGTGCTGCCGCCGACCGTGCCGGCGACGTGGGTTCCGTGGCCGTTGCAGTCCGAGGTTCCGCGTCCGTCGTTGATGGCGCTATAGCCTGAGACGGTCCGGCCGGAGAACTGCGCGTGGGAGGTCAGGATTCCGGTGTCAACGATGTAGCTGCGCACGCCCTGACCGGTGGTGGTGTAGGTGTAGCTGCGGTCCAGGGGGAGGGCTCGCTGGTCGATCCGGTCCAGACCCCACGGCGGGTTGCTCTGGGTGGCCTCGATCGAGACGATCGAGTCCTCCTCGATCCAGGCCACGTCCGGGTCGGCGCGCAGTTCCTCGACCTGGGCGGCAGACAGCTGGGCCGCGTACCCGCCCAGTGCGCCGTAGGTGTGCTGGACGCCGATGCCCTTGCCGCGGGCCTGGCGCACCTTACGCTCGGTGGCCGCCTTGACGGCCTGGTGCGCCCGCTCGTTGGCGTTGGCGTTGGGGCCCTTCTTCATCTCCTCGGCGACGTCGAGCATGACGATGTAGGAACCGCTCACGGATTCACCGGCCCCCTCGACGAGGGGAGCAGGTGCGTCGGGTCGACCGTCCGCCGTGGCGGTGGCCGCCATGGTCATCGGGAGGGCGGTTGCCAGACCGGCCAGGAGGGCCAGGGTTCGACGGGAAGCGTGCATGGAGGTTCTCCTTGTGCAGGGGGATGCCGACTGCGTCCTTGCTGCCGACTCCAGAACAGTGCCCTGTTGATGCCTGGTTAAGGGAGGCTTCTTCGGCCCATCAGGGCGATTCTGTACCTGATCCGAACGATCTGCTGACCAATCCTTGATCGTCTCTTTGCCAACCCTTGACCCCGGCTCCTGACTCGCTCCATCGGTGCCTGCGCAGTGGCGTTCGGGCGTCCACGTGTGCGGGTCGAACTGGTCGCGATACCGGGCGTACGGCATACTCACGGGGGGTTCGCCGTCCGGCGGGCCTGATCCAACACGCAGGGACAGCACCAGATATGGCACGACTCTTCGGCACCGACGGCGTACGCGGGCTGGCCAACAAGGACATCACCGCCGAGCTCGCGCTCGAGCTCTCCGTGGCGGTCGCCCACGAGCTGGGCGGGCAGGGCGCCTTCGGTGGGCATCGCGCCACCGCGGTCGTCGGCCGGGACCCCCGGGCCTCCGGCGAGTTCCTGGCGTCCGCCGTGATGGCTGGCTTCGCCTCGGCCGGCGTGGACGTGCTGGACGCCGGGGTGCTCCCGACCCCCGCGATCGCCTATCTCACCAAGCGGATGAATGCCGAGATGGGCGCCATGCTGTCCGCCTCGCACAACGCGATGCCGGACAACGGTCTGAAGTTCTTCGCCAAGGGCGGCCACAAGCTGGCCGACGACATCGAGGACCGGATCTCCGAGCGCGTCGGCGGGGAGTGGGATCGCCCGACCGGCGCCGCCGTGGGCCGGATCCGCCCCTTCGGCCGCGGTGCCGAGTTCTACATCGAGCATCTCCTTAGCTCGGTGCCGGCGCGCCTGGACGGTCTGCGGATCGTCGTCGACGGCGCCCACGGCGCCGCCTCCGAGGTGGGTCCCGAGGTCTTCCGCCGCGCCGGGGCCACGGTCGATGTCATCGGTGGGGAGCCGGACGGACTCAACATCAACGATGGTTACGGCTCGACGCACCTGGACCGGCTCAGCGAGGCCGTGCAACTGCGCGGAGCCGACATGGGTGTGGCCTTCGACGGCGACGCCGACCGCTGTCTGGCGGTCGACGCCGACGGCGGCGAGGTCGACGGCGACCAGATCATGGCGGTGCTCGCGCTCGCGCTGCACGACCGCGGCCAGCTCGTGGATGACACGCTGGTCGCCACCGTGATGAGCAATCTCGGGCTGCTGCAGGCGATGGAGCGCGAGGGGATCACCGTGGTGCAGACCGCGGTCGGCGACCGTTACGTGCTCGAGGAGATGCGCGCCAAAGGCTTCACCCTCGGCGGGGAGCAGTCCGGGCACGTCATCATGCTGGACCACGGCACCACCGGCGACGGCGTGCTGACCGCGCTCGCGCTCGCTCAGCGGGTGGTCTCCTCCGGCAGCACCCTGAAAGAGCTGGCGGGCGTGATGACGCGCCTGCCGCAGGTGCTGGTCAACGTCAAGGGCGTGGACAAGTCCCGCGTCGACTCCGACGCCGAGCTGCGCTCAGCCGTCTCCGACATCGAGTCCGAGCTGGCCGGTGCCGGGCGGGTGCTGCTGCGCAAGTCCGGCACCGAGCCGCTGGTGCGGGTGATGGTGGAGGCCGACACCCAGGACCGCGCCCAGGGGTATGCCGATCAGCTCGCCGGGGTGGTCAAGGAGCGCCTGGCGCTCTGAGTGCCGCCTGATCAGCCGACCGGCTGATCGGCCTCGACCTGCGGTGCCTGAGCCAGCTGCTCGGCGATGTCCGCGACGAACTGGTCGATGTCGTCGACGCCGTTAACCGGGCCACCGGCCAGCAGGCCGTCGGCACCGAGCAGCACCGCGGCGGGGCTGGCCCCGGCCTGCAGCGCCTGATAGACCTGGGACCCCGGATCCCACAGCGTCCCCTCCAGCTCGGCCACCCTGGGCTCCTCGAAGGGGTGCAGCGTGTGCACGAGCCGGACGCCCAGTTGCGGGAGCTGCTCGCTCCAGCCGGGGATGCGGGAGATCGCATCCACGGTGCTGCCGCACCAGCAGTTGGCCAGCACCACCAGCTGAGCCTGCTGGCGCGCCAGGGTGGGCAGCGTGGTGGTCCCGTTGTTGGCGTCGATCAGGATGCCCTGCGGGATGGGGGTGCGGACGTAGTCGGCGTCGGCCTCCTCGCCGGTCGTGGCGGCCTCCTCCTGGGCGCGCTGGGCGTCTCGCTCCATCCGGCGGCGCTCGCGTCGGCTCAGGGTGCCGCTGGGGCCGCCACCCAGCACCAGCACCGCCACGGTGGCCAGCAGGACAGCACCGATCAGCCACCACCAGTCGCCGGCGGCGTAGTCCATCACCAGGCCCATGCCGGTCTGACCCTCGAGCGCCACCCAGGCGGTCAGGACCGACAGCGCGAGCAGGATCGTGTTGCGGGTCACCGTCTTGGCGTTGACCCGGTGGTCCCCGACCCGACCGAAGCACCCGCAGCTGGGCCGAGGCTCGAAGGTCATCGCCCGGGCGATGATCACCCAGAAGGACAGGAAGAGCAGGAAGGCTGCCACGGCGCCGAGCGCGAAGGTGATCCGCCACGGGGTGAGGAGCAACGCGGCGACCGCCAGTTCACCGATCGGCAGGGCCTGGGCGACCGGCCGCTTCACCAGGAAGCCGGGCAGTCGCAGCAGCGACATCATGCTGTGGGTCGAGGCCGGGTCCGGCAACTTGGCCAGCCCGCTCAGGACGAGGACGGCAGCCAGGCAGAAGGGCGCCAGCGAGAGCGCGGAATGCATGGGGTCAGGATACGAGACCCAGGCTCACAGGACCTGGTCCAGTCGCCCGGTGTCGACGTCGTAGATGAACCCGCCGACCTCGACCCTCCCAGCGATGAGCGGATGGGTGCTCACCCGGCGGACGTCCTCCATCAGGGCCGCCTTCTGGTCGGGCACCACGTGGAAGTGCTGCCACCAGGCGTCCTGACCGGACAGCTCGGTGATCTTCTCGCGCAGCTCGTTCTCGGAGAACCTCGTCATCGCACAACGGGTATGCGGAACCACCAGCACGCGCTCCACGCCGAGCAGGTGGACCCCGAGCACGATGGCCTCGAGCGCGGCGTCGGTGACGCGACCGCCCGGGTTGCGGAAGATCTTGGCGTCGCCGTGGGTCAGCCCGATCATCTGCAGCGGCTCGATCCGGCTGTCCATGCAGGTGACGATGGCGATCCCGGCGCGCGCGATGCCGTCGAAGCCCCACAGCTCCTCAGCGTTGGTCTCGGCATAGCGGGCGTTGGCCGCCAGCAGATCCGTGAACGGACCCTCGTGCTCGCTCATCGGGTGGCTCCTTCGACCTGGGCGCGGGTGGGGATCGTGGTGCCGAGCGGCGTGGACACATCGGCGAAGAAGTCGTTGCCCTTGTCATCGACCACGATGAAGGCAGGGAAGTCCTCGACCTCGATCCTCCAGACCGCCTCCATGCCGAGCTCCTCGTACTCTAGCACCGACACATCCTTGATGCAGTCCTGCGCGAGCCGGGCCGCGGGGCCCCCGATCGAGCCGAGATAGAAGCCGCCGTGGGAGGAGCACGCGTCCGTCACCTGCTGGCTGCGGTTGCCCTTGGCCAACATCACCTTCGAGCCGCCGGCGGCCTGGAACTGCTCGACATAGCTGTCCATCCGCCCGGCGGTCGTCGGCCCGAAGCTGCCCGACGGCATACCCTCCGGGGTTTTCGCCGGCCCGGCGTAGTACACGGGGTGGTTGCGCAGGTAGTCCGGCATCTCCTCCCCAGCGTCGAGGCGCTCCTTGATCTTGGCGTGCGCGAGGTCGCGCGCCACCACGAGGGGACCGGTCAGGGAGACCCGGGTCTTGACCGGGTGCTTGGTGAGCTCGTCGAGGATCTGCTCCATCGGTTGCTTCAGGTCGATCCGCACCGTGGCGCCCTTCCCGGTGCCGGTCACCCCCTGGGTCTGCTCATCGAGCTCGCTGTCGACCTGCTCGGGCAGGAATCGGGCCGGGTCGGTCTCCAACTGCTCCAGGAAGACTCCCTCGGGGGTGATCTTGGCCAGCGCCTGGCGGTCGGCGGAGCAGGAGACGGCGATCGCCACCGGCAGCGAGGCGCCGTGCCGGGGGAGCCGGATCACGCGCACGTCGTGGCAGAAGTACTTGCCGCCGAACTGTGCGCCGATCCCGAACTCGCGGGTGAGCTGGTGGATCTGCTCCTCCAGCTCGGGATCGCGGATCGCGTGCCCGGCGAGCGTGCCCTCGGTGGGGAGGGTGTCCAGGTAGCGCGCCGAGGCGTACTTCGCGGTCTTGAGCGCGAACTCCGCCGAGGTGCCGCCGATGACCACGGCGAGGTGGTAGGGCGGGCAGGCGGCGGTGCCGAGCGAGCGCAGCTTCTCGTCGAGGAAGGCCATCAGACGCTCGGGGGACAGGACCGCCTTGGTCTCCTGGTAGAGGAAGGACTTGTTGGCCGAGCCGCCGCCCTTGGCCATGAACAGGAGCTTGTATGTCGTTTCCTGCCCAGGTGCGGTGTCGGCGTAGATCTCGATCTGGGCGGGCAGGTTGGACCCGGTGTTCTTCTCCTCCCACACGCTGATCGGCGCCATCTGGGAGTAGCGCAGGTTGAGCCGTGTGTAGGCGTCGAAGACCCCGCGGCTGATCGCCTCGCCGTCCTCGCCCTCGGTGAGCACGTGCTGGCCGCGCTTGCCCATCACGATGGCGGTGCCGGTGTCCTGGCACATCGGCAGGATGCCCCCGGCCGCGATGTTGGCGTTCTTGAGCAGGTCCAGGGCGACGAACTTGTCGTTGTTGCTCGCCTCGGGGTCATCGAGGATGGTGCGCAACTGCTGGAGGTGGCCGGGGCGCAGATAGTGCGCGATGTCGTGCATCGCGGTCTCGGTGAGCAGGCGCAGCGCCTCGGCATCGACCTCCAGGAAGGTCCGGCCGCCCGGTCCTTCGACAGTCCGCACGCCCTCGGTGGTCAGCAGCCGATAGGACGTCTCATCCGCGCCGAGCGGCAACAGGTCGGAGTAGCGGAAGGTGGGCTCGCTCATGCGCTCAGATTAGCGAGGCGTCCGCGAGGAGCGCGGGCCGGCTCACGCCGGACGGGCTCGGCCCGTCCCCGTTCGCGGGCTAGGTCAGGTCGGTGCGGGTGGGGGCGGCAGCGCCGGCGCGACCGACGGTCCAGGACGCGCTGGCACCAGCCCGGTTCAGCGCCGGTTCGACGTCCTCGAGCGAGGCACCCTGCAGCGCACGCCGAGCCTCGGAGGAGCCGAGCAGCCCGTCGTCGAGCAGACCTGAGAGCAACCCGGCCATGAACGAATCCCCGGCCCCCACCGTGTCGACCACCGGCACCGTACGTGGCTCGAGCTCGACGGTGACGTCAGCGCCGGAGAGGTGCACGATGGCGCCGCGCTCACCGCGGGTGACGATCACCAGCGCCGGACCCAGGCGTCCCCACAGCTGAGCGACCTCGTCGGCGGGGGCATCGGCATACAGCCACTCGACGTCCTCCAGGCTCGCCTTGACCACGTCCGCGCGCCCGATGCACTCCTCGATCCGCTGCCGGGCGTCCTGCGGGGTGCCCATGATCGTCGGCCGGCAGTTGGGGTCGTAGGAGATGGTCGCCTGCTCGCGGGCCTCGGCCATCAGCCGCACCACGGCGCTGCCGCCCGGCTCCAGGGTGCAGGCGATCGAGCCGGTGTGCAGGTGGCCGACCCCGGTCAGGTCCTGCTCGCCCACCACCCAGGTGAGGTCGAAGTCGTAGGTCGCCACCCCCTCCTCGTCCAGGTGGGCGGTCGCGGTGGAGGTGCGCGGCGCCGCGGTGGAGCCGTCGGTGAGGACGACGTCGGCATCGAGCAGGTGCTCCCGCACCCGCACGCCGTCCTCGTCCTGCCCCAGGTATGCCGTGAGCCGGCTGTCATGGTCCAGCGCGGCCAGACCCATCGCCACGTTGGCCGGCGAGCCACCGACGTGGGAGGAACTCTCGCCACCGTCTGCCGGGACCACGATGTCCACGAGGGCTTCACCCACCGTCAGGATCGAGGTGCGTTGCGCATGCAGGGATGCGGTGTCCATGGCTGCTCCCGGGGCCGGTGGTCGGTGGGTGGTCAGTTGTGCGCGTCGGGGGAGAGTGAGTCGGCGATCTCGGCCACCTTGTCGAGCCGGTGGTGCGAGGTGATCTCACGGATGGTGCCGGACTTGGAGCGCATCACCAGCGAGTTGGTCACGGCGGTGCCCGAGCCGTAGCGCACGCCCCGCAGCAGTTCGCCGGTGGTGATGCCGGTGGCGACGAAGAAGCAGTTGTTGCTGGTGACGAGGTCGTCGGTGGATAGCACGCGGTCGAGGTCGTGGCCGGCGTCGATCGCGCGCTGGCGCTCCTCGTCGTCCTTGGGCCACAGCTTGCCCTGGATCACGCCACCCATGGCCTTCATCGCGCAGGCGGTGATGATGCCCTCAGGGGTGCCGCCGATGCCGATCAGCATGTCGACCGAGGACTCCTCGCGGGCGGCGGCGATGGCGCCGGCGACGTCGCCGTCGGTGATGAAGCGCAGCCGGGCGCCGGCCTCCCTGACCTCGTCGGTGTAGGCCTGGTGGCGCGGGCGGTCCAGCATGATCACGGTGAGGTCTTCGACATACCTCTTCTTGGCGCGGGCGATGCGGCGCAGGTTCTCCCGGATCGGGAGCCGGATGTCGACCCGGTCGGCGACATCGGCGCCGACGACCAGCTTGTCCATGTAGAAGACGGCGGACGGGTCATACATGGTGCCGCGCTCGGAGACCGCCATGACCGCGATCGAGTTGTCCATGCCCTTGGCGGTGGGGGTGGTGCCGTCGATCGGGTCAACGGCCACATCGACCTGGGGGCCGGAGCCGTCGCCGACCTGCTCGCCGTTGAAGAGCATCGGCGCCTCGTCCTTCTCGCCCTCGCCGATGACGACGATGCCGTCCATCGCGACCTGGGAGATGACCTTGCGCATCGCCTCGACCGCGGCATTGTCCGCGAGGTTCTTATCCCCGCGGCCAACCCACCGGCCGGCGGCGAGAGCGGCGGCCTCGGTGACCCGGACGAGCTCGAGCGCGAGGTTGCGGTCCGGGATGACCTGCTCGGTGCTGGGGCGGGTGGGCCTGTCGCTGGACATCGGGACTCCTTCGTCGGCGGAACTGCGCTCCGGATACGCCCTCAGCCTATCGGTCGGGTTCGGGAGCTGGTTGGTGCGGATGCGACCATGGTCCGGTGAGCTCGCAGCCCCCCACCAGCACCGATCCGCGCCGCAAGCGGCTGGCGTCCTACTCGATCCAGAACATGGTCTGGTCGATGCTCGCTGTTGGTGCTGTCGTGCTCGCCTGGTGGGCGCTGACGCTGAACCCGTCCGAGTCGCAACGGCGCCCGCCAGAGCTGGTGCAGACCGCGAACTTCGTCGCCCAGGAGGCCCCGTGGCCGGTGTGGGTGCCGGAGATGGGGGAGGGGTGGACGCCGACCGTCGTCTTCTGGGACCCGCTGGAGCAGGTGCAGACCTGGCACGTGTCCTACACGACCCCGCAGGGCGAGTATGCCGCGTTGCACCAGGCCGCCGACGTCACCGACGAGTGGCGGTCTGCGGTGCTCGGTGACGCTGAGGAGGTCGGTGAGGTGGCGCTCGACGGGCCGGAGGGTGAGCAGGTCTGGCAGGAGTACGCCGGTCGCGAGGGGAGTAACGCCGAGCGGGCGTATGTCCTTGGCCCGGAGGAGACGGGCGGAACGACGCTGGTGCTGCATGGCACGGCGGAGCAGGCCGAGTTCGAGGAGCTGCTGGCCGAGGTGGACGTGCGCGACTGAGGTCCTCCTGGCCGTTGTGCGGCCTGATGTGCAGATCCGGCTGTGCAGAATCAGTGCTCAGGCACCCGACACGCAACACCAGATCCGCACAGTGCAGGACACGCCGAGGGGGTGGCGTCAGCGGGGGTGTTGTGGTGGCGTCACTCGGCGGTCGTGGAGTCGTCCACGTCGCTCTCCAGGTCGTTGCCCTCCCCGTCGCTCTCGGCTGCGTTCTCGTCGACCGCTTCGGGTCCAGCGCTGCCGTCGAGGGTGGCCTGGGCCGCGTCCAGCTTGGTCTGACAGTGGGCGGCCAGTTCTTCGCCGCGCTGCCACAGCAGCATCGCCTGCTCCAACGGCACCTGACCCGACTCGATCCTCGCCACCAGGGCGACCAGCTCATCGCGCGCCTGCTCGTAGGTCAGCTCCGCAACAGGAGTGAGGTCCTCGGGTGTCTGGCTCATCCGGGCAGTCTAGGGCGGGCGGCGTGAGTCGATGAGGCAGATTTCGCCTGTGAGTGCCCCGGGTTGGCACGCTCAGACGCGAAAATCCGTGCGCAACCGGGGCAGTCACAGTGGTCCAGCGCTGTGTGGGGCAGTCACAGCGGTCGAGACCTGAGTGGTGCGCGGGACTCCGCCCATGCGGCGGTCTGCTCGGCCAAAGATGCGGCCAGGACGCGCAGGAGCTTCAGTTGCTCACCGGGCGGACGGCGAAGTCTCCGCGGGCGACGGTGACGCGCAGCAGCTCGCCGGCGTCGACCGACTCACGATCGCGCACGATGCCCCCGTCGGCGTGGCGGACCACGGCATATCCGCGGTCGAGGGTGTGCTGCGGGGAGACCGCCCGCAGGTGCCGGACCAGCCCGGCGCAGCCCTGCTGCTCGCGAGCGAGTCGGTCTCGGACCCTGGTGCGGCCACGGAGCACCACAGCCTCCACCTCGCGGCGGTGCTGGGCGATGATCGCGGAACGGTCGACCATCACCGGTCGACTCATCAGCGCGACGAGGCGCTCGCGTTCGGTCGTGATGCGGCGCGCGAGGCCGGAGCGAGTGCGAGCGCGCAGGTGCCCGAGCCCATCGAGCTCGGCGGCGACATCAGGCACGACGGCGGCCGCGGCATGAGTCGGCGTGGAGGCGCGCAGGTCGGCGACGAAGTCCAGCAGCGGGGTGTCGCTCTCGTGCCCGATCGCGGAGACCACCGGAGTGCGCGCCTGCGAGACCGCCCGGACCAGCGCTTCGTTGCTGAACGGCAGCAGGTCCTCGAAGGATCCGCCACCGCGGGCGATCACGATCACCTCGACCTCGGGCAATGCGTCCAGCTCGGCCAGCGCTCCGGTGACGGCCGGCACGGTGTCCGGTCCCTGCACGGCGACCTGACGCACCTCGACCTGGGCAGCCGGCCAGCGCCGATGGACACCGGCCAGGACGTCCCGCTCAGCAGCGGTCGCCCGGCCCGTGATGAGGCCGACCCGGCGTGGGAGGAAGGGGAGTGGACGCTTGCGGCCAGGCTCGAACAGGCCCTCGCTGCGCAACAGCTGCTTGAGGTGCTCGAGTCGAGCGAGCAGTTCACCGACGCCGATGTGGCGCATCTGGCGAGCCTCGAGCTGCAGCGTGCCGCGCTTGGTCCAGAAGGTGGGTTTGGCATGCACGACGACCCGCGCGCCCTGCCGCGGCGGGGTCGGCATCGCGTCCAGCGCACCCGTGGGGATCGCGACGGACAGGGACATGTCGACGTCGGTGTCCCGCAGCACGAGGAAGGCGGTGGACATGCCTGGCCGCCGATTGAGCTGGACGATCTGGCCCTCGACCCACAGGGGGGACATCTTGTCGACGTAGTCGCTGATCTTCATCGACAGCGTGCGCACCGGCCACGGCGCGTCCGCGGTGGTCTCGCGGGCGGTCGGCGGGAGCGAGGGGGAGGTCACGCTCGTTAGCGTAGGCATGGTGGAGTCCTCCTTCGCGCAGCCGCGCTTGATCCTGCTGCATGGGACGCGGATGAACGCCCGGCAGTGGCAGCCCTACCGGACCCTGCTCGGTGACTTGCGGCTGCATGCGGTCGACCTGCCTGGTCATGGCGAGCGGGCGGGAGAGGAGTTCACCCGGTCGAGCGCGCTCGCCACCGTCGAGGACGCGGTGCGGAGAGCCACCCTTGAGGACGGCGTGCGTCCCGTGCTCGCCGGGCACAGCCTCGGCGGCTACGTCGGGGCACTCTGGGCGGCCGAGCATCCATGTGACCTCTCGGCGCTGGTCCTGATCGGCGCCACGGCAGACCCGGCCGGGCCGCTCACCGCCGTCTATCGGGGGTTCGCCCGGGTCCTGCCGCACCTGAACGCCGAGCGCACGGCGCGCGGGATGAACGCGCTCTTCCGTGGGCTGGGGGCCAAGGGCGAGTACGCCGAGGCGCTGCCGGACGGGTCCGGGTATGCCGCATTGCCCGACGCGTGGCGACTGGTCATCGACGAGTGTGGCCCGGACCTCCTGCAGGAGGTGGCCTGCCCCGTCTGGATGGTCAACGGCCAGCTGGATCAGATGCGCCTGCACGTGCGGAGGTTCGCCGCGGCCGCGCGCGAGCCCCGGGTGGTGACCGTCCGTAAAGCGACCCACCTGATGCCGGCGACGCACCCAGAGCAGGTCGCCGCGGCGCTGCGCCTGGCGGTGGCCGGGACGCGCTGAACCGCTGTCCCCGTCCGAGACACGCAGGCGATCGGTACGGGGAGAGGTGGGTGGCGGCATACGGGACCGGTCGTGCCCAGAGGACTGCCAGCCGGCTTCCGTAGACTGGCGTGGTGACTTCTTCCACCCCGTCGACCCTGCCCGCCGACATCGACGCCCCAGCTCCCGCTGAGCCGGGCACGAAGCGGGTGCTGCTCGCGGCGCCGCGCGGGTACTGCGCCGGCGTCGACCGCGCGGTGGTGACCGTGGAGAAGGCGCTCGAGCTCTACGGCCCGCCGATCTACGTACGCAAGGAGATCGTCCACAACAAGCACGTGGTGCGGACCCTGGAGAAGCGGGGCGCCATCTTCGTCGATGAGACGAACGAGGTGCCCGAAGGTGCCCGGGTGATCTTCTCGGCCCATGGCGTGAGCCCGGCGGTCCATGAGGAGGCCCGCCAGCTCAGCCTGCAGACGATCGACGCGACCTGCCCGCTGGTGACCAAGGTGCACCGCGAGGCCGTGCGCTTCGCCTCCGAGGACTACGACATCCTGCTCGTCGGGCACGAGGGGCACGAGGAGGTCGAGGGGACCGCCGGCGAGGCGCCCGACCACATCACCCTCGTGGAGAGCCCGGAGCACGTGGACGCCGTGGAGGTGCGCGACCCCGACAAGGTCGTCTGGCTCTCCCAGACCACGCTGTCGGTGGACGAGACGATGGAGACCGTGCGGCGCCTGCGGGAGAAGTTCCCCAAGCTGCAGGACCCGCCGAGCGATGACATCTGCTACGCCACCCAGAACCGGCAGGTCGCGGTGAAGCAGATGGCCGCCGAGTGCGACCTGATGATCGTGGTGGGATCGCAGAACTCCTCCAACTCCAAGCGCCTGGTCGAGGTGGCCTTGGAGTACGGGACCAAGGACGGTCACCTCGTGGACTACGCCGATGAGGTGCAGGAGTCCTGGCTCGAGGGGGTCTCCACGGTCGGGGTGACCAGCGGCGCGAGCGTGCCTGAGATCCTGGTCCGCGATGTCTTGGACTGGCTGGCCGAGCGTGGCTACGAGGACGTGCAGGCGGTCACGGCGGCGGAGGAGTCGCTGCTGTTCGCGCTGCCGACCGAGCTGCGCAAGGACCTCAAGGCGGCCGGCCACGAGGTCAACAAGGTGCGTCACGACCCGAACGGCATCCCGAGCGGTCGCGGCGAGGAGAGCCAGTTGCGCTGAGCCGCTGCCCGAGCGAGGCCGCTGTATGGCGTCGCCGGGCTCATCGTCCGGGCGCCCCACGATGCGTGGGCGCCCGGCGGCGTGTGTGCGCCCGGCGGTGTGTGTGCTGGGGGAGTGGGGCCTGCCGTGGCTGCTGTGACGGGCGGGGTGGTGCAGTGTGGCGTAGATCATGCTTGACACTCGGTGGGGGCGCTCGCATACTTCTATGAAGCGGAAACAGATTTCCGTATCCCGAAAAATCGGGCCACCGCTCACACAGCGCAATGACGCGAAGGAGATGCCATGGCCGACGCCACCGTCGCGCCCTCGTCCTCGGGCAAGCACCCGGTCGACGAGGTGCTACCTGTCTCCCAGATGCTGCTCTACGGCTTCCAGCATGTTCTCTCGATGTACGCCGGCGTGGTCGCCGTGCCGCTCATCGTGGGTGGGGCGCTGGGGCTGAGCACCCGGGACATGACCTACTTGGTCTCAGCCGCCCTTTTCCTCGCCGGGATCGCCACCCTGTTGCAGAGCATCGGCATCTGGAAGATCGGTGCCCGCCAACCGATCGTGCAGGGCACCTCGTTCGTCGCCGTCACCTCGATGATCGCCATCGGCACCGCAGCGGGCGGGGGAACCGATGGTCTGCGGGCGATCTCCGGCGCCGTGATCGTCGCCGGTCTGATCTGCTTCCTGATCTCGCCCCTGTTCACCAAGCTGCTGCGCTATTTCCCCGAGGTCGTCACCGGAACGGTGATCACCGTCATCGGTCTGGCGCTGCTGCCCGTGGGCATCAACTGGGCCGCGGGCGGCCTGGGCTCGGACAACTACGGCTCGATGACCAACATCGGGATGGCCGGCGCCACGCTGCTGATCATCATCCTGATCTACCGCTTCGCCCCTGCCTTCCTGTCCCGCATCGCCATCCTGCTCGGTCTGGTGCTGGGCACCGCGCTGGCGGTGCCGTTCGGGATGGTGGACTTCGGCCGCCTGGCAGAGGCCGGCTTCTTCCAGCTGACCACGCCCTTCCACTTCGGTCTGCCGACCTTCGAGATCGGCGCCATCATCGCGATGATCATCGTGCTGCTCGTGATCATGACCGAGACGACGGCCGACGTGCTGGCGATCGGTGAGGTCATCGACAAGCCCGCGGACCGGGAGACGGTCACCGGCGGCATCCGGGCGGACATGCTCTCCAGCGCGATCGCCGGTGTCTTCAACGTCTTCCCGCTGAGCGCTTTCGCACAGAACGTGGGCCTGGTCGCGATCACCGGCATCAAGAGCCGCTTCGTGGTGGCGATGGGTGGCGTGATCCTCGTCGTCCTGGGTCTCATCCCGGTGCTGGGCGCCTTCGTGGCCGTCGTGCCGACCGCCGTCCTGGGTGGTGCGGGCATCGCGCTCTTCGGCACCGTGGCAGCGAGCGGTATTCGCACGCTGGCGCAGGTGAACTACGACGGCAACTCCAACCTCGTGATCGTGGCGATCTCGATCGCGATGGGAATCATCCCGATCGCCGTCCCCACCTTCTGGGACGCCTTCCCGGAGTGGTTCGGCACGATCTTCCACTCGGGTATCACCGCTGCCGCTATCACCGCTGTGCTCCTGAACGCGATCTTCAACGTCTGGGGTCACCAGGACGAGGATCGGGAGGCGCCGGTCTTCGCCGAGGGCCCGCCGCAGGCAGCCATCAATGTCTCAGACGAGGAGCGTCTCCAGGGCCGCACCTTCGAGCGCACCGACCGTGGCCAGGCTCGCGACATCGAGTACCGGCGGCGTGGTCGCGGCACCTCGGCTCCCCAGCATCCCGAGCCCGGTGCTACGCCGGACGGGGACCCGGGAACCCCGGAGCCCCGCTGACGGCACGCTGAGTCGGGGCGGCAGCCACCGCTCAGACGTCCCTCAAGAAGCCCGGCTCAGCCGGTGCGTTCTCCCCGGACCGCGCCCGGATCTGCTTCGAGCAGGTCCGGGCGCGCTGGCGTGAGGTCCCTCAACTCCTCGGAGAGCAGTTCGGAGCTGGTCAGCGGGCGAGGTGCGAGATCCAGGGGAACGGGAGCAGAAACCGCCTCGTCAGCCAGCCCGAGATCGCGCATCCGCCGGGTTGTCACCAGGACCCGCGACTCCAGGGTCCCGACCAGGCAGTTGTAGGCCTCGACCGAACGGCGCAGCGAACCGCCCATGGAGCTGAGGTGGCGCCCCACGGTGCCGAGGCGCTGATGCAGCTCTGCCCCCAGGGACAACAGCTCCTGGGCGTTGCTCGTCAAGGACTCCTGCTGCCAGGCCAGGGCCGTCGCCCGCAGGACCGCGAGCAGGGTCGCAGGGGAGGCGAGGACGACCCGGCGGGCCTGGGCATCGTCGTAGAGATCTGGCTCGGCGCGCAGAGCGGCTGCCAGGACAGCGTCACTGGGAACGAAGCAGACCACCAACTCCGGCGAGGTGGTGAAGGCGCTCCAATAGTCCTTGGCCGCCAGGGCGTCCACGTGTCCACGCAGCGCCCGGGCGTGCTCGCGCAGCAGGCGCGTCGCGTCGGTCGGCGCCACGTCCTCGCCCTGCGCGCGGAGGAAGGAGGTCAGCGGCGCCTTGCTGTCGATGACCAGGGACTTTCCCCCGGGCAGGTGGACCAGGGCGTCGGGGCGCACGCGAGCGTCATGCCGGGTGACCGCGCTGACCTGCTCGTCGAAATCGCACCGCTCGAGCATCCCGGCGTGCTCGAGGATCCGGCGCAGTTGCACCTCGCCCCAGGTGCCACGGGTGCCGGAGGAGTTGAGCGCGCCGGACAGCTCGGTGGTCTGGCGGTGCAGGGCGCGAGCCTGCTCGGCAACCTCGGCCAGCTGGACGCCGACCTCGCCGAGCTGCCGCGCCCCGTCCCGCTCCAGCACGCGCACCTGTGCCTCGACCCGCTTGAGGGTGTCGCCGATCGGTGCGAGCTGGGCGGCGGTGTCCCGCTCCTGGGCTGTGCTCTCCTCCAGGGCGCGCGCCTGCCGCTCCCAGCCGTCCCGCTCCGCGCGGGCCTGGGCGAGGTCCGCCCCCACTGAGCTCCGGCCAAGGGTGCGGCCGACGAGAACACCCACCCCCAGCCCGAGGGCCAGGGCGAGGCCGAGGAGGAGGGTGAGCTGCGCCATACCGGGATTCATGGTCCCCACCATGACAGTGAGCACTGACAGACCTCAGCAGGCGAGCACCCCGCGTGGTCCAGGCCCCTCGTCGTCGCCGCTAAACTACTGACCCCGTGGCACTCACCATCGGAATCGTCGGCCTGCCCAACGTCGGCAAGTCGACCCTCTTCAACGCGCTGACCAAGAACTCCGTGCTCGCGGCGAACTACCCGTTCGCCACGATCGAGCCCAATGTCGGGGTGGTCCCGCTCAAGGACTCCCGCCTCGGGCGCCTCGCGGAGATCCACGGGTCGGCCAAGATCCTGCCGGCGACCGTCAGTTTCGTCGACATCGCTGGCATCGTCCGCGGCGCCAGCGAAGGGGAGGGCCTGGGCAACAAGTTCCTGGCCAACATCCGTGAGGCCGACGCCATCTGTCAGGTGGTGCGCGCCTTCCGCGACGACGACGTGGTGCACGTCGATGGCAAGGTGAGCCCGCGCGACGACATCGAGACGATCAACACCGAGCTCGTCCTCGCCGACCTGCAGACCCTCGAGAACGCCGTGCCGCGGCTGGAGAAGGAGGTCAAGGGAAAGCGCGCCGACAAGGAGGTCCTGGACACCGCGCTCGCCGCGCAGCAGGTGCTCGAGGCGGGTGACACGCTGTATGCCGCCGGTGAGGCGGCGGGTGTCGACATGGCGATCGCCAAGTCTCTCGGCCTGCTCACCACCAAGCCCTTCCTCTATGTCTTCAACTTGGATGAAGACGGCCTGACCGACGACGAGCTGCACGCAGAGCTCGCGGCCCTTGTCGCGCCCGCGGAGGCCATCTACCTCAACGCCAAGCTGGAGGCCGACCTGGCCGAGCTCGATGACGAGGAGGCGGCCGAGCTGCTGGAGTCGGTCGGTGTCGAGGAGCCGGGTCTGGATCAGCTGGCCCGGATCGGCTTCGACACCCTCGGCCTGCAGACCTACCTCACCGCTGGGCCCAAGGAGGCCAGGGCCTGGACGATCCGCAAGGGCTGGACGGCCCCCCAGGCTGCCGGCGTCATCCACACCGACTTCGAGCGCGGCTTCATCAAGGCCGAGGTGGTCAGTTTCGCTGACCTCGACGCGGCAGGGTCCATGCTGAAGGCCAAGGAGGCCGGCCGGGTGCGGATGGAGGGCAAGGACTACGTGATGGTCGACGGCGACGTGGTGGAGTTTAGATTTAACGTCTAACCGCGCCGGGCTGCGTCCGCTCAGGTGGTACTCGGCTCCGCCCCGCCACCCCAGGCGTCCCAGTCGTCCCAGTCCTCAGGCGGCTCCTCGTCCACGAACGCCGAGTGCGGGCGCTCGTAGACATCCTCGCGGTCGTAGCGCTTCGACAAGGCCCAGCAGTCGGTCCCGGAGTACGGGTAGTGAGCGCTGAGCAAGAAGTGCTCGACCCGATGGGCAGCGGCCCGGGTCGCCACCTCCTGGAGGTCGCTCACGAGGTTGCGCGAGATGATCTCATGGGCGCACGCCTCGGACAGGTGGTGCGCTGACCCCTCCCTCTCCCGCAGCTGAGCAAGGGCAGCCCCCATCGCCAGCAGCTCGTGCCTCTCCAGCCCGGGGATCCCCTCCTTGATCTCAGGCGGAATGACGTGGTTGATGACGGGGCGCGGGGGCGGGGTCGCCGCCAGGTGGGCCCGCCAGTCGTAGTCCTCCTCGGCCGTGACGAGCTCACCCAGGTGCGTGAGGACGCGGTCGCCCGGGGCGCCGCGCTGATCCAGCGGCAGCAGGCGCTTGGCGCGAGACATCACCGCCGCTGTCGTGCGTCGCAGCTCAGCTGCGACCCGGGCGAGATCCGCGCCCTCCCCGCACAGGCGGAGGAGCAACTCGTAGTCGTCATCGGTCCACGGCTCGCCGCTTCGGGTGGGTGCGGAGGCCGAGCGCTCGGGAGTTGGCGGGTTGCTGGGGAACTGGTGAATCGTCATACGGGCAGGGTGGCGCGAACCGGCGTCGCCGCGCAGGAGTTTTCCACAGGGCCCGTGTGCCGACGCCCCGGTTGAGCGGGCGGGCACCCGGCCCGGCTGGTTGGCTTGGCAGTGCCGAGGACCCCAGCAGACGAGGAGATCAGCCATGCCCGACGAGCTCACGACCGAGGAGAAGCGGGGCGTCGACCCCGCCGAGGCTGAGCAGCGACTGCGCGAGGGGAACGCCCGCTACGTCGCCGGCGAGTCCAGCCTGCGCGACTACACGGCCGGTCGCGCCGAACGCGCCGCTGCCCAGTACCCGTTCGCCGCCGTCCTCAGCTGCGCCGACTCGCGGGTCGCGCCGGAGCTCGCCTTCGACCAGGGACCGGGTGACCTGTTCGTGGTCCGGGTCGCCGGCAATCTCGTCGACGACTACGGCCTGGCCAGCCTGGAGTATGCCGTGAAGTACCTCGGCGTGAGCCTGATCGTGGTCCTCGGGCACAGTGGGTGCGGCGCGGTCAAGGCCGCCGGGGAGGTCTACCGGGACAAGGCCGAGGTCCCCGGCGCCCTCCCAGGGCTGATCGCCGGCATCAAGCCCGCCGTGGTCGACATCCTGGACCGGGAGAGCAGCAGCAGCGTCGATGACCTGATCGACGAGCTGGTGGCGGCCAATGTCGACCACAACGTGGCGGCGCTGGAGGGGGAGAGTCCGGTGCTTGCGCCCCGGCGCGAGGCTGCTGAGCTCTCGATCGTGGGCGCGACCTACGACATCAAGAGCGGCGCGATCAGCTTCCGGTGAGCCGACCGCGCCGCCCTCGAGATGAGGTTCGACAGCCTCAGAACGCCCAGTCCTCGTCCTCGGTGTTGACCGCCTTGCCCATCACATAGGACGAGCCGGACCCGGAGAAGAAGTCGTGGTTCTCGTCGGCGTTGGGTGACAGCGCAGCCAGGATCGCGGGGGAGACCGCGGTGGCCGGCTGCGGGAAGAGCGCTTCGTAGCCCAGGTTCATCAGCGCCTTGTTGGCGTTGTAGCGCAGGAACATCTTGACGTCCTCGGTCTGGCCGAGCGGGTCGTAGAGGTCCTCGGTGTAGGACTCCTCGTTCTCGTAGAGCTCATAGAGCAGCGAGAAGGTGTAGTCCTTCAGCTCGGCCTGGCGCTCTGGTGCAGCCTCCTGCACCGCGCGCTGGTACTTGTAGCCGATGTAGTAGCCGTGCACCGCCTCGTCGCGGATGATCAACCGGATCAGGTCGGCCGTGTTGGTCAGCTTGGCGCGGCTCGACCAGTACATCGGGGCGTAGAAGCCGGAGTAGAAGAGGAAGGACTCCAGCATCGTGGAGGCCACCTTGCGCTTCTCCGGGTCCTCGCCGAAGTAGTAGTCCAAGATGATCCGGGCCTTGCGCTGGAGGTGCTCATTCTCCTCGCTCCACCGGAAGGCGTCGTCGATCTCGGCCGTGGAGATCAGCGTGGAGAAGATGGAGCTGTAGCTCTTGGCGTGCACGGACTCCATGAAGGCGATGTTGGTGTAGACCGCCTCCTCGTGCGGCGTCCGGGCGTCCGGGATCAGCGAGACCGCCCCGACCGTGCCCTGGATCGTGTCCAGCATCGTCAGTCCGGTGAAGACGCGGGTGGTCATCACCTGTTCGTGGGGGCGCAGGGTGCGCCAGGACGGTATGTCGTTGCTCAGGGGCACCTTCTCCGGCAACCAGAAGTTGCTGGTGAGGCGGTCCCAGACCTGCTGGTCCACCTCATCGGTGACGCGATTCCAGTTGATCGCCTGGACGCCGCGCAGCAGGGGGACGGTGCCGGTGCCCGTCGGGGTGGTGGTGGTCATGTCGACGTGAGCCTTTCTGGTCTCAGAGCATGCAGCTGACGCAGCCGTCGACCTCGGTGCCCTGCAGGGCCAGCTGCCGAAGCCGGATGTAGTAGAGGGTCTTGATGCCCTTGCGCCAGGCGTAGATCTGCGCCTTGTTGATGTCGCGGGTGGTGGCGGTGTCGGGGAAGAAGAGCGTCAAGGACAGCCCCTGGTCCACGTGCTGGGTCGCCGCGGCGTAGGTGTCGATGATGGCCTCGGGGCCGATCTCGTAGGCGTCCCGGTAGTACTCCAGGTTCTCGTTCGTCATGAACGGCGCGGGGTAGTAGACGCGACCGAGCTTGCCCTCCTTGCGGATCTCGATCTTGGAGACGATCGGGTGGATCGAGCTGGTGGAGTGGTTGATGTAGCTGATCGACCCGGTGGGCGGGATGGCCTGGAGGTTCTGGTTGTACAGGCCATGCTCGGCGACCTCGGCAGCCAGCGCGCGCCAGTCGTCCGGCGTCGGCAGCGAGATCCCCGCCGACGCGAAGAGGTCGGCGACCCGGGCAGTCTCCGGGGCCCACTGGCCGTCGATGTACTTCCTGAAGTACTCGCCGCTGGCGTAGTCGCTGCGCTCGAAGCCCTCGAAGCGCTCCCCGCGCTCGCGGGCGATGCGGCAGGAGGCGGCGATGGCGTGGAAGGTCACCGCGTAGAAGTACATATTGGTGAAGTCCAGGCCCTCCGGGGATCCGTAGTGGATCGACTCGCGCGCCAGGTAGCCGTGCAGGTTCATCTGCCCCAGCCCGATGGCGTGGCTCATCACGTTGCCGCGCTCGATGCTCGGGGCACAGGCGATGTTGGACTGGTCGGAGACCGCGGTGAGCGCGCGGACCGCGGTGTCGATGGTGTGCCCAAAGTCGGGGGAGTCCATGGCCTTGGCGATGTTCAGCGAGCCGAGGTTGCAGGAGATGTCCTTGCCGACGTGCTCGAAGGAAAGGTCCTCGCCATAGGTGGACGCGGTGGAGACCTGGAGGATCTCGGAGCAGAGGTTGGACATGGTCACCCGGCCATCGATCGGGTTCGCCCGGTTCACCGTGTCCTCGAACATCAGGTAGGGATAGCCGGACTCGAACTGGATCTCGGCGAGGGTCTGGAAGAACTTGCGCGCGTTGATCTTCTTCTTGCTGATCCGCTTGTCGTCGACCATCTCGCGGTACTTCTCGGTGACCGAGATCTCGGTGAACGGCACGCCATACACCCGCTCCACGTCATACGGGCTGAAGAGGTACATGTCCTCGTCATCGCGGGCGAGCTGGAAGGTGACGTCGGGAACGACCACGCCGAGGGAGAGCGTCTTGATCCGGATCTTCTCGTCGGCGTTCTCCCGCTTGGTGTCCAGGAAGGCGAGGATGTCCGGGTGGTGGGCATTGAGGTAGACCGCGCCGGCCCCCTGCCGGGCGCCCAGCTGGTTGGCGTAGCTGAAGGAGTCCTCGAGCAGCTTCATCACCGGGATGACGCCGGAGGACTGGTTCTGGATCTGCTTGATCGGCGCGCCGGCCTCGCGGATGTTGGTCAGGGACAGGGCCACGCCGCCACCCCGCTTGGACAGCTGCAGCGAGGAGTTGATCGCCCGCGCGATCGACTCCATGTTGTCCTCGACCCGCAGCAGGAAGCAGGAGACCAGCTCACCGCGCTGGGCCTTGCCAGCGTTGAGGAAGGTCGGGGTAGCCGGCTGGAAGCGACCGGCCATGATCTCGTCGGTGATCCGCTCGGCGAGCGCCCCATCGCCGTCGGCCAAGGTCAGGGCGACCATGCACACGCGGTCCTCGAAGCGCTCGAGATAGCGGCGGCCGTCGAAGGTCTTCAGCGTGTAGGAGGTGTAGTACTTGAATGCCCCCATGAAGGTCGGGAAGCGGAACTTCACGGCATAGGCACGCTTGAACAGCGCCTTGACGAAGGCGAAGTCGTAGCGGTCCAGCACCTCCTGCTCGTAGTAGCCCTCGGTGACCAGATAGTCCAGCTTCTCAGCAAGCGAGTGGAAGAAGACGGTGTTCTGGTTCACGTGCTGGAGGAAGTACTGGTGGGCCGCGCGGCGGTCGGCCTCGAACTGGATCCGGCCGTCCTCGTCGTAGAGGTTCAGCAGGGCGTTGAGGGCGTGGTAGTCGGCGCCGTCGTGCGGCAGGGTCTCGCTGCCGGTGTCGGTCAGGGTGGTGGTCATGGCTGGGTGAGCCTTTCGCGGACCCGCGCGACATCGTCGGGCGTGCCCAGGAGTTCGAAGCGATCAAGGAGGGGGACGTGGCACTTGGCGGCCACGATCTGCCCGGCGAGGCCGTAGGCCGCGCCGAAGTTGGTATTGCCCGCGGAGATCACGCCGCGCAGCAGGGCCCGGTTGTCCGGGTCGTTGAGGAACCGGATCACCTGCTTGGGCACCGCGCCCCGGCCGTCCCCGCCGCCATAGGTGGGGGTGATCAGGACGTACGGGCGGTCGACCTGCAAGGGGGCGTCGGTGTCCCCAGGCCGAAGAGGTATGCGGTCAGCCGGGTCGGGCAGGCCGAGCTTGGTGACGAAGCGGTGGGTGTTCTCCGAGGCCGACGAGAAGTAGACCAGGTGCACCTCAGGCGACGCGGGCGCGCTGCGCCGCCGCCTGGATCAGATCGGGGCGGAAGCCGGACCAGCTCTGGTCGCCGTCGATGACCACGGGTGCCTGCTGGTGGCCCAAGGCCGTGACCAGGTTCAGGGCCACCTCATCCTCGGTGATGTCGATGACTTGGTAGCTCAGGCCGGCCTTGTCCAAGGCGCGGTAGGTCGCGGTGCACTGGACGCAGAACGGCTTGGTGTAGACGGTGAGCTGGGGCTGGGCGATCTGGGACGACATGCTCTCTCCTCGAAGCAGGGTCGGACGTCCCGGGCGGGTGCCCGGGGCGCTGGCAGGTATTCGGACTCGAGGGCAGACACCGGACGTGCCGACGTTGGTCCTAGTGGGCGACGCTTCCCAGCCGGGTGGCCAGTGCTGTGTGTCGCCGGTCGTTCCCTCTTACCGCTGCGGGGCAGTCCCGGATTCGCACCGGGTTCCCTGTTGTCTCACCCGACAACTACATGTTGTGGTTGATCGGGTGAACCAGCACTAGGGACAGTAATCACACGGGTGTGGTTCTGTCAACGGTGCGAAGCGTCATGACGGCGTGTCGCTCGAGCCCGCGTGTCGAGCCCGCGCCGGGAGGGTCACGGTTCGGTAACGGTTGGCAGGGCCCTCCGGGGCTGCGGACGGAGGCCTACCAGTCGGTGACCTCCTCCCCAAGGCGCGCGCGGATACCAGAACGGACGGCCCGAACGCAAGGGGCTGCCCTCCCCTGCTGCCCGTCCCCTCGCGACTCCCTATGGTGGAGATCGAAGGTGATCGGCGTGGCGCTCGGCATCGAGCGGCACGCTCGTCCCGTGAGGCAGGGAGCGCGCATCCGGCCGCTTCCGAGAACGTAGGAGATCGTGACCTATGACCGCTTGGTCCACACGCACCGCATTCATCGGCCTGGCCGCAACCGCCGGGCTCGTCCTCTCCGGCTGCGGAGGTGGTGACGGCAAGCTCATCAGCGATGGCGAGCTCGTGGTGGCGATGAGTGGCGAGTACCAGCCGTTCAGCTACTTCGAGGGCAACACGCTCACCGGCTTCGACTACGACATCGGCGTCGCCGTCGCCGAGGAGATGGGCCTGACCGCCAAGGGCGAGACCGCCGCCTTCTCCTCGCTGATCGGTGGTGTCCAGGCCAACCGCTATGACGTGATCATCGGCTCGATGACGCCGACCGCCGAGCGCGCTGAGGCCGTGACGTTCACCAACAGCTACTACACCGATGGCGCCCAGGCCTTCGTCCAGGCCGGCAGCGACTGCTCCGATGTGACCGAGCTGGACAGCCCCACCATCGGGGTCGCCACCGGCACCACCTACGCCGACTGGCTCGATGAGAACGGCGGCGACTGGGTCGGCGACGTCCGCTCCTTCGACTCCGACGTGGTGGCCCTCCGGGACCTGGAGACCGGCCGGATGGACGCCGTCATCACCGGCTACATGACGGGCCTCTACCAGATCGAGGAGGCCGGGCTGGACCTCGTCGCCTGTGGTGACCCGCTGTTCACCGAGTCGCCGGCCTTCGCTGTCGGCAAGGACAACGAGGAACTGCGGGACGACCTCAACGAGGCGCTCCAGACCATCATCGACAACGGCACCTACGACGAGCTGAGCCAGAAGTACTTCGGCGAGGACCTCTCGGACGGCGCCGGCCAGGCACCTGACCTCGACGGCTGAGACCTGCCGTGAACTTCTTTGAGCGGTTCACCCAGTACGCACCGCTTTTCCTCGAAGCGACCTGGCTCACCCTGAGCCTGACCGCCGTCGCCTTGGTGATGGCGATGATCATGGGTTCGGGCATCGCCGCTATGGCGATGAGCCCGGTGCGGCCCTTGCGCTGGTTCGCCACGGCCTACATCGGGCTCGTGCGTGGCACGCCGCTGATCACCCAGATCTTCATCATCTACTTCGGGCTGGCCTACATCGTGAACCTTCCCGCCTTCTGGGCCGGGTCGATCGCGCTGGGCTTCCACAACTCGGCCTACATCGCCGAGATCATCCGGTCCGGCTTCCAGGCCGTGCCCAAGGGCCTGACCGAGGCCTCCCGCTCGCTGGGTCTGTCCAAGATGAAGACCCTCAAGCGGGTCCAGGCGCCGCTGGCGCTGCGGACGACACTGCCCGTGCTGGGCAACCAGTACATCATCGCAGTGAAGGACTCCTCACTGGTGGCCTTCATCGGGATGAGCGAGCTGTTCCGCACCTCGCAGAACATGGCGGCCTCGACCTACCAGCCGCTGACGGCGTACACGATCGTGGCGATCTACTACCTCGCGATCGTGCTCGTCCTCACCGTCTTGGTCAACGCCCTCGAGCACCGCCTCAACCGGCACCGCAGGGCGACCAAGGATGATGAGGAACCCGCCGTGACCGGCGCGAAGGAGGACCAGTGAGCAGTTCGACCGACGGGCGCGCGCTCGTCCAGATGCGGGACATCGTCAAGAAGTTCGGCTCGACCACGGTCCTGGACGGGATCGACCTGGACGTCCAGGAAGGCCAGGTCGTCTGTCTGATCGGACCATCTGGTGCGGGCAAGTCCACGTTGCTGCGCTGCATCAACGGGCTCGAGCGGATCACCTCGGGCACCATCGAGGTGGGCGGCGAGCAGCTGCAGTATGACGAGAAGCACCTCAACTCGATTCGTTCCCGGATCGGGATGGTCTTCCAGGCCTTCAACCTGTTCCCGCACATGACGGTCCTGGAGAACATCGCGGTGGCCCAGCGCGAAGTCCTGGGTCGCGGCAAGGCCGAGGCGGAGGAGAAGGCCAAGGGTCTGCTGGAGCGGGTCGGGCTGCGCCACAAGGCGACCGCCTACCCCGACAGCCTGTCGGGTGGTCAGCAGCAGCGCGTGGCCATCGCTCGGGCGTTGGCCATGGACCCCAAGGTGATGCTCTTCGACGAGCCCACCTCGGCCCTTGACCCTGAGCTCGTGGGTGAGGTCCTCAAGGTCATGCGCGATCTGGCCAACGAGGGGATGACGATGGTCGTCGTCACCCACGAGATGCGCTTCGCCCGTCAGGCGGCCGATCAGGTCGTCCTGTTGGCCGACGGTGGCATCGCTGAGCAGGGCCCGCCGGAGCAGGTGCTGGAGCAGCCGCGCAGCGAGCGCGGCAAGGCCTTCCTGCACGAGCTCAGCGAAGGCTGAGAGCAGGTCGACGACGAGCTCAGCGAGGGCTGAGCTCGTCGTCGACGAGCACCGGCCGGGCGACCCGCAGTCCGGCCAGCACCAGCGCGATCCCGCTGAGCATGAGCAGCACCAGCACCGCGGTCCAACCGCCGGTGGCGGCGTGCATCATCCCGACGGCCAGCGGACCTGCCGCGGCGAGCACGTAGCCGACCGGTTGCACGAAACCCGACAGCTGTGCCGTGACCTGCGGGTCGCGCGTCCGAGCGGTGATGAGCGCGATGGCGGTGGGGAAGGAGAAGCCGCCCAGGCCCAGCAGCACGGCCCACAGCCACGGCAGCGTGGTCGGCCACAGCAGCAGCCCCAGATAGCCGGCCACCATCAGCGTCCCCATCGCCACGAGGTGGGGCGCCAGCGTCGCCGCGCGATCGATCACCGTGGGCATGACGAGGCCACCGACGACGCCCAGGCTGGTGAGCAGCGCCATCAACCCACCGGCATACACGGCGGAGAGCCCGGCGTCTCGATAGATCTGGGGCAACCACCCGAACTGGACGTAGGCATTCATCGCCTGCGTCCCAAAGAGCACGGTGAGGGCGACGGCGGTGGGGGAGTGCCGCATCCGGGCGTTGGGGCGCAGCATCGTAGGCCGGCCACCGCGGGCGGCGCGGCGCTCACCGGTGGCAAGGAATGCCCACGGCAGGAGGGCCAGTGCCGCCACGACACCCCACATCCCCAGCGCTGCCCACCAGCCGCCGGCCACCTGGCTCACCGGGGCCGCGGTGGCCGAGCCGAGGGCACCGCCCAGGATCAGCACGGTCCCGTAGACCGTCATCAACCGCACCCCGCCGTCACGACTGTGCCGCTTGATCCACGCGGGCACGAGCACGTTGCCGATCGCCATCCCCGCCAGCGCGAGCAGCGAGAGCAGCAGGAAGAGCGGGGTCGACGTCGTCCCGGCGCGCAGCAGCAGACCGAGGCTGATCGCGAGCACGCCGAGCAGGATCCCGGCCGTCATCCCGACGCGCCGGGAGAGCAGCACGGCCACGGCGCCGACCGCCCCGAAGGCGAAGCCGGGCAGCGCGGTGAGCACGCCTGCCGTAGCCCCGCTCATCGCCAGACCGGAGCGCACCTCCTCCAGGACGGGTCCGACCGAGGACGCCCCGGGGCGCAGGTTGACGGCGACGAGAACCACCGCGATCGCGGCCAACCACCCCGGGACGGTATGGCGTCGCCCACCGCCCCCGGTGCCGGCACCGGGGGCGGGGTGCGGCTCAGGCGTCGTCGTCACCCAGTGCGTCGATGATCGTGTTGAAGGTCGCCGACGGGCGCATCGCCGCGAAGGCGAGCTCGTCGTCCGGGTGGAAGTAGCCACCGAGGTCGACCTCGCTGCCCTGGGCGTCCAGCAGCTCCTGGGCGATCGTGGACTCCTGGGCCGTCAGATCCTGCGCGACGGGCGTGAAGGCGGCCGCCAGCTCGGGGTCAGCGGTCTGCTCGGCCAGCGCCTGCGCCCAGTAGAGCGCGAGGTAGAAGTGGCTGCCGCGGTTGTCGATCTGACCCAGCCTGCGGGCCGGGCTGCGGCCCTCGGACAGCACCCGCTCGGTGGCCTTGTCGAGGGCATCACCCAGCACGGCCGCCCGGTCGTTGCCCTCGCGGTCCGCGAGGTGGCGCAGCGACTCAGCGATGGCCAGGAACTCACCCAGGCTGTCCCAGCGCAGGTAGTTCTCCGACTGCAGCTGCTGGACGTGCTTGGGAGCCGACCCACCCGCGCCGGTCTCGAACAGGCCGCCGCCGTTCATCAGCGGCACGACCGAGAGCATCTTGGCGCTGGTGCCCAGCTCCAGGATCGGGAAGAGGTCGGTGTTGTAGTCACGCAGCACATTGCCGGTCACCGAGATCGTGTTCAGACCCTGACGGATTCGCTCGACCGAGAGCGTGGTGGCCTCGACCGGGGACATGATCCGCAGGTCCAGCCCGTCGGTGTCGTGCTCCTCCAGGTAGGTCTTCACCTTGGCGATCAGGTTCGCGTCGTGGGCGCGCTCCTCATCCAGCCAGAAGACCGCGGGGTCCCCGGTCGCCCGGGCACGGTTCACCGCGAGCTTGACCCAGTCGCGGATCGGCTCGTCCTTGGTCTGGCAGGCGCGCCAGATGTCGCCGGCGGAGACGCGGTGCTCCATCAGCACGGTGTCGGAGGAGTCGACCACGCGCACGGTGCCGTCGGTCGGGATCTCGAAGGTTTTGTCGTGGGAGCCGTACTCCTCGGCCTTCTTGGCCATCAGCCCGACGTTGGGGACCGATCCCATCGTGGTCGGGTCGTAGGCGCCGTGCTCCTTGCAGTCCTCGATCACGGCCTGGTAGACGCCGGCGTAGGAGGAGTCCGGGATGATCGCCAGGGTGTCATCCTCCTCGCCCTGCGGGCCCCAGAGGCGACCGCCGTTGCGGATCATCGCCGGCATCGAGGCATCCACGATCACGTCGGAGGGGACGTGCAG
This sequence comes from Ornithinimicrobium pulveris, assembly GCF_050261105.1. Lineage (GTDB taxonomy): Bacteria > Actinomycetota > Actinomycetes > Actinomycetales > Dermatophilaceae > Ornithinicoccus. Next base: position 2,471,838 of record NZ_CP189837.1, on the reverse strand, counting down.
GTTGGTGATGCCCTTGTCCGAGTTGACCATCGACAGCCGCGGCAGCGCAGCCAGCCGGTCCTCGATCGCGGCCTTGACCTCGGCCGCGTCCTCGCCGAGGCCCTCCAGGCCGGACAGGATGCCACCCAGCCCGTCGTTGGACGACAGGCCCGCCGAGGCGAGCTGATCGCCATACCGGGCGAAGACGTCGGCGAAGAAGGTCTCGACGGCGTGGCCGAAGATGATCGGGTCCGAGACCTTCATCATGGTGGCCTTCAGGTGCAGGCTGAGCAGGATGTCGTCTGCGGCAGCCGCATCGATCTGCTCGGTCAGGAAGGCGCGCAGCGCGGCGACGTCCATGAAGGTCGCGTCGACGACCTCGCCCGCCAGGACCGGCACGGACTCCTTGAGCACGCTCACGCTGCCATCGGCGTCCACGTGCTCGATCCGCAGGGTGTCGTCCTGCTCGATGACCACGGACTGCTCGTTGTGCGCGAAGTCGTGGCCCTGCATGGTCGCGACCCGGGTGCGCGAGTCCCCGCTCCACTCACCCATCGAGTGGGGGTGGGAGCGGGCGTAGTTCTTGACCGCGTCGGGGGCGCGACGGTCGGAGTTGCCCTCCCGCAGCACCGGGTTGACCGCCGAGCCCTTGACCCGGTCGTAGCGGGCGCGGGCGTCGCGCTCGTCCTCGGTCTGCGGGTTCTCCGGGTAGTCCGGCAGGTCGTAGCCCTGGGACTGCAGCTCGGCGATCGCGGCGCGCAGCTGCGGCACGGAGGCGGAGATGTTCGGCAGCTTGATGATGTTGGCCTCGGGGGTGGTCGCCAGGTCGCCCAGCTCGGCGAGCGCGTCACCGATCTGCTGGTCCTCGGTCAACCGCTCGGGGAACTGGGCCAGGATCCGTCCGGCCAGCGAGATGTCCCGGGTCTGGACGTCGATGCCGGCGGTGCGCGCGAAGGCCTCGAGGATCGGCTTGAGCGAGTAGGTCGCCAGCAGCGGGGCCTCGTCGGTGCGGGTGTAGATGATCGTGGACATCCGGGGGAGCTCTCCTCGTGAGTCGATCTGCTCGGTGCGAACCCGCCCGCCGATCGTGCTGCGCGGTCGCTGTCTGCTCCACGTTCGTCGGCGCGTGAGGACGGGTCGGGGGTTCCCGTCGAGCCTAGTCGACCGGGACTAGGATGGGAGACACAGGCAGCGAACGAGGTGGCACGCGATGAACCAGACACCGGCCGTGGTGGTAGGGGTAGACGGCGGGCGGACCGATGAGTCGGCCCTGATCTGGGCGGTGCGGCACGCGGCCCGCACGGGCCGCCGCCTGGTGGCCGTCCACGCCAGCGAGCCGGAGGCGCTCGCGGCCCAGGCGGTCGGGGCGGGCGCGGCAGGCGTCGAGGCTCTGCTGGACTCCGAGCGGGAGCGTGTCGACGACTTGCGCCGAAGGGTGGAGGAGCTGGGGGTGGCGAGCGGTGTGTCAGCGACGCTGGCCAGCCACCGCGGGTCACCGCTGCGCGCGCTGCTGGAGCACCAGGACGAGGCCGGGATCATCGTGGTGGGCACCGGGCGCAAGGGAGCGATCGCCGAGTGGGTGCTGGGGTCGACCTCGATCGGGGTGGCCGCCCACGCGACGTGCCCGGTCGCCGTCATCAACCCGGAGGTGCAGGTCGACCGCCTCACCCACGGCCGGATCGGGGTGGCGGTCGACGGCAGCGCCGACAGCCGCGCCGGGGCTCGCTCCGCGGTGGAGTATGCCGATCGCGTCGGGTGCGCGGTCGTGCTCGTCTCCACCTGGTTCCTGGAGATGGTCGATGGGTATGTCGTGACTGAGCCGGACAGCCCCGAGTGGGCCGAGTTGGTGGGTCGGCGCACGGAGATGCTGGAGGAGGTCGCGCGGGAGATCACCGCCGACCACCCGCAGGTGAGGGTGGAGGTCCAGGTGCATCGCGGGCCGACCGTGGCCACGATCGTCGGGCTCGCCCAGGAATGGGATGCGGTGGTCGCCGGCAGCCGTGGGCTCGGCACCTTCCAGGGCCGACTGCTGGGATCGGTCAGCCAGCGGCTGATGCGCGCGGCACCCTGCCCGGTCGTGGTCGTGACGCGGTAGTCGCCTCGGGTCAGCCCCCGCGCACGATCCGCGCGAAGCGGCGGGCCAGCGGTTCCCACCCGCGGTGCAGTTCGGCCTCGCGCTCGCGGAGCGCGGTGGCGGCCTGCAGCGACTGGGTGTCCTCGGGGCCCTGTCCCCACCCGCTGGCGACGTCGGGCGTCACCTCAGGGTGGAACTGCACACCCCAGGCCCGAGGTCCGTACCGCGCGGCCTGCACGTGACCGTCGGGGGTGTGGGCGAGGGCCACCGCGCGGGCCGGCAGCCGGGTGACGACGTCATTGTTGTGGTGGAACATCGGGGTCCCGGGCGCGAGGGCCTCGGTCAGCTCGTCGGCGCGGCCTTCCTCGCTCGGTGACCACGGGACCAGACCCACGGTCGGGCCGTGCTCGTTGCGGCGGACCTCCCCGCCCAGCGCACTCGCCGCCAGTTGGTGGCCCAGGCAGATCCCTAGGAAAGGTGCCCTGGCCGCGACCGTGCCGATGATCAGCGCTTTGGTCGGCACCATCCACCGGTGGTCCACGTCGTCATCGGCGCCCATCCGCCCGCCCATCACGATGAGTCCGGCGGCGTCGCCCAGCACGGCCGGTAGGGCCCGCCCCTTCTCCGCTGCGAGCACGTCACAGTCGACCCCCGCCTCGGCGAGCCACAGCCCCACCATGCCGACGGGACAGACGCCCTCGGGCTGCACGACGAGGACGCGGGGGCGGGAGATCATGGCGAGATCCTAGGGCCGGCAAGGCATCTCGCGCTGCACCCCACAGTCAGTCGACGTCCGCGGCGTTCGTGTTCACGTTGGCGTAGAGGGACTCGGTGTGGTCGGAGTCCACCTGCGTCGGGTCGGTCACCTCGGACAGCTCCACCTCGTGCGGGGTGATCTCGCCGCTGTGGATCTGCTCGGCCCAGTGGCAGGCCACCCGATGACTTCCCGGTATGCCGTCGATCTGCACCGTGCGCAGCTGCGGGCGCTCGTCATCGCACCTGCTCTCCTGGCGCCACGGGCACCGGGTGTGGAAGCGGCAGCCGGGCGGCGGCGAGGCGGGGGAGGGGAGGTCGCCGACGAGCAGGATCTGCTCGCGCGAGTCCTCGACCGTGGGGTCGGGCACCGGGACCGCCGAGAGCAGGGCCCGGGTGTAGGGGTGGAGCGGATCGGCATACAGGTCGTCGGCGTCGGCCTCCTCGACGAGCCCGCCGAGGTACATGACGCCGATGCGGTCGCTGATGTGCCGGACGACGGCCAGGTCGTGGGCGATCACCAGATAGGTGAGCCCGAACTCCTCCTGGAGGTCCTCCAGCAGGTTGATCACCTGGGCCTGGACGGAGACGTCCAGCGCGCTGACCGGCTCGTCGGCGACGATCAGCTCGGGGTCGACCGAGAGGGCCCGGGCGATCCCGATCCGCTGTCGCTGCCCGCCGGAGAACTCGTGGGGGTACTTGGACAGGGCCGTGCGGGGCAGACCCACAGCGGTGAGCAGCTCGACGAGGCGGTCGCGCCCCGCGCTGCCGCCTTTGTGCAGACCGTGGGCGTTCATCCCTTCCATGAGCAGCTGCTCGACCGTCTGCCGGGGGTCGAGGCTGCCCAGCGGGTCCTGGAAGACCATCTGCATGAACCGGCGCTGGGTGCGCAGTTTCTCGCCCTTGAGGGAGGCCAGGTCGACACCGTCGAACACGACCTCCCCCTCGGTGATGTCCTCGAGCTGGAGCAGGGCCCGCCCGAAGGTCGACTTGCCGCAGCCGGACTCACCGACGAGCCCGTAGGTCTCCCCGCGCCGGATCTGGACGTCCATGCCGTCCACGGCGTAGACGTGGCCGACGGTGCGGTCGATGATGACCCCGCGCTTGATCGGGAAGTGCACCTTCAGGCCACGGACGTCGACGAGGAGATCCCCGTCGGCGTCGCTGTCGGTGCTGGGGGATGCGGGCTGATGCTCTGCGGCCGTGCTCACTGCTGGCCTCCCATCGGGTTGTGGCAGCGCAACAGGTGCGCGTCCGGATCGGCGATGTCGGCGCCGCGTTGCTCGGTCTCCAGCCGCGGGGTCGTCGACAGGCAGGTGTCGACCGCGTTGCCGCACCGAGGCGCGAAGGCGCACGCGCTGTCCCAGGGAAGGTTGTCGGCCACCGAACCGGGGACGGGGGAGAGCCGACCGCGCTCCTGGTCCAGACGGGGGATGGAGGCCAGCAGCCCGTGGGTGTAGGGGTGGCGTGGGTTGGCGAACAGCTCGTGCCGTTCGGCGCGCTCCACGATCCGGCCGCCGTAGAGGACGTTGACCTCGTCGCAGAGACCGGCCACCACCCCTAGGTCGTGGGTGATCATGATCAGCGCCGTGCCGGACTCGGTGACCAGTTCGCGCAGCAGCGCCAGGATCTGCGCCTGGATCGTCACGTCGAGCGCGGTCGTGGGCTCATCGGCGATGAGCAGGCGGGGCTCGCAGGCCAGCGCCATCGCGATCAGCGCCCGCTGGCGCATCCCGCCGGAGAGCTGGTGGGGGTAGTCCTTCAACCGGCGGGTCGGGTCGGGGATGCCGACCTTCTCCAGCATCTGCGCCGCCTGCTTCCGGGCGACGTCCCGCTTCTCGCCCTTGTGCCGCTCGATCACCTCAGCCACCTGCACACCGAGGGCCACGACCGGGTTCAGGGAGGACAGCGGGTCCTGGAAGATCATCGCCAGGTCGGCACCTCGCCGGTCCCGCATCTGCGCGTCGGACAGGGTGAGGAGCTCCTCGCCGCCGAAGCGCACGCTGCCGGTGACCTTGTTACCCCGGGTGGGCAGCAGCCGCATGATCGCCAGCGAGGTCACTGACTTGCCGCAGCCGGACTCGCCGACCAGGCCGACCGTCTGACCGGGGGCGACGTCGAAGGTGATCCCGTCGACGGCCTTGAAGGGTCGCTTGCCCTTGGTGCCGAAGGTGACTGCCAGGTCCTCGACGTGCAGCAGCGGTTCGCCGTGCGTCGTCGTTCTTGCCGTCTCCGCCGTTGTCGTTGTCGCCGTGGTTGTCGTTGTCGCCGCCGTTGCTTTCGTGCCCGTCGTTTCTGTCTTGCGTGCTGAGCTCGTCATCTCGCCAGCCACCTCACCGTCGGGACTTGGGGTCGAGCGCCTCACGCAAGGATTCACCGACCAGGGTGAAGCCGAGCGCGACGACGATGATGCACAGGGCGGGGTAGTAGGCCAGGTGCGGGAAGGTGTTGAAGTACTCCTGCGACTGGCCCAGCATCTGACCCCACTCCGGCATCCGGTCATCGGGGTTGCCCAGACCGAGGAAGGACAGCGCCGCAGCGTCGATGATCGCGGTGGCCAGCACCAGCGTGGCCTGCACGATCACCGGGCCGATCGAGTTGGGCAGCATGTGCCGGAACACGATGGGGGCCCTCTTCACGCCGAGAGCGGTCGCGGCGAGCACGTGATCACTCTTGCGTTGCGCCAACATCGACCCCCGGAGCAGCCGGGCGAAGATCGGGATCTGCACGATGGCGATGGCGGTGATCAGCGTCCACTGGGAGGGGCGCTCGAACATCGCGGCGATGGTGAAGGCCATCAGCAGCGAGGGGATGGACAGCAGCACGTCCACCACGCGCATGACAGCGGCATCCACCCAGCCGCCGAAGGCGCCGGCCAGCGTGCCCAGGGTGACGCCGCCGAGCAGGCCACCGAGGGTGGCGAGCACGCCGACCATGAGGGTCTGACGGGAGCCGACGATCAGCCGGGAGAGCAGGTCGCGTCCACGGAAGTCGCCGCCGAGCGGGTGCCCGGGCTGAGGCCCGGGCACCGGGTTGGACTGGCGTGCCACCTGGTCGATGAGGACCCGGTCTGTCGGGTCGTACGGGGCGATCCAGGGCGCGATGAGGGACAGCACCAGGAAGAGCACGATGATCGTGGCGCCGACCAGGAAGACGACATTGCGCCGCAGCCGCTGCCAGGCGCTGCGCCACAGGCTCACGCCCTCCTCATCGCCGATGGAGCCGGCGTCGGAGACCTTGGCCTCCTCGACCGAGGTGGCGGTGGGGGAGCCGTGGTCGCGTGCCGTGCTGGCGGCCAGGGAGTCGATGCGGTCCTTTTTGGCCCGGGGGGAGAAGGGGTTCTTCGACGGGGTCATCAGGTCCTCACTTAGCCCGGACGCGCGGGTCGATCACCGCGTAGGCGATGTCGACCAGCAGGTTGACGACGATGTAGATGAGCGCGGCCATCATGATCAGGACCTGCAGGACGGCGTAGTCCTTCTGCTCGAAGCCGCGCGCCAGCGCGTCGCCGATCCCGCGGATCGAGAAGACTCGTTCGGTGAGGATCGCCCCCGCGAGGAGTGCGCCGATCTGCAGGCCGATGATGGTGACCACCGGGATCAGCGCGTTGCGCAGGATGTGCCGGGTGCGCACGACCCGACTGGTCAGGCCTTTGGCCCGGGCGGTGCGCACGTAGTCCTCGTCGAGGACGTCCAGGACCGAGGCCCGGGTGATCCGGAAGATGATGGCGAACGGGATCGAGGCCAGCGCGAGCGCCGGCAGGATCAGGTGCTTAAGGGCGTCCCAGGCCGCATCCCACTCCCGGGTCATCAGCCCGTCCAGGACGAAGAGTCCGGTGATCCGGGTGGCGTTGATGCCCACGGAGGCGCGGCCGGAGGCGGGCAACCAGCCCTGTTGCACCGCAAAGACGTCACGGAGCACGAAGGCCAGGAAGAAGACGGGGACGGCGACGCCGATCAGGGAGAAGATCACCAATCCGGTGTCCAGCGGGCGGCCGCGGCGCCGCGCGGCGAGGTAGCCGAGCGGGATGGCCAGCGTGATCGCGATGAGCAGCGCGAACAGGCTCAGCTCGATGGTGGCCGGCAGCCGCGTCAGGAAGACCTGCATCGCGTCCTGGCCGGGAGCCACGAAGGTGGAGGTGCCGAAGTCACCACGCAGGGCGCGGGTCAGGAAGCGCCAGTACTGGATGTAGATGGGCTGGTCCAGACCCAGGGCACGCTCCAGGGCCTCGCGATCGGCGGGGGTGCTGCGCTCGCCCAGGAGCGCGGAGACCGGACCTCCGGGCAGTGAGCGCAACCAGGCGAAGAGCAGCACACTCAGCATGAAGAGCGCGATCACCGCCTGGAAGAGGCGGCGCACGATGTACTTGGTCACCGGGGCAACCTACCTTTCCACGGGTCGGTCAGGTATCGATCTGGAGGGGACGGTGTGGCTAGACGCAGCCGGGGCAGCTCCCGGATGAGGGAGCTGCCCCGGCGTCGACCGTCAGGTCACGGCAACGAGCGGATCACTCGTCGATGGTGACGGTGGAGAAGTCCTCCGCGGCCAGCGGGCTGGTGATCAGCCCCTGGACGTTGGGGGCGACCACGATGGCGGGCGGGGAGTGCGAGATCGGCAGACCCGGCAGCCAGTCCTCGGCCAGCCGCTTGTTGATCTCCTTGTACATCTCCTCACGCTTGTCGGCGTCGGGCTCGGAGTCGGCCTCGGTCAGGTCGGCGGTGAGCTCGTCGGCGAAGTCGTAGTTGCCGGTGTCGAAGGCGTTGTCCTGCTGGGTGAAGAAGGTCCCGATGAAGTTGTCCGGGGAGCTGTAGTCACCGGTCCAGCCCAGCAGGTAGGCCGGGGCCTGCCCCTGCTCGGTGCCGTCGAGGTAACCACCGGTCCACGGCATCGGCTTGGGCGTCACGGTGATGCCCACGGCCTCCCAGTCGGAGCGGATCGCATCGAAGATGCTGGCGGGGTCCGGCATGTAGGGCCGGGTCACCTCGGTGGGCTGCCAGAACTCGATCTCCAGGTCGGCGTGGCCGGCCTCCTCGAGCAGCTGCTTGGCCAGGTCGGGGTCGTAGCTGTAGGGCTCGAGGGTCTCGTTGTAGCCGGGCAGCGTGTCCGGGAAGAACTGGCTGGCGGCCTCGGCGCCCTCGGGCAGCTGGGAGGTCACGAGCTGGTCGCGGTTGATCGCGTGCGAGAGCGCCTTGCGGACGTTGACGTCCTCGAGGGCCTCGTTGGTGGTGGCGTTCAGACCCACGTAGAGGATGTTGAAGGCCGGGCGGACCTCGACCTGGTAGCCGTCGGCCTCCAGGGTGTTCCAGTCGACCGGGTTGGGCAGGTCGTAGCCGTGGATGCTGCCGGCCTCGAGCTCCTGACGACGGGTCGCCTCGTCGGGGATCGAGCGGACGACCATCTGCGCCACGCCGGCCTGCTCACCCCAGTAGTCGTCGAAACGCTCCAGGGTGACCGTGCCGTTGGCCTGGTCGTAGTTGCCGAACTGGAAGGCTCCGGTGCCGGTCGGGTGCTCACGGCCGTACTCCGGGTAGGTGAAGCCCTCGCCCGCGGCGGTGACGTTGTTGGCGTCGTACTCCTCCATCGCGGTGGGGCTCTGGATGGCGTAGGCGCCGTGCGCCAGGATGTCCGGGAACTTGGAGGTATACCGGGTGATCTTGACCTCGGCGGTCATGTCGTCGGTGGCCTCGCAGGACTCGAAGAGCGACTCCCGGTCGGTCTGGTCGGCGAAGCCGCCGAAGTTGTTGTTCCAGTAGTAGGTAACGGCGCTGTTCTGCGCGTCACCCTCCTGGTTGTACCAGCGGTCGAAGTTGGCGCAGACGGCCTCGGCGTCCAGGTCGGTGCCGTCGTGGAACTTCACGCCGTCGCGGATCTGGAAGGTCCAGGTCAGACCGTCCTCGGAGCCCTCGTAGGACTCGGCCAGGCCGGGGATGGTGTCAGCGGTGCCGGGCTCGAAGTCGAGGAGCTGTTCGTAGATCTGGCGGGTGATGCGGAAGGTCTCGCCATCGCTGGCGTAGAAGGGGTCGAAGAGCTTCGGCTCGCCCGCGGCGCCAAAGATGAACGTGGCATCGCTCGCGCCGGCACCGGTGCCGACGTCATCACCATCGTCGCCACCTGCGGCCCCGGTGCCGTCAGCCTCGTCGGCGGTGCCGCCGGGGCTGTCGCCGGTGTCGCCGGAGTCACGCTGGGACTCGGCGCACGATGAGAGGGCCAGGGCGAGGGCGGCCATACCGGCCACCGTCGCAACCTTGCGGTTGATCATGTGTCTCCTCCTCGGGAAGGGGGGGGCCGCACCACTGCAGACCCCGCGGTGTCGGATGACCGACAACTAGGTCGAACCTCACCACAGGTGCGCAGGCGAGCGGGAGTGATGACACCGGATCGTGACAGGAACGTGACCTTGCCCTCATCACCCGGTGTGATGGGTCGAGGCCCCGGCTGCGACGATTCCCGGTATGTCGTTGCCCTCACCCCTCGTGGTCGCCGCGGTCGCCCTGGTGGATGACCTTGCCCATCCGAGGAGGCTGTTGGCGGCCCGCCGGACCGAGCCGCCAGCCCTGGCCGGGGGCTGGGAGTTCCCGGGCGGCAAGGTCGAACCGGGAGAGGATGTGGCCGATGCCGCGCGCCGGGAGGCGGTCGAGGAGCTGGGGGTGCAGGTGCGCCTCGGCGAGCGGATCGGCTCGGCCTGGCCGCTGATGAACGGCTGGCTGATGGAGCTGTGGTGGGCTCAGGCCCTGCCCGGCCAGCCGGAGCCCAGGCCACTGGAGGATCACGACGAGGTGCGGTGGCTCACCGCCGCGACCCTGTATGACGTCGCCTGGCTGCCCGCCGATGAGCCGATCGTCGACCACCTGGCTGGGTTACTGCATACGGACTAGATGCAGCAGCCTGGCCGGGAGCACCGCGCGGACCTGAGACAATGGGGCACGTGCCTTCGAGCGAGAACCCCCAGGACCAGCTGACCTCCACCCGCGAGGACATCCGCAACGTCGCCATCGTCGCCCACGTCGACCATGGCAAGACGACGCTGGTGGATGCCCTCCTCACCCAGGGCGGCGCTTTTGCCGACCACCGCGGGGAGGACGTCGAGCGGGTCATGGACTCCGGCGACCTCGAGCGGGAGAAGGGGATCACGATCCTCGCCAAGAACACCGCCATCCGCTACACCGGCGCCTCCGCCCCCGAGGGCGGGATGACGATCAACATCATCGACACCCCCGGCCACGCCGACTTCGGTGGTGAGGTCGAGCGCGGGCTGTCCATGGTCGACGGTGTGGTGCTGCTCGTCGACGCCTCCGAGGGTCCGCTGCCGCAGACCCGATTCGTGCTGCGCAAGGCGCTGGCCGCCCGCCTGCCCGTCGTGCTGTGCATCAACAAGGTGGACCGCCCCGACAGCCGGATCGCTGCCGTGGTCGATGAGGTCTACGCCCTCTTCATGGACCTGCTCGATGACCACGATGCCGACGCGGTCGAGGCCGCCCTCGACTTCCCGGTCGTCTACGCCTCGGCCAAGGCGGGGCGCGCCTCGCTGGAGGCTCCCGCCGACGGTGGCCTGCCGGACAGCCCGGACCTGGAGCCCCTCTTCGCCACCATCCTGGAGACCGTCCCGGCCCCGACCTACACCCCGGACGCCCCGCTGCAGGCGCACGTGACCAACCTGGACTCCAGCCCCTTCCTCGGCCGCCTCGCGCTGTGCCGCGTGCACGAGGGCGAGATCAGCAAGGGCCAGACCGTGGCCTGGTGCCGCCGCGACGGCTCGGTGCAGCGCGTCAAGATCACCGAGCTGCTGCTCACCGAGGCCCTCGAGCGCAAGCCCGCCGAGTCCGCCGGGCCGGGCGACATCATCGCGATCGCCGGTATCCCGGAGATCACCATCGGCGAGACCCTCGCCGATGCCGAGGACCCCAACCCCCTGCCCCTCATCACGGTCGACGAGCCGGCGATCTCGATGACGATCGGCACCAACACCAGCCCGCTCGCCGGCCGCGTCAAGGGCGCCAAGGTCACCGCGCGCCTGGTCAAGGACCGGTTGGACAAGGAGCTGATCGGCAATGTCTCCCTTCGCGTGCTGCCGACCGAGCGACCCGACGCCTGGGAGGTGCAGGGGCGTGGCGAGCTCGCGCTCGCGATCCTGGTCGAGCAGATGCGCCGCGAAGGCTATGAGCTGACCGTCGGCAAGCCGCAGGTGGTCACCAAGGAGATCGACGGTGCTCTGCAGGAGCCGGTCGAGCGCCTCACCATCGACACCCCCGAGGAGCACCTCGGCACGATCACCCAGCTGATGGCCGCCCGCAAGGGGCGGATGGAGCAGATGACCAACCACGGCACCGGCTGGGTCCGGATGGAGTATGTCGTTCCCTCCCGGGGCCTCATCGGTTTCCGCACCGAGTTCCTCACCGAGACCCGCGGCACCGGGATCGCCCACCACGTCTTCGACGGGTACGCACCGTGGTTCGGGGAGATCCGCACCCGCCAGTCCGGCTCGCTCGTCTCCGACCGCGCCGGGGTCGCGACCACCTACGCGATGTTCAACCTCCAGGAGCGCGGCACACTCTTCGTCGAGCCGACCACCGAGGTCTACGAGGGCATGATCGTCGGCGAGAACTCCCGCGCCGATGACATGGACGTCAACATCACCAAGGAGCGCAAGCTCACCAACGTCCGCTCGGCCGGCGCCGACGTCCTCGAGCGACTCATCCCGCCGCGCCTGCTCTCCCTGGAGCAGTCGCTGGAGTTCTGCCGCGAGGACGAGTGCGTCGAGGTCACCCCGGAGGCCATCCGGGTCCGCAAGGTGATCCTGGACCAGAACCAGCGGGCGCGCGCCGCCTCGCGGGCCAAGAACCAGGGCTGAGCCGGACCCCAGCCAGCAGGAGGACACGGTGAGCACCCGCGCGGACCTGAGGAACGACATACCTGAGGGCCTCGGGCGAGCGCTGCGGGTGGTCGCCGTGCACGCCCACCCCGATGACGAGACCCTCGCCACCGGGATCGCGCTCGCCCACCACGCGCTGGCCGGTGACGAGGTGCACGTCATCACCTGCACCATGGGGGAGGAGGGCGAGGTGATCACGCCGGCCCTTGCGCACCTGGAAGGCAGCGAGCAACTGGGACCACACCGCAGGGGTGAGGTCTCCCGCGCGACCGCGGCCCTCGGCGTCCGGCACCACTGGCTCGGCGGCGACCCGCCGCGGTGGCGGGACAGCGGGATGGCAGGTTCCCCGGCGTCGCAGCACCCGCGCGCCTTCGCGGCCGCCGACCCGCAGGAGGCCGGCACGGTCCTTGCCGACCAACTGGCGCAGCTGGCACCCGACCTGGTTCTCACCTACGATCCGGAGGGCGGCTACGGCCACCCTGACCACATCCAGACCCACCGGGTCACCGTGGCGGCGCTCGCCCACCTCGCCTCCCGGCAGGATCCGACCACACCGCAGCCGCAGTTGTACGTCGCGCTCACCCCCCGCTCCTGGGCGGAGGAGGACCGTGCCTGGCTGGCCGCCCACGTGCCGGCCGGCACCCGCAGCCCCGCAGGGGGACTCGCCACCGTGCCCGACCCCGAGGACCCCTTCGCCGTGAGCGTCGTGGACGACGACCTCGTCCCGTATGCCGTGTCCGACCAGGAGGCCCTGGGTCGCCAGGTCGCGGCGTTGCGGGAACACCCGACGCAGGTGACCGTCCACGACGGGTGGTACACGTTGAGCAATGACATCGCCGCCCGCCTGCCGGGGCGGGAGGGCTACGCACGCTGGGAGGTCGCGGGAGGATGACGATGCCGATGAGCGACCCGGTCGACCCCGCCCGCTACCGCCTCGCGATGGGCAGGTTCGCCACCGGGGTCGCCGTCGTCACCTCCTCGCTGCGGGGGCATGACGTCGCGCTCACCGTCGACTCGCTGACCAGCGTGTCGCTCGACCCGGTGCTGCTGCTCGTGAGCCTGCACGCCGAGGCGCGGGTGCTCGAGGCGGTGGAATCGGGCTCGCCGTGGGGCGTGAGCGTGCTCACCGCGCGGCAACGGGGGCTGGCCGAGTGGCTCGGCGAGCCCGGTCGGCCGCTGCACAACCAGCTCGCGCGGGTGCCGCACGAGCAGGGGGAGATCACCGGAGTCGCGCTGGTGCAGGAGGCGCTGTCGACGTTCGAGTGCCGCACCTACGCGGTGCATCCGGCGGGGGACCACTCACTGGTGGTGGGCGAGGTCGTCGGGATGCGGGCCAGGTTGACCGACGAACCCGCGCTCGTCCACTACCGTGGAGGGCTGGGCGAACTGCGCTGACGCGTGTCAGTCTCGGGCATCGCCGTGAAACCAGGCGTGGAAGGACAACTGTCGGTCATGAGCGACGGGACCAGGGGCACCCAGGGTGGTGCAGGGGCTGCAGGGCTCTCGGAGGAGCCGAAGCGTGGCGCCGGCTGGGAATGGGCCGCGGTGCTCGGGCGGCTCCTGGTGGTGCTGCTGGTGCTCGGCGCGGTCTATGTCGGTGCAGCGCTGTACTTCCAGGACCGGCCGCCGGCGGGTATCAGCGTGCAGGGCGTGGAGATCGGCAGCCTGCCGCACGAGGAGGCCGTCGCCCACCTGGAGAGTCGGCTGGCCGATGAGGCGGCCGAGCCGGTCCTGGTCCGCGTCGTGCCCGCCGGCGAGGGGGCGGATGGTGCGGAGCCGGTCGAGTTCGAGCTGGAGCCGGAGGCAGCGGGACTCACCTATGACATCGAGTCGACCCTGGACGGCATCACCGGCTTCAGCCTGGACCCGCGGGACCTCTGGTCGCACATCGTGGGCTCCGAGCGTGAGCTGCCGCTCATCGGGGCGGTCGACCGGGAGCTGCTGACCGCGGCCGTCCAGGCCGAGGCCGACGCCTACGACGAGGACCCTGTCGAGGGCGAGGTGACGATCGAGCAGGGCGGTGGCGGCGTCCAGGTCGTCAACGCCGAGGAGGGGCGCACCCTGGACGTCGAGCGGACCGTCGACGCCGTCGAAGCGGCCTGGCCGCTGGAGCGCACGGCTGACGGCAGCGCCGAGCTGATCGCGCCGCAGCTGAGCCAGGCCGAGATCGACCGCTTCACCACCGAGGAGGTGGAGCCGGCCCTGGCCGGGCCGATCGAGGTCGTGGCCAGCCGGGGATCGGGCTCCTCGGACACCACCACCGCCGAGCTCGCTCCCCGCGAGATCGCCGCCCTGCTCACAATCGAGCGGGCGGAGGACAACAGCCTCACCCTCGAGATCGATGACGAGGCGCTGTTGGCCCGGTTGCGCCAGGACCTGGGTCAGTTGGAGCGTGGTCCCTCAGAGCCGACGGTGCGACTGGGCTCCACCGGCGTCGAGGTGGTGCGTGGCAGCTCCGGCTCCGAGCTCGACGACGAGGACCTGGTGGAGAAGGCGAGGGGCGCCATCCTGGCCAGCGGCGAGGACCGCACCGTGGAGTCCGAGCTGAGCAAGATCTTCCCGGCCGTCAGCAACGCCAGCGCTGAGTTGTGGGTCTTCGAGACGATGGGGTCTTTCGACTCCCAGTTCCCCACGGGAGAGACCAACCGCGACCGGACCGCCAACCTGCACACGGGGATCGGACATGTCAACGGCACCGTGGTGATGCCGGGCGAGCAGTTCGCCCTGTCGGCTGCTCTCGGGCCGATCACCAAGGAGGCCGGCTACCACGAGGCACCGGTCATCGTCGACGGCCGGCTGGTGCAGGGGATGGGTGGCGGCCTGTCCCAGGTCTCCACCGTCGTCTTCAACACCTCGTGGGCCTCCGGTGTCCAGCTGGATGCCCACACCCCGCACTCCTACTACATCTCCCGCTACCCGGCTGGCCGGGAGGCCACCCTCGCGATCCCGGTGATCGACAACCTGTGGACCAATGACACCGACAACCCCGTGGTGGTGCGCTCCTGGATCAGCGGCGACGTGATCCACATGGAGTTCCTCGGCAAGCGGCAGTACACCGTGCAGACGGTGGACGGACCGCGGACCAATGTCACCCAGGGTGAGAAGCACGTGGTCGAGACCGAGGGCTGCGTCCCGCAGCGGGCCGCCGACGGCTTCACGATCACCAACACCCGCATCCTGTCGCGCGGTGGCACGGAGGTGAAGCGGGACCAGTTCACCACCACCTACCACCCCGCCGACGAGATCGAGTGCACCAACCCGATCCCCGGATACTGACCCGCTAGGAAAGGTCACCCTCCGGACGGCATACTCTGTGCTCATGACGTATGTGATCGCCCAGCCGTGCGTGGACCTCAAGGACAAGGCCTGCATCGAGGAGTGTCCGGTCGACTGCATCTACGAGGGTGAGCGGATGCTCTACATCCACCCCGATGAGTGCGTGGACTGCGGCGCCTGCGAGCCGGTCTGCCCTGTCGAGGCGATCTACTACGAGGACGACACCCCGGAGGAGTGGGCCGACTACTACAAGGCCAACGTGGAGTTTTTCGACGACCTGGGCAGCCCCGGCGGGGCCGCCAAGCTGGGCCTGATCCCCAAGGACCACCAGCTCGTCGCCGACCTGCCCCCGCAGTCGCACGACGAGTGATTCGACCACGCTGCCGCTGCCACCCGCTCCGACCGCTGCTGACCGCCGCCTGCCGACCGGCACCTTGACCTGGAGAGAGACGTTATGACTGAATCCACGACCCGCACGCCCGCTGTCCTCCACCACGCGGACAAGGAGGTCGAGCTCAAGCTCGTGCCCGCCGTCGAGGGCAACAACGGCCTGGACATCAGCACGCTGATGAAGGAGACGGGTGACACCACCCTCGACGTCGGCTTCGTCAACACCGCCTCCTGCAGGTCCGAGATCACCTACATCGACGGGGATGCCGGGATCCTGCGTTACCGCGGCTACCCGATCGAGCAGCTGGCCGAGGGGTCCAGCTTCCTGGAGACCTCCTACCTGCTGATCTATGGCGAACTGCCCAGCGCCGCCGAGCTGGAGGCCTTCGACACCAAGTTGCGCCGCCACACGCTGCTCGTCGAGGACATGAAGAACTTCTTCGACGGCTTCCCTCGCGACGCCCACCCGATGTCGGTGCTCTCCTCGGCCATCTCGGCCCTGGGCACCTTCTACCAGGACAGCCACAACCCGCACGACCCCGAAGCCGTGGAGATCTCCACGATCCGGCTGATGGCCAAGCTGCCCACCATCGCCTCCTACGCCTTCCGCAAGAGCCAGGGTCAGTCCCTGCTCTACCCGGACAACCACTTCAACCTGGTCGAGAACTTCCTGTGGATGACCTTCGGTCAGCCGACCGAGAAGTACGAGCTGGACCCCGACCTGGCCAAGGCGCTCGACCTGCTCTTCATCCTGCACGCCGACCACGAGCAGAACTGCTCGACCTCCACGGTCCGGCTCGTCGGCTCCTCCGAGGCGAACCTGTTCAACTCCATCTCGGCCGGTATCCACGCCCTCTCCGGTCCGTTGCACGGTGGCGCCAACTCCGCGGTCCTGGCGATGCTCAACGACATCCAGGAAAGCGGCGGCGACGTCCAGGAGTTCGTCCGCAAGGTCAAGAACAAGGAGGACGGGGTCAAGCTCATGGGCTTCGGCCACCGCGTCTACAAGAACTACGACCCGCGGGCCGCGATCGTGAAGAAGACCGCGCACGAGCTGCTCGAGAAGGCCGGCCACAACCCGCTGCTGGAGCTGGCTCTGGAGCTGGAGCAGACCGCTCTCGAGGACGACTACTTCGTCGAGCGCAAGCTCTACCCCAATGTCGACTTCTACACCGGCCTGATCTACGAGTCGATGGGCTTCCCGAGCAATATGTTCACGGTGCTCTTCGCCATCGGTCGCCTGCCCGGCTGGATCGCCCAGTACCGCGAGATGATCACCGACCCGGCCACCAAGATCGGCCGCCCGCGCCAGGTCTACATCGGTGAGGGTGAGCGCTCCTACGTGCCCGCCGATCAGCGCTGACATCGCCACCCCGTAAGGTCGGGACGTGGCCAGTCGACGACGCGAGCACCAGAAGGGTCCGGTGACCCTGCGCGGGTCGCGGGTGCCTACGACCACCACCGACCAGCGGCTGCTGGAGGACCGTGAACCGGGCGCCTGGGTGCACACCGACCCCTGGCGGGTGATGCGCATCCAGGCCGAGTTCGTGGAGGGCTTCGGCGCCCTCGCCGAGCTGGGGCCGGCGATCTCGGTTTTCGGCTCGGCGCGCACCGGTCCGGGGCATCCGGTCTACGAGCTCTCCGAACAGGTCGGCGCCAAGCTCGTCGAGGCCGGCTTCGCCGTGATCACCGGCGGTGGCCCCGGCGCGATGGAAGGGGCCAACAAGGGTGCCTCCGAGGCCGGCGGCACCTCGGTCGGCCTCGGGATCGAGCTGCCGATGGAGGACGGGCTCAACGAGTACGCCAACCTCGGCATCAACTTCCGTTACTTCTTCGTGCGCAAGACGATGTTCGTCAAGTACGCCGAGGGGTTCGTGGTGCTGCCCGGTGGGGTCGGCACCCTCGATGAGCTCTTCGAGGCACTGACCCTGATCCAGACCAAGAAGATCACCAACTTCCCGATCGTGCTGGTCGGCGTCGACTTCTGGACCCCCTTGCTGGACTGGCTGCGCGACACGCTCATGGAGCAGGGCATGCTCTCCCCGGAGGATCTCGACCTCCTCCAGCTGACCGACGATGTGGACACGGCCGTGGAGTGGATGGTCAAGGCCCAGCAGGACCGCAACGACTCGGGGTTCTCACAGCGCTCCTGACGTGCGAGGATTCTGCCGTGATCATTCTCGGACTCGTCGTGGTGGTGCTGCTCCTCGGAGCTGGCGCCGCCTGGTTGGTGAGCCGGGTGGACGTCCCGGGCGTCGCCGCCCCCGTCCAGACGCAGAGCGCCGAGCCGCTTCGGCCCGGGGCGCTCAATGCCGAGGACGTGCACGACGTGCGCTTCGACCAGGCTGTCCGGGGCTACCGGATGTCCCAGGTGGACGCAGCCCTGGCCCGACTGGCCGATGAGCTGGCGGACCGGGACGAGCAGATCGCTCGGCTGCGCGCCCACGTCGACCCCGGCAAGAACGAGATCACGCAGAGCAGCAACGCGCAGATCGGAGGTTGGCCCGATGACCATCACCGCACCGCACCCCGACCTGGTGGTGGGCCCTGACGGAGTGGTCCGCTGCGGGTGGCCAGGCCTGTCGCACGGCGACTACCGCGATTACCACGACCGTGAGTGGGGCAAGCCCGTGCACGGCGAGACCGCCCTGCTGGAGCGGCTGTGCCTCGAGGGCTTTCAGAGTGGTTTGTCCTGGTTGACGATCCTGCGCAAGCGCCCGGCCTTCCGCACCGCCTTCGCCGGCTTCGAGGCCGACGTGGTTGCCGCCTTCGGGGAGTCCGACGTCGAGCGGCTGATGGAGGATGAGTCGATCGTGCGCAACCGGCGCAAGATCGAGGCGACCATCGCCAACGCCCGGGCAACGGTCGCTCTGCGGGAGAGCGGCGGCCTGGAGGAGCTCCTGTGGACGCATGCACCTGACCCCACGCCGCGACCCCGCAGTTTCGCCGACGTGCCACCGCAGACGCCGGAGTCCGAGCTGCTGGCCAAGCGACTGCGCAAGGTGGGCTTCGTCCAGCTCGGTCCCACCACCGTCTATGCCGCGATGCAGGCGTGCGGGCTGGTGGATGACCACTTGGTCGGCTGCTTCCGGGCGGGTGCCTCCCGGTCCGGCTCGCGCCATACCGGAGGGTTGCGCGCCACCTCATGACGTATGCCGCAGCTCCCCTGCGGCGGATCCTCGACCAGCGCTTCGTGCTGGCCGTCGTCGCGCTGTGGACGCTCACCCGGGTGGTCACCGCCGTGATCCTCTGGCAGGTCTCCCACCAGTGGCAGGACCCGAGCGTCTACGACGACTCGGGGGTGCCCCGCTACTTCCAGTTCGCCACGCTCTGGGACGGCGCCTGGTACGAACGGATCGCCACCGAGGGCTACCCGCGCGAGCTACCGACCAATGACGCCGGGCAGGTCCGCCAGAACCCGTGGGCCTTCTACCCGATCTTCCCCTTCCTCGCCCGCGGACTGACGGCGCTGACCGGGCTGCCGTTCGCCATCACCGGCACGATCGTGGCCACCGTCCTCGGATATGTCGCAGCCCTGGTCGTCGCCGGTCTGGTCCGGGAGAAGCTCGGCACGGTGGCCGCCCTCGGCACCGTGCTCCTGCTGGGGACCTACCCCTCCGCCCCGACCTTTCAGGTCGCCTACACCGAATCCCTCGCTCTGCTGCTCCTGGCGGCGGTGCTCTGGCTGCTCGTCCGCCGAGCCTGGTGGGCTGCCGCCGCAGTGGCCCTGCTCACCGGGCTCGCCCGTCCGGTCGCGCTCCCGCTCGGCCTCGTGGCGCTGGTCGCGGTGATCGTGCGCTGGCGCCGCCGCCGCGAGGACCCGCTCGATCGCCGAGAGGTGGGCGGCATGCTGGCTGCCCTCGTCGCCTGTGGCCTGGCCGGCCTGATCTGGCCCACGATCGCCTGGCGGGCCACCGGCGTGCCAGACGCCTACACCCTGACGATGTCGGCCTGGCGCCGGGGCGAACCGGTCACCCCGTTCCTGCCCACGATCGAGCGGGTGCAGTGGCTGTGGGGCGACGGGACCGGCCTGGTGATCCTCGCGGTCGGCCTCGGCGTGCTGCTGCTCGCGGTCCTGGGGCCGTGGGCCCGTGGGCTGGGTGTGGAGATGCGGACTTGGTGCCTGGGCTACGTGCTGTATCTCTTCGCCGCCCTGGATCCGTGGACGAGCATCTACCGCTACCTGATGCTGCTCTTCCCGCTCTTTGCCCTGATGATCGGGGCCGGGCGTGGTCGCCCGGAGCGGAACCATCCCACCTGGCTGATCGCCACCCGGGCGGTGCTGATCGCCGCGGTGCTGATCGGCTGGCAGGTGTGGTGGACGTGGGAGCTCTTCCGCTTCGTGCCGCCCACCGACAACCCGCCGTGACCCAGGCGGGTCCGGTCAGGAGTCCAGGTCAGCGACCCTCGAAGCGCGGCTTCTCCTTGGCCAGGAAGGCGTCGACGGCTGCACGGTGATCGGCGCTGGTGCCGGTGCGGGTCATCATCTGGTCCTCGAAGTCGAGGGAGTCCGTGAGCCCGTGCGCGGCCGAGAACTCGATCGCCCGGCGGACTGAGCCATAGGCCAGCGTCGGTCCCTGCGCCAGCGCGGCAGCGACCTCGGCCACCCGACCGGCGAGGTCGGCATCTGCCACCACCTCGGTGGCCAAGCCCAGCTCGGCTGCCTCCTGCGAGCCCACCGTGCGTGGGAACAGGAGCAGTTCCTTGGCCTTGGCCGGTCCGATCAGGCGGGGCAGGGTCCAGGAGGTTCCCGAGTCGCAGGACAGCCCAATCCCGGTGAAGGCGAGGTTGAAGCCCGCCGACTCCGCGACATACCGGAGGTCGGCGGCGAAGGCGAAGGCTGCCCCGGCCCCGGCGGCCACCCCGTTGACCGCCGCCACCACCGGCTTGTCCATGGTCGCGATGAGCTCCACGATCGGGTTGTAGTGCTCGGACACCGTGCGCCACAGCGCCTCCGCGTCCTGGGCGAGCAGCCCCACGTGCTCCTTGAGGTCCTGACCGACGCAGAAGGCGCGGCCCGAACCGGTCAGCACCACGCAGCGCACCGCGTCATCCGATGCAGCCTCGCGCAGGGCGGCCAGCAGTGCCTCCTTGGTCGCCACGTCGAGGGAGTTCATCGCCTCGGGGCGGGACAGGGTGATGGTGCACACCCCGGTGCTCGCGTCGGCATCGACGACGACGGGGTCGGACGAGGATGTGTCGGGGGAGGTCATGCGGCCCAATCTACGCGGGGGAGCCGTGCCCCTTCACGGGCGGCCGAGTCTCGAGCGGCGCGAGCACGCCCGTCCAGTGCGCCCCGCGCCCTTCGAGCACCCCGCCGAGCTCGGGCTTGGGCCACGGGGCTCGGCGGGACCCCGGGCCCGAGGCGGCCCGACCACGGCGGAGACCGGCGCCCACCAGCCGTGCTGGCCGAGGTGGTCGCCGCAGGCGCCGACGCCGCCCCGAGTGGCCCGGTCGATTAGGTGGCCCGCCGCGATGAGGGGATAATGGACCGCAGCACTGGACCCTGCGCACCCGCGCGGGGGAGCGGTTTCTTGGCCGCGCCACACGGAAGGGCAACCCATGGCAGCAATGAAGCCTCGCACCGGAGACGGTCCTCTGGAGGTCACCAAGGAAGGGCGCGGCATCGTCCTGCGGATGCCGCTCGAGGGCGGCGGCAGGCTGGTCGTCGAGATGAACGCCGATGAGGCCACGGCCCTCGGTGACGCCATCAAGGAGTGTGTGGGCTAGGGCCTACGACAGAACTCATCAGCGAAGCTCCCGGACCGGGTGGTCCGGGAGCTTCGCTGTTCGGTGAGGGTGGTGGGGAGCCCTCTCGCGCGCTCCGTCAGCGCTTGACGGCGACCAGCAGCCCGTCGCCCACGGGGAGCAGGGCCGGGAGCAGGCGATCATCCTCGCGCAGCGTCTTGCCGAGGTCCCGCAGCAGTGAGGTGGTCTCATCGCGGGCCGCCGGGTCGGCCACCTTGTCATGCCAGAGCATGTTGTCCAGCACCACCAGGCCGCCCGTGCGCAGCAGCCGGATGGCCTCCTCCAGATAGGTGGGGTAGCTCTGCTTGTCGGCGTCGATCAGGACGAGGTCATAGGCGCCGTCCGTGAGTCGGCTGAGCACCTGGGAAGCGTCCCCGCTGATCACCCGGGTGCGTTGCGGGGGAATGCCCGCCTCGGCGTAGGCCTCCTTGGCCGCGCGCTGGTGCTCAGGCTCGCTGTCGATGCTGGTCAGGATCCCGTCGCGCGGCATGCCCTGGAGCAGCCACAGGCCCGAGCTGCCCGCGCCCGTCCCGATCTCCACCACGTGCCGGGCGGCGACCGCCGCCGCGAGCAGCCGCAGCGCTGCTCCGGCACCGGAGGAGACGGGGGACGCACCCAGCTCTTCACCGCGCCGCTGCGCGTTCTCGATCACGGGGTGGGGGGTGATGAAGTCCTCGGCGTAGGCCAGGGAGGACACCTTTGCGGCTGCCATGTCCCTACCCTATCCGCCAGCGGACGCCCCGCCCCTGCCCAGCCTGCTCACAGCCAGGCTTGGAATGCTCGACCCCATGAGCCAGCAGGCGCAGCCTTCGCCCTCCCTCGACGATGCCGCGTGGGAGCCGCCCTCCTGGGATGAGATCGTGCGGGAGCACTCGGCGCGGGTCTACCGCCTGGCCTACCGACTGACCGGGGACCCGCACGAGGCCGAGGACCTCACGCAGGACGTCTTCGTCCGCGTCTTCCGGTCGCTGGACACCTACCGGCCGGGGACCTTTGAGGGCTGGTTGCACCGGATCACCACCAACCTGTTCCTGGACAAGGTGCGCCGGAAGCAACGGATCCGCTTCGATGCGCTCACCGAGGAGCTCACGGCGCGGTTGCCGCTGCGCTCCACCGGCACCGACCCCGAGCAGGTCTACGAGATGACCCACCTGGACGCCGACATCCAGGAAGCGCTGCAGGCCCTGCCGCCGCAGTTCCGCGCCGCAGTGGTCCTCTCGGACCTCGAGGGGTTTTCCTACGAAGAGGTCGCCCAGACCCTGGGCGTGAAGATGGGGACGGTGCGCTCGCGGATCCACCGCGGCCGCGCCCTGCTGCGCCAGTCGTTGGCGCACCGTCGGCCCACGTCGCGCGGTGCGCTGACGGGCACCGGCCTGGTGCACCCGGCTCCTGCCCTCGGGTGAGCAGGGCAGCGCGGGCGCGAACAGCGCGCGATCACTTGGCACAATCGTCCCCATGACCCATCCCGATTCGGAGCCGGCGACCGACCGGACGGCGCCGTTGCCGCCCCCGGACCGGACGGCTCCCATCCCCAGGCCCGCCGCTGCCGCGGTGCCCGGGCAGGGACGACCGGGTAGACGACGCTCGGGCCCGCGCACCGTGCCGATCGTCCTCGCGGCGCTCGTCGCCGGAGCTGTCGGCGGGCTGGGGGGTGGCGTGCTCGCCCAGACGCTCACCACCGGGGCGGGGTCCGGGTCGGGGGCGGCACCAGAGTCACCGGTGTCGCCGCAGCCTGACGAGCAGGCTGCGACACCCACCTCCGCTCCGATCGAGCGCGTGGAGGCCGATGGCACCATCCCGGGCCTGTCCCGCGCGGTGTTGCCCAGCGTCGCCCTGGTCTCGCTCGGGACCGATGGCCGGGACGGTCAGGGCTCGGCCTTCGTGATCCGGGAGGACGGCTACCTCCTGACCAACGCCCACGTCGTCCAGGCGGGTGGCGACGACGCCGAGATCGCCGTCACGCTCCCGGGCGGTGAGCCGCTGACGGCCGAGGTCGTCGGCGCCGACCCGGCCTACGACATCGCGGTGCTGCGGGTGGACCGCGACGATCTGGTCGCGCTGCCCTTCGCCGACCGCGCCTCGATCGAGGTGGGTCAGTCGGTGGTGGCGGTGGGGGCGCCGCTCGGCCTGGACAGCACGGTCACGAGCGGGATCATCTCGGCCCTCGATCGCCCCGTGGTGGCCGGCGACGGGCCGCAGCTGAGCTATATCAACGCGATCCAGACCGATGCCGCCATCAACCCCGGCAATTCAGGGGGGCCCTTGCTCGATCTGGCCGGCAATGTGGTGGGGGTGAACTCTGCGATCGCCCAACTTCCCACCACCTCGCTGTCGCCGGCCGGCAGCATCGGGCTGGGGTTCGCCATCCCCGCGGAGCAGGCCGAGCGCACGGCCACCCAGCTCATCGAGAGCGGCGTGAGCGAGCATCCGGTGATGGGCGTCCACATCGACCTGGAGTACACCGGGGACGGGGCTCGGGTGGTGCGTGAGCCTCGCGACGGCGTCGACCCGATCATCCCGGGCGGCCCGGCAGCGGGTGCCGGGGTCCAGCCGGGGGACATCATCGTCAGCGTCGACGGCACGCGGATCACCGATTCCCAACACCTGCTCGTGGTGCTGCGCAGCAAGCAGATCGGCCAGACGGTGGAGATGGTGCTCCGCGATGAAGCAGGCGAGGAGCGGACGGTCGAGATCACCCTGGCCGGCTCCGGCGGCTGACCCCTTCCGGTTACGCTTGACCCGTTCGGCGCAGCCGACGCAGACACCCGCCGACCGGCGCACCCCCGCCCGGCCCGGGTCACGACATACATAAGGAGGAGCGTGCTCCAGATCGGTGGCGGCGAGCTGCTCTTCCTGATCCTCGCTGCCCTGATCATCCTCGGACCCTCCCGGCTGCCCGGCTACGCCGCCAAGCTCGGCCAGGCAGTCCGCCAGTTGCGCGACATGGCCGAGGGCGCCAAGAGCCAGATCAAGGACGAGATGGGGCCGGCCTTCGACGATATCGACTGGCGACAGCTCGACCCGAGGCAGTACGACCCTCGCCGGATCGTGCGGGACGCGCTCGCCAGCCCGCCCAGCCGGCCAGCCACCGCCAGCACCGCCACGGACGCAGAGTCCGCAGCAGCGGCGAGTGGCTCCACGTGGGGCGCGCCGGGTGCCCTCACCCCGGTCCTGCACGACCCCGCCAGGCCCACGCCCTACGACCTCGAGGCGACCTGAGTCGACGGAGCGGCGCTAGCGGCTGACGGTGGGGGTGATCCCCAACTTGCGCCCGGCCAGCCCCCGGCCCCGGCGGGCCAGCTGGCGGGCGATCCCGCGCAAAGCGGTGGCAGCGGGGGAGTCGGGGGCGTCGGTGACGACCGGACGGCCCTGGTCCGAGCCCTCGCGCAGGCGCACGTCCAGCGGCACCTGGCCCAGGAGCGGGACCTCGGCCCCGATCGCGCGGGAGAGAGAATCGGCGACGACCTGTCCGCCGCCGCTGCCGAAGATCTCCTGGCGACCGCCGTCCGGCAGCTCCAGCCAGGACATGTTCTCCACGACGCCGACCAGGCGCTGGTGGGTCTGCAGCGCGATCGAGCCGGCGCGCTCGGCGACCTCGGCGGCGGCCTGCTGCGGGGTGGTCACCACGATCAATTCGCTGCTCGGCAGCAGCTGGGCGATCGAGATCGCGATGTCGCCGGTGCCGGGCGGCAGGTCGAGCAGCAGCACGTCCAGGTCGCCCCAGTAGACGTCCGCCAGGAACTGCTGGACGGCCCGGTGCAGCATCGGGCCGCGCCACACCACCGGCTGGTTGCCGGGGACGAACATCCCGATGGAGATCACCTTGATCCCGCTGGGCTCGGCGACCGGCGGCAGGATCATGTCGTCGACCTGGGTCGGCGCCTGGGTCACGCCCAGCATGCGCGGGACGCTGAAGCCGTAGATGTCGGCATCGACCACGCCGACGCGCAGCCCCTCCTCGGCGAGGGCGGCAGCGAGGTTCACGGTGACCGAGGACTTGCCCACGCCGCCCTTGCCGGAGGCCACGGCATACACCGTGGTCAGCGAGTCGGGCCGGGCGAACGGGATCTCCTTCTCGGCTGCGCCGCCGCGCAACTGCTGGCGCAGCGAGCCGCGCTGCTCATCGCTCATGACGCCGAGCTGGACGTCCACGCCGGACACGCCCTCGACGCCGGACACGGCGGCGGTCACGTCGCGGGTGATGGTGTCCTTCATCGGGCAGCCGGCGACGGTCAGCAGGATCGTGACGCGGACGTGGCCGTCCTCGCCGACATCGACCGCCTCGACCATCCCGAGCTCGGTGATCGGCTTGCGGATCTCCGGGTCGTCGACCGTGGCCAGGGCGGCGTGCAGGGCATCGGTGCTGGGAGCGGGCATGGGCCCCACTGTATGTCGCGGAGCCGCCCGATCCCTCAGCCGGGGGGAGTGCGGTCGGTCGGCCCGTCGTGGGCGGCGTGGTCGCCTCCCACCTCGTCCAGGGCCCGTTGCCGACCGCGTTCCTCGGCCCGCTCCTCCAGCTCATCGAGCAGGTCCCGCAGCTCGGAGCGGACGAAGTCGCGGGTGGCGATGTCGCGCATCGCGATCCGCAGCGCGGCCACCTCACGGGTGAGGAACTCGGTGTCGGCCAGGGTGCGCTCGTCGCGGGCCCGGTCCTGCTCCATCGCGACCTTGTCGCGGTCGTCCTGCCGGTTCTGGGCGAGCAGGATCAGCGGGGCGGCGTAGGAGGCCTGGAGACTGAGCATCAGGGTCAGGAAGATGAAGGCGTAGGGGTCGAAGCGGACCGACTCCGGCATCACCGTGTTCCAGAGCAACCAGATGGTGACGAAGGCGGTCATGTAGACCAGGAAGCGGGCGGTGCCCATGAACCGGGCGAAGCGCTCGGCGAAGGCGCCGAAGCTCTCGGGGTCCATCTGGGTGCGGGGCATCCAGCGGCGGGCCCGGCTCAGGGGCTGGTCGAGACGACCGGTCCCGGGGGTCGTGGGGCGGGACGCGGGGGCTGCCGGGCGGCGGGGCTGGACCGGCTCAGACATTGCCGACCTCCGTCGTGGTGGGTCCGTCCTGCTCGCGCCAGTCGTCGGGCAGGATGTGGTCGAGCACGTCGTCGACGGTCACCGCGCCGAGGAGTCGACCCTCGGGATCGGTGACCGGCAAAGCGACCAGGTTGTAGGTGGCCAGCGCCCGGGTGACCTCGCCGAGGCTGGCCTCGGGGGAAACCGGGTCGATGTCGCTGTCCAGGATCGAGCCCACGGGTTGGTGCGGCGGCTCACGAAGCAGGCGCTGGATGTGCACGCTGCCGAGGAGGCGCCCGGTGGGGGTCTCGTGCGGGGGGCGGGTGACGTAGATCAGGGAGGCGGTCGCCGGGTGCAGCTCCTCGCGCCGCACCATGGCCAGGGCCTCGGCGATCGGTGCCTCGGGGCCAAGGATGACCGGCTCGGTGGTCATCAGACCACCGGCGGTGTTCTCGTCGTAGGTGAGCAGCCGGCGGATATCGGCGGCGTCGTCCGGCTCCATCAACTGGAGCAGCTCCTCCTGCCGGGAGGCGGGCAGGTCGGCGAGCAGGTCGGTCGCGTCATCGGGCTGCATCGCCTCGAGGATGTCGGCGGCGCGCTCGGTGGCCAGGTGGGTCAGGATCTCCAACCGGTCATCATCCGGGAGCTCCTCGAGGACGTCGGCAAGGGTCTCGTCGTCCAGGGCGTCGGCGACCTCGGCCCGGCGTTTGGGGGACAAGTCCTGGATGGCCTCGGCCAGGTCCTGGGGCTTGAGGTCCTCGTAGGCCTCCAGCAGGGCGGTGGCGGCCTGAGCTGGGCCAGCGAGGTGGAGCCCGTCCACCTGCTCGATGTCGACCAGGACTGTTTCCCCGCGGCGTCGCATGCGCAACCCCCGGGAGACCTGGTCGCCGCTGCCCTTGCGGAGGAAGAGCTTGGTCAGCCGCCAGTCACCGCTGCGCTGCAGATCCATGCCGACGTCCTCGACCACAGCCGGTTCGCGGCCGTCCAGGATCGTGACCTGGCGGTCGAAGAGCTCGCCGACGACGAGCGTCTCTCCGGTGCGCTGGGCGAACCTGCGCATGTTGACCAGGCCGGTCGTGATGACCTGGCCGGTGTCGATCGAGGTGACGCGCGTCATCGGGACGAAGACCCGGCGGCGCCCGGGGACCTCGACCACGAGCCCGATCGCCCGAGGCCCCAGCCCCTGGGCACTCGAACGGCCGGTCAGGCTGACGACGACATCGCGCACCCGACCCACCTCGTCGCCGAGTGGGTCGAACACACTCATCCCGTTCAGCCGGGCGACGAAGACGCGTGGGGTGCTCACGGCGAGCAGGATAGCCCCGTCAGGGTGATCGAGGTCACCGTGGAGGCGGGAATGATTGCCCTCACCAGTGCGTATATCATGTATGAGGGGTCACAGCCCGCCGGCTGACCACCCCTTCGTTCACCCGTCAGACGATCCACGAAAGGACACCCGAGCTCCCCCATGGGCCCGACCATCACCTACCGCCCCACTGCCGAGCGCGCTTTCCGCCACACCCTCGCCGAGGACGTGAGCAAGCGCCCGGTTCGCCCGCGTCGCCGCTTCTTCCGCCGCTGAGCGGAGCCGAGTAGCGATCACGCAAGAGAACCTGACCCCCGCGACGCCGATGTCCGGGGGTCTTGTGCTGTCCGGGCTTGTGGTGCGGTCCTGTTCCTGGTCGCCGCCGGGGTGGAGGAGGGGCAGAATGGCGGGGTGAGCACTTCGCCAGCAGCACGCCCGTCCTCCCCGCTCGGTCCCGGTCGGGGGCGAGTCCTGGCCCTGGAGTACCCCATGAGTCTGGGAGTGCACGAGGACTACGCCGCGGCCCAGGCTGCGGTGGACTACCTGTCCGACCAGGAGTTCCCGGTCGAGCACTGCATGATCGTCGGGACCGACCTCAAGCAGATCGAGCGGGTCACCGGCCGGTTGACCACGGGCCGGGTCGCCCTGGGCGGAGTGCTGTCCGGCGTCTGGCTCGGGCTCTTCGTCGGGCTGATCTTCGCGCTCTTCGCCCCCAACGGGGATGCACTGGTCACCGTGCTGGGCGCGGTGCTCTTCGGTGCCTTCTTCGGGCTGGTGTGGGCGATGCTGGGCTACGCCCTCACCCGGGGACGTCGCGACTTCGTCTCCGTCACCGAGGTGGTCGCGACCAGGTATGAGGTGCTGACCGAGCACAAGTACGCCCAGCAGGCGCGTGACCTGCTGGACGCCCGCCCGGGGCAGCCTGACCTGACCTGACCAGGCGCTGGGTCGGTCAGGCGCGGGAACCGCCCTCGCGCACCCAGGCCTCGACCTCGTCGACGGTACGCGGGAGCATCACCGACAGGTTGCGGTGGCCGTCTGCGGTGATCACGATGTCGTCCTCGATCCGGACGCCGATCCCGCGCAGCTCCTCGGGCACGAGCAGGTCGTCGGACTTGAAGTAGAGACCAGGCTCGACCGTCAGCACCATGCCCTCACGCAACTCGCCCTCCACATAGTCCTCGCGGAGCGCGAGCGCGCAGTCGTGGACGTCGATGCCGAGGTGGTGGCTGGTGCCGTGGACCATCCACCGCCGGTGGAACTGACCCTCCTTGGCGTCCAGGGTCTGCTCCAGCGTCACGCCCTCGGGCAGCAGCCCCCACTCGAGCAGATGCCGGGCGATGACCTCGATCGCGGCGGCGTGCACGTCCTTGAAGCGGTTGCCGGGACGCGCGGCAGCCAGGCCCGCCTCCTGGGCCTCCAACACGGCTTCGTAGACCTTGCGCTGTGCCGGGCTGAAGGTGCCGTTGACGGGCAGCGTGCGGGTCACATCAGCGGTGTAGAGCGAGTCGGTCTCGACCCCCGCGTCCAGCAGCAGCAGGTCGCCGTCCCGAACTTCACCGGTGTTGCGGATCCAGTGCAGCGTGGTCGCGTGCTCACCCGAGGCGCAGATCGAGTCGTAGCCCACGCCATTGCCGGAGTGCCGTGCGTGCAGGCCGAAGACACCCTCCACCCAGCGCTCGCCACGCCCTCGGCGCACGGCCTCGGGCAGCTCGGCGACGACAGCGTCGAAGGCGGTGGCGGTGCCCTGGACGGCCTCCTCCATCTGGCGGACCTCCCACTCGTCCTTGACCAGACGCTGGGTGGACAAGGAACGGGCCAGCTCCACGTCCGACTCCTGGGCCGCCGTGACCGCTGCCTCGTCGGTGGTCAGGCCCACCTGGGTGCGGACCTCGTCCACCATGGCGGCCACCTGCGCGTCGGCATCCCGCACGACGCGCAGCTGGACCCCACCCGGCCCGGCGTCCTTGGCGAGGGCGTCGCGCAACTCGTCGAGGTGGCGGGTAGCCACCCCGAGCTCGGCTGCGGCCGAGGAGAGCGTGGGGCGGGTGCCGACCCAGAACTCACCCACGCGGCTGTCGGCGAAGAACTCCTCGGAATCCCGGTCGGCGAGGGGGTAGAAGTAGAGGACGGCCTCGTGGCCACCACCCTGATCCTTGGCTCGGGGCTCCAGCACCAGCACGGCGTCCGGCTCGCGGTCGGCCCCCAGCCCGGTGAGGTGCGCGAAGGCGCTGTGCGGGCGGAAGACGTAGTCCGTGTCATTGCTGCGGATCTTCAGCCCGCCGGCCGGGACGACGACCCGCTCCCCGGGGAAGGCGGCGGAGACCTGCTCCCGGCGAGTTGCGGCATACCGGGCGGCCTCGGTGAGGTCTGGGAGTTCGGTGCTGCGTGGCGACCACCCGCTCGACATGAAGGACCGGAACGCCTCGCCGCTGGGGCGCTCCCGGTGCTCGGCCTTGTGCTGCTTCTCGCTCACGTTCACCCGGCCATCGTAGGTGGGGGTTGCCGGCGTCCATACAGCGGTCAGGCTCGGCCCCTAGGGTGGGTGCCGTGAGCGAGCACGTCCCGGATCTGACCGACCACGGCGCGGTGACCGGACCGATCCAGGTCACCGCGCCCCAGCTCACGCCGGCCCCCCGGGTCGCCCGCATCTGGCGGGACCGCGCGGTGCGGGTGGTGCGCGGAGACGCGCCGCCCACGATCTCACTCGGCACCCGCACCGGCGGGGACGAGGCTGTCAGCCAACGCCAGGCGCGCGCGGTGATCGACCTCGCGCTGCGCGTCGGTGAGGCGATGCTGTCCACCGGCGCCTCCGCCTCGGACTGCGTGGCGACCGTGCTGCGCCTGGTGGACGCCTACGGGATCCGCTCGGCGCACGTCGACATCACCTTCACCTCGATCAGCGTGTCCATCCACCGCGGGCTGCACGAGGACCCGCTGTCGGTGATGCGCGTGGTCCCGGGGCGGTCCCTGGACTACACCCGCCTGGAGGGCGTGCAGCGACTCGTCGACGACGTCGTCGAGTCCGCCCGCGGAGAGCACGTGCTCGACGTGGACGCCGCCCGTCGCCGGCTGATGAACGTGCTCAGCGCGCCTCACCCCTACCGCCGGTGGGTGGTCACGCTCGGCGCGGCCTGCATGGGCGTGGGCATCGTCATGCTGTTCGGTGCCGGACCGGTGATCTGGCTGCTCGCGGCGCTGTCAGCGACGGTCGTGGACCGGGTCCAGCGCCTGCTCTACCGCGCGGGCGTCGCCGCCTTCTTCACGCAGGCGATCAGCGCCGCGGTCCCTGCGCTCATCGCCCTCCTGCTGTTCTGGGGGGAGCAACAGGGCGGGCTGAGCCTGCCGGGGGTCACCTATCCCTCGCTCGTCGTCATCTCCGGGATCGTCATCCTGCTTGCGGGTCTGGGGTTGCTGGGCGCGACGCAGGACGCCCTCGACGGCTACTACGTCACCGCTGGCGCGCGCGGGCTCGAGGTGGTCCTGATGACCTTGGGGATCGCGGTGGGCGTCGCGGTGGTGATGGCGGTCGCCAACGGGCTCGGGGTCTCGATGGAGGTCGGGGACGCCCTGGCTCGTGGCTCCAACCCGTTCACCAACGGGGTCGGGGCGGTGCTCGTCGCCCTCGGATTCTGCCTGACCACCTATGCCGGGTTGCGCACCATTCTGCTCTCGACCCTGACCGCGATCAGCGCCTGGTTGGTCTTCACCTCGGCCGGGCTGCTCGGCCTGGACGGCGTGGGCGCCTCCGCGCTCGCCGCCGCGCCCGTGGGGGCCCTGGCGTATGCCGTGCACCGTCGCCTCCGCGTCCCCGAGCTCGCGGTCGCGACGGCGAGCATCGTCCCGCTGCTCCCCGGGCTGGCGGTCTACCGCGCGATCAACCTGATCCTGCTGGACAACCCGGCGGTCGTCGGGATCGCGGTGCTGGCCTTCGTGACCGCGCTCTCGACCGGCCTGGCGTTGGCTGCCGGGTTGTCGGTCGGTGGCTACCTGGCGCGGCGCCGGTTCGGGCTGGACCGGGCCGCCCTGCGCGCGCGGCGCCGGTCCCGGGGCCGTCAGGCCTGACGCTGGCGTCCAGGGTCAGCCTTCAGCAGCGCTACTTCGTCCAGGTCCAGGAGGCGAGCAGGTCATCCAGCAGCGGGGCGACCTCATCGGCCTCGCTCTCCAGGGTGGAGAGGGTGACGACATACAGGGTGCCCTGGTTGCTGATCCAGCGCTGGACGTGGTGCAGTTCCATGCCCTGGACCTCGCGCACGATGCTGTAACCGGGGGAGGTGTTGCCGTCCACCCGCACCGGGTCGAGCAACTCGTAGGTGCCGTCCTCGCCAGCCAGCTCCTTGGCCGTCTCCTCGACCGCCGAGGTGAGGTTGGAGACGTACTCCTCCTCGGTGATGATGATGTTGCTGTAGAACCCGTCCACCTGCTCGGGGGCCTTGGCCGCCAGCTGGATGCCCTCGTCGTCGACAAGGTCGATCGCGTTCTCCCAGGTCGTGGGCAGGGTGACCTCGAAGTCGCCGCTGACCGCCGAGACCACCTCGGGCTCGGCCGGTTGGGCGGTGGTCCCAGCGGCGTCCGGTGCGGCGGTCGTCGCCTGCTCCTCGTCGGTGCCCGGTGCGGTCGTGGCCGCGGTGTCCTCGGTCGCCGGCTCCTCCGTGGCAGTCGCGGTGTCGGCGTCGCTGTCCGGGGTCGCCGTGGCCGGGCTGTCCTGCGTCGTCGGGGCCGTCGTCGGCGCGGCGGTCGGCTGCTCATCGGCACACCCGGTCAGGAGCGCGAGGGTCAGCAGGGCTCCGGCGCCAACGGCGAGCGGGCGGCGGGAACGGGGGGTCACGATGGGGTGCTCCTCGGGGGTCGGCGGGCCGCCGTGGGCGGCGCGTTTGGACACCTCCAGTATGACGCGTCCCGAGCAGTCCTACGGTGGGACTCATGCAACCCCTCGAGCAGGGTGCGGTCATCGACCTGCACACGCACACCCATCACAGTGACGGCACCGAGTCACCCACCGAGCTGGTGCACGCGGCGCGGGCCGCGGGCGTGCGGGTTCTCGCGCTCACCGACCACGACGTGTCCACCGGCTGGGCCGAGGCCGACCGGGCTGGCGCGCAGGTCGGTGTCGGGGTCGTGCCGGGGATTGAGGTCTCGTGCAGCCACCGCGGTGCCTCGGTGCACCTGCTGGCCTATCTGCCCGACCCGGACCACGAGGACCTCGCCGCCGAACTGGAGCGCTGCCGGGACAGTCGCCGCACGCGGTTGAGCGACATGGTCGACCTGCTCGCGGCGGACGGCTACCCGGTGACCCACGACGAGGTCCGCGAGGTCGCCGGTGCCGGGGCGACCCTGGGCCGACCGCACCTGGCCGACGTGCTGGTGCGCAATGGCGTCTATCCGGACCGCGACCGGGCCTTCGCGGGCGTGCTCGCGGCCAGCAGCCCCTACTACGTCTCCCACCATGCGCCCGACCCTGCGCGGGCTACCGAGCTGGTCGTGGCGGCCGGGGGAGTGCCGGTGATGGCGCACCCGTTCGCGGGTCGACGGGGCCGCGTCGTGGCGGCGGAGGTGCTCCCGGCGATGGTCGAGGCCGGGCTCGTGGGGATCGAGGTCGATCACCGCGACCACGGCACCCAGGAGCGGGCCGAGGCAGCGCGCGCCGCGAAGCGCTTCGGCCTGCTGCCCACGGGGTCCAGCGACTATCACGGGCAGGGCAAGCCCAACAGGCTGGGCGAGAACACCACCAGCCCCGAGGTGCTCGCCTCACTCCTGGCGCGAGGCACGGGCGCGCACCTGCTCGGCGACTGGGGCTGACCGAGATTCAGTCGGAGGAGCCGCTGGTGCGGGTCACGCGACGGCGACGACGGCGTCCGCCACCGGTACGCCGGCCCTCGCCGCCGCCCTTCTGGTCCCCGGACTCACGGCCCGTGGCGTTGTCCTCGCGGGCGCCGGTCCGGCGGCTGCTGTCCCTGCCACCGCTGCGGCCATCGCGACCATCCCGACCGCGGCCACCGCGTCCGGAGCCTCCGCGCGGTCGGTCCGAGCTGCGACCGCCGAGGTCCTCGAGGCGCTCGGCGCCCAGGCCAGCGTGCGTGCGGGCGGAGCGAGGCAGGGTGCCACGGGTGCCCTCGGGGATGTTGAGCTGCTCGAACAGGTGCGGGCTGGAGGAGTAGGTCTCCTCCGGCTCCGGGTAGCCCAGGTCCAGAGCCTTGTTGATCAGGCTCCAGCGCGGCATGTCGTCCCAGTCCACGAAGGTGACCGCGACGCCGGTGGCGCCGGCGCGGCCGGTCCGACCGATGCGGTGCAGATAGGTCTTCTCGTCCTCAGGGCACTGGTAGTTCACGACGTGGGTCACGGCATCGACGTCGATGCCGCGCGCGGCGACATCGGTGGCGACCAGGACGTCGACCTTGTCGTTGCGGAACGCCCGGAGCGCCTGCTCGCGGGCGCCCTGGCCGAGGTCGCCGTGGATGGCCGCGGAGGCGAAGCCACGCTGCGTGAGCTCGTCGGCCACCTTCGCGGCGGTCCGCTTGGTGCGCGTGAAGATGATGGTGCGTCCCCGGCCCTCAGCCTGCAGGATCCGCGCCAGCATCTCGACCTTGTCCATGGCGTGTGCGCGATAGGCGAACTGCTCCACCGCGGCCACGGTCTGGCGGTCATCGCCGTCCTCGCTCATGGCGCGGATGTGCGTGGGCTGAGTCATGTACTGACGGGCAAGGGAGACCACGGCTCCCGGCATGGTCGCCGAGAACAACATCGTGTGGCGACCGGC
Source organism: Ornithinimicrobium pulveris (assembly GCF_050261105.1). GTDB lineage: Bacteria > Actinomycetota > Actinomycetes > Actinomycetales > Dermatophilaceae > Ornithinicoccus. The sequence continues at coordinate 2,437,677 of NZ_CP189837.1, read as the reverse complement.
CGGCGTGAGCGCCAGCAGCTTCTCAACGTCCGGCAGGAAGCCGAGGTCGAGCATCTCGTCGGCCTCATCCAGCACCACGGTGCGGGCGTGCGCCAGGCTCAGGTGCCCCTTGCCGGCCAGGTCCAGCAGGCGACCGGGCGTGCCCACGACGACCTCGACACCCTTGGTCAGGGCCTCGATCTGCGGCTCGTACGCGCGACCGCCGTAGACGGTGAGCACCCGGATGCCGCGGTGCCGACCGGCCTTCTCTAGGTCGCCGGCGACCTGAACGGCCAGCTCGCGGGTGGGGGCGACGACCAGGCCCTGCGGTGCTCCAGGACGCTCGAGATCGGCGAAGCCGGTGTCGCCGGGCGCCACCACGTTGTGCAGCAGCGGCAGCCCGAAGCCCAGGGTCTTTCCGGTGCCGGTCTTGGCCTGGCCGATGATGTCGTGGCGCGACATGGCGACCGGCAGCGTCATGGCCTGGATGGGGAAGGGATGGGTGATCCCGTGATCCGCGAGACCGCGGACGATGTCGGGATGGATGCCGAAGTCGGCGAAGGTGCGGGTTTCCTGCATGGCTCTCTCGATCAGGCTCGAACGGACCGGCCACGGGGTATGCCGTAGCCGGGCTCTCGCGGGCCGATCGGGGACGTTCTGGGGGAGAAAGCGGTCGGGCGACGCGCCCGACCAGCAGCAACCGCAGCGAAATGCGGCCGACCGGTCACCGGTGAACAGGAGCCAGCCTAGCGGCTGGAAGGGTCCAGGGACGAACGCGGCGGCGCGCCTTCCTCGTGAGGAAGACGCGCCGCCATGTCGGTCGGGTCGTCACCGCGGTTGACGGCGACGACGTGGGGTCAGTTCAGCGACCCACCCGGTTGTCGGTGCGGGTGCCACGGTTGCCGGTGATGGCGCCGTAGGCGAGCACGACGATGATCGCGCCGACGATGCCCAGGATCAGGCCCCAGAAGTTGAGCAGGCCGCCCTCGTAGTCGAAGAAGAGGCTGCCCAGGAAGGATCCCAGCAGGGAGCCGACGGCGCCCAGCAGGATGGTCATCGGAATGGTCAGGTTCTGCCGACCGGGCAGGATGAGTCGGGCCAGGGGACCGACGATGCATCCTGCGACGAGTGCGGCGATAATCGTGGAGAACATGGCCCCAGGCTAAACCGCAACCGCACCTGACGCGCGCCATGACGCGTCCGACACGCCAGATCTCACCCTCAAGGGTGTCTCGGGCTGTCGCGGCTGGTCAGTGGGTCTGTCGTGGCTGTCAGTGGGTGCCGAAGCCCACGCGACCCTTCTCGTGCGCGCCGATCTCGACATAGCCCAGCGCCGAGGTGGGCACCACGATGGTGCGGCCCTTGTCGTCCTCGAGCTCCAGGGTGGCGCCGCCAGCCAGGGCGTCGGCGACGGCCGACCGGATCTGGTCGGGGGTGGACTCAGACTCGAAGACGATCTCGCGGGCGACGTCGCGGATCCCGATACGGACCTCCACGTTTTCCTCCTGGTGCGTCGTTGGGTGCGTCGTTGGGTGGTGCGTTGGAGACGAGGCTAACCCGCCTGCCCGCCGTGGCGGGACACCACCTCGGCGGCCGAGCCGACACCCACCCGTGGCATGGCGGCAATGCCGCGCCAGGCCAGCGTCACGACGAGGTCGACGGCGTGCTGGCGTGGCATCGTCGACCCAGACTCGAGCCAATGCACCGCAACGGCCTGCACCTGGCCGACCAACGCCATACCGAGCATGACGCACTCCTCGCGACCGAGGTCGGTCTGCTCCTGGAGCAGCCGGCCGACAGCCTCGGCGCACCCGAGCTGGGTCTCGGCGAGCACCTGGGCCACCGCCGGTTCGCCACCCATGTCCGAGGCCAGGATCAGCGGATAGCCCGAGCGCGGCCGATCGATGAACTCGAAGAAGGCGGCCAATGTCGCGGCCATCTTCTCGCTGTTGTCGGTCGTGGAGGCCAGCGCGTTCTCGATGGTGCTCACGATCTCGTCACGCACCCGGACCGCGATCGCGAGATAGAGCGCCAGCTTGCTGTCGAAGTGCTGGTAGAGCACGGGTTTGGACACCCCGGCCCGCTCGGCGATGTCATCCATCGCCGTCGCGTGGTAGCCCTGCTGGGAGAAGGCGTCCAGGGCGGCATCGAGCAGCAGCGCGCGCCGCTCGTCCCGGGGCAGCCGTACCCGGCCACCCGAGTCAGGTCGCGTCGCCTCGGGTGGTGTCATGGCGGCCTCCTGGTCACTGCGTGGGCAGCATCCTACGGGCGCTTCAGGTGTGTCGGTGGTCGGTGATGAGATGGGGGTATGCCGTCACTCACCGGGACCTCCAGCGCGAGGTCCGCCGCCGATCCCGACCAGGCGCAGGTGATCAGTCACCGGGGCGGGGTCCTGGTGGTGCTCGGCGCACCCGGGACCGGACGCACCACCGCCGCGACACGGCATGTGCAGGGGCGGATCCTCGATGACGGCCTCAGCCCGGACCAGTGCCTCGTCCTGGCGCCCACCCGGGTCAGCGCCGATCGGCTCCGGACCAGGATCGGGGCGGGTCTGGGCAGCACCTTCACCCGGCCAGCGGCGCGGACGCCGTCCTCGCTGGCCTTCGCAGTGCTCCGCCGGGCGGCAGCCGCGTCCGGAGAGGTGCTGCCGCGGTTGCTCTCCGGTGCAGAGCAGGACGTGGTGCTCAAGGAACTGCTGGATGGGCACCGGGAGCAGGGTGTGGGTCCGGCCTGGCCGGAGCACCTGCGGGCGGCCCTGTCGACCGCCGGCTTCCGAGCCCAGTTAAGAGATCTGCTCATGCGATCGGTCGAACACGGGCTGGAGCCGACCGATCTCGCGGAGCTGGGGCGCGCGCACGGCCGCCCCGAGTGGGTCGCCGCGGCGGATGTGCTGATGGAGTACGACCAGGTGACCGCCTTGTCCGAGCCAGGCGGGTATGACCCGGCGTGGATCTGCACGGCGGCGGCGGACCTGCTCGAGGACGACCCGGATCTGCGCGCTCTCGTCCAGCGGGGGCTCCAGGTGCTGGTCGTCGACGACGCCCAGGAGCTCACCGCGTCGGCAGCCCGACTGCTGAGGGTCCTGCACCCGGCGGGAGCGGATGCGGTGCTGGTCGGTGACCCCGACGCCACTGTCCTCGGCTTCCGCGGCGCCGTGCCCGGCCGCTTCGTGAGCTTGGCCGACGAGCTCGCGGCGGATGCGCGGGCCCAGGCCACCACCGTGGTCCTGGGCTCGCGGCACCGTGGCGGTCCGGCGCTCGCTGGGGTCCAGGGCAGGGTGGCCTCGCGGATCGGTGTCGTGGGTGCCGCTGGGGCGGGGCACCGGCAGCCGGGTGTGACCCGCGAGGACGCGCCGACTCCGGTCTCGGTCGGAATCGCGCGCAGCAGATCCCAGGAGGCTGAGCACGTGGCCCAGTGGTTGCGGGTGGCACATCTGCGCGAGCAGGTCCCGTGGGAGCAGATGGCTGTGCTCGCCCGCTCCGGTGCGCAGCAGGAGGTGATTCGGCGCACGTTCGCCGCGCGCGGCGTGCCCGTGCACCTCCCTGGCGGCGGGCTGCCGTTGGCTCAGGAACCGGCCACCACTCCGCTGATCCTCGCTTTCGACGTGGTGACGAGGGAGCACCGGGCTGACGATGGGACCTTCTCCGGTGTCGCAGCGCCCGTCCTGACGATCACGCCGGAGGAGGTGCTCCAGCTCCTGACCAGCCCCCTCGGGGGTGTGGATCCGGTGGCCCTGCGCCGGCTACGGCGCCGCCTGCGCGCGACCGAGTTGCTCGAGGGCGACGGTCGCGGCGTCGACGAGGTGCTGACCGCGCTGGTGTCGGGGGCGGCCCCGGAGCTACGCGGCAGCAGCGGGGCCGAACAGGAGCCCGAGTTGGCACCGGTGGCCAGGCTGGCCCGCATCCTGGACGCTGGGCGCCAGGCACACGACCGGGCGGGCACGGCCCAGGACATCCTCTGGGCGTTGTGGGACGCTAGCGGGCTGGCCCAGGTGTGGGAGGCACAGGCCTTGGCCGGTGGAGCACTCGGCCTGCGGGCGGATCGAGATCTGGATGCGGTACTCGTCCTCTTCGGGCGCGCCGAGACCTTCGTCGACCGGCTCCCTGGGGCGCGGCCCCGGAGCCTGCTCGACCAGCTGCGCGACGCGGAGGTGGCCGCTGACACGCTCGTCGCCGGCGCGCGGCGGGAGCAGGTCGTGGAGGTCCTGACGCCACAGGCTGCGGCCGGGCGGGAGTGGCGTCGGGTCGCCGTCGTCGGGGTGCAGGACGGGGTCTGGCCCGATCTGCGGCTGCGTGACAGTCTGCTCGGGGCCGAGACCCTGGTCGCAGCCCTTCGCGGGCATCCGGTGGCCGGGCCGCAGGCGGTGCGGGCTGCCCAGGCGCAGGTGCGCGCCGATGAGCTGCGGCAGTTCTACGTGGCTCTCAGCCGGGCCTCGGAGGCCCTCCTGGTGACGGCGGTAGGGAGCACGGACGAGCAGCCGTCCAGCTTCGTCGACCTGGTCGACCCCGATCATCGCAGCCGGCCTCCGGTGGACGTGCCCGCGCCCGTCACGCTGCGGGGGCTGGTCGGCACCCTGCGCCGAGCCGCGGTCCAGGGTCAGCGAGACCTTCGCTTCGACGAGCGCGACGTTGCCGTGGACCACCTGCGGGTGCTGGCCGCGGAGGGCGTCGCGGGAGCAGACCCTCGCCTGTGGTGGGACGCGCGCGCCGTCAGCACCGACGAGGATCTGGTCCCGGTCGGACCCGTGCGGGTCTCACCCTCCCGGGTGCAGACCTTCCTGGACTGTCAACTGCGCTGGTTCCTCACCACGCACGGCGCCGAGGACGGGGACAGCGCGAGCGCCGAGATCGGCACCTTGGTCCACGACATCGTCGCAACCGCCCCCGACGGTGATGCGGGATCCCTGGCCGAGGAGCTCGAACGCCGCTGGCCCGAGCTCGGTCTTCGGGCGAGCTGGGTCAGCGAGCGGCAGCTGGCCCGGGCTCGCGAGATGCTGTCCCGGTATGCCGCGTACGTCGCCGACGTCAGTGCCGAAGGGCGAACCCTGCTGGGGACTGAGGTGGGCCTGCGAGCTCTCGTCCCGGCGGAGGAGGACGGCGGGCGCGACGTGCTGCTGACCGGGCAGGTGGATCGACTGGAGCGCGATCCAGCGGGCCGCCTCGTCGTGGCGGACCTGAAGACGAGCCGCAGCAAGCCCACCCGGGAGGAGATCCGGACGCACGCGCAACTCGGCGCCTACCAGGTCGCTGTCGAGCAGGGCGCCTTCGAGCAACATCCTGCGTCAGGGAGCGGAGGGGCGGCCCTCGTGCACCTGGGGCGCAGTGAGAAGGAGATCGCCCAGTCGCAGGGCCCGATCGGCGACGCAGATGATCCCCGGTGGGCGCACCGCATGGTGTCCGAGGCGGGGTCGGGGATGTCGGGGCATAGCTTCACCGCGCAGGACATGGGGCAGTCGTGCCGACGCTGTCCGGCGAGATTCTGCTGCCCCATCCAGCCCGAGGGGCAGCAGCGGTGAGTCCTGCAGAGAGCAACACCGGGAGCGGCAGTCCCCGACAGTGGTCGGCGGATGAGCTCGCCGATCTCCTGGGCACCCACCGGCCCACTGCCGAGCAACGAGCGGTCATCGAGGCTCCGCTGCGCCCCACCGTCGTCGTGGCGGGAGCCGGGTCGGGTAAGACCGAGACGATGGCTGCTCGCGTGGTCTGGTTGGTCGCCAACGGGCACGTGGCCCCCCAGGACGTCCTCGGCCTGACATTCACGCGCAAGGCGGCCATGGAGCTGGCTGCTCGGCTGGCGGACAAGCTCTCGGCGTTGCGCGAGGCGGGGGTCCCGGTCGCCGCAGATCGCGACCCTGCAGATCCTGACGTCCTCGACGACGCGGCCTTCGATCTGCCGACGGTGTCGACCTATCACGCCTATGCGGGACGGCTGGTCAGTGAGCACGGGCTGCGCCTGGGGGTGGAGCCGGACGCGCGACTGCTCTCCGAGGCGGCCAGCTGGCAGCTCGCCCATGAGGTGGTGCTGCGGCACGACGCAGACATGTCCGCGATGGACCTCGCCGAGTCCACGGTGGTCCGGGCGGTGCTGAACCTCTCGGGGGAGCTGAGCGAGCACCTCGTCGACCCGGACGAGGTGTCGGTCTGGCTGGACCGTGTTGGTGAACGGTTGAGCGGGCTACCTGGTCGGGACGGTCAACGCCCCAAGGTCGCCGGGCGCCGGACGGCGGCCCTGCTCGCGCGACAGGGCCTGATCCCCCCCTTGGTGGTGGCCTATCGTCGGGCCAAGGCCGAGCAGGGCGCGCTGGACTTCGGGGACCAGATGGCGCTCGCAGCCACCCTGGCCCGCGACGTGCCGCAGGTGGCGGCCGCCGAGCAGGTGCGCTACCGCGCCGTGCTCCTAGATGAGTTTCAGGACACGTCCGAGGCCCAAATGGTGCTGATGACCTCCCTCTTCGGCGGGGCGGACCTCGCGATCACCGCCGTGGGCGACCCGCATCAGTCCATCTACGGCTGGCGAGGAGCTAGCGCCACCACCTTGAGCCGGTTCCCCCGCGAGTTTGCCGTGGCCGACCGGTCGGCCGACGTGCTGCACCTGAGCACGTCATGGCGCAACGATGAGCGAATCCTGGCTGCGGCCAACGCGGTGGCGGGGCCGCTGCAGGAGGTCACCGAGATCCCGGTGCGCACGCTCGATGCCCGGCCCGGAGCTGGTGCGGGGTCCGTGGAGGTAGCGAGGTTCGGTGATCACGTCACGGAGGCTGAGGAGGTCGCAGGCTGGATCGCTGAGCACTGGGGCCGCCCCGAGGGTCGCTCTGCGGCTGTGTTGTGCCGCGCCCGATCACAGTTCCCCACTGTGGTGGATGCGCTGCGACGGCGCGGGCTGCCGGTCGAGGTCGTCGGTCTCGGCGGGCTGCTGGACACCCCCGAGATCCTGGACCTGGTGGCGGTCCTGTGGCTGACCCAGGAACCCACCCGTGGGGATCAGGCGATGCGGGTGCTCACCGGTCCGCTGTGCCGCGTGGGGCCGGCGGATATCGATGTCCTCTGGGCGTGGGCGCGCTCCCTGGCGGGTCGGGACGCGCGCGCGGCTGGTCGGGAACACGCGGCTGTCCTCGCCGAGGCGATCGATCTGCTGCCCCCACCCGGATGGCGGGACGGTGTTGCTCACCCGCTGACCGAGGAGGCCAGGTCGCGACTCACCTGGCTCGGTGGCGTGATCGCCCGGTTGCGGGGCCTGACGGGGCTTCCCCTCCCGGACCTCGTGCTCGAGGCCGAGCGACTGATCGGTGTCGACCTGGAGGTCGCGGCCGACCCGGATCTCCACCCGAGCTGGGGCCGTGCTCAGCTCGATGCCCTGGTCGAGGTGGCCTCGACCTTCGCCGCCGGAGCGGCACGAGTCTCCCTCGGCGCCTTCCTGCAGTGGCTGGATGCGGCCCGTGAGCACGAACGAGGCCTTGAGGCGACCGAGGTGCCTGAACTCGCCGAGATCAGTGTGGATGCCGCGGCCGTCCAGGTCCTGACCGTGCACGCGGCCAAAGGCCTGGAGTGGGACCTGGTCGCGATCCCCGGTCTGGTGGAGGGAACATTCCCCTCGATCACGGTCAGGGCGACTGCCACGGACGGCGGCTGGAGCATCGGGCCGCCGCGCGACCGCGGCTGGCTCTCGGGCATCGGCCGCCTGCCCACGCCCCTGCGCGGAGACCGGCAAGGCCGTCCTGACCTGCCCTGGCTGTCCGTACCCGACACCCACGATCTCGACGACCGCCTGGCACAGCTGGCGTTGGACGGTGGCGCGTTCGCGATCGCTGAAGAACGACGCCTCGCCTATGTGGCGTTCACACGAGCACGCCACCGCATGTTGCTCACCGCGCCCGTGTGGTCCACCGGGAAGACCCCACGGGTCACCTCCCGTTTCCTTGAGGAGGCCCGCTCCGCCACCGATGCGCACGCGCAGGTGCAGGGCTGGGCACCGATGCCGGATCCAGACGATGCGGAGCAGTTGCAGAACCCCAGGCTCCTGGAGGAGACGGTGATGCCCTGGCCGCTCGAGCCTGGCGGGCGACGCGTCGTGGCTCGCGACCTGGTCACTGCCCTTCTGGCTACCCCCGCCCCGGCGGGTCAGGACGGCGCCGCACAGGCCGAGCGTGACGGACACCCGATGGCTCGGCGCTGGGCCGACCTCGTGCGGGTGCTGCTGGCGGAGCGGGCCGAGCGCGCCCGCCTCACGTCCCCTGACCTACCCGCTCATCTGTCCACATCGACGGTGGTGGAACTCGCGGACGACCCGGCGCGCTTCCGGGCTGGGCTGCGTCGGCCGTTGCCGCGGCCACCAGCCCCGCAGGCCCGGCTGGGCTCGGCCTTCCATGCCTGGATCGAGCATCACTACGCGGCACCGGCCCTGGTGGAGATGGACGAGTTGTTCGCCCTACCCAGCGACGGGGGCCCCGGCCAGGACCTGACGCTTCTGCAACGCAACTTCCTGGACAGCGAATGGGCCAACAGGTCCCCCGTGGACGTCGAGATCCCCGTGGAGACCTCGATCGCGGGGCGCAGCGTGCGTGGCCGGATCGATGCCGTCTTCGAGGACCCGGATGGCGGCGTGACGATCGTGGACTGGAAGACCGGACGTCCGGGCTCCCGCGATCAGCAGCGCGTCCGCTCTCTTCAGCTGGGGATCTACCGGGTTGCCTATGCACGACTGACCGGGCGATCAGTGGATGAGGTGCGGGCAGCTTTCTTCCACGCAGCCACGGGGGAGACCGTTCGGCCCACGCTCGTGGATGAGGCGGACCTGGAGGACCTGATGGCCCGTCTCGCCGCGGCGAAACCACCAGAGCCCGGCTGACGAGGGTTTCTGATCAGGAACTTCTCCTGGAGCCAGCTTCACCCTCGATCGGGATCGGGATCCGGCATGCCGTACAGCTCGTGCAGGCGCTCCTCGTCGTCGAGGAAGTCGTCCGCCGCTTCGGGGTCGGCGCTCTCCACCGAGTCGGCCGTGTCCACCTCGGACTCAACCGTCTGCACCTCGGACTCAACCGTCTGCACCTCGGACTCATCCGTCTCCACCTCGAGTGACACGACCGGCACCTCGATCGTGCGGTCCTCGTCGCCGGGCTCTGCGTAGATCTCCGCGGCCTCGTCCTCGTGGGCCGGGACCTGTTCCTCCTGAGCCTCAACCGCACCGAGGTGGAGATCAGCATCCTCGTGGCCGGTGTCCTCGAGGTCGTGGTCGAGGTCTTCTACGACGTCGTGATCATGGGCGACGTCATCACTGTCGTCGACGTCCGCAGCCTCGATGTCCGCAGCCTCGATGTCCACATCCTCGATGTCCCCAGCCTCCTCGTCGGCCTCGACGAACTGGTCATCCCCGAGCTGCTCAGCGAACGAGGAGGTCGCGACTGGCGCAGCGGCCAGCGCGCCACGGACCCTCGCGGTCACCGGAACCAGCGAGTCATCCTCCTCCGTGAGCCGATCCATCCGGCGCAAGCCCTCCACGATCCGCCGGGCCGACTCCTCATCTCCCTCGGACGAAGCGCGGGCCAGGCCGCTGAGGACGCGGGTCTCGGCGATCAGCCGGGCCCGCGCGTGCAGGTACGGGTCGGGACGATGCGCGCGTGCCAAGGAGTAACTGTCGAGGACCGCCTCCCAGGCGCGGGGGCTCGCTTCGGCGTAGAGCTCCGCGAGGTCCACGGCGGGGTCGGCCACGGCGGCGTCCTCCCACCCCGTGACGGCAACCACCCGACCACTGCCCGCGTCTGCCTCGTCGCCGAAGACCACCAGCAGGCTGGATCCGGTGAAACTGCCATGCACCGGCACAGTCGCGAACTGCCACAGCGGCGCCGCTTCGAAGGCCTCCTCCCACCGCGCCAGGAGTCCGGTCGGCACCCGCCCGGTCTCGGCCGCGCGGTCCACCTCCGCGATGGCGCGCTGCCGGCAGGCAGCGGCATCGAACGTCGGCACGTCCTGCTCCTCGAAGACCTCACGTGCGATGTTGTGCACTGCAGCCAGGGCGCGCCCCACCGCGCTGGCCAATCCCGGCCCGGCGGGCAGGCGTGAGAAGTCCAGGGCAGTGCCGTCGACGTGCGGATACACCGCTGCCTGGCCGTTGCGGCCGAGGTCGGCATACCCCACGGCCGCAGGCACCTTGAAAGGGACGTGTCGTGCGAGCTGGCGGACCAAGTCCTCGTGCTGACGCAACCGGGCGCCTGAGGCCGGATCCAGCGGGGCGTGCACGACCCAGCGCCGCCCGGTGGCGTCCTCGACGACAGCCTTCTGCACCCCCATGTCTTCGTGCTCGTCGTCGCGGATACCAGCCACCGACACCGGCTTCATTCCGGGCACGGCGGCACTGGCGAGGGCGGCCAGGGCCAGGTTGCGCATCACTGTTCCACCGTATGCGGTGCCCGGCCCCCAGCCCGGGAGGTGGGCCCGGCACGTCCGCTGACGGCGTCTGGGACTCGTCGGACCCGGGACCTACAGTGGCCAGGTGAGTCCTACCGATGAGACGCTGCTTGATCTGGCCCTGTCGCGGACGTCCGTGGACCGGTCCGGGCACGAGCGCGCGGATCGATCGACACTCACCCGGGCCCTGGAGTCCCAGGAGACGAGGGTGCTGGTTCTGCGGGATGGGCGGGCGCCCATCACCCGCGGCGAGGTGGTGCGGTTGGCATTACGTGCGCCGCGTGCCATGGACGCAGCCGCTCAGCCGTGGTTCCTGGGGCGTGATGGCACCAGGGCCTATCTGGCCATCGACGAAACGGTCGGTCCCGGGCCGGCAGAGGCGGATGCCGACAGTGTGGAGGAGGAGGGGGCGCTCGTATGGCGTTCCCTGCGCGACGTCGGCGCCGAGCTGGACGATCTTCAGGCCGGGTTGCTGACCACAGCCACGGCGCTGGCGGGGTGGCACGGCCGCCACCAGCACTGCCCGCGCTGTGGCGCCCGCACCGAGGTCACGCACGGCGGCTGGGTGCGACGGTGCCCGAAGGACGGCAGCGAGCACTATCCCCGCACCGACCCGGCCGTGATCATGGCTGTCATCGACCGGCAGGACCGCATCTTGCTCGGCACTGGAATCCCGTGGCCCGACGGGAGGGTTTCCGTGCTGGCGGGCTTCGTGGAGGCGGGGGAGTCGATGGAGGCTGCCGTGGTGCGTGAGGTCCGCGAGGAGGTGGGCATCGAGATCACCGACCTGCAGTACCGCGGCAACCAGCCGTGGCCCTTCCCCGCGTCGCTGATGCTGGGGTTCCGAGCCACCGCGACCACCACGGACCTCGCTCCGGATCCGGAGGAGTTGCGCTGTGCCGACTGGTTCACCCGCGAGCAGCTGGAGCAGGGCATGGCCAACGGCGAGTTGACCCTGCCGAGCCGGACCTCGATCGCCCGTCGGCTCATCGAGGAGTGGTTTGGCGACCGGCTCGACGATCTGGAGCAGCCATCGGCTGGCGGTGTCCGGTGAGCGGTCAGCCCACGCTGGTCCAGCTCTCGCCAGACCAGATCTTGGATCGCCTTGATCCTGAGCAGCGTCAGGTCGCGGAGCACCCCAGCGGTCCGATGGTGGTGCTGGCCGGAGCCGGCACGGGCAAGACGCGCGCGATCACCCACCGCATCGCCTATGGGGTGGGGACCGGGACCTACCATCCGGCACGCGTCCTCGCGGTCACTTTCACCAGCAGGGCTGCCGGGGAGATGAGGACCCGGTTGCGCGGGCTGGGGGTGCCAGCGGTGGCCGCTCGCACCTTCCACGCCGCCGCCCTGCGCCAGCTGCAGTTCTTCTGGCCACAGGCAGTGGGGGGAGCACCGCCGGACGTCATCGCCCAGAAGGTGCCAGCAGTGGCCGAGGCGGCGGGTCGACTGGGTCTGCGACTCGACCGCGCCGGATTGCGCGATGTGGCGGCGGAGATCGAATGGGCCAAGGTCAGCCTCCTCACGCCGGCCAGCTACGTGCCGGTCGCGCGTCGGGAGGTGCGGACACCGGCGGGCTTGGACGCGACCGCGACGTCCCGGTTGATGGAGGTCTACGGCGAGGTCTGCTCCGAACGGCATGTCATCGACTTCGAGGACGTGCTTCTTCTCACCGCCGGCATGCTGGACGAGCACCCCCGGATCCTCGCCCAGATCCAGGGGCAGTACCGGCACTTCGTCGTCGACGAGTATCAGGACGTCAACCCGCTCCAGCAGACCTTGCTCGACCTGTGGGTGGGGGAGCGTGCCGACCTCTGTGTGGTGGGCGACCCCGCGCAGTCCATCTATTCCTTCACCGGAGCTTCTGCTGACCACCTCCTGGGCTTCACCGCACGCCACCCTGAGGCACGCACCGTGCGCCTCATCCGCAACTACCGGAGCAGTCCCCAGGTCATCCAGCTCGCCAACCTCGTGCTCGCGGAGGCGGGACCCGGAGCGGTCAAGCTGGTCGCCGGCTCGGCTCCGGGGCCATCCCCGACCCTGATCGCCTTCGGTGACGACGAGGCCGAGGCCGACGGGGTCGCGAGCACGGTCTCGTCGATGCTGGCCGAAGGGACCCCGGCCAGCGAGATTGCGGTGCTCTATCGGACCAATAGCCAGTCCGAGGTGCTCGAATCCGCTTTGGCGCGGGCTGGCATCCCCTACCTACTCGTGCGTGGGGGAGAACGCTTCTTCTCCCGTGCCGAGGTGCGCTCGGCCCTGTTGCTGCTCCGCGGAGCAGTGCGTTCGGACGACGGTTCCCAACCGCTCGGCGAGGTGGTTCGCGGAGTCCTCGCGGGCGCCGGGTGGGCTCCTGAGCCGCCAGCGGGGGCCGGGGCCACCCGCGAACGCTGGGAGAGCCTGCAGGCGCTCGCGCTCCTGGCCGACGACATCGCGCGCACCACCCCCAGCGCGCGGGTGGCCGAGCTGGTCGCTGAGTTGGACCGTCGGGCCGCCGAGCAGCACGCACCCACCGTGGAGGGCATCACGCTGGCCTCCCTGCACGCCGCCAAGGGGCTGGAGTGGGACGCGGTGCTCATCATCGGATGCAGCGAGGGACTGCTGCCCATCACCCTCGCGGATACCCCCGAACGCGTCGAGGAGGAGCGTCGCCTGCTCTACGTCGGCATCACCCGTGCTCGGCGTCAGCTCTGGCTGAGTTGGGCCACCGCCCGAAATCCGGGCGGAAGGGCCGCCCGCTCCGTCTCGCGATTCCTCGCCGCTGGGGCGTCGGTCCTGGGTGGCGGCGCGGTCTCGACGGCGGGACCGACGAAGAGTCGGCGGGGCCGCCGCTCCCGGTCCGGGTCGGCTGCGCCCCGGGTGTGTCGGACCTGCGGGACAGTGCTGCAAGCGGCTGCTGAACGCAAGACGGGGCGGTGCTCCGCGTGCCCGCCGACCTATGACGAGGCGGTCTTCGAGGCACTGCGTGAGTGGCGTCGCACCGTGGCCCACGAGGCCAAGGTCCCGGCGTTCGTGGTCTTCACCGATGCCACCCTCACCACGATCGCCGAGACGATGCCGATGGATGCCGATGCGCTCCAGGGGATCTCAGGGGTCGGGTCCCGCAAAATGGAGCTGTACGGACCTGCAGTACTTGACCTGCTCCGGGAGTGGCGTTCGACGTCGGCGCACAAGACGAAATAAATGCGTTGCCGATCGGTGGGGGACGGGCATACAGTGTCCATGTCCAGCCCACGACCGTCCGCGGTCCTGGGGTCGCGCAGCTCGGAAAGGAGGGTGAACACCATGGAGAAGATGATCGTCACCGGCGCGAACGCGTCCGTTGGTCGCGTGCGTGGTGCCGCCCTGCCCATCTTCGGGGTCGAGCTGCGCCCGCGTCTGAGCGCGTCCTTTGCCGCCGCTCCGACCCCCGCCCCCGTCCTGGACGTCTTCGTCGCCCGGCCCGAGTAGGTCTTTCCTACCGGCCCAGGCCGCGAATCCTCGTCTGAGGATCCGCGGCCTTTCTGCTGTTCGGCCCTTCCGGTCAGATCGCAGCGGTGGCTGTGCGGATCCGCTCCGACCGCACGTAGGAGGCACCGGTATGACGATCACCGCCCCACACCGAGAACCCCATCAGCAGCAGTACCGACAGCACGAGGAAGGACCTGACGTGCACACCGCGCTCAGCACGCACGGCGACGCAGTGACCACCGAAGCCCACGGCCGGCGGGCGGCGCTGCCCTGCCGCGACCACGACGCGGACTTGTGGTTCGCCGAACTGCCCGATGACGTCGAGCGCGCCAAGGAGCTCTGCCTTGGTTGCCCGCTGGTGGAGCAGTGCTTGGCTGGTGCTCTGGAACGGCGAGAGCCCTGGGGAGTCTGGGGTGGCCAGCTCCTGCTCCAGGGGGTGGTCGTCCCGCGCAAGAGGCCTCGCGGACGTCCGCGGAAGACCGAGGTGGAGGCCGCCTGAGGCGAGCCCTGCTCACCACCGAATCACCCCGACCGCGACCCGGGTTGCGGCTGATGCCAGCCGCAACCCGGGTGTCGGTGCCACCGACGGGTGACCACCTGGGGGGTTCCCGGTCCCACCTCGTGCGAGAGGCCAGCCGTCACCTCGCCCCCGGAGCACCAGGCGTGTGCGACCAAGGCGGCCACGCTCACGGCAGCGTCCTTGACCACTCGTGGTAGCACCACCGGTTCGGCCTGCTGCACCGGATGACCCCACCAGGTGGCGATGTCCGGCCACGCGGGATCGCGGTCGGCGCGATGCCTGTCCAGGCAGTGCAGGCACGGTCCGGTCTCCCGACGGACCAGCGGCCCGATCACCACCCGGCGTTCCTGGACCACGATCGGCAGGGTGGTCCTCATCTCCCGAGCCTGCTCGGTGCCCACCTCCAGGGGCAGGACGTGCTGGTGCACCAGGATCGTGAGCCCAGGCTCCTGGTTCTGGCAGCGTGTGGACGGCTCCTGCGTGCCGGCCGGAGATCCCAGGGACTGCCGCAGAGCGCTCGCCACCTCACCCACGCCGCGGACCAGGCAGGGTGGTGACGGTCGTGCGGGCGGGGCCGGTGGCCGCACCAACGCGGCCGCGATCGCCCCGGTGCTGACCACATCGGATCCGGGTTCGGTCACCACCATCGAGCCGGGTCCGACACCGACCTGGTGGTGGCCACCGGGGCGGGCCACCATGACCTGCTCAGCGGCCTCCCGCACCGCGGGCCCATGCCACCGGCCGAAGCTGTGTTCAGATCTGCTCACCGCTCCAGCGTCGCACCCGAGCCGGGGCAGGGACCCTGTTTGTCCACAGGCACCGACGACGCGCCTGGGCCGGGGGTCACCTCTCGCCAGGCGCGTCGTCGCTGTCCTCTTCGCTGCCGTCGTCGCTGTCTTCGCCCTGGCCGCTGTCGCCCTCGGGCGCAGCGCTGCCCGCAGGGGGTTCACCGCTCAGCAGCCGCTCGATGTCGTCATCGGTGATGGTCAGCTCCGGGTCGGCGGAGTCCTCATCCCGGCGTCCGGCATACCCCAGGGGGTCATCCAGATCAGCCGCGGTGGGCGCGATGTCCGGGTGCCCCCACGCCTGGTCACGACCGCTGTGTCCCTTCGCCTCCTCGAGCGCGGCGAAGAGGTTGGCGGCATCGCGCAGCCGTCGCGGACGCAGTTCCAGTCCGACCAGGGAAGCGAAGGTCTTCTCGGCCGGTCCACCGGTGGCCCGACGACGTCGCACCGCCTCGGACAGGGCCTCGGCATGCGGGAGGTGAGGGGTGGTGGCGCGCGCCGTCACGACGTCCACCCACCCCTCGACCAGCGCTAGCAGCGTCTCCAGGCGTGCGAGCGCAGCCTGCTGCGCAGGGCTCGGGTCGGGCGCGAACAGGCTGCCGCCGAGCGCCTCCTGCATCGCTTCGGCGTCCTGCGGGTCGACGCTGCGCACCGCTTCCTCGATCCCGTCGGTGTTGATGGTGATGTCGCGGGCGTAGGCCTCGACGGCAGCGAGGAGCTGAGGCCCCAGCCAGGGAGTACCGGCGAAGAGTCGGACCCGTGCGGCCTCCCGGACGGCGAGGTACAGGTGGACCTCACCGGGGTCCACCTCCAGCCCGTCGGCGAACTCCTTGACATTGGCCGGCAGGATCGTCACGGACTCATCACCCAGCAGGGGGATCCCGACCTCGGTGCCCGACAGCGTCTCACCGGCCAGCGTGCCCACCGCCTGGCCCACCTGGCCTCCGAACATACTGGCACTCATACGGCGCACCATCGGCTCCATCTGGCCCATGAGTGCCGCCGGGTTCATCCCCGGGGGCAGACCGGGGATGGAGGGCGCTCCGTCCTCACCCAGCTGGCCCAACTGCTGCTGCATCGCCGAGCCGAGCGCTGCCTGCAGGCCGTCGGCAACCGGAGCAGTCAGTCGGGTCCACACCGGCAAGGTGAGCTCAACCCACTCCGCCCGGCTGAGCGCCCGAGCCTGACCCTCGGGGCGCGGCAGGTCGGTGACCGCATCCAGCCACAGCGTGGCCACCTGCACCACCTGTTCGACGTCGCGGCTGGTCGTTGCGGAGATCGAGGCGTCGCCTGCTTGGGCCACGACTTGGCGGGCGATGTCGTGCGCCAACTCGGTGTTCACGGGACCGTCGTCACCTGCGCCCCCACCCATCAGCATCTCCATCTGGCTGCGCAACTGGCCGACCTGGGCCGGGTCCAGATCGCCCAGACCCATGGCGTCGAGAGCCTCGCGCATCTGGGGGGGTACGGGCCCCCCGAAGAGGGCCTCCAGCGGATCCGAGCCTGCTGCCGGCGGGTGGGCGGACTGGTCCCCAGGTCCGCGAAATCCCATCCCTGAGGGAGGAGTTCCGTCCTGGTGGTCGTCAGGGTCCTCGGGCCGGTGCTGGTCGTTCACGTGCTACTCCTCTCGTGACCGGGGCGGGACCCGGTCGTCTCCAGCCTGCCATCTGCTTCGTCTCGACAACACCCATGGCCGCCGATCCGTTCCACACAGATCACCAGACCTCGCACGAGTTCGCCATCGGGCACGGTGGTCAGCGGTCTCCCAGCGAGCATGCGGCATGATGACCCGGTGACAGAACGCCAGCTCACCGTCGTGACCGACCTGCGCGACACTCCGCTGTCGGTCGACGAGGCTCTGGACGCGGTGCGTCACCCCCGCGCTGGTGCGGTCGCCCTCTTCGTGGGCACGGTGCGCGAGCACGACAGTGGCCGGGACGGGGTGACGACACTGGACTACAGCGCCCACCCCGACGCGCTTGAGCACCTCAGCAGGATCGCGGACGAGGTCGGCCAGGAGGACCAGGTCCACGGTGTGTATGCCGTGCATCGGGTCGGTCCGCTCGCCGTCGGTGATCTAGCGGTCGTGTGCGCCGTGTCCGCCGAGCACCGCGCCGAGGCCTTTGCCGGCGGGCGACGACTGATCGAGGAGCTCAAGGCGCGCGTGCCGATTTGGAAGCGACAGGAGTTCGGCGACGACGGACACACCTGGGTGGGGCTATGAGCGAGTCGGAGGCGACGGACACACGAGCCGAAGCTGCGCCCCCGCACACCGGCGTCAACCGGTGGGCCGCGGTCGCGATCGTCGGCACGATCCTGGTCGTCCTCGCCGCGGCTGCTCTGAACTGGGTCACAGTGGATCGGGTGATCTACCGACCGGGCCCGGTCTACGACACGCTCGGTGCTATCGACGACACCAATGTCGTCCAGATGGACGAGGACCTGGAGACCTACCCGACCGATGGGGAGCTCTACTTCACCACCATCCGGCTGCAGGGCGGGCCGGGGGACTCCGTCACGGCCTGGGACTGGTTGATGGCCGAGTTCGATTCGTCCCTGACTGTGGTTCCCCGGTCGCAGGTCTTCCCCGACGACGTCACGGCAGAGGAGGTGAAGGAGCAGAACGTCTCCCTCATGCAGCACTCCCAGCAGGACGCGGCGGTCGTCGCGCTGCGGGCGGACGGGATCACGGTGCCGGAGAAGATCATGGTTGCGCAGGTGATCAAGGACGCCCCGGCCGATGGTGTTCTGGAGGTGGATGATGAGATCATCTCGGTCGAGGGCGATGCCATGACCGACACCGAGACTGTGCGTGAGCGCCTGCAACAGGTCGCACCGGGGGACAGTGCGCAGATGGTGCTCCGGCGCGATGGTGAGGAGGTCACCATCGATGTGCCTACGCGGGAGGACCAGGACACCGGCCGCACGATCGTCGGGGTGTACCTGGCTCCCGACTACGAGATGCCCTATGACGTCAAGGTCTCCGCGGGCAATGTCGGCGGTCCCAGCGCGGGTTTGATGTTTGCGTTGGCCATCTACGACACGATCACTCCGGGCTATCTCACGGAGGGCAAGGCCTTCGCCGGCACCGGCACGATCAGCGGGAACGGCAGCGTGGGGCCGATCGGGGGTATCACTCAGAAGATGGTGGCGGCCCGCGATGCTGGCGCCCAGATCTTTCTCGCGCCGGTCGGCAACTGCCGGGAGGTCGTCGACCACCAGCCGAGCGGGCTGGTGGTGGTTCCGGTCTCCACCTTCGAGGAGGCCAAGGAGTACGTCGAGGAGACGGCGGCCGTGGACGACCCAACGTCCGTAGAACTGCCGACCTGCCAGCAGGTGCTGCAGGGAGTCGGGGACGACGCACCCTCGACCCCTTGAGTTGATTCGCTTTTCGTGCCCTAGTCCCGCAGTGTCATGGCCAGGGCATGGGTGAGCCCGGGTGCGATGTCCCGACCGATCGCGACCGCATCGTCGTCGTCGTAGCGGCGCTGCCGGAGCAGGCATACCTCGCTACCGTCGCGCAGCACCGCTGCCAGCAGCCGAACGTCCTGACGGTCCGGGTGAGCGGCGAGCCGATCCGCAGCCTCCTGGCGGTCCTCGGGAAGGTCGTGCTCGGCCTCCGGCGGGACGACGATCCGTTCGATCGCCAGCGCAGCGCCTTCGACCTCATCCGGCCAGGCGACGCGGCCCAGCAGGGACTCAAGATCCGCAGTGGGCGGCAACCCGTCCTGCTCCACCGCGGTCAGCCCCTCGTCATCGGCCCCCAGCAACTTCCCGGCCAGCCTGGGCTCCCGCTCCCGCAGCAGACCAGTCCGCACCAAGGCGAAGAGGCGGGGAGGCTGGTCCCATCCCAAGGTCGCCACATGCCGCTCGGTGTCGGCGGCGGCGGTGAGGAGGTCGTCGGGGGTCGGCTTCTCGGTGGGCACGCGCCCATCGTTGCATCCCCGGGCTGGGCGTCGGGAGCGTGCCGCGGGGAAGTTAGGCTAGTCGGGTGAGTGAGCCTGACCAGCGCCCCCAGCCCGACGAGCCGCACGGCCCGCCGCAGAGCGGTGGTGGCGCGCACTCAGCAAGCCCCGGTGGTGGCGGTCCCCGACGCCCCAGCCGCCCTACCCGCCCTGGGGGAGGGCGCAACAGGTTCATCCCGACGCTGATCATCCTCTTCGTCGTCGTAGGTGTCATCGGATATCTCGCCACGCTGTGGACCGAGTTCCTCTGGTATGACTCCGTCGGCTACCGCGGGGTGCTGACCACCCGGTTGCTGACGCAGGTCGGACTCTTCGTGGTGGCCGCCCTCGTGACCGGGCTGGTCGTGTGGGCCTCGCTGTGGCTGGCGTGGCGGCACCGCCCGATCTATGCCCCCAGCACACCTGAGCAGGCGGCGCTGGATCGCTACCGGGCGGCGCTGGACCCCATGCGCAAGCTCGTCTTCGTCGGGATCCCGCTCGTGCTGGGAGCCTTCGCCGGCACGGCGGCGGCCGCGCAGTGGCAGACAGTTCTGCTCTTCCTGAACCGGCAGCCGTTCAACCAGACCGACCCGCACTTCGGGATGGATATCGGATTCTTCGTCTTCAGTCTGCCGTTCTGGCAGATGCTGGTCTCCTTCGCCACCCTCATCCTCGGCCTGTCCTTGATCGGCGCGCTGCTGACCCACTACATCTACGGTGGGCTCCAGCTGCAGGCCGCACAGGGCACCTCCCGGACATCCACCCCGGCTCGCATCCAGCTGGCGCTCACCCTGGCTCTGCTGCTGGTGGTCCGGGCGGCGGGGTACTGGATCGAGCGGTACACGCTGTCGATGACCCAGCACGGGCGCATCACCGGCATGGCCTACACCGACGTCCACGCGCTCCTGCCCACGCGCGGGATCCTGGCCGTCGCCGCCCTCCTGTGCGCGATCTTCTTCATCGCCACCATCTGGACCAAGGCCTGGCGGATCCCGCTGGTCGGTCTGGTGGGGTTGCTCGTGGTCGCCCTCGTCCTCGGCGGTGCCTACCCCGCGTTGGTGCAGTCACTGAAAGTGCGCCCCTCGGAGGAGCAGCTGGAGACCCCCTACATCCAACGGGCGATCGAGAGCACCCACGAGGCCTACGGGCTCACCGAGATCGACAAGATCGACTACGACGCGGAGACCGAGGCCGAGCCTGGGCAGCTGCGCAGCGACGCCGCGACCATCCCCGGCATCCGCATCGTCGACCCGTCGGTGGTCTCGCCCACCTTCCGTCAGCTCCAGGGTGTGCGTAACTACTACCAGTTCTCCGACGCCCTCGACGTCGACCGTTACGAGATCGACGGTGAGATGGTGGACACCGTCATCGCGGTGCGCGAGCTCAACCTGGACGGCATCGCCGCGGCTCAGCGCAACTGGGTCAACGAGCACACCGTGTACACGCACGGCTTCGGTGTCGTCGCCGCCTACGGCAACCGCCGTTCGCCGGAGGGTGAGCCGGTCTTCTTCGAGCGCAACATCCCCCCGACGGGGGAGCTCGGGGAGTATGAGCCCCGGATCTACTTCGGCGAGTCCTCGCCGCTCTACTCGATCGTCGGCGCGCCCGAGGGCGCCGAGCCTCGCGAGCTGGACTACCCGGCGCGTGGTGAGACCGGTGAGATCCGGAACACCTACCAGGGTGATGGCGGCGTGGCCATGGGTGACTACCTGCGTCGAGCGGCGTATGCGATCAAGTACCGGCAGATCGAGATCCTGCTGTCGGACCTGATCAACAGCGAGAGCCGCATGCTCGATCACCGCGAGCCGCGCGAACGCGTGGAGCGGGTCGCCCCCTGGCTCCGTCTTGACGGCAACCCCTACCCCGCCGTCGTTGACGGGCGCGTGCTGTGGATCATCGACGGCTACACCGTGACCAGCCGCTACCCCTACTCCCAGATGGAGGAGCTCGGCGAAGCGACAGCTGACTCGCTGCAGGCCGCCGCGAACGTCCGCTCGATCGGGCAGGGGCAGGTCAACTACATCCGCAACTCGGTCAAGGCCACGGTCGACGCGTTCGACGGCTCGATCGAGCTCTATGCCTGGGATGAGGAAGATCCGCTCCTGAAGGCCTGGAGCCAGGCCTTCGACAACACGGTCCGGCCGCTGGCCGACATCGACGGTGAGTTGATGAGCCACCTGCGTTATCCCGAGGACCTGTTCAAGATCCAGCGCCAGGTGCTCTCGCGCTACCACGTCACCGATGCCGGAGCCTTCTTCGGTGGGCAGGACTTCTGGGCCGTCTCGGAGGACCCGAGCGTGGAGTCCCAGAACAAGCCGGACATCCCGCCGTACTACCTCTCGATCGCGATGCCCGAACAGGATGAGCCCACGTTCAGCCTGACCACGACCTACATCCCCCAGGGTGGGGCGCGGCAGAACCTCACGGGCTATCTGGCGGCCGACGCCGACGCCGGCAACGAGACCGGTGAGCGTCGCGAGGGCTACGGTCAGCTCCGGCTGCTCGTGCTCCCACGCGACACCTCGGTGCGCGGTCCCGGACAGTTCCAGAACGACATCAATTCCTCCAACGAGACCTCCGAGGCCTTCACCCAGACGCTGTCGCAGTTCCTGAACCTGAACCGGCAGCAGGGTTCGCAGGTGAAGATCGGCAACCTGCTGACGTTGCCGGTCGGTGGCGGGCTGCTCTACGTGGAACCGGTCTACGTCCAGGCTGAGGGCGGGACCTCCTACCCGCTCCAGCGACTGGTCGTCGTGGCCTTCGGCAACGAGTTGGCCTGGTCCGACACCCTCGACGGGGCGCTCGATGAGCTCTTCGGTGGAGACTCCGGGGTCACGGCCGGTGACGCGGGCACCGAGGGCGATCCGGCCGACCAGGAGCCGACTGGGCCCAGCGACCCCGAGTCCGAGGGTGATCTCGCGGCGGCCATCGCTGACATCGAGCAGGCGTATGCCGACGGTCAGGAAGCCTTGGCCGCTGGGGACTGGGACGCCTACGGTCAGGCGCAGCAGGCCCTGCAGGACGCCATCGAGCGCGCTGTGGCGGCCAGCCCCGGCGGTGGCTCGGTCAGCATCCCCGGCCCGGACGACGCGGAGCAGACCGAAGCGCCCTGAGCGAAGCCGCGCTTCGGCGCCGGGCGGCACTCGATTTGGTGAGGGCCGCCCGGTGGCGTAGAGTAAAGACTCGCGAAACACGACGCGGGGTGGAGCAGTTCGGTAGCTCGCCGGGCTCATAACCCGGAGGTCGCAGGTTCAAATCCTGCCCCCGCTACTCACCGCTCGTGCAGAGCGCGCAGAAGGCCCGGACCCATGGTCCGGGCCTTCTGTCATCCCGTCTTTCCGCAGTTCACCTCCCCGCGATTACAGTGTCACGACCATGCCCCTGGATTTCCCCATCGCCACCACCACCTTGTCCAACGGCCTGAGAGTCGTGGTCAGCGAGGACCGCTCCGTGCCCACGGTGGCGATGAACCTGTGGGTGGACGTCGGCTCCCGCCATGAGCAGCCCGGACGCACCGGTCTGGCGCACTTGTTCGAGCACCTCATGTTCGAGGGTTCGGAGCTGGTGGGGGCAGGGGAGCACATGGCCGAACTGATGGCGCACGGTGGACGCGCCAATGCGACGACCTCCTTCGACCGCACGCTCTACGTGCAGACCGTGCCCAGCGGTGCCGTGGAACTGGCTCTGTGGCTGGAGGCGGACCGTCAGGGACACCTGCTTGCCGCCCTGACCCAGGAAAACCTGGACGTCCAGCGGGACGTGGTGGTCGAGGAGAAGCGGCAGCGTTACGACACGGTGCCCTTCGGCGATGCGCTAGCGCGCGTATGTGCTGGTGTCTTCCCCGAGGACCACCCCTATCACCACACCACCATCGGATCGATGGAGGATCTGGCCGCCGCGAGCCTGGCAGACGTGCACGCCTTCTACGTGGCCAACTACGGGCCGGCGACCACGATCCTCACCCTCGTCGGTGACCTGGGCGAGCAGGACGGCTTCGCGCTGGCCGAGAAGTATCTCGGCCACCTGGAGGATGCGACCCAGGCTCGTCCCCCCGCGGGCGCGGCGTTGGCCCCGCTGGCTGAGGCGCCCAGGATCGAGGTGCGCGGCGAGGTCCCTTCCCAGCGTCTCTATTTCGGTTTCCGGTTGCCGCCAGCCACGGACCCCGCTTTCCTGCACTGCGGGATCGCGCTCGACGTGGTGGCTGGGCTGGGGGTCTCCCGGTTGCAGTTCCGGCTTCTGCGCGGCGAGGAGAGCGTCAGCGCGGTCTCCGCCTCGGCGATCGGCCTCGTCGACGGTGCCTCGCTCGGCCTGCTGGTCCTCGACGTCAGTGAGGGTGTGGATCCCGACCGGGTCGAGGCTGCCGTCCATGAGGAGTTGTCGAGGTTGGCGGATGAGGGGCCGACCGAGGATGAGGTGAGGACCAGCTACGCCGAGACCGAGCGCTCGTGGTTGGAGGCGCTCGCGGGTTTCGATGACCGCGCGGAGCTGATCAGTCGGGCCGCGGCGGTCCACGGTGACCCGACGCGGATCAACCGCTATCTCGACGAGGTGCAGTCGGTGAGTGCCGACCAGGTCCGCGAGGCGGCGGACACCTGGCTGCGGCCCGGGGCGGCCCTCGTGCTGCTCTATCGTCTGGACGCCACGGAGGAGGGAGAGGCCAGATGAGCGCCCGCATCCACACGCGTCCCGAGGTGCGGCCACCCCGAGCCTGGACCTTCCCGGTGCCAGAGGAGCACGATCTGCCCAACGGCCTGCGTCTGCTGGTCGTCGACCTGCCGGGCCAGCACGTGCTCTCCCTGCGGGTTCTGCTGCGGTTGCCGGTCTCGACCGAGCCCCGGGGTCAGGAAGGTGTCACCTTGCTGATGGCCCGTTGCCTGGACGAGGGGACCGAGGAGCACGACAGCGAGGAACTGGCCACGATCCTGGAGCGGCACGGCATCGCCTGGGGCGCGGGGGCGGGAGAACGAGGTGTGCACCTCGGTGCCGAAGTCACCTCCCGCGACCTCGAGCTCACCTTGCGCCTGACCGCGGAGATGCTGTCGCGGCCGACCTTCCCTGAGGTCGAGGTCACGCGTCTTCGCAGGCACCGGTTGACCGACATCGCGCACGAGGACGCCAACCCGGGAGCGCGCGCGGCCAAGGAGTTCGTGCGCACCTATTACCTGCCCGAGGACCGCGCGAGCCGTCCGCTCGGTGGTCTGCCGGACTCGGTCAACGGGCTGTCCGCGGAGATGGTCCGTGCTCGGCACGCCCAACTCCGGGCCGAGGGAGGGGTGGTGGTCCTGACCGGTGACCTGGGCGCGAGCGACGGGGTGGTGCAGCTGGTCGCCGACACGCTCGGCCGGTGGCAGCCCGCCTCTGGTTCGGGCGTCCCAGCCGAACCCGGTCCGGCCCGTCGGGCCCCAGACGCAGACCGCACCGTGATCGTCTCCCGCCCAGGTTTGGCCCAGACCGACCTGCACCTGGGGCGTCCGGGTCCGGACCGTAGGACCCCCCACGGCTGGGGGACCTATCAGGCCTTGGGGATGCTCCTCGGAGGGGCGCCGCACTCGCGGATCGACAGGGTGCTGCGTGAGGAGCGCGGTTACACCTACGGGCTCCGGTTGGGCTTCCGTCCACGCTCGCGCGGTGGCACCACCGTCGTGGGCGGAGCGGTGCGCGCGGATGCTTCTGTGCCCGCCCTGGAGGAGTTGCTCGCCATCCTGGACACGCCGGGGAGGGAGTTCGACGAGCGGGAGGTGCGGGCGGCCGCCGACTATGTGGCGCGCACCGCGCCCGGCAGGTATGCCACCGCGGACGTCGTCGCGGATGAGATCCTCTCGATGGTCTCCGACGGGCTGGCAGCGGACACCGTGACGGCTACCCTGGCCGAGCTCAGGGCGGTTGGGCCCGACCAGGTGGCCGCCGCGTGGGACGAGGTGCGACGGGGGCCGGGCTGGACCATCTGCCTGGTCGGCGATCCCCATCAGCTGGCTGGCCTGTCGCAGCACGTGGTCGGGGAGCCCACGATCATCGACTGATGCTCAGCCCTCCGCGCCCTCCAGCGGGGTCAGGGTGGTGAGGACCTCTTCATGAAGGCGGCCGTTGCTGACGACGACGGCCGTCCCAGCCCCGCTCTGCCGGCCCGTGACGGCACCGCCCCAGGGGTCGCTGATCCGTCCGCCCGCCTCGCGGACCACCGCTTCCAGGGCACTGAGCTGGTAATGATCCAGATACGCGCCGAGCGCCACATCGGCGGCCCCTTCGGCCACCAGGGCGTGGCTCCAGAAGTCGCCGTACGCGCGCGTTCGCCACGCCCGGTCGGTGAGCTGGGCGAAGCCCTGGCCGTGTGAGCCGAAGAGCCAGGAGGCGATGTCATCGGCGCTGACCGAGGCATGGTCGAGCACGGACGTGCTTGAGACGCTGATGGTGCTCGCGCGGGCCAGGGTGCGTCCCGTCCAAGCCCCGGAGCCCAGGCCAGCCCACCAGCGTCGCGCCAGCGAAGGCGCCGCAACGAGACCGAGCACCGGCTGGTCCTCGACGACGAGCGAGATCAGGCTGGCCCAGGAAGGCACCCCCCGCACGTAGTTGGCCGCGCCGTCCAGAGCGTCCAGCACCCACCGGCGCTCACCCTGACCGGTCGGCTCCAGAAGGCGACCCTCCACCCGGTCACGAGGGCGGACGCGCTGCAACTGGTGGCGGAGGAGTTCCTCCAGCCGCACGGCTGCGTCGGTGGTCAGGCTGCCGTCGGCGGCCACCTGGACCTCCTGCCCAGGGGAGGCGAACAGTTCCATGGCGGTGCGCTCCACCGCGTCGGCCAGCACGTGCGCGAGGCGCAGGTCGTCGTCGAAGGTCACCACCGCCCCACGGTAACGGCTCGGTGCCGGAGGCCGCCGCGGCGCACCGACCTCCGCCCAGGTCAGGACCGGTCGTCGCCGGTACGGCTGCGCAGCAGCCGGCGCAGTGACTCCAGGCGCGCAGCCCCTGCCGGCCCGGCGGCACCCGAGCCGACGTAGGTGTCCAGACCGCAGTCCGGCTCGTCGTGGCTGCAGCCGCGAGGGCACTCCGCGGTACCCGGCGCGAGATCCTCGAAGTGCTCGATGAAGGTCGCCGGGTCCACATGGCCCAGCCCGAAGGAGCGCACGCCTGGGGTGTCCACCACCCAGCCGCCGCCGGGCAACTCGAGGGCGACCGCCGAGGTGGAGGTATGCCGTCCGCGTCCGGTCACGCTGTTGACCGCGCCTGTTGCGCGGTCGGCGTCGGGGACCAAGGCGTTGACGAGGGTGGACTTACCGACCCCTGAATGGCCGACCAGCACACTGGTGCGTCCGGTGAGTTGCTCCTGGACGCGGGTGACGGCGTCCGCGTCCAGATCGCCGTTCGCGGTGCCTCGAGTGATGACGTGCGGCACATCCAGCGCGGTGTAGCGCGCGAGGAACTCCTCAGGTGAGGCGAGGTCGGCCTTGGTCAGGACCAGAAGCGGGTCCATCCCCGCGTCGTAGGCCGCCACCAGACAGCGATCCACCATCCGCGAGCGGGGTTCGGGGTCGGCTAGGGCCGTCACCACCACGAGCTGGTCGGCGTTCGCGACGATGACCCGCTCGACGGTGTCGCTGTCGTCGGCGGAGCGTCGTAGCACCGTCTCGCGATCCTCGACCCGCACGATCCGGGCGAGGGTGTCGCGCTCCCCGGAGGTGTCGCCCACCATCGCCACCTCATCGCCCACCACGATCCGGGTCCTGCCCAGCTCCCGTGCCCGCATGGCCACGACCGTGACCTCCCCGATCCGGGTCGTATACCGCCCACGGTCCACCCCGACGACCATCCCGACCACGGCGTCCTCGTGGGCGGGCCGATCCTTGGTGCGCGGTCGGGATCCTTTGCGGGACGGACGATCCCGCACAGCGGACTCGTCGAGGTGGTCGTAGCGCCCGCTCACCGGTCAGCACCGCCACGATCGAGCCGCGTGGAGGCTGCGCGCTCCCAGGCCGGGGCGAATCCGGGGAAGGTCTTGTCCGCCGTCCCGATGTCCCGCACCTGGACCCCCGGGAGCGCGGCACCCATCACGGCGGCGAACATCGCCATCCGGTGATCGTGGTAGGTCTCCACCACCGCGCCACGCAGCCGACCGGGTTCGATCAGCAAGCCGTCGGCGGTCTCCTCCGCCCGGCCGCCGAGGCGGATGATCTCGGTGCTCAGGGCCGCCAACCGGTCGGTCTCATGGCCGCGCAGGTGGGCGACGCCGCGGATCCGGCTGGGTCCGGGCGCGAGGGCAGCGAGAGCCGCGATGACCGGGGTGAGTTCCCCGACCTCGGACAGATCGAGGTCGGCTCCGACCATCACGCCGTCCCCGGCGTGGACGACCAGGCCGTCGGTGCCCAACTCGCACCGCACGCCCAGGCGCGCGAGCAGCTCTGGAAGGTGTGCCCCCGGCTGGGTGGATACCGCGGGCCAGCCGGCCAGTCGCACGCGCCCGCGCGTGACCGCCGCGAGAGCCAGGAAGGGTGCCGCGGAGGACAGGTCCGGCTCGACCGTCCGGTCGAAGGCTCGGATCGGACCCGGTTCGACCCGCCAGCCGGCATCCCCCAGCTCGCCCGCCTCCACCCCCACCTCGCGCAGCACCTGCAGGGTCATCTCGAGGTGAGCTCGGCTCGGCACCCCCGCACCGACATGCCGAAGGGTGAGGCCATCCCGGAAGCGTGCCCCCGACAGGAGCAGGGCGGAGACGAACTGCGAACTCGCGGAGGCATCGATCTCGATCTCACCGCCGACGACGCCGACTCCGCCGCCGTCGGTCCCGGAGCGACCACGCACCGTGAAGGGCAAGGTGCCGCGATCATCGTCCGCGACGGTGACCCCGAGGGATCGCAACGCCTCGAGCACCGGCCCTACCGGGCGGACGCGGGCCGTCTCGTGGCCGTCGAACCGGACCGGTCCGTCGGCCAGAGCGGCGAGCGGCGGGACGAAGCGGATCACCGTGCCTGCCTGCCCGCAGTCGATATCGGCCCCGCCGGTGAAGGCGGCGGGTGGGACCACCGACCAGACGTCGTCCGAGGAGTCATCGATCCGGGTGCCCAACGCCCGCAGGGCCGCGATCATCCGCTCGCTGTCGCCCGAGCGCAGTGGTCGCCGGATGGTCGAGGGGCCGTCCGCAAGGGCGGCGAGCACCAACCAACGGTTGGTCAACGACTTGCTGCCGGGGACCTCGACCACCGCGTCCACCGGAGCGCCGGGGTAGGGGGCGGACCAGGTGGCGCTGGGGTCGGTCATCGGCGGGTCGTCTCCTCTGGGTGCGGCTGAAGGGATGCTGGTCCTCACGCTACCCGGCTCCGCGGAGCTCCAGCTTCGCGAGGAGCTCTCGCGCGTGGAGGGTGACGGCGGCCAGGTCGCGGGTAGGGGAGTGGGTGCCCGGGACCGGCCGCAGCAGCAGCGTCTCGCCGGCGACCGCCTTCGCCACCTCGGCGGGGGCGCCGAAGGGGTCCTTCTCGCCCTGGACCACCAGGGTCGGCAGGCCGGCTCGGACCGGGCCGGCGAGCTCCTCGGCGCGGCTGCGGTCCGGTCGGCCCGGCGGGTGAAGTGGGAAGGCCAGGCACAGGACTGCAGCCACCTGCGGCAGGTGTCCGGCGACCGCGGCCCGACAGGCGACCCGCGCCCCGGCGCTGCGGCCCCCGAGCACCCACGGTCGGGGCAGGTGTATGCCGTGTGCCACCTGCCACTCCTCGTCACCAGCGAGCGCGGTCAGTTGCCCGTAGGCCTCGTCGAGTCGGGCCGGCGCAGGACCGACCCGTTTGCCGGCGACCCGCCAGGGCTGGTCTACCAGCACCACTATCCACCCCTCGTCCACCAGATCGAGCAGCGCGAGGACATCGGCGGCATCGCGTTGTCCGCCGGCGCCATGCCCGAGGAGCAGGGTGCCGTGGATCGGTCGGGAGGAGGCGCCCGGGGGAGAGTGGACCCGGAGGCGGGCGGGACCCTGATCAGTCGGGAGGTGGAGGGCCACGGGGTCTGGTCGGCCGGGCTGCGGCATACCGGTGGGATCGGTGGTCATCCGCCGACGACCTCTCCAGTGTCGAGATCGACGGCACCGACGATCTCCTCCGGGCCAAGGGGCTCGAGCAGCCCGGGGCCATTGCTCCGGGAGGAGTTGACGGTCCTCGAGACCGCCCACGCCTCGAACCGTCCGGGCAACTGGGTGGCGGTGATGAGGTCGGTGACCTCGTGCTGATCGGTGACGTCTGGAGCCAGCCAGTCCGCCCAGTGCTCCCTCTCCAGCGCGACCGGTTGGCGGTCATGGATGCGGTCCAGGCCAGGCTCGGCGGCCTGGGTGAGGATCGCGTAGGAGACGACCCACGCCAGTGGATCGTTGGGTGCCGCGGAGGGGTCCTTCCAGAACTCGTACAGGCCGGCCAGCGCCAGCGGTTTCTGGTCCTGGCGGGTGATGAAGAAGGGCTGCTTGCGCGGCTTGCCCTTGGCATCGAGCGCGACCGGGGAGGGCTGCCACTCATACCACCCGGTGATCGGCACCAGGCAGCGTCGCCGGGCAGCGGCGGGGGCGAAGGCCGGTTTGTCGAACAGGGTCTCCGACCGCGCGTTGGTCATCCGGGAGCCCACTGACGGCTCCTTGGCCCAGGACGGGACCAGTCCCCACGTGAGCAGCCGGAGCTGGCGGACGGGATCGCCGGGCTCCTCGCCCTCCCCTCGCGCCGGACGGGTGAGGACGACCGGTGCCTGCTTGGTGGGCGCCATGTTGTGGTCCGGGGTCCCGGCCGGGGGCTCCTGCGGGGACTTCAGGAGGCTGCGGGAGCGTTCGTGGCTGGCGTCGAGCTCAACCTCGTAGGCCTCGACCAACTCTTCGGGGTTCGCGGTCGCGGCGTAACGCCCACACATCAGGCGGCATCCGCGGCAGCGTGCCGTCTCACTGGCGGTACCCGGAGAGGAAGTTGCCCATCCGGTCCAGGGCGGCGGCCAGGTCGGTGCCCCAGGGGAGGGTGACGATCCGTAGGTGGTCCGGCTTCGGCCAGTTGAAGCCGGTCCCGTGCACGACCAGGATCTTCTCCTGCTCGAGCAGGTCCAGGCAGAGCCGTTCGTCGTCGTGAATCTCGTGGACCTCGGGGTCGAGCCTCGGGAAGACGTAAAGGGCTCCCTTGGGCGTGACGCAACTGACGCCTTCCATGGCGTCCAGCATGGAGACCGCGATGTCGCGCTGCTCGGCCAGCCGACCGCCGGGTCGGATCAGCTCCTCGATGCTCTGGTGCCCCGACACCGCGACCTGGATGGCGTGCTGGGCAGGGACATTGGGGCACAGGCGGGTGCTGGCGAGCAGGTCGATTCCCTGCAGAAAGCCCGCGGCGTGGCCGGTGGGGCCGGTGATGGCTACCCACCCGGCCCGGTAGCCCGCGACCCGGTAGGTCTTGGAGAGCCCGTTGAAGGTCAGGCAGAGCAGGTCGGGCGCCAACGTGGCCAATGGAACGTGCTCGGCCTCGTCGAACAGGATCCGGTCGTAGATCTCGTCCGAGAGGAGCAGGAGGGAGTGTACGCGGGCGATCTGCACGATCTCCTCGAGGACCGACCGGGAGTAGACGGCTCCCGTCGGGTTGTTGGGGTTGATCAGCACGATCGCCTTGGTGCGGGGGCCGACCTTCGCCCGGATGTCCTCGACAGCGGGGTTCCAGCCGTCCTCTTCGTCGCACAGGTAGTGCACCGGCGTGCCGCCGGCGAGGCTGGTGGCGGCGGTCCACAGCGGGTAGTCCGGCGCGGGGATGAGCACCTCGTCGCCGGGATCGAGGAGCGCCTGCAGAGTCATCATGATGAGCTCGGACACCCCGTTGCCGAGGTAGACCTTGTCGACGTCCAGGGCCGGGAAGTCGGGGACATCCTGATAGCGGGAGACGATGGCTCGGCGGGCCGACAGGATCCCCTTGGATTCCGAATAGCCCTGCGCCACAGGCAGAGCCGCAATCATGTCCTGCAGGATCGTGTCCGGAGCCTCGAAGCCGAAGGGGGCCGGGTTGCCGATGTTGAGCTTGAGGATGCGGTGCCCCTCAGCCTCCAGCTGGGCCGCCCTCGACGCGACGGGGCCGCGGATCTCATAGAGGACGTTCTGCAACTTGACCGGCTGGGTCAGGGGCCGGAGCGGGCGGGCCGTGGGGCGCGGGCTGGTGGTCACCTGTCCATCGTCGCACCTTCCACCCTGTAGGGTCCGTGGGGTCGCGGCGAGTTGGAGGCAGGTGGGTCGTATGAGGTGGCAGAACCTTGGTCTGGCGGTGCTGGCTGTCCTGACGGCAGCGCTGGTCTGGTGGACCTTCCGGAGCGCCCAGGAGCCGATCTCCGAGCCGATGGTCGGGACGACCGATGGTGCTGCGGGCACCCAGGGTGCGGCTCCGCAGAACGGCCAGGGCTCTGACGAGGTCGGCGAGACGACGTCAGCGACCGAGGAGCCGACCGTGGAGGAGCAGGAGTCGCCCTTGGCGGCGGCCGCGGAGATTCTCGCCTCCGGCGATCCAGTGGTCGTGGCCGCCCTGGGCGATTCCACCGGCAACCAGACCTGGGAGTGGCCTTACCTGTGGGCCGGTCAACTGGGTCAGGGTCGGGACGTGACCGTGCACTTCTGGGACAGCGATGGCCAAGCGGGCTACTTCGCGCCGGAGGCCATCAGCACCGACACCGGTGGCGACGATGGCGCCGTCGACCTGTGGATCGGTCACCAGCCCGGTGCCGGTGCGGCTTATCCCGCCGAACGGCTGGACACCCTGATCCCCGAGGACCCCGATCTGGTGATCCTCAACTATGGACACAACGACCCGGCGGGGGAGGTGGGGGCCTCCTACGAACTCACCCTGACAGCTCTGCGTGAGCGTTTCGGGGACGACCTGCCCATCCTCGTCACGCTCCAGAACCCGCAGGTCGAGGATTCCGACTCCGACGTGCGAGAGGAGATCCGGGCCTTCGCCGGACGCCACGACCTCGGGATCATCGATGTCGCTGACGCCTTCCTGGACCAGGAGGACCCGGACGCCCTGCTCGGTGACGACGTGCACCCGGACGAGGCCGGACAGCAGCTCTGGGCCGAGACGGTGGCGACCTCCCTCTCTGCTCCCTGACCTCAGGCCCCGATCGAGGGCTCGCGGGAATGCCGTCCGCGGTCGTGGCGTTGTCCAGCGCAGCCACGACGACCAGGAGGAGCGAGTGCTGATCACCGCTGTCACCCCCGGTGAGCGGGCCGGAGCGAGCGCTCTGGTCCTGCCCCACGGGCTAGGGTGGTCCCCGATGGACACCGACCAGCCCACGATCGAGGAGCTCGACGCCGCCGCGATGGCGGAGGCCGACGCGACCGTCGATGTGACCACCGAATCCCCGGAGGACCGGGCAGCCCGGTTCGAGCGCGAGGCGATGCCGCTGCTGGACCAGATGTACTCCGCGGCGCTGCGCACCACGCGCAACCCGACTGACGCCGAGGACCTGGTGCAGGAGACCTACGCCAAGGCGTTCGCGGCCTTCCACCAGTACCGACCCGGCACCAACCTCAAGGCGTGGATGTACCGCATCCTCACCAATAGCTACATCAACACCTACCGCAAGAAGCAGCGCCAGCCGCTGGAGTCCGACGCGGCCGAAGTTGAGGACTACCAGCTGGCCCGGGCCGCCTCGCACAGCTCCACCGGGCTCCGGTCGGCCGAGATGGAGGCGCTGGACCACCTGCCGGACAGTGACGTGACCCGCGCGCTCGCCGCGATCCCCGAGGACTTCCGTCTGGCCGTCTACCTGGCGGACGTGGAGGGTTTCTCCTACAAGGAGATCGCGGAGATCATGGAGACCCCGATCGGCACCGTCATGTCACGTTTGCACCGGGGCCGCAAGCAGTTGCGTGAGTTGCTCACCGAC
The DNA here is from genome assembly GCF_050261105.1 of Ornithinimicrobium pulveris. GTDB lineage: Bacteria > Actinomycetota > Actinomycetes > Actinomycetales > Dermatophilaceae > Ornithinicoccus. The sequence goes on along the minus strand of NZ_CP189837.1, from coordinate 2,404,739 downwards.
TACGCCATCGAGCGAGGCGTGATCTCCGGGGAGGTGCGGTCGTGAACCAGCCACTGCGCCCCCAGAACCCGACCGATTGTGCCGACGTCGTGCTACGGCTCTTCGAGTTCGTCGACGAGGAGACCGAGCCGCTCGACCGAGCCCGCATCCAGGCCCATCTGGACGAGTGCGGAGCCTGTTTGGCCGAGTACGAGCGCGACCTGCTGGTCAAGGCCCTCATCCGGCGCGCGTGCGCCTGTCAGGAGGCGCCGGCCACCCTGCGCTCGCAGATCATGACCCGGATCACCACGGTGACGGTCGTCCAGCACCGCACCGAGCAGCGCTGAGGGGCGTCCGCCCAAACGGCACCTGCACCCACGGCAACGGGCCGCCACCCTGATCAGGGTGGCGGCCCGTGGTGTCCGTGGGACAAGAAACTCAGGCGTTGGGCTTCTTGCCGTGGTTCGCGGCCTTCTTCTTGCGGTCGCGACGCTTGCGGCCTCGCTTGCTCATGGTGCCTCCTCCGGCGTCGATGTCTCTCCTATCTTCGCATGCAGCGCCGCAGACGCGGAAAATGTGACGACGGTCACTTCGTAGGTAAAGACTTGTTCAAGAAAGCCGCTCAGACCCCTGCTGCGCTGGTGCCCCGCGAGTTGCCTGTGTCACATTTGGCACTCAACCTCGGACATCCGTTGAGGCACCCGTCCTCCCGGGGCTGAGAAGAAAGGACTCCACCGTGCTGCAGCTGCTCGCCGATCTCCTGAACTTGGGCGCCCTCGACGGCGTCCAGTGGGTCATCGACATCTTCTCCTGGGAGGAGTGACTCCCCGGACCCGTGGCCTGCGGGGCCAGCACCCTACCGCGGGTGCTGGCCCCGCAGCCGTGCTTCCTGAGGTCCTGATCTGGGTCTACATCGCGGCTCTCGCGCTGGCTGCGGGGGGCGCCGCGCTGATGACCTGGCGGGCGGGCGGTGACGGAGCACGGGTGGACCTGCTGGTCGTGGGTGTCCTCACGGTGCTCGGCACCCTGGGCGTGATCCTGCGCGAGCGTGGGTTGGGCCAGCACCTGGGGATCTCGCTGGCCACGGTGGTGCTGGCGGCGGCGCTGCCGCTGGCCGGCACCGTGGGCGCGGTCGTGGTGGGCTTCGTCTCCTACGCCTGCGATGTCCGCCAGCCACGGCTGCGCCCCCGCGCCTTCAATGCGGCGATGGCGGCCTTCGTCGGGGCGGTCGGGGCGATGACGTATGCGCAGCTCGGCGGTCTGCGCCTCGACGTCGCGGCGCCGGTCGGAACCCGCCTGCTCATCGAGGTGGGGCTGCCGATGATCGGCGCCTACATCGCGATGACGCTGGTCAACGTGTTGGCGTTCGGCGTCATGTCGGCGCTGGTCCGCGGGACCAGGGTGATCACTGTCAGCCTCCAGGTGCTGCGCAGCCTCGGGATGGGATATGCCGGCCACATCGCGATCGCCTTCGGGTTCGCCGTGCTCTGGGGCCCGGCTGAGCTCGGGCCGCTCAGCGCCGTCCTCGTGCTGGGGCCCTTGGTAGCTGCCCACTGGTCCATCGGCCGGGAGGCCATGGCGCGGCGGGAGCACGAGCAGACGGTGGCGACCTTCGTCGAGGCACTCGAGCAGGCCGAGCCAGCCTCGGTCGGGCACAGCGCGCGGGTAGCCGAGTTGGCCGAACTGCTCGCCCAGCACCTTGGCGTCAGCGGCCGGGCGCTGCAGGACCTGCGGTACGCGGCGTTGGTGCACGACATCGGCCTGGTGGCCGTGCGGGGAGAGCTGCCGACCGAACCCCAGGCCGATGAGGTGGGCTACCTCTCGGCGGTCAGCGCCCACCCGGAGGCGGGGGTGGCGATCCTGGACGGGCTGGACTTCCTGGCCGGAGCGCGCCCCGCGATCGCCCACCACCACGAGCGGTGGGACGGGCGCGGCTACCCGGCCGGCCTCGCCGGTGAGGAGATCCCGCTGGCGGCCCGGGTGATCGCGGTCGCCGACGCCTATGACGCGCTCGTCGGAGGTCGGGACGAGGTTCCGCTCGGCCCGGATGCTGCGTTGGCCGTGCTGCAGGAACGCGCCGGTGGTCACCTTGACCCGCAGGTGGTGCAGGCGTTGGTGGACGTCCGCGGACGGCTCGGCGGGGCGCCTGACCCCTCGGCCATCACCGGGCTGCCCGAAGCTGTTCCGGCCGGCTCCCACGGGCCCACCCTCGGCAGCGCGCGCCGTCTGGACCATGACCATCCCCGCGTCAGCGACGCCTTCGCAGAGTGGCAGCCGGACACCGTGATGAGGCAGTCATGACGCTGTCGATCTGGGTCGCGGCCGTCGCGCTCCTGGCGATGATCCTGGGCGAGACCTGGCGGGTGTCGTCGGCGTCCTGGCGCCTGCGGGATGCCCCCTTGGCCCAGGCGGTGGGCATCGCGCTGGCCCTGTCCACGGTGTGGCCGGGACCGCACCGATTGGCTCCCTCGGTCGGCCCGCTGCTCGCCGACCTCGCAGGCATCATGGGGCCCTTGCTGCTGTCCGCCTGCGCGACACTCGTCGTCGGGCTGGTCCGATCGCGCGCGACGCTCGCGGCCGACCTGGCCCGATCCCTGACCACGGTCCTCGTCGCCGGCCTCCTGGCGCGGGCACTGGCACCGCGCGGCCGTAGCCTGCTGGACCGGACCGGGGACCCGGGCGAGCACGCAGCGGTGGTCGCGGGCCTGCTGTTGCTGGTGGCTGCGGTTGCGGTCGCGGTGCCCATCCTGGGTCGCGCCCTGGTGCGAGCTCGCGCTGATCACCTCCCGGTGTGGACCCAGCTCCTCAGGCACCTGAGGCGACAGGGCGTGCTCGCCCTCGCGACGGCCACCACGGCAGTGGTGATCGCCCTCGCCCTGCGGGTGCTTGGCCCCGTGTCCTTTCTGGTCTTCCTCCTCCCGCTGGTGGTTCTCCTCCCCGCGGTCACGCGCCAGCGCCGCATCCTCGAGGCCCAGCGGCAGACGATCTTCGCGCTGGCCCGCCTCACCGACCAGGCGGGGCTCACCGCTCCCGGGCACGCGGCCCGCGTGGCACAGCTCTCCGTGCCGGTGGCGCGGGACCTTGGCGTGGACGACGCGGATCTGGAGGACGTGGAGGCGGCTGCCCTCCTGCACGACATCGGACAGGTGGGCCTGAGTCGACCGATCCCCCGGGGCGCCACGAGCGAGATCTCCGCCCGTGACCAGCGCCGCGTCGCCGCCACCGGCGCGGCGATCCTGGCCCGCACGGCGGAGCTGTCCCGGCTGGCGGCCGTGGTCGCCGACGTCGGGCTGCCGCATCACCGGGGTGTGGTCCGTGGAGACGTGACCGCCGCCTCCCGCGTGGTGCGCGTCGCTTCTGCCTATGACGACCTCAGCGGGGGAACGGCGCACCAGCCGGGCGCCCGCCCGGCTGCCGGGGCTCTGGAGCGCATCCTGCGGTCGACGCCGCACGAGTACGACCCGGCGGTCGTCGAGGCTCTCGTGCGCCACCTGGAGCGCCGGGGCGCCATTACCGCGACCGAGGGTGTCACATTGCTCGGGGCGGCAGCGGTCGGGCCGTAATCTGTGGGGGTGCTCCTCGCGATCGACACCTCCACCAGCCTCATCGGGGCCGCCGTCCTCGACCCGGGCCCCAGCGACCGCCCACGGGCGGGCCAGGTGCTGGCGGCCGTCACGCACGAGGACCCGCGGCGGCACGCCGAGTTGCTGGCTCCGGCGATCCGGGACGCGCTCCATGCTGCCGGAGTGGCCCGCAGCGACCTCACGCAGGTGGTCTGCGGCGTGGGCCCAGGTCCCTTCACCGGTTTGCGGGTTGGCGTGGTCACCGCGCTGGTGATGGCCGAGGCGCTCGGGCTGCCGGTCCCGCGGGGGGTCTGCTCCCTCGACGCTCTCGCGCACGCCGTGGTCGGCCAGCACGAAGGCCCCCTGCTGGTCGCCAGCGACGCCCGCCGCAAGGAGGTCTACTGGGCGACGTATGCCGTAGGTCCAGATGGTGCCCGCCGCTCCAGCGGGCCGGGGGTCGCCCGCGCGCAGGACCTTCCGGAGCAGGTGCGTGCCCTGCCGGTGGTGGGGCGCGCTGCGGTGTTGTACCCCGAGGCGCTGCCGCATCCCGTGGCGGGCGCCGGAACCGATGTCGACCCAGGGGCGCTCGCCGCGCTGGCGGCCGCTCTCGTGCAGGGCGTCCATCCGGATGCGGCCGCCGGCGCGGGGCGCGGCCTGCTGGACCCCGAACCGCTCTACCTGCGCCGCCCCGACGCTGTGCCGACGGTGCCAGGCGGAGCGCCCCGGTGAGCGCCCGACCTGGTCAGGCCCGAGTGCGTTCGGCGGACTGGCGGGATCTGGGCGCGATGGCCGAGCTGGAGGCCCGAGCCTTCCCGCAGGACCCGTGGTCCGCAGCGACGTTCTGGGCCGAGTTGGCCGCGCGACCCCGCCGGGACTACGTGGTGCTGTATGGCGACCTCGAGGAGGGGCAACGCCTGATCGGCTACGCGGGTCTGGACCTCGCGGGGGAGACGGCCGACGTCATGACGGTCGCGGTCGACCCCGACCGCCGCGGCGAGGGTCTGGGACGAGTCCTGCTGACCGAGCTCCACCAGCGCGCCGCTCGCTCTGGAGCCGCATCAGTCCTGCTCGAGGTCCGAGCGGACAACGCCGCCGCCCGCGGGCTCTATGCCCAACACGGCTATGCCGAGCTGCACCGCCGCCGCGGGTATTACCCCTCGGCGGGAGGCGCGCCCCCGGTCGACGCTCTGGTGCTGCAGGCGCAGCTGGAGCGTGAGCACCCCAACACCGAGCACCCCAACACCGAGCACCCCACCGAGCACCCCAACGAGGAGATGGCCGATGAGTGAGCACCACGGACCCCTCGTGCTGGGGATCGAGTCCAGTTGCGATGAGACCGGCGTTGGCATCGTCCGCGGCCGCACCCTGCTGACCAATGCGGTCGCGAGCAGCGTGGAGGAGCACGCCCGGTTCGGGGGGGTGGTGCCCGAGGTGGCCAGTCGCGCGCACCTGGAGGCCATGGTTCCCACCATCCAGCGCGCCTGCCGAGAGGCGGGGGTGGACCTGGACGAGGTGGACGCGATCGCGTGCACAGCCGGACCCGGCCTGGCCAGCGCCCTGGTCGTCGGAGTGGCGGCCGCCAAGGCGCTCGCGCTGGCCCTCAACCGTCCCATCTACGGCGTGAACCACCTCGCCGGACACGTGGCCGTCGACGTCCTGGAGCACGGTCCGCTTCCCGAGCCGTTGGTGGCGCTCCTCGTGAGCGGCGGGCACTCCAACCTCCTGCTGGTCGAGGACATCACCCGCGACGTCACCTCCCTGGGCGCCACGCTCGACGACGCAGCCGGTGAGGCTTTCGACAAGGTGGCTCGCGTGCTCGGCCTGCCCTATCCCGGGGGGCCGCACCTGGACCGGGCGGCCGAGGGCGGCGACGGTGCGGCGATCGCGTTCCCGCGGGGCCTGACCAGTGGGCGAGATCTGGAGCGCTACCGCTTCGACTACTCGTTCTCGGGTCTCAAGACCGCCGTCGCGCGCTGGGTGCAGGCTCGGCACGACGCGGGCGAGCAGGTCCCGGTCGCGGACGTGGCCGCGAGCTTCCAGGAGGCAGTGGCCGACGTCCTGACCCGCAAAGCGGTGGCGGCCTGCACCGAGCACGGGGTGCAGGACCTGCTGATCGGCGGTGGGGTGGCCGCCAACAGTCGGCTACGCGCGCTCGCGGAGGAACGGTGCGCCCAGGCGGGTATCCGGCTGCGGGTGCCCCGTCCCGGTCTGTGCACCGACAACGGCGCGATGATCGCCGCCCTCGGTGCCGAGATGGTGCTGCGCGGGCGCGAGGAATCTCGGTTGGATCTGCCGGTGGACTCCTCCCAGCCGGTCGAACTCATTCAGGTCTGAAGAGGCTGCACGGCGATCGCGCTCGGTCGCCCAGCGACCCGGGTCAGCACGAGCACCGCCTCCTTGGACGGGTCTGCGCCCTGATCACCCCCGCGTCGACCGCCTTTGAGCCTCAGCTCGGTGCGGAACCGGTCCGGGTCCAGCGTCACGCCACGCTTCTTCAGCGTCACCCGGGTGAACCCCCGCTCCCGTAGCCAGCCCCGGACCACCTTGGCCTGGAGCGGAAGGTGGTCCTGCACGGCATACCAACGGGCCCAGGGGAGGGGGACCACGGTCGGCGCCGTCACGTAGCCGACACCGGAGTCCACCTCGCGCCCGCCGGTGCGCGAGGTGAGCGCGTCGACCCGGCCGGCGGCCAGCACGGCGCGGTCCGGTTCCGCGAGATAGGGGTGCAGATCGGGCTCGGCAGCCGCGTCCGAGCCAGGAGGCTTGTCCTCGATGCGCTCGGGCGCTGGCGCCGGTGCCTCGACCTCTACCCACCGCACGTCCGTGTGCCCAGGGTGGGGACGAGGGCCCACCACGGCGCGGCGGCCGGGGGAGCGGACCCCCGCACCCCACCAGATCGTGCACTCCAGCACCGACCCGTCCAGGGAGACCCACTCGGCCTCGCACCCGGAGGGCAGGTGGGCGTGCGGGAAGCCGGGGGAGAGCTTGGCCGCGCTCACCGCGACCCGGTTGCTCACGTCCAGCACCGTGTCCCACGACGGCGACAGGTCCCCGAGCCGGAAGACTCTGCGCGTGCGCCCGCGGCGGTCGGCGACTCCTGGCGTCCGCCGGGCTGGATCGAGAAAGACGCCGTCGGCGCCGGACATGGGGACCAAGCCCCTGTCCGTCGCGTCTCCCACGAGGACCTGCGCGGTCGGGAAGCTGGCGAGGTTGGCTCGCGCCGCGGCAGCGACGGCCGGGTCCCGCTCCACGGCGGTCACCCGGAGGCCAGCCTCGGCGAGGGCGAGCGAGTCCAGACCGAGGCCGCAGCCCAGGTCCAGCACATGGTCCACGCCGCTGCTGCGGAAGCGCTCCGCCCGTCGCCGGGAGACCTCCGGACGGGTTGCCTGCTCGAGGCCGTCCTGGGTGAGAAGCAGATCCGCGGCGCGCGCCCCGAAGCGGGCGGTTGCCGCGGCCCGGAGCCGGGACTGGGTCAGCGCGGCGGAGACCAGGTCGGCATCGTGCCCCTGCGCGCGGAGGTCGGCCGTGAGGCGCAGGGTGGCAGATTCGTCGTACGGAGGGAGGGCTGCCAGCAGGTCGCGCCCCTCGGGCGTGGCCAGGCGCTCGAGCAGGGCGACGTCGGGGCGGTCCATGAGCGGCATTCTGCCGGGTTAGATTGGCAGCATGCCCAGACCCCTCCTGTCCAAGGACGCCCATGCCCTCCTGCGACGGGCCAGGCGGTTGGCCCTCCGGGGCGCCGCCGCGACCTTCGCGGCGCAGGTGACCCTCGCGGCAGGGATCACGGCTGCGGACGCGGTGCGCAAGCGCCGGGATCATGAGGACCGGGGCGCTCCGGAGCACGACCCGCTCGAGGCGGAGGTGAGGGGTAACGAACTCACGACCTACACCTACGGGCGCTATCTCTATGACGACATGCTGGCGGCGATCGATGGTGCCACCGACTTCGTCTACCTCGCCTCCTACATCTGGAAGGGGGACGAGGTCGGTCAGCAGTTCAAGGACGCGGTGGTCCGCGCCGCCGAACGTGGCGTGCTGGTCTGCCTCGTCTTCGACGGCTTCGCCAACCTGGTGGTGCCGCGGGAGTTCCAGCAATTCCCGGACAACGTCCACGTCCTCCGCTTCCCGGTGCTGCGCACGGTGGTCCCCGTCATCGACATCCGCAGCACGGGCCGCGACCACCGCAAGATCCTGGTGGTCGACGGGGTCGTCGGCTTTGTGGGCGGCTACAACATCGGCTCGCTGTACGCCACCAGCTGGCGGGACACCCACGTGCGCGTCACTGGCCCGGCCGTGTGGGAGCTGCAGAACGCCTTCGTCGACTTCTGGAACCGGCACCGTGGCAAGCGACCGGAGCTGCCGGACAGCGGCAGCACCGACTGGGAGCCCTCGATCCAAGCCGCCCGCAACGAGCCCAGCCGGGTGATCTACCCCGTCCGGGCGCTCTACCTGGAAGCGATCGACCGTGCGGTGGACCGGATCTGGATCACCCAGGGCTATTTCATCCCTGATCACGAGATCTTGCACTCGCTGCTGGCCGCCGCCTCCCGTGGCGTCGACGTGCGGGTGATCATGCCGGAGCGGTCCAACCACGTGATCGCCGACGTGGTCGCGCGATCCTACTTCGCCACGCTGTTGGAGGGCGGGGTGCGACTCTTCCTCTACCACGAGGTCATGGTGCACGCGAAGACCATGACCATCGATGGTCGCTGGGCCACCATCGGTACCGCCAACGTGGACCGGCTCTCGATGCAGGGCAACTACGAGATCAACCTGGAGATCATCGATCCAGGGCAGGCCGAGCACATGGAGTCGATCTTCCGCACCGACCTCGAGCACTGCCGGGAGATGACGATGGAGGAGTGGCAGGAGCGCGGGCTGGCAGAGCGTGCGGTGCAACGCTTCCTGCGGCCGCTTCAGGTCTTCCTGTGATCCTGCTCTGCGGGGCTGTGGGGCGCCGAGCGACGGACCGTGTTGGCACTCGGTTTGACCGAGTGCTAATCGAGTGCCTAGATTCGACCTAGCACTCTCGGCACGCAAGTGCCAGGGTGGTCGACCCCCGCGACGGCGACCATCCTGTCCTGGGAGTGATGCACCATCACGACAGCAACTGCGCCGGCGGGCACCAGCCGCGCCGGTCCCTACACGAAGGGAAGGTAACCGTGTCGGTTTCCATCAAGCCGCTCGAGGACCGCATCGTCGTCAAGTCCGTCGAGGCCGAGCAGACCACGGCCTCCGGCCTGGTCATCCCGGACACCGCCAAGGAGAAGCCCCAGGAGGGCGAGGTCCTGGCCGTGGGTCCGGGTCGGGTCGACGACAACGGCAACCGCGTCCCGATGGACGTCAAGGAAGGTGACCGCGTCATCTACAGCAAGTACGGCGGCACCGAGGTCAAGTACGGCGGCCAGGAGTACCTGATCCTGAGCGCTCGCGACGTGCTCGCGATCGTCGGCTGACGCACGTCGGCTGACCGATTCACTCTTGCTGAGCAGCCCCGCCGCACCCGCCCCCAGGGCGCGGTGAGGCGGGGCGCTCTCGTCACTGCACCACATACCTGAAAGGAGCTGTGCGCCGGATGGCCAAGCAGCTGGAGTTCAACGACAACGCGCGCAAGGCGCTGGAGCGGGGCGTCGACGCCCTGGCCAACGCGGTCAAGGTGACGCTCGGCCCCAAGGGTCGCAATGTCGTCCTGGACAAGAAGTGGGGCGCCCCCACGATCACCAACGACGGCGTGACGATCGCTCGCGAGGTCGAGCTGGAGGACCCGTACGAGAACCTCGGGGCCCAGTTGGCCAAGGAGGTCGCCACCAAGACCAACGACATCGCCGGTGACGGCACCACCACCGCGACCGTGCTGGCCCAGGCCATGGTCAAGGAGGGCCTGCGCAATGTGGCGGCCGGCGCCAGCCCGGCGGGCCTGAAGAAGGGCATCGACGCCGCGGTCGCCGCGGTCAACGACCGCCTGCTCGAGACCGCGCGTGAGCTCGAGGGTCGCGACGAGATCGCCCAGGTCGCCAGCCTGTCCGCCCAGGACCAGGAGATCGGCACCCTCATCGCCGATGCTTTCGACAAGGTCGGCAAGGATGGTGTGATCACCGTCGAGGAGTCCTCCACCACGGCGATGGAGTTGGAGTTCACCGAGGGGATGCAGTTCGACAAGGGCTACCTCTCGCCCTACTTCGTGACCGACACCGAGCGCATGGAGGCCGTCCTCGAGGACGCGCTCATCCTGCTGCACCAGGGCAAGATCTCCTCGGTGGCCGATCTGCTGCCGCTGCTGGAGAAGGTCGTCGGCGCGAGCAAGCCGCTGCTGATCGTGGCCGAGGACGTCGAGGGCGAGGCGCTGTCGACGCTGGTCGTCAACAAGATCCGCGGCACCTTCAACGCGGTCGCCGTCAAGGCGCCCGGTTTCGGTGACCGCCGCAAGGCGATGCTGCAGGACATGGCCATCCTCACCGGTGGCGAGGTCGTCGCCGAAGAGGTCGGCCTCAAGTTGGACCAGGTGGGCCTGGAGGTGCTCGGCAGCGCTCGCCGCGTCGTCTGCACCAAGGACTCGACCACCATCGTCGACGGCGGTGGCGACCACGCCACGGTCAACGACCGAGTTGCCCAGCTGCAGTCCGAGGCGGCCAACACCGACAGTGACTGGGACCGCGAGAAGCTGCAGGAGCGGATCGCCAAGCTCGCTGGCGGCGTGTGCGTCATCAAGGTCGGCGCCCACACCGAGGTGGAGCTCAAGGAGAAGAAGCACCGCATCGAGGACGCCGTCTCGGCGACCCGCGCCGCGATCGAAGAGGGCATCGTCGCCGGTGGCGGCTCGGCCCTCGTGCACGCCGCGAGCGTGATCGATGAGTTGGATCTCGACGGCGACCAGGCGGTCGGGGCGCAGGTCGTGCGCCGCGCGTCGGTCGAGCCGCTGCGCTGGATCGCCGAGAACGCCGGTCTGCAGGGCTACGTGGCGACCACCAAGGTCGGCGAACTGCCGGTGGGACAGGGCCTGAACGCAGCGACAGGTGAGTATGGCGACCTGTTCGCCGCCGGTGTGATCGACCCCGTCAAGGTGACCCGTTCGGCGCTGCGCAACGCGGCCTCGATCGCGTCCATGGTGCTGACCACGGACACCCTCGTGGTGGACAAGCCCGAGGAGGACGAGGACGAGCACGGTCACTCCCACTGAGTGCTGCTGACTGACGCGCTCGTGTCCGTCAGCGCAAAGCCCCCGCCCGGTTCCTCCGGGTGGGGGCTTTGCGCTCAGCCGACCTGTTGGGCGTAGTAGGCCTCACGTTCGGCCTCGGTCATCCCGCCCCACACGCCATACGGCTCCCGGGCGGTCAGCGCCTGATCACGGCACTGCTGCAGGACCGGGCAGGTCGCGCAGACGGCCTTGGCCCGCTCGTCCCGCTCGCGGCGAGCAGGCCCGCGTTCGCCCTCGGGATGGAAGAAGACCTCGGGGCTGACAGTCCGGCAGGCACCGTCGTACTGCCACTCCCACAAGAGGGCCACCGGGCCCGGATGTCCTGCACGCTCTACCACGTTGGCGGCCTCTTCCTGTCGGCGCGACCTCACTCTAGCGGGGGCGGCCCCAGGTTCTAGACTCGCGGTCATGACCCTGGCCGACGATCTTGCCCCGGTGCCCCCTGCCTTCGCCAGGATGGGCCTGACCTACGACGACGTCCTGCTCCTGCCGGGCGACACGGACATGGCTCCGGATGAGATCGACACCACCAGTCGGCTGACCCGCGAGATCAGCCTTCAGGTCCCGTTCGTCTCGGCCGCGATGGACACCGTCACCGAGGCCCGGATGGCGATCGCCATGGCACGCCAGGGCGGGATCGGAATCTTGCACCGCAACCTCTCGGTCGAGGACCAGGCCTACCAGGTGGACCTGGTCAAGCGCACCCAGACCGGCCGGATCACCAACCCGGTGACGATCGGGCCGGACGCCACCTTGGATGAGCTGGACACGGTGTGCGGGGAGTACCGCGTGTCCGGGCTGCCGGTCGTCGACGGGGATGGGCGGCTGCTGGGCATCTGCACCAACCGTGACCTGCGCTTCACCCCGGTGGCTGAGTGGGGGCACACCCTGGTCCGCGACGTGATGACCCCCGTGCCGCTGGTCACCGCTCCTGCCGACGTCAGCCACGAGGAGGCGACCGGCATCCTGCGGGCGCACAAGCGCGAGCGCCTCCCGCTGGTCGACGACGACGGCCGGCTGGCCGGTCTGATCACGGTCAAGGACTTCGTGAAGTCCGAGCAGTTCCCGCGGGCCAGCAAGGATGGTCAGGGGCGCCTGCTCGTCGGCGCGGCCATCGGCTATTTCGGGGACGCCTGGGAGCGCGCCACCACCCTGATCGATGCTGGTGTGGACGTGCTGGTGGCCGACACCGCGCACGGTCACGTGAAGATGCTGGTGGAGATGGTCGCGCGGCTCAAGAGCGATCCCGCCACCCGGCACGTCCAGGTGGTCGGTGGCAATGTCGCGACTGGCGCAGGCGCTGCCGCGTTCGTGGAGGCCGGGGCGGACGCTGTCAAGGTCGGGGTGGGGCCGGGCGCGATCTGCACCACCCGGGTGGTGACCGGGGTGGGGGCTCCCCAGCTGACGGCCGTGCACGAGGCCGCCCAGGCGGCGCGCGCCGCCGGGGTGCCGATCATCGCCGACGGCGGCATGAAGTACTCGGGCGACATCGGCAAGGCCCTGGTCGCCGGCGCGGAGTCGGTGATGATGGGCTCGATGTTCGCCGGCTGCGAGGAGTGCCCGGGCGAACTGATCTTCGTCAACGGCAAGCAGTACAAGAGCTATCGCGGCATGGGCTCGCTGGGGGCGATGAGTTCTCGCGGCAAGCAGTCCTACTCCAAGGACCGCTACTTCCAGGCCGAGGTGAGCAGCGACGACCAGCTGATCCCCGAGGGCGTGGAGGGCAAGGTCGCCTACCGGGGCGCGACGAGCGCCGTCGTCCACCAACTCCTGGGCGGTCTGCGCCAGGCGATGTTCTACGTCGGTGCCCGCACCGTGCCCGAGTTGCAGGAGAAGGGCCAGTTCGTCCGGATCACCCAGGCGAGCCTGCAGGAGTCGCACCCGCACGACATCGAGATGACTGCAGAGGCTCCCAACTACTCCGGGCGCTGAATCTTCACCCGGCTCCCCGGTGTGGGAGTTGGGGAAGGCCCCTCGCGGCTGGGTAGCCTGTCCGGGTGAGCGAGATCGAGATCGGCCGGGGCAAACGCGGGCGTCGTGCCTACACCTTCGACGACATCGCGGTGGTCCCCTCCCGGCGCACCCGTGACCCTGAGGACGTCTCGATCTCCTGGCAGATCGACGCCTACCACTTCGAGCTCCCCGTGGTGGCCGCCCCGATGGACTCGGTCGTCTCCCCGGACACCGCCATCGCCCTGGGGCGCCTGGGTGGGCTCGGCGTGCTCGACCTCGAGGGCCTGTGGACGCGATACGAGGACCCGGAGTCGGCTCTTGCGGAGATCGCCGAGCTGACGCCGGACCAGACCACTGCCCGGATGCGCGAGCTCTACTCGGCCCCGGTTCGTCCCGAACTGATCGCCAGCCGGCTCAGGCAGATCCGCGAGGCCGGGGTAACCGTCGCCGGTGCCCTCTCGCCCCAACGCACGCAACAGTTCTGGAAGACCGTCGTGGACGCGGGCGTCGACCTCTTCGTGATCCGCGGCACGACGGTCTCGGCCGAGCACGTCTCGGGCCGGGCTGAGCCGCTCAACCTCAAGCGGTTCATCTACGAGTTGGACGTCCCCGTGATCGTCGGCGGTGCGGCCACCTACACCGCGGCCCTGCACCTCATGCGCACGGGCGCCGCTGGCGTGCTGGTCGGCTTCGGTGGTGGTTCGGCGCACCGCACCCGCACCACCCTGGGCATCCACGCGCCGGCCGCCAGCGCCATCGCCGACGTGGCCGCCGCCCGGCGCGACTATCTCGATGAGTCCGGCGGGCGCTATGTGCACGTCATCGCCGACGGGGGCGCCAGCGTCTCCGGCGAGATCGTCAAGGCGGTGGCCTGCGGCGCGGACGCCGTCATGCTCGGCACGGCGCTGGCCCGGGCCAGCGAGGCGCCCGGCGGCGGCTTCCACTGGGGCTCCGAGGCCCACCATCCCGAACTCCCACGGGGCGAGCGGGTCGACGTCGGCACCGTCGGCACGATGGAGGAGATCCTCACCGGGCCCGCGGTCGGCGCCGACGGGACCACCAACATGATGGGGGCGTTGCGTCGAGCGATGGCCACGACCGGCTACACCGACCTCAAGGAATTCCAGCGCGTCGAGGTGGTGGTCTCGCACTATGGCCCCCGCTGACACCCGTTCCGAGCACCGCATGCAGCTGCGCAAAGATCCCGTCTTCGTGCGCCGCCGCAGGCTGGCGCTCGTGCTGGCCGCGCTCGTGCTGGCCGCCGTCGTGGCGGTCGTCGTGTGGGCGCTGAACTCCGGCCGTGGAGACTCCGCCGAGGCGGGATCGAACGGCTCACCCGTGGCCGACGTCCCGGCGCCCGCGACGGGGGGTGCGGACCCCGAGGACGCGACCGGGGGCCCCACCAGCACCGACGACGCGGAGGCGGCGACCGAGGAGGACGAGGACGCCGACGACCAGGAGTCGGAGGAGCGCGCGGTCTGGCAGCAGGATCCGGTCCCGGTCGAGATCCCCAGTGACGAGACCGCGATGGTCCAGGTCGACTACATCACCGAGGGCACGCCCAAGTCGGTGGTCTCCTCCGGGCACGGGCTGCTCATCACCAACAACATGATGTACAGCCACACCTCCACGATCTTCGATGCGACCTCGCGCGAGATCCTCACCCGCCTGGATGACAGCGTCGATCTCGAGGACTTCGGGATCGAGGGCCACCCCGGCATCTCCAAGGGCTCCCCGGTCGAGGCGGTCTGGACCGACGACGGCCGCTACGCTTATGTCTCCCAGTACTCCATGTACGGCGAGAACTTCGGCCGCGAGGGCTTCGACGACTGCTTCAAGGACAGCGGCGTGGGCGCCTCGCTGGTCTACCGCTTCGACGCCGACGAGATGGCCTGGGACCAGATCATCCAGGTCGGTGCGGTGCCGAAGTACCTCGAGCTGACCCCCGACCAGTCCACGCTGCTGGTGAGCAATTGGTGCGACTACACCGTCTCGGTGGTCGACACCGCGACAGGTGAGGAGCGGGGCACCCTGGACACCGGCCGCAACCCGCGCGGCATCGTGGCCTTCCCGGACAACGAGACCGCGCTGGTCACCGCGATGTGGAACCAGCAGGTGTGGCGGCTGGACCTGAAGAACATGACCAGCGAGATCGTCCTGGAGACCCCGCCGGGGCCCCGCCACCTGAACCTGACCGAGGACGGTTCGACCGCCTACCTCGTCGTCGCGCGCTCCAACGTCATCTACAAGCTGGACCCCGACACGATGGAGATCCTGGACCAGGTCAACCCCGGTGCCGAGCCGCGGAGCATGACGATGTCGCCCGATGAGAAGGCGCTCTACGTCGTCAACTACGACGAGGCCAGCGTCTCCAAGATCCGCACCTCGGACATGACGGTGATCGACAAGGTCAACGTGGACGCCTTCCCGATCGGGATCGACTATGACCCCGTCACCAACACCGTCTGGGTAGCCTGTTACAACGGCGGCATCTACATCTTCGACGACCAGGACACCCGCCTGGAGGGCACAGGCTGATCGCCTACCCTGAGGGGGTGATCCGTACCGCCCTCAAGCCGGCCTGGCTGGCGCTTCTCGCGCTGCTCGTGGCGGTGGTGATCTCCTTCTACCAACTAGGTATGTGGCAACTCGGGGTCTCCTCCAACCGCGCCGCGCGCGAGCTGGCGGCGGAGCAGGAGGCGTTCGGCACGGTGCCGCTTCAGGAGCTCTTCGCCCCGGGGGAGAAGTTCACCGATGTCCAGGCTGGTCGATCGGTCGAGGTCACTGGTGCGTATGCCGACGCCGACCAGTTCCTCGTGCCGGATCGCCGGCTCGAGGGACGGCCGGGCTATTGGGTGGTGACGCCGGTGCGGACCGAGCAGTCGGGATCCGCCGCGCTGCTGCCCGTCGTCCGCGGCTTCGTCACCGATCCTGGCGATGCCGGTAGGCCGGGTTCGGATCCGGTGCGGTTGACCGGGACCCTGACCCCCAGCGAGTCCGACCACCTGGGCGCGGACCTGCCCGAGGGGCAGCGTGGGGCCATCGACCTGGCGGATCTGGTCAACCTGTGGGAGCTGCCCGTCTACAACGCCTTCATCTTCCTCGTGCACGAGGAGCCGGCGCGCACGCCCGCAGTGGTCGAACGGGTGCCGCCGCCGGTGCTGGGTGCGGACGGCATCGACTACCGCAACCTCGGCTATGCGATGCAGTGGTTCGTCTTCGCCCTCTTCGCGATCTACATGTACCTCCGCTTCCTGCGCCAGGCGGCCCAGGGCGACCCCGCCCCCCTGACCACCGTCCCCGACCGAGGAGAGACCTCGTGAGCCCCCGAGCCAAACTGACCTTCTTCCGCGTGATGGCCTTCCTGGTCGGCATCTTCCTGCTCATCCTGGCCACCCACATGGTGCTGCGCTACGGCTTCGACAATGACGTGCTGGCGTGGTGGCCCACCCCGCACGGCTGGTTCTACATGGTCTACATCGTCGCCACGGCGATGCTGGGCTTCGAGCTGCGGTGGGGGATGGGCAAGATGGTCGGGGTGATGCTCGCCGGCTGCGTCCCCTTCCTCTCCTTCTGGGTCGAGCACAAGGTCTCCCAGCAGGCCAAGGCGCAGATCGAGGCGCGGGAGGCCACACAGCAGGCCGCCGGTAAGGTGACCGCGTGACCACCACCCCCACCGTCCTGGTCGTCGATTTCGGGGCCCAGTACGCCCAGCTCATCGCCCGCCGGGTGCGTGAGGCCGACGTCTACAGCGAGGTCGTCCCGCACACCCTGTCTGCCGCTGAGATGCTCGCCCGCGACCCGGCAGCGATCATCCTCTCCGGGGGGCCGTCCTCGGTGTATGCCGAGGGTGCACCAGCTCTGGAGGAGGCCCTGGTGACGGCCGGGATCCCCGTGCTGGGGATCTGCTACGGCTTCCAGGCCATGGCGCGTGCCCTCGGCGGCAGCGTGGCCCGCACCGGTCAGCGTGAATACGGCGAGACCACGGCCCAGCTGGAGCCGGAGGAGAGCACACTCTTCGCCGGCCAGCCGGACGAGCAGATCGTCTGGATGTCGCACGGGGACGCGGTCGAGACCGCCCCCGACGGCTGCCGGGTCACGGCGAGCACGCCGGGTGCCCGGGTCGCAGCCTTCGAGGACGACGAGCGCCGGATCTACGGTGTGCAGTGGCATCCCGAGGTCCTGCACTCGACCCAGGGTCAGCAGGTCCTGGTCAACTTCCTGCGCCGCGGCGCCTCGATCGAGCCCACCTGGACCAGCGACAATGTCGCTGAGGCGCTGATCGCCCAGATCCGTGAGCAGGTGGGTGCGGACAGGGTCATCTGCGGGCTCTCCGGCGGGGTGGACTCCTCGGTGGCGGCCGCGCTGGTGCAGCGCGCCGTCGGGGATCAGTTGACCTGCGTCTTCGTCGACCATGGCCTGCTCCGCGAGGGCGAGGTCGAGCAGGTCGAGGAGGACTTCGTCGAGGCGACAGGCGTCGATCTGGTCGTCGTGGATGCGCGGCAGCGTTTCCTGGACGCCCTGGCCGGCAAGACCGACCCAGAGGACAAGCGCAAGGCGATCGGCCGGGAGTTCATCCGGGTCTTCGAGCAGGCTGCCAGGGACATCGTGCAGGCCGAGGACGACGAGCACCCCGTCAAGTGGCTGGTCCAGGGGACGCTGTATCCCGATGTCGTCGAGTCCGGTGGTGGCAGCGGCACCGCCAACATCAAGAGCCACCACAACGTCGGAGGCCTGCCGGATGACCTGCAGTTCCAGCTGGTCGAACCGCTGCGGCTGCTGTTCAAGGACGAGGTGCGTCAGGTCGGCCTGGAGATCGGGGTGCCCGAGGGCATCGTGTGGCGCCAACCCTTCCCCGGCCCCGGCCTCGGCATCCGGATCGTCGGTGAGGTGACCGGCGAGCGGCTAGACATCCTGCGGCGCGCGGACGCGATCGCCCGGGCCGAGCTCAGCGCGGCCGGCCTGGACCGCGAGATCTGGCAGTGCCCGGTCGTGCTGCTCGCTGATGTCCGTTCGGTCGGCGTCCAGGGCGATGGGCGCACCTACGGCCACCCCGTGGTGCTGCGGCCGGTGTCCTCCGAGGACGCGATGACCGCGGACTGGACCCGGGTGCCCTACGACGTCCTCGCGCGCATCTCTTCCCGGATCACCAATGAGGTGGAGGAGATCAACCGCGTCGTCCTCGACGTGACCAGCAAGCCCCCGGGGACCATCGAATGGGAGTGAGGACCTCGGCAGCACTGGCCGCCGGGAAGGTGGCGCGCGTAGCGTCACGGCTGCGCGGCGGCGGCTCGGCCCTGCCCGGGCTCGTGGCGGAGAAGATCGATCCGGCGCTGCTGCGGCATACCTTGGGCGCCTTGCCAGGTGGGGTGGTGGTCGTCTCGGGCACCAACGGCAAGACCACGACGACCAAGATGCTGGTCGCCCTGCTCAGGGCGCACGGACGCTCGGTCTTCACCAACCCCACAGGGTCCAACTTCACGCGGGGGGTGATCTCCTCCCTGTTGGGCGAGATCGGGCTGCGCGGTCGGCTGGCTGCCGACCTGGCGGTCGTCGAGCTGGATGAGGCGCACGCGCTCCACTTCGCCGCGCAGGTGCCCCCGAGGCATGCCCTGCTCCTCAACGTGGCGCGCGACCAGTTGGACCGGTTCGCCGAGATCGACCACACCGCCGGCCTGCTCACCACGCTCGCCGAGGCCACCACCGGCGCCCTGGTCCTGAACGCCGACGATTCCTACATCTCCCGGATCAGCGGACTCGTCGATCCGTCGGTCCGGGTGAACTGGTTCGCCGTCGACCCCAGCGTGGCTGATCGGCTGCCAGAGCTGCAGGAGGCCGATGTCCGCTTCGCCGACGACGATGTCCGTCCCGAGCTCGGCGAGCACGACGCGCATCTGCTTCCCGGCGAGGACGGCCGTGCGCTGACCGTACATTTCAGCGACGGCACCGAGGTGGGCCCCCTGGTGCTGCGGCAGCGCGGGCTGGCGGCGATGATCAACGCCACCGCGGCCACTGTCACCGCCCGGCAGATCCTGGGCGCCGACTTCTCGGTCGAGACTGCGGCCGCCGCCCTGGAGAAGGTCGATCCCCCCTTCGGGCGCGGGGAGGTGGTCGATATCGACGGGGCGCCGCTGGAGTTGGTGCTGGTGAAGAACCCGGCCGGTTTCACCGTGGCGCTCGGCACCTATGGGGGTGAGCCGGTGCCCACGATGGTCGCGATCAACGACAACTACGCCGATGGCCGGGACGTCTCCTGGCTCTACGATGTGTCCTTCGAGTCCCTGCGCGATCAGGGCGTGGCGCTGACCTCCGGCGTGCGGGCCTGGGACATGGCGCTGCGGCTGCGCTACGACGCGGTCGAGGTCGCCGAGGTGGAGACCGATCTGGACACCGCGCTGGACCGTTTCCTGGCCCTGCACCCGGGGCGGGCGACCCGCATCTTCTGCACCTACACCGCGATGATGCACCTGCGGCGGCGGCTCGCCGAGCGCTACGGCCTCGCGCGGTTCGGGGAGGAGCAGGGAGCATGAGCGAGGACGCGACGATGACCGGCGACACCAGCAGGACCGAGGGCCTGAGCACCGCCCTGCCCGCCGATGTCGCAGCGATGGCCGACGTCAGCGCCGACAAGGGCGAGGTGCACCTGATGCATCTCTACCCCCGGGAGATGTCCATCTACGGCGACCTCGGCAACACCCGATGCATGGCGGCCCGATTGCGCTGGCACGGCTATCAGCCGGTCGTCCACGACCACCACCCCGGCAGCCCGTGGCCCGACCGGGTAGATCTGGTCCTGGGCGGTGGGGGTCAGGACAGCGGCCAGGCCCGCGTGCTGGAGGATCTTGACGTGCACGCCGACCGGCTCCGCGAGCTCGCTGCGGACGGGGTGCCGATGTTGATGATCTGCGGGATGTACCAGCTCTTCGGTGAGGCCTTTATCACCGCCGAGGGACGCCGACTGCCGGGGTTGGGCATCCTGGACGTGACCACCCAAGGCAACCTCACCCGGATGATCGGGCCGGTCGTCCTGGACACCGACTACGGAGCAGTGGTCGGCTATGAGAACCACTCCGGCAGCACCGTGCTCGGCGAGGGCCAGGCGGCCTTCGGGCGGGTGCGGCACGGACGAGGCAACAACGGCAGCGATGGCACCGAGGGCGCCCGGACCCAGCACGTCATCGGCTCCTATCTCCACGGCCCGGTGCTGCCCGCCAACCCTCGGCTCGCCGACGGCCTGCTGGCGGTCGCGGCCCAGCGCGCCACCGGGCAGTGGGCACCCGGCCAGGTCGATGACACCTTCGCGCAGCAGGCGCACGACAGGCAGGTGCGGAGGTTGCTCGGTTGAGGTGCCGCTATCCCGTCGCTGGTGCGGCACCGCCCGGTCGGCTGAGATCTCGCCCCGCACCCAGCCGCCACGCGACCAGCGCAGCGACGCCGAAGGGCACCACCACGAGGTGCGCGTAGATCGCGTAGAGCAGGGCCGTGGCGGAGGCGGCACCCGGAGATCCGCCCAGGATGACGAGGAGACCGGCGGTCCCGACCTCGGTGATGCCCAGGCCGCCCGGGGTGATCGCGATCGCGGTGAGCATCTGGCGGAAGGTATAGGCGCAGATCAGCTCGGGCAGGGGCAGTTCCAGCCCGACCGAGCGCGCGGCGAACCAGTAGAGGCCGAAGAGCAGGACGAACTGTCCGCTCATCCCCAGCGTCATCTCCAGCCAACCCCGGCGCACGACATACTCGATCCGGTCGCGTTGCTCGTTGATCACCGGCTCGACCCCGCGCAGGCGGGCGCCTCGCCCCACCCAGCCCGAGACCCGCTCGATGAGGTGCACCACCGCGTTGGCCACGGAGTCGGAGAAAATCATCAACGAGGCGAGGACGATCACGGCCGTGCCGACCGCTCCGGCGATCAGCGCGCCGTTGATCACGATGCGCGGAGCGTCGATCGGGCCTGCGACCAGCACTAGGCAGCCGATCACTGGCAGCGCGATGCGGGCCAGCAGGTTCCACAGGCCGGTGACCATCAAGGAGGTCGAGATCTCGCGCTTCCGGAAGCCCCAGGAGCGAAACATCATGAATCCCAAGGCGAAACCGATCGCCGCCCCCAACGGCAACACGTTGGCCACCAGCGAACTCACGGCATTGGCCTTCAGCCCTTGCAGATGGGTCAGGCCCGGCAGCGACCCGGTGAGCACCCAGGTGTAACAGAACAGGCCAGCGATCAGCAGCAGTGCCATGGCGATCGCGCTCGGGGCGCTCACCCGTGAGAGTTGGGCGTAGATCTCGCTCCACGACGTGTCCAGGAAGTGGGGAAGGCCCCACGCGATCAGGGCCACCACGAGGGCGAGCCCGACGGCAGACTTGAGCACGTCCTTCCACCCCAGCGGGCGCAACTGCGGCCCGTGAGGGTCCGCGCTCGCGCCGCCCGTGACCTGCGCTTCAGCCATCCGTCCCCTGCACACCGTCAAGCATGTCACGGTGGAGGCGCTCGCGACCTGACCGTGGGGAGCATGTCGGGTCCAGGAAGTGCTCGGTGCCGAAGGCCAGGCGGTAGAGCGGCCGGGGCAGACCGAGGATGAATCCCAGGGTCCGGGGGGGGGAGCCGTCCGCCTGTGAGGCGTGCGCCAGCATCGCGGCCCGCTTGGCCGGCAGCTGGGCCCGGACGTCGATGCGGTGGGTGATCTCCTGGAGCGGGGAGAAGGCCTGGGTCCACTCCTCGATCGCGAAATCGTTGGGCAGGGTGCGCACGCGCGAGACCCATCGCAGCACCCGCAGGATGCGTTCGCGGGGTGCGGTGGCCTCCAGCAGCTGCACGTCGGTGGCGGCGGCAACGGCCCGGGCAATGTGGTGCACGTGAACGTGGTCGCGATGGCCGTAGCCACCGTTGCGGTCATAGCCCAGGAGCACGTCGGCGCGCTCCCGCCGGACGATCTCGGCGACCCGTTCGGCAACCTCCGCGACCGGCACGCGCACGAACCGGCGGCGCCCCGGCGGGTCCGGGGGAACCTCGCCGAGGTGACCGGAATCGGCATACAGGAGGGGGATGACGTCGGCGGCGCCGAGTGCCGCAGCGCTCCGTCGTAGCTCGGCGAGGCGGACCTGCCCAAGCCGGCCCGATTCCATTAGCTCGGCCGGTGCCCACCCCGCGTCACCATCCGTCGCGGTGACGAGCACGACCCGTGACCCCGGCTGGCCAGGCCCGCCAGCGTCCCGCCGGACAGGAGCGCCTCGTCGTCCGGATGGGCGTTGAGGGCCACGATCGTGCGCTGGCGCTCCCTCATCAGGTCCCCGTCACCGGGGCGCGGGCGCCGCGGTCGGACAGCAACCACCAGAGCCCGACGACGGGCAGCACCAGGGGGATGAACAGGTAGCCCTGGCCGAAGTGGCTCCAGACGGTGGCGTCGGGGAACATCTCCGGGGTCAGATAGCTCCAGGCGCCGACGACCAGGACCCCGACCAGCTCGATCGACAGCGCCACGAGACTGACCCACCAGGCGTTGCGTCCGCGCAGCGACAAGGAGACGAAGGCCAGCACGTAGACGGCGGCGGCGAAGGCGGACAGGCCGTAAGCGAGGGGTGCCTCGTGCCAGCGGGTCGAGATCTGCGCGGCTGAGCGGGAGACCGTCCCGATGACGAAGATCAGATAGAGCGCCAGGATGACCCGGCCTGGGCCGTGCCGCCGATCGCCGCCGTCCGCGCTGACCCGGCGGCGTGCTCCGGCAGTCATGACAGCGTCCCGACGCCGTGCCAGATCTGGGCGCAGCGGGCCCCCATCACCGCCACCGTGAAGGCGGCCACGGAGAGCACGAAGGTGCTCCAGCGGGTCGGCTCCTCTCTGGCCCAGATCAGGGCCAGGGCCGGCAGCAGCAGGATGGTGACCAGATAGGCCCACAGCTCCCAGGTCGGTCCCGCGGGGGAGTCGCCCTGCACCTGACGCAGCACGTACAGCAGGGTGTAGGCGATGACCGCGGCCTGCAGGAGGAGGGTCAGACCGATCGTCACCTTCCCCGGGCGGCGACCGTTCAGACCCGCGATCAGGGTGACCACGGCGACCAGCAGACCGCCCACGAGCAGGGCCGTCGTCGGTGGGTCGAGATAGGTCGAGGAGTCGACGATCACGGGAGTGGCAAGCACGGGGCAAGCGTAGGACGTGCTGCTGTGGACGACGGCGCAGCCCTGTCGGTGCGGCTACGTACGATGGAGCGAGCATGAGCAACCTCTTCGATCACCTCAACGTCGACCCCCCCTCGACCCGCCCGGGCGGGGTGGACGGCCGCGGCGTGCCCGCGTGGGCGCTCGCGGATGCGAGCGGGGGCTCGGACGAGCCGGCGCCCGCGCCGGGTGGTGCTCCCAGCACCGAGGAGTTGCTGGAGGGGCTGAACGAGCCCCAGCAGGAGGCGGTCGTGCACGAGGGCAGCCCGCTGCTGATCGTGGCGGGCGCAGGGTCGGGCAAGACCAGGGTGCTGACCCACCGGATCGCCTATCTGCTGGGCGAACGGCACGTCCACCCCGGGCAGATCCTGGCGATCACCTTCACCAACAAGGCCGCCGCGGAGATGCGCGAACGGGTGGAGACCCTGGTCGGACCGCGCGCCCGCGCGATGTGGGTCTCGACCTTCCACTCGGCCTGCGTGCGCATCCTGCGCAGAGAAGCCACCACGGTGGGGCTGAAGTCCTCCTTCTCGATCTACGACGCCGCGGACAGCCAGCGCTTGATGGGGATGGTCATCCGGGATCTGGACCTGGACCCCAAGCGCTATCCGGCCCGGGCCTTCCTGGCGAAGGTCTCGAACGCCAAGAACGAGTTGATCGACGAGGAGGACTTCGCCGCCGGGGTGGGCAGCAATGCCTACGAGCAGAAGGTGGCCGAGGCCTACTCGCTCTATCAGCGACGGTTGCGCGCCGCGAACGCCCTGGACTTCGACGATCTCATCGCGACCACCGTGCACCTGCTGCGCGCCTTCCCGGACGTGCGCGAGCACTACCGGCGCAGGTTCCGTCACGTGCTGGTCGATGAGTACCAGGACACCAACCACGCCCAGTACGCCCTGGTCCGTGAGCTGGTCGGCCAGCTCGGCGACATCGTTGATGGTGGCACCCGACCGCTCCCGCCGGCCGAGCTGTGCGTGGTGGGCGACGCGGACCAGTCCATCTACGCCTTCCGCGGCGCCACGATCCGCAACATCGTGGAGTTCGAGCAGGACTACCCCGAGGCGCGGACCATCCTGCTGGAGCAGAACTACCGCTCGACCGCCACCATTCTCTCTGCCGCGAATGCCGTCATCGCGCGCAACCCCGATCGCCGCGACAAGCGGTTGTGGACCGACGCTGGCGATGGCGCGCAGATCGTCGGCTATGTCGCGGACAGCGAGCACGACGAGGCATCCTTCGTCGCGCGGCGGATCGATGAACTGGGCGATGATCGAGGGGTCCGCCCCGCAGATGTGGCCATCTTCTACCGCACCAACGCCCAGTCCCGGGCGCTGGAGGAGGTGCTGGTCCGCACCGGCCTGCCCTACAAGATCGTGGGTGGCACGCGCTTCTACGAGCGGCGTGAGGTCAAGGACGCGCTGGCCTATCTGCGCGTCCTGTCCAACCCGGCCGACGACGTCAACCTGCGTCGCATCCTGAACACCCCCAAGCGCGGCATCGGGGACCGTGCGGTGGGCGCAGTGTCGGCCCTGGCCGAGCGCGAACGCATCCCGTTCGTGGCCGCTCTGGGGCGGGCGGGGGATGCCCCGGGTATCGCCTCTCGGTCCGTCGCGGCCATCACCGGCTTCACCAGCCTGCTGGAGGAGCTGGGCCAGCTCGCCGAGGATCCGGAGACCGGGGTCGGTGGTCTGCTCGAGGCGATCCTGGACCGGACCGGATACCTGGCCGAGCTGCGCGCCAGCACCGACCCGCAGGACGAAACCCGCGTGGAGAACCTCGCCGAGCTGGTCGCGGTGGCGCGAGAGTTCGACGACAGCTACCCAGAGGCGGGGCTGCTGGACTTCCTGGAGCAGGTCTCGTTAGTGGCTGACGCCGACGAGATTCCGGAGGGGGGTGCCGCCGACCAGGGAGTGGTGACCTTGATGACGCTGCACACCGCCAAGGGCCTGGAGTTCCCGGTCGTCTTCCTCACCGGGCTGGAGGACGGCACTTTTCCCCACCAGCGCAGCCTCGATGACCCGAGCGAGCTCGAGGAGGAGCGCCGGCTGGCCTATGTGGGCATCACCCGGGCCCGCGAGCAGCTTCACCTGTCCCGCGCGGGCAGCCGCGCCGCCTTCGGTGCCCCGCAGTTCTTCCCCGCGAGCCGCTTCCTGGCCGAGATCCCGGAGGAACTGGTCACCTGGGAGCGCACCGACGCGGACCGCTCCAGCTTCGGGGGCCGACGCTCGGCCGCCGAAGGCTTCGGCTGGCAGGGCGGGGGCTACGGCTCCGGCGGCCGTGGCCGCGCAGCCCGGCCGGAGGTCGTGCGTCTGGACCCGCGTGGCAGCGCTCCCCGGCGAGCCCGAAGCGAGGCCGAGAGCGCCGAGCTCGAGGCCCTGTCCTCGGGGGACCGGGTCAGCCACGACTCCTTCGGGATGGGCACGGTGGTGCGCGTCGAGGGCACGGGTCGCCACACCATGGCGCACGTGGACTTCGGCGGCGAGACCGGCGTGAAGCGACTGCTGGTCCGCGTCGCACCGCTGACCAAGCTCCAGCGCCTGCGGGCGGGCGACGGGCGCGGTGGTGCGCTGCGCTAATGTTCGAAATGGAGATTGCGCATCGTCGTGCTGCCTCCCGATCCGACCACCCACTACCTGCACACACGATGGGACGTTGACCTGTGGATCTGTTCGAGTACCAGGCCCGTGACATGTTCGAGAAGCACGGGGTCCCCGTGCTCGCCGGAGCGACGGCCGACACCCCCGAGGAGGCGCGCGCTGCAGCCGAGGAGATCGGACAGCACTCCGGTGGCGTGACCGTGGTCAAGGCCCAGGTCAAGACCGGTGGGCGCGGCAAGGCCGGTGGCGTCAAGGTCGCGAAGTCCGCCGAGGAGGCGCAGGCCGCGGCCGAGGCCATCCTGGGGATGGACATCAAGGGCCACACCGTGCACCGGGTGATGATCGCCCAGGGCGCCAGGATCGCCGAGGAGTACTACTTCTCGATCCTGCTGGACCGCGCCAACCGCTCGCTGCTGGCCATGTGCAGCAAGGAGGGCGGCATGGAGATCGAGCAGCTCGCCGTGGAGCGCCCCGAGGCCCTGGCCAAGGTCGAGGTGGACGCCAACGTGGGGATCGATGAGGCCAAGGCCCGCGAGATCGTCCAGGAGGCCGGCTTCGAGGAGGAGACCGGCGCCAAGATCGTGCCAGTGCTGCAGCGCCTGTGGGAGGTCTACCGCGACGAGGATGCCACGCTGGTCGAGGTCAACCCGCTCGTCAAGACCGAGGACGGGGAGATCGTCGCGCTGGACGGCAAGGTCACCCTGGATGCCAACGCCGACTTCCGTCAGCCCGAGCACGCCGAGCTCGAGGACAAGGCGGCGGCCGACCCGCTGGAGGCCAAGGCCAAGGCGATGCACCTCAACTACGTCAAGCTCGACGGCAATGTCGGCATCATCGGCAACGGCGCCGGCCTGGTGATGTCCACGCTCGACGTCGTCGCCTACGCCGGCGAGGAGCACACCGGCGGTGCTTCGAGCCCGGCCAACTTCCTGGACATCGGCGGTGGCGCCTCGGCCGAGGTGATGGCCAACGGCCTCGACGTGATCCTCGGCGACGAGCAGGTCAAGGCGGTCTTCGTCAACGTCTTCGGCGGCATCACCGCCTGCGACGCAGTGGCCAACGGCATCGTGCAGGCCCTGGAGATCCTCGGCGACGACGCCACCAAGCCGCTCGTCGTCCGGCTCGACGGCAACAACGTGGAGGAAGGCCGACGCATCCTGACCGAGGCCGACCACCCGATGGTCACCCTGGCCGACACGATGGATGGTGGCGCCCGCAAGGCCGCTGAGCTCGCCGCCCGCTGATCCGACGCATCCACGCACTTTCCAACTCAAAGGACTTACGAGACCACCATGGCGATCTTCCTCAACTCCGACTCCAAGGTCATCGTCCAGGGCATGACCGGCTCCGAGGGCATGAAGCACACCCAGCGCATGCTCCGCTCCGGCACCGCCATCGTCGGCGGCGTCAACCCGCGCAAGGCGGGTCAGACCGTCGACTTCGAGGACGGCGTGCAGGTGCCTGTTTTCGGCTCCGTCGCCGAAGCGATGGAGGCCACGGGTGCCAACGTCTCCGTCGTCTTCGTGCCGCCGGCCTTCACCAAGGACGCCGTCATCGAGGCCGTCGACGCCCAGATGCCGCTCCTCGTGGTGATCACCGAGGGCATCGCGGTCCGCGACACCGCCGAGTTCTGGGCCTACGCGCGAGACAAGGGCACCACCCGGATCATCGGTCCCAACTGCCCGGGCCTGATCAGCCCCGACCAGTCCAACGCGGGCATCATCCCGGCCGACATCGCCGGCGCTGGTCCGATCGGACTGGTCTCCAAGTCGGGGACCCTGACCTACCAGATGATGTACGAGCTCGGTGACCTCGGTTTC
Source organism: Ornithinimicrobium pulveris (assembly GCF_050261105.1). Taxonomy (GTDB): domain Bacteria; phylum Actinomycetota; class Actinomycetes; order Actinomycetales; family Dermatophilaceae; genus Ornithinicoccus. The sequence goes on along the minus strand of NZ_CP189837.1, from coordinate 2,377,483 downwards.
ACGACGGCTGTCGGCATCGGTGGGGACCCGATCATCGGCACCACCCACATCGACTGCCTCCAGGCTTTCCAGGACGACCCCGACACCAAGGCGATCGTGATGATCGGCGAGATCGGCGGCGACGCCGAGGAGCGCGCCGCCGACTACATCCGCGAGAACGTCACCAAGCCGGTCGTCGGCTACGTGGCCGGGTTCACCGCCCCCGAGGGCAAGACCATGGGGCACGCCGGCGCGATCGTCTCCGGTTCCTCGGGCACCGCCCAAGCCAAGAAGGAGGCCCTCGAGGCCGCGGGCGTCAAGGTCGGCAAGACCCCGTCCGAGACCGCTGAGCTGATGCGCGAGATCATCTCCGGCCTCTGAGGCACGGCGCGCCTCCCCGGACCACCGGGACGGCCGCGCGACGATGGGGCACGACATGACTTTGCTCCAGCGCCCCGAGACCCAGACCGAGGGTGAGGCGCGGCCCGTTCCTGAGCCGCGCCTCACCCTCGGTCGCCTCGTTGATCTGCTGGTGGCGGCCGTCGCGGGCATGGCCTGCGTCCTGCTCGGCGCCATCGCGATCGCCACCCCGACCGTGGTTGCCTGGCTGGCCGAGGAGCGCAGCACAGCCTCGTTCTGGCAGACCGTGGGAGCCTCGGTCGACCTGTGGGCGATGGCTCACCGGGCCGAGGTCCGCACCCCGGCAGCCGACATCGTGCTGGCGCCGCTGCTCCTCACCGCTGGCTTGGTCCTGCTGTGCTGGTATGCCGCTCGCCAGGTCGTCTTCAACCGTGCCGACGTGATGGCGCGAGTCCCGCGCATCGGCGGGTGGCGCTCAGCCTGGCACGCTCTCGCCGGCCGCGATGCGACGGCTTTCGTCCTGGGGTATGTCGTGGCCGGGCTCCTCCTGGCGCACACCGCGAGTTTCGGGCTGGCTCCCGTCTGGCTGCCCAGCCTGGTGCCCGGCGCGGTCCTGGTGCCGCTGCTCGCCCTCGTCCTGGTCTGGTGGGGTGAGCACCGCCGCGATGACCACCCCACGGTCGACGCGGGCCTGCGCTGGGTGCGCGCGCGGACCCCGGTGCTGGTGCGCCGAGGTGTCCCCGCCGCCGTGGAGGTGCTGGTCGGGTTGGCGGTCGTCTGCTTCTTGTTGGTCGTGGGCGTGCTGCTCGTGCGGGGCGAGCGGGTGCTCAGCCTCTACGGCGCGCTCGACGCCGGCATCGTCGGGACCGTCGTCCTCACCGTGGCGCAGGTCCTGGCGATCCCCAACCTGATGGTCTGGGCGCTGTCCTGGCTCTCCGGTGCCGGCCTGACGGTCGGCACCGTCCACGTCGGTTGGACCGAGTCGACGCCTGGCGACCTACCCCTGCTCCCGGTGCTCGGCGCCCTGCCCGAGCCGGGAGTGCTTCCGCCCGGCCTGTGGGCGATGGCGATGGTGCCGCTGGTCGCCGGTGGCTGGCTGGGCTACCGCGCGGTCGGGGCGGCGTCCCGCCTGGCCAGCTGGTGGACCAAGGCACAGATCGCGCTCTTCGGTGCGCTGGTCGTCGGCCTGTCCGCCCTGGTGCTCGGCTGGTTGGCGACCGGTGGCCTGACGCCGGGTCTGCTCGGCACGATCGGGGTCCAGCCCTGGCTGTTCGCCGGGCTGCTCACCGCCGAGGTCGCGGCGGGCGCCCTTCTCGTGGTGACCCTGATGCACCTGCTCGGGGCGCGGCGCCGGTTCCGTGGCTGAGCAGCTGCGCGTCGTCGTCCTCGTCTCCGGTTCCGGGACGCTGCTTCAGGCGGTCCTCGATGCCGCCACCGACCCCCTGTATGCCGTGTCCGTCGCCGCCGTCGGTGCCGACCGGGAGGGCATCGAGGGCCTGGCGAGGGCGCAGCGGGCCGGGATCCCCACCTTCGTGGAGCGGCTTGCCGACCATCCGGACCGGGCCGCCTGGGACGTGGCGCTGGCGGAGGCGATAGCGGTCCACGAGCCGGACCTCGTCGTCTCGGCGGGGTTCATGAAGATCGTGGGGGAGCAGGTCCTAGGGCGGTTCCGCATGGTCAACACCCACCCCACCCTGCTCCCCAGTTTTCCCGGTGCGCACGGTGTTCGGGACGCCCTCGAGCACGGCGTCAAGGTCACCGGATGCACGCTGTTCGAGGTCGATGCCGGGATCGATACCGGCAGGATCCTGGCCCAGCGCGCGGTCGAGGTGCTGCCCGACGACACCGAGGCCACGCTGCACGAGCGGATCAAGGTGCAGGAGCGCGAAATGCTCGTCGCGCACCTGCCCGAGCTCGCCCGCGGGTAAGCCAGCCAGCCACTGCGGACCGCCAGCGGAGGCGCTTCTAGACTGCCCTCGTGACCTCTGAGCAGACCACCCGCCCCATCCGCCGCGCCCTCGTCTCGGTCTACGACAAGACCGGGCTGGAGGAGCTGGCCGCAGCGCTGCACGATGCCGGTGTCCAGATCGTCTCCACCGGGTCGACGGCCTCCCGGATCGAGGAATCTGGGGTCCCGGTCACCAGGGTCGAGGAGCTGACCGGCTTCCCCGAGTGCCTGGACGGTCGCGTCAAAACCCTCCACCCTGCGATCCACGCTGGCCTCCTCGCCGACACCACCAACCCCGACCACGTCCGGCAGCTGGAGGAGCTGGAGATCGAGGGCTTCGACCTGCTCGTCTCCAACCTCTACCCGTTTACGCAGACTGTGATGTCCGGCGCCGGACCCGATGAGGTGGTGGAGCAGATCGACATCGGCGGCCCCTCGATGGTCCGCGGAGCAGCGAAGAACCACCGCAGCGTGGCCGTGGTCACCAGCCCCACGACATACCCCCAGATCTTGGCGGCGCTCGCCGCTGGCGGTTTCACGCTGGCCCAGCGCCAGCGGTTGGCCGCCGACGCCTTCGTGCACACCGCCACCTACGACGTGCACGTCGCCTCCTGGCTGCTGGCGCAGCAGCCGGAGGACACAACCGTGTCTTCGTCTGGCGACGGCTTCCCGGCGTGGGTCGGCGCCACCTGGGACAAGCAGGCCGTGCTGCGCTACGGCGAGAACCCGCACCAGCGGGCCGTCCTCTACGCCAACGGCTTCCAGCCCACCCCTGGGCTGGCTCAGGCCGAACAACTGGGCGGCAAGGAGATGTCGTACAACAACTACATCGACGCGGACGCCGCCCGTCGGGCCGCGCACGACCACGGTGAGCGTCCGACCGTGGCGATCATCAAGCACGCCAACCCCTGCGGGATCGCGGTGGCCGATGACATCGCCGAGGCGCACCGCAAGGCGCACGCCTGCGACCCGGTGTCCGCCTTCGGCGGGATCATCGCGACCAACGCACCCGTGACCCGGGAGATGGCCGAGCAGGTTGCCGAGATCTTCACCGAGGTCGTCGTCGCGCCGGACTTCGACAAGGAGGCGCTGGAGGTGCTGAAGGGGCGCAAGAACCTGCGCCTGCTGCGCGTCGCCTCCCCTGGTCGCGGAGGTGTCGAGACCCGCGGCATCTCGGGCGGCATGCTCATGCAGTCCATCGACACCGTGCAGGCCGAGGTCGAGGACGGGGGCGACGACGCCTCCCGCTGGCGGCTGGTCGCCGGCGATGCGGTTGACGAGGCCACCCTGGCCGACCTGCAGTTCGCCTGGCGGGCCGTGCGGGCGACCAAGTCCAACGCCATCCTGCTGGCCCACGACGGGGCCAGCGTCGGGATCGGTATGGGGCAGGTCAACCGAGTGGACTCATGCCGGCTCGCCGTCGAACGGGCGGGGGAGCGGGCCGCCGGGTCGGTCGCGGCCTCCGACGCCTTCTTCCCCTTCGCCGACGGCCTGCAGGTCCTGCTCGACGCCGGCGTGCGCGCTGTCGTCGCCCCCGGCGGCTCGGTCCGTGACGAGGAGGTCGTCGCCGCGGCGCGCGAGGCAGGCGCCACGCTCTACTTCACCGGGACCCGCCACTTCGCGCACTAAAGGGGCGCAGACCCGCACGCCCTCACAGTAGGGTCGGGCCCATGGCCACTCTCGTCATCACCGTCATCGGTCCCGACCGCCCCGGTCTGGTCAGCTCGCTGGCTGACGTCGTCTCCGAGCACGGCGGCAGTTGGGGCCGTAGCCAGCTCGCGCAGCTGGCCGGCACCTTCGCCGGCATCGTCACCGTCGAGGTGTCCGACAACCAGGCCGAGGCGCTGACGGGCGCGCTCGGCGAGCTGGATGGGCTCGAGACCGGCGTCCGGCGGGCCGAGCCCGAGGATGCCGCCGAGGGGACCGGGGGAGAGGGCGAGAGCTTCCACCTCGACCTCGTCGGCCACGACCAGCCCGGCATCGTGCAGCAGATCAGCGGCGTGCTCGCCGCGCAGGGCGTCTCGGTGGAGTCGCTGGACACTCGCGTGGTGCCCGCGCCGCAGGCCGGCGGCGACCTCTTCGAGGCGCGCGCCTCCTGTCGCGCGCCAGCAGACCTCGACTCCAGGGCGCTGCGCGCCGCCCTCGAGGAGTTGGCAGGTGAGCTGCAGGTCGACGTGGTGCTCGATGAGGAGGGCCGCGCCGCGGTCTGGGAGTGAGCGGCACGCCCCGGGCCCGGGCCGCGGACCCGCCACTAGAGTGGTCGGCATGACGGCGACGGTTCTCGACGGCAAGGCAGTCCTGTCCACCATCAAGGAGGAGTTGCGGGCCCGGCTCGCGATCCTCGCCGAGCAGGGGGTCGTGCCCGGCCTGGCCACCGTCCTGGTCGGCGACGACCCGGCCAGCAGCTGGTATGTCGGCGCCAAGCACAAGGACTGTGCCGAGATCGGCATCACGAGCGTCCGCAAGGACCTGCCCGCCGGCAGCAGCCAGGAGGACGTGCTGGCCGTCGTGGACGAGCTCAACGCCGACCCCGCCGTCACCGCGTTCCTCGTCCAGCAGCCCACCGGCCTCGACGAGTTCGCGATCCTCTCCCGCGTCGACCCCGCCAAGGACGTGGACGGCCTGCACCCCTTCAACCTCGGCTCGCTCGTGATGAATGAGCCCGCCCCGCTGCCGTGTACGCCGGTCGGCTGCGTGGAGCTGCTGCGCAGGTATGACGTGCCGCTCGCCGGTGCCGAGGTGGTCGTCGTCGGCCGCGGCCTCACGGTCGGCCGCCCGCTCGGTCTCATCCTCACGCGGCGGTCGGAGAACGCCACGGTCACGCTGTGCCACACCGGGACCCGTGATCTGGCCGAGCACACCCGCCGCGCCGACGTCATCGTCGCGGCCGCCGGTGTGCCCGACATCATCACCCCTGACATGGTCAAGCCCGGGGCTGCCGTCCTCGACGTGGGTGTCGCCCGCCGGGACGGCAAGATCGCCGGCGACGTGCACCCGGACGTCGCCGAGGTCGCCGGGCACCTCACGCCCAACCCCGGCGGGGTCGGGCCGATGACTCGGGCGATGCTGCTGTCCAACGTGGTCGAGGCGGCCGAACGCGCCGCGGACGCCGCGTCGCGGTGACTGACCCCACCACGGGGGTGGGTAGCGACGAGGAACGTCGCGCCGCTGCCCCCTGGCAGCCCCTGGGGGCCTGGTGGGTCCCCGTCCTCGGCCTGCTGGTGGCCGCAGTGATGCTGGTCACCGACAGCCTGCGCGCCTACGGGTATGCCGTGGCAGCGGCCATGGCGGTGGCCGCTGTGCTCCGGCTGGTGCTGCCCGCAGCCCGGGCGGGCGGTCTCGTGGTGCGGAGCCGGTGGATCGATGCGGCCACGATGCTGGCCCTGGGGGCGGCGATCGCCACGATCGCCGCCACCTTGCGGCTGGGCTGAGAGCCCCTTCTCGCGGGGTCGAACGTTCGCGCGTCGCTCAGCCGATCAGGCCGAGGTCGGTGACCGCCTGCTTCTCCTCCGCGAGCTCGGCGACGGAGGCATCGATCTTGCTGCGGGAGAAGTCGTCGATGTCCAGCCCCTGGACGACCTCCCACTCGCCCTCGCGGGTGGTGACCGGGAAGGAGCTGATGATCCCCTCCTCGACGCCGTAGGAGCCGTCGGAGCGGACCGCCATCGAGACCCAGTCGCCCTCGGGGGAGCCGCGCAGCCAGTCACGGGTGTGGTCGATGGTGGCCGAGGCGGCCGAGGCGGCCGAGGAGGAGCCGCGGGCCTCGATGATCGCGGCGCCGCGCTTGGCGACGGTCGGGATGAAGGTGTTCTCCAGCCAGTCCTGGTCGTCCACGAGCTCGGCGGCGTTCTTGCCGGCGACCTGGGTGTGGAACAGGTCGGGATACTGCGTGGCGGAGTGATTGCCCCAGATGGTCATGTGGGTGATGTCGGTGACGGGCGCTCCGACCTTCGCCGCCAGCTGGGCGATCGCGCGGTTGTGGTCCAGGCGGGTCAGAGCGGTGAAGCGCTCGGTGGGGATGTCGGGGGCGTTGCTCATCGCGATGAGGGCGTTGGTGTTGGCCGGGTTACCGGTCACCGTGATGCGGATGTCGTCGGCCGCGTGGTCGTTGAGGGCCTTGCCCTGGGCCGTGAAGATCGCGCCGTTGGCCTCGAGCAGATCGCCGCGCTCCATACCCTTGGTGCGGGGGCGGGCGCCGACGAGCAGCGCCACGTTGGCGCCATCGAAGATGGCGTTGGGATCGTCGCCGATCTCGACTCCGGCCAGCGCGGGGAAGGCACAGTCGTCCAGCTCCATGACCACGCCCTCCAGCGCCTTGAGCGCCGGGGTGATCTCCAGCAGCCGCAGCTCGACGGGGGTGTCCTTGCCCAGCAGCGCCCCGGAGGCGATGCGGAAGAGCAGGCTATAGCCGATCTGTCCGGCAGCACCGGTGACAGCGACCTTGACAGGAGAGTTCACGACGGGTCCCTTCGAGGGTGGGGGGCGGGTGGCAGGCGGCGCCCCGATGGCGCCCCAGCCGGTGGTTCTGACGCTAGCACCCGATGCCGTCACCGACCGACCCGCCCACTGGCCGACCGCAGGGAGGCAGACTAGGGTCGTAGGGCGACACAGGTGATCATTCCCGAGAGAGTGAGGACATGGGTTTCCTCGACCGGATCAAGGACGCACTCCGCGGATCTGGAGCCGGAGCCGATGGCTCCGACGATGCCGACCGCAGCAGCGACGTCGACAGCGGTTCTGAAGACTTTCCCCGCACCACATCCGATGGGCGCTACCGCACCACATCTGATGGGCGCTACCGCACCACATCTGATGGGCGCTACCGCACCACATCTGATGGGCGCTACCGCAGCACATCTGATGGGCGCTACCGCACCACCACGGTGTTCCCGGGAGAGACCCTGGCCGACGTGGCGCAGCGCTGCGGGGTGGACGAGGACGCGCTGATCGAGGTGAACGGGATCGAGCGCCCCGATCTGGTCTACGCGGGTCAGGTTTTCAAGCTCCCGGACGCGTGATCTCGCGATGAACGGGCCGGTCGTCGGGGTGGCCCTGCCGATCCCGCCGCCGTGGGGGATGCACCTGCAGGACCTGCGGGTCAGCTACGGCGAGGAGCGCGCTCGACACATCCCGACCCACATCACCCTGATGCCCCCTACTCCCGTCGACAGCGGGCAGATCGAGCCGCTCCAGGAGCACCTGAGCGCGGTGGCGCGGGAGCAGGCCGCCTTCGAGGTGGTGCTGCGCGGGACGGGGACCTTCCGACCGATCTCTGATGTCGTCTACATCCAGGTGGCGCAGGGCGTGAGCAGCTGCGAGCAGTTGGAGCGGGCGGTGCGCGAGGGGCCGGTGGAGCGAGAGCTGCTCTTCCCCTACCACCCGCACGTCACGGTCGTGCACGACGGACCCGACGAGGCGCTGGACCGGGCGTTCGCCGACCTCGCGGCCTTCACCTGCCGCTTCGAGGCCGACAGCTTCCGGCTCTATTGCCACGACGGAGATGGGCGATGGCAGGTCGTCGAGGAGTTCGAGCTGCGGGCTGAGGGCAACCCGGGGTCGCGCGATCACGCCGGGTCGCGCGATCAGGCCACCGAGCGGGAGGTCGCCCCGATGACCAGCGCGTAGTAGTCCACCAGCTGCTCCACCAGGGCTGGCCAGGATCGGGCCACGACCCGTTCGCGGCCCGCCTGGCCCATCTGGGCGCGCAGGTCAGCAGCCTGCGGGCCGACCAGGGGGGTGACCTCGGCCGCGAGGGACCCGGCGCGGTCAGGGTCGAACAAGGCGCCGGTGCGACCGACCTCCACCAGATCGAGCGGGCCACCCCGGGCGGGAGCCACCACCGGGAGTCCGGCGGCCGCGGCCTCCTGGAGGGTCTGGCCGAAGGTCTCCCGTGTCCCGGTGTGCACGAAGACGTCGAAACTCGCGTAGGCCTGGGCCAGCTCGATGCCCTGGCGGCGGCCGAGGAAGACCGCGCCGGGCAGCTGCGCCTCGAGGATCTCCCGGCTCGGGCCCTCGCCGACCAGGACGAGACGGGTCCCGGGCATCCGCGACAGTTCCTCGAGCCGGTGCAGCTCCTTCTCCGGGGCGAGGCGTCCGACATAGCCGAGCAGCGTCTCCCCGTTGGGGGCCAGCCGGGCGCGCAGGTCCTGGGTGGCGGAGTCCTGACGGCGGTCGGGGTGGAACAGGTCGGAGTCGACGCCGCGGCCCCACTGCGCGATCCGCGGGACGTCGTGCTCGGCCAGGTCGGCCAGCGCCGCACTGGAGGGGGCCAGGGTCAGGTCGGCCTGCTGGTGAATCCGCCGGATCCAGCGCCACGCCGCGCGAGCCGTCAGATCGCCGGCGGGCCCCATGTGCTGGCGGATGTAGGAGGGCATGTCCGTCTGGTAGATCGCGACCGACGGGATCCCCAGCGCCCGGGCAGCCGTCAGCCCCCGCACGCCCAGCACGAACGGTGACGCGACGTGCATGACATCCGGCCGGAAGCGGTGCAGCACCGTCTCGATCTCGTAGGAGGGCAGGCCGACCCGGAACTGGCGGACCGGCACGCTGGTCACGCTGTGCACCGGGAAGCCGGCGTAGTGCTCCGGGGTCATCGTCGGGCTCCACGGGCTGGTGCCGGGCGCGACGACCAGCGCTTCATGCCCCTGGTCACGCAGGCACTCCAGCACCTTGCAGACGCTGGTGGTGACCCCGTTCAGGGCCGGGAGGAAGGACTCGGTGACGATGGCGACCCGCACATGTTCCAGCCTGTCGGTCTCCGATGTGCCTGAGGCGACCGCCGGGGGTGTGTCGGGTGAGCGGCGGGTGACGAGCGGGTGGCCGAGCCCGTCGCGCAGCCGTCGGCCGGCGCCCGTCCCGGATGCCGGTGGACCGGGTGGGTGGGGAGGCTGGGCGGGGCTCAGGTCAGGTCCTCCCGGCCCAGACGCTGCAGTGCCGAGACCACGCTCTTGACGTCCTGGCAGTGCTCGCGGGTGGTGACCAGCAGGGCATCGGGGGTGTCGATCACGACAACGTCGGGGATGCCGAGGGTGACCACGGTGCGCCCGCCATGGGCGGCGACCACTCCGGTGGATCCCTCGTTGACCACGAACCGGCCCTCGCCGAGCACCCGCATACCGGGATGGTCGTGCGACTCGGCCAGCAACGAGGCCAACGAGGCGAAGTCACCGACGTCGTCCCAGGAGAAGCTCGCCGGGACCACGGCCACCCTGCCCGCCGCGGCAGCCGGCTCGGCGACCGCGTGATCGATGGCGATCTTGGTCAGCGAGGGCCACAGTTCATCGATCCGCGCCGGGGCTGCCGCGATCTCGCGCAGCAGGCGGACCATCTGCGGGTGGTGCGCCCCGAGCAGCTCCAGCAGGTCGGCGGCGCGCACCACGAACATGCCGGCGTTCCACAGGTAGTCGCCGGACTCGACGTACGAGCTGGCGTGCTCGGCGTCGGGCTTCTCGACGAAGGTGCGCACGCGCCGCACGGCCGGTGCACCGGTCACCGGCCGGGGGTCCCCGACCCGCACGTAGCCGAAACCGGTCGCCGGATAGGTGGGGGTGATGCCGATGGTGACCAGCACCCCCTGGCGGGCGGCCGCCACGGCCTGGCGCACCGTCTCACCGAAGGCGTCGGCGTCCCCGATGACATGGTCGGCGGCGAACGAGCCCAGCACCGCGTGCGGATCGCGACGTTCCAGGACCGCTGCGGCCAGCCCGATGGCCGGCATCGAGCCGCGGGGGGAGGGCTCGACCAGCAGGTTGTCCTCGCTCAGGGAGGGCAACTGGGCCCGCACCGCATCTGCGTGCCGGGAGCCGGTGACCACCAGCACGCGCGAGCCCACCAGCGGCTCGAGCCGGTCCACCGTGGACTGCAGCAACGAACGCCCGCTCCCGGTCAGGTCGTGCAAGAACTTGGGGGAGGACGCCCGCGACAGCGGCCACAGGCGCGTCCCGGAACCACCGGCGGGAATGACCGCGGTGAAGTCCACCAGCTCGGCCGCGTCGACAGCGTGGGGCATAGCAGCATCCTAGAGTGGAGACATGGCCGGCCCCCACACGACCAGCGCCCCCCGACCCCGCGCGACCTCGAGGTTCACCCGCGACGTGGCGGACACGGCATACCGGGGCCTGGTCCGTCCCGCCCTCTTCCGCGCGGACGCGGAGAGCGCCCACCACGGCACCGTCGTCGCCGCCGACCTGCTCGGGCGCACCCCCGTGACCAGGGCGCTGGCCGCCGTCGCCGGGTATGCCGTGGGGCCGGGTCAGCCGGACCCGGCACCGGTCGAGCTGCTCGGGTTGAGCTTCCGCAACCGGATCGGGCTGGCCGCCGGGCTCGACAAGGACGGCCGGGGGATCGCTACCTGGAGTGCGCTCGGGCTGGGGCATGTCGAACTGGGCACCGTCACCCCCCGGCCCCAGCCGGGCAACCAGCGTCCGCGGGTGCTCCGGCTGCCGCGGAGCCAGGCCGTGATCAACCGGATGGGCTTCAACAACCACGGCGTCCACGCGCTCGCCGAACGCCTGCGCCACGCGCGTCAGGAGGGCCTCGTCCGGATGCCGGTCGGCGTGAGCATCGGCAAGAACAAGGACACACCGGTGGAGGAGGCGGCGGCGGACTACCTGGCCTGCGTGGCAGCGCTGGAGGGACTGGCCGACTACCTGGCGGTGAATGTCTCCAGCCCTAACACCCCTGATCTGCGCTCGCTCCAGGACGCCGGCCCCCTGGGTGAACTGATCCGGGAGGTGGTGGCGGCCGCGGCCCCGACCCCGGTGCTGGTCAAACTGGCCCCCGACCTCACCGACCCAGCCCTCGACGAGGCGCTGGACGTGGCGCTGGAGGCCGGGGCGGCCGGCATCATCGCGGTCAACACCACGATCACCCGGGATAACCTCGCACCGCAGGATCGGCGCCGCGGCGCCGCGGAGCAGGGCGGTCTGTCCGGCGGGCCGCTGACGCTGCGCGCCCGCGAGGTCGTGGCGCGGGTCCGCGCCCGCACCGAGATGCCCGTCATCGGGGTCGGCGGGGTGCTGACCGGCAGCGACGCCCGCGCCCTGGTGGAGGCGGGGGCTGATCTGGTCCAGCTCTACACCGGGCTCGTCTACGCCGGCCCCGCGCTCATCGGCGCGGCCGTGCGCGCGGCGGACGGCTGAGCACCCCGGGGCAGACACGGGCGCACGGCCCGCGGCGTTGTACCCTGCGAGAAGCCATCCATCGACCCCCGAGACCCGAGACGAGACGTGACCACCGAGACCTCCGGCAGGCTGCAGCGGCCCACCAGGGCCCGGTCCGCGCCCCCTGGGCGCAGTCTGCTCGAGCGGGTCGCGGACGAGGTCGACGGCCGTGCTGACGCGCTGGTCAGGCTGCGGCGCGATGTGCACCGCCATCCTGAGTTGTCCTGGCAGGAGCTGCGGACCACCTCGGTCATCACCGACGTGCTCAGCGAGGCCGGCGTCGAGGTTCGCACCCTGCCCGGGTCCGGGGCGATCGCCGAGCTAGGGGCGCCTGACCCGCGGGTGCGGATCGCGCTGCGCGCCGACCTCGACGCCCTCCCGCTCGACGAGGCCACCGGCCTGCCCTTCTCCTCCCGGACCCCGGGGGTGGCGCACGCGTGTGGGCACGACGTCCACACCGTGGGGGTACTCGGCGCTGGTCTCGCGCTCAAGGCGCTGGAGGATGAGCTCATCGACCACGGGGTGGGGGTCCGGCTGCTTTTCCAGCCCGCTGAGGAAACCATCCCCGGCGGGGCGCACACGGTGATGGAGCACGGCGGCGTCGCGGACGTGGACCGGCTGCTCGCCCTGCACTGCGACCCCTCGATCGATGTCGGCACCGTCGGTCTGCGGGTCGGGCCGATCACCGCCGCCTCTGACTCCGTGCACGTCACGCTCACCGGACGAGGCGGTCACACCTCCCGCCCCCACCTCACGCAGGACATCACCTATGCCTTGGGCAAGGTGGTCACCGAGGTGCCAGCCGTGCTGTCTCGTCGTCTGGACCCGCGCAGCGGCACCGCTCTGGTCTGGGGGGTGGTCCGCTCCGGGTCGGCGCCCAATGTGATCCCGACCCAGGCGGAGTGCATCGGCACCCTGCGGATGCTGGACTCCGAGACCTGGGACACGACCGGTCCACTCATCGACGAGGTGGTCCAGGCGGTGGTGGCCCCGTATGGCGTGTCCGCCACCGTGCGCCACGTCAAGGGGGTGCCGCCGGTCGACAACGACAACGCTGCCGTGGTGGCGCTGTCCAAGGCGACGATGACCCTGCTGGGTGCCTCCGCCGTGGTGCCGACCAAGCAGTCGATGGGCGGGGAGGACCTCGGGTGGTATCTCACGCAGGTGCCCGGGGCCATGGGCCGGCTTGGCACCCGTACCCCGGGTGGGCCGACCTATGAACTGCACCAGGGCGATCTGGTGGTGGACGACCAGTCGGTGGTGATCGCCGCCAAGGTGCTCGCCGGGGGAGTGTTCACCTCGATCGGTCCGGACGGCCTCTCCTAGCGCTAGGTCACGAGTTCGTCACCTTTTCGTCACGGAGTGGACACCTGGTGACGCGGTCGGTGATTGACGGATACCCTTTCTCTGCACCACCCCATCTGACAAAGGAGTACCCCGTGCGTCGGGTTCTGAAGCTCGCGGCCGCCGGAGCGGCTGCCACCCTCGTCCTGGCCGCCTGTGGCGACGCCCCGGACAGCAACGACGGCGAGACCAACGGCGCCCCGGCGCAGACCGGCGACGCCGGCACGCAGGACGGCGCCGACGAGACCGCCGACCAGACCGGCGACGACACCGCTGGCGCGACCGAAGGCGCGACCGAAGGCGCGGCCGGTGGCGACGCCTCCGATTTCAAGGCCTGCATGGTCTCCGACTCTGGTGGTTTCGACGACCAGTCCTTCAACCAGTCCGGCAAGGAAGGCATGGACTCCGCGGAGGAGGACCTGGGCATCTCGACCCAGGAGGTCGAGTCGCAGTCCGATGCCGACTACGTCACCAACGTCAACAACCTGGTCGCCCAGGACTGCAACCTGACCATCGGTGTCGGCTTCCTCCTGCAGACCGCCATCCGGGATGCCGCACGTGAGCACCCCGAGACCAACTTCGCGCTGATCGACTCCGCCTTCTCCGAGGACGACTTCTCCCCGGCCGAGATCGACAACGCCAAGCCGATCCTGTTCAACACCGCCGAGGCCAGCTTCCTGGCCGGCTACGTGGCTGCCGGGATGACCGAGAGCGGCACCGTGGCCACCTTCGGCGGCATGGACCTGCCCTCGGTGAACATCTTCATGGACGGCTTCGCCGACGGCATCGCCAAGTACAACGAGGACAACGACACCGACGTCAACCTGCTCGGCTGGAACAAGGACTCGCAGTCCGGCTCCTTCTCCGGTGACTTCGAGAACCAGAGCCAGGGCCAGACCCTCACCGAGCAGTTCATCGCCCAGGGCGCCGACATCGTGATGCCGGTCGCCGGCCCGGTGGGCCTGGGCGCCGCCGCTGCGGCCGACGCCGCTGACGGCGTCAAGATCATCTGGGTCGACTCCGATGGCTTCCTCACGGCTGAGGGCTACGGCCACCTGATGCTGACCTCGGTGATGAAGCAGATCGGCCCGGCCGTGCACGACACCATCCAGGCCACGATCGACGGCGGCTTCACCAACGAGCCCTACGTGGGCACGCTGGAGAACGACGGTGTCGGCATCGCCGAGTTCCACGACTTCGACGGGGATGTCCCGCAGGAGCTGAAGGACAAGGTCGAGGAGTACAAGCAGCAGATCATCTCCGGCGAGCTCGAGATCGAGTCGGTCAACTCGCCGCAGCAGTGACGGGTCCGCTCAGCTGAGCGACCCGCCGAGCGTCAGCGGCCCGGCCCCACGGGGCCGGGCCGCTACGCTGTCCCACCGAAACGTTGCGTGACATGGAGCAGGAAGTGCGATGAAGCTCGAGCTGCAGGGCATCACGAAGGTCTTCGGACCGCTGGTGGCCAATGACCACATCGACCTGGTGGTCGAGCCCGGTGAGATCCACGCCCTGCTGGGCGAGAACGGCGCCGGCAAGAGCACGCTGATGAACGTGCTCTATGGCCTCTACGACCCGGACGACGGCCAGATCCTGCTCGACGACGCGCCCGTCTCCTTCAAGGGCCCTGGCGACGCCGTCGCTGCTGGCATCGGCATGGTCCACCAGCACTTCATGCTGGTCCCGGTCTTCACCGTCGCCGAGTCCGTCGCGCTGGGCTACGAGCCAGCCGGCCCGGCCGGTGTCCTCAAGCTCGACGAGGCCCGGCGCCGGGTCAAGGAGATCTCCGACCGCTTCGGTTTCCAGGTGGACCCCGACGCCCTCATCGAGGACCTGCCGGTCGGCGTCCAGCAGCGGGTGGAGATCATCAAGGCGCTCTCGCGGGACGCCAAGGTGCTCATCCTGGACGAGCCGACAGCGGTGCTCACGCCGCAGGAGACCGATGAGCTGATCAGCATCATGGGCGAGCTCAAGGAAGCCGGCACCTCCATCGTCTTCATCACCCACAAGCTGCGCGAGGTCCGCGCGATCGCCGACCGCATCACCGTCATCCGACGCGGCAAGGTGGTGGGTGAGGCCAGCCCGACCTCGACCGAGACCGAGCTCGCCTCGATGATGGTCGGTCGGTCGGTCAACCTCTCGGTCGACAAGGACGCGGCCAGCCCGGGGGAGCCCACCTTCCAGGTCCAGAACCTCTCGGTGATCGCCCCCAACGGCACCGTCCTGGTCGACGACATCTCCTTCGACGTCCACGCCGGGGAGATCCTGTGCATCGCCGGCGTCCAGGGCAACGGCCAGACCGAGCTCGCCGAGGTGATCCTCGGGCTTGAGGAGGCGGACAAGGGCACGGTGCAGCTGGACGGCAAGCCGTTGCTGTCGCGCAGCGTCAAGGAGCGTCTGCGGGCGGGGATCGGGTTTGTCCCCGAGGACCGTTCCACCGATGGAGTGGTGGCGAGCTTCTCGATCGCCGAGAACCTCGTCCTCGACCTCTACGACACCGCCCCCTTCGCCCGCGGCATCTCGATGAGCCCGGCCAAGGTCGCGGCCAATGCCGAGCAGCGCACCGAGGAGTTCGACGTGCGCTACACCTCGGTGCACGACCCGATCTCGACCCTGTCCGGCGGCAATGCCCAGAAGGTGGTGCTGGCCCGCGAGATGTCGCGCCCGCTGCGGCTCTTCGTCGCCTCCCAGCCCACCCGTGGCCTGGATGTCGGATCGATCGAGTTCGTGCACAAGCGGATCGTGGCCGAGCGGGACAACGGCACGCCGGTCATCATCGTCTCGACCGAGCTCGACGAGGTGCTCAACCTCGCCGACCGGATCGCGGTGATGTATCGCGGACGCATCGTCGGCATCGTCGACGTGGCCGCCGAGAGCGGGGGAGTGGATCGGGACATGCTCGGCCTGATGATGGCCGGTGTGCCCATGGACGAGGCCCGCACCCAGGCTGCCGAGCACCACTCGGTGCTCGGCCGGGCCGACCTCGAGGAGGAGCAGTCGTGAGCGACCAGCATCACGCGAGCCAGTCGCAGGGCTCCGACGCGGGCGCGGAGCAGGCGGTCGCCGCCGCACCGCCGTCCCAGATCGGCGTCGAGGGCGGCCCTACCGGGCCGACCCATCGCGGGCAGGACAAGCCTCCGGTGCTGCACCAGATCCTGTCCGGGAGCGCTCTGCTGTCCTTCCTGGCGATCGTCCTGGCCCTGCTCATCGGGGCCTTGCTCATCGCCTTCGCCGACGAGGCCACCCGCAGCGCCAGCGGGTACTTCTTCTCCCGGCCCGGTGACACCTTCGCCGCCGCGTGGGGAGCCATCACCGATGCCTACGTGGCGATGTTCCGCGGCGCGATCTTCGACTGGCGCGGCTCCAGCATGGCCGCCATGCTGCGGCCGATCACCGAGTCGATGGTGTACTCGGTGCCCCTGATCCTGGCCGGCCTCGGCATCGCGGTCGGCTTCCGCGCCGGCCTGTTCAACATCGGTGCCCAGGGCCAGATCATCCTCGGCGCCATCGTGGCCTCCTGGCTCGGCTTCGCCTTCGACCTGCCCCCGGTCATCCACCTCCTGGTCGCCGTGGTCGGTGGTGCGATCGGCGGCGCGGTCTGGGCCGGCATCCCCGGTGTGCTCAAGGCCCGGTTCGGCGCCAACGAGGTGATCGTGACGATCATGCTCAACTACATCGCGGTCTACCTGATCAGTTATGTGCTCAAGCTGCCGACCTTCAACCCCGGTCGCACCGGTCAGCGCAGCCCCGTCGTCTCCTCCGACGCGGTGTACCCGCTGCTGCTGGGCAGCTCCTTCCGCCTGCACCTGGGCTTCCTGGTCGCCATCGCGGCCGCGGCCTTCGTCTGGTGGCTGATGGAGCGCTCCACGATCGGCTTCCAGCTGCGCGCGGTGGGCGCCAACCCCGCCGCCGCCCGCACGGCCGGCATGTCGGTCGGCCGGATCACCGTGATCACGATGCTCATCGCTGGTGCCCTGGCCGGTCTCGCGGCCACCGCCCAGGTCCTGGGCACCGAGCGCTCGCTGACCGCCGGGGTGGCGGCGACCTACGGCTTCGACGCCATCACGGTGGCCCTGCTCGGCAGGTCGAAGCCGTGGGGCACCTTCTTCGCCGGTCTGCTCTTTGGTGCGCTCAAGGCTGGTGGCATGTTCATGCAGTCGGTCACCTCGACGCCCATCGACATCATCCTGGTCCTGCAGGCGATCATCGTGCTGCTGATCGCCGCGCCCCCGCTGGTGCGTTCGGTCTTCCGGCTCCCTGATCCGACCAAGCCCTACCGAGCACCGGCCCGTCGCACCAAGGAGGCGCAGGCATGAGCACCGTCGCCGAACGGCCCACCTCGTCGCCCGCGGCCGACGACGGCCCCACCACCGCCGCCCGCAAGGTCGGCCTCAAGGCCCCGATCACCTACGCCCTCGCGGCCCTGATCGCCTTCGCGATCATGGTCCCCGGCACCGAGGGCGGGGAGGACACCACCTTCCGCGTGGGGACCGCCACGGACTGGTTCATGATCCCCGACATCACGGTCCCGGCCCTGGTCACGATCATCGTGCTGGGCGTGGTGATGGCGGCGGCCGCGGCCTGGGCCTTCGTCCGGGCCCGCAATCACCTGCCGGCTCCCTGGTGGCTTCACTCCCTGGTCGGCCTCGCC
The DNA here is from genome assembly GCF_050261105.1 of Ornithinimicrobium pulveris. Taxonomy (GTDB): domain Bacteria; phylum Actinomycetota; class Actinomycetes; order Actinomycetales; family Dermatophilaceae; genus Ornithinicoccus. The sequence goes on along the minus strand of NZ_CP189837.1, from coordinate 2,360,043 downwards.
TTCGTGCTGGCCTTCCTGACCTATGTGGGCGCCGGGAAGACGGCCGTCATCCCCATGGTCTCGCTGCTGCAGGGCGCGGTCATGCTCTCGGTCCCGCTCGTCTTCGGCGCGATGTCGGGCATCATCTGCGAGCGCTCGGGCATCATCAACATCGCGATCGAGGGGCAGCTGCTCTTCGGTGCCTTCGCCGCCGCCGTCGTCGCCTCGATGCTGGGCAGCGGCTACTACGGGTTGCTGGCCGCCCCGGTCGCCGGTGGGCTCGTGGGAGCCCTGCTGGCCTGGTTCGCGGTGATGTACCGCGTCAACCAGATCATCGTCGGTGTCGTGCTCAACACCCTGATCATCGGCCTGACCGGCTTCTTCTTCTCCACCGTCCTGTCCGGCAACCGCGAGCTGTTCAACACCCGGATGCCGCTGGACCGGATCCGGATCCCGGTGCTGGCCGACATCCCGCTGCTCGGTCCGGTGCTCTTCAACCAGACGATCCTGATCTACCTCATGTACGCCCTGGTGATCGTGCTCCAGTTCATGCTCTTCCGCAGCCGCTGGGGCCTGCGCACCCGCGCTGTCGGTGAGCACCCCAAGGCCGCCGACACCGTGGGCATCAAGGTCAACACCCGCCGGGTCTGGAACACCATCCTCGGTGGCGCCGTCGCCGGTCTGGGTGGCGCCTTCTTCACCGTCGGCGCCGGCCTGGCCTTCGGGCGCGAGATGTCGGCCGGCAATGGCTTCATCGCGCTGGCCGCGATGATCCTGGGCAAGTGGAACCCCAAGCTCGCCGTGCTCGCGGCGCTGCTGTTCGGCTTCTCCAAGAACTTGGGCAACATGATGTCCTCGATCGGCAGCACCATCCCCTCCGAGTTGCTGCTGATGCTGCCCTACGTCATCACCATCTTCGCGGTGGCCGGTTTCGTCGGTCGGGTCCGTCCGCCGGCGGCGGAGGGCATCCCCTACACCAAGAGCTGAGAGGTATGTCGTGAGCCAGGCTTCCGCAGGCAGCGCCCCCACCGAGTCGGACTGGGAGGAGCTGCGCCGGGCCGCGGTGGAGATCGCCGGCCTGGCCTACGCTCCCTATTCGCACTACCCCGTGGGGGTGGCTGGCCTGGTCGATGACGGCCGGATCGTGCGCGGCTGCAATGTCGAGAACGCGGGCTACGGGGTCACCCTGTGCGCGGAGTGCGGGATGGTCTCCGAGCTGATCGCCGGAGGCGGCGGACGGCTGGTGGCGGTCTGGTGCGTCGACGGCAAGGGCGCCACCATCATGCCCTGCGGCCGGTGCCGTCAACTGGTGTGGGAGCACGGCGGTGCGGAGTGCCTCCTGCAGACCCCGGAGGGGGTGCTGCGGATGGATCAGGTGCTGCCGCAGGCCTTCGGGCCGGAGGATCTCACCCGCTAACGCGGGCAGCAGCTCACGCGGTGAGCAGGCTCGCCCGCGGCAACCCTGCCTCGAGGGCGAGCTTGCCGGCCTCGGGCGAGCGAGCGACATACAGGGCTCGGCCGCCGATCCCGGCCACCCGCTCCTGGAGGATGCTCACGGTGCCGGCGTCCACCACGACCCGACCCTGCTCGGGCGGGAGGTGAGCAGCCTCACCGAACGTGCCGCCGAGGTCGTCGCTACGGCGGGCGACGCGGGTGACATCCATCGGCTGCTGGCTGAAGGCGTCGGCGAGCACCTCAAGGTGGCGGGCGTCCTGCAGCTGGCTGCCGTCGGCCGGGACCGAGAACCGGACCTCGGCTCCCGAGCCGGTGACTTCCTGGACCGCCACCTTGGCCGAGCGCTCGCGCGTCATCACCGTGTAGAGCACGGCGGCGGAGTCCTCGACCTGGATCTCGGTGGCGAGCACCAGGGCTGCAGCGTCCACCCCGACAGCGAGGGTCTGCGCGCAGCTGAGCGTGGCGTCCAGGCGGGGGGCGCTGACCGCAGCGACGACGCGCTCGTTGCGGATCGCGACGATCGTGGGGAACATCGCAGCATCCCCGTCCTGCCGGGAGCGGCGGAGCAGGTCGGTGACAGGCGGGACGACGAGGGCCATGATGTCAGCGATACGCACGGGGTAGAGGATGTCACACGGCCCGGGCCTGCTGGTTACGGTGGAGGGGTGAGACTGAGCAGCATTCCGTGGTGGGGCTGGGCGATCGTGGCCTTCGTCCTGTTCAACGTCGTCCTGAACCAGAACCTCAACATCGTGCCACTGCTGCTCATCGGGGTCTTCGTGGCAGCGCTGATGGGCGGTGGCAGCGAGCGGCGCCCGCGATCGCTGCCGGACCGGCGCGGGCGCACCCTGCCGCCGGCCGCTCCGCAGGATGACCGACCCGGCGGGCAGGGAGACTCGCCCATGGCACCGATCGAGGTGCCGAGCTTTCCGGGCGGCGGCGGTGGCTCCGGCGGCGCCGGTGGCAACGCCTCGGCCGGCCCCCCGCCGAGCGCCGACCTGGCGGGTGACCCGGTGATCTCCCTGGCCCAGCTGAACATCTCCCGCTACGCTCGGGAGCTGGACGCAGCCGCGAGCGCCGAACGCCCCGACGAGGTCCGCCGACTGCTCGGCCAACTGCGGGAACAGGCCGAGCGGACGACCGGTGACCTGGCCAGCTCGAGCGGGTCGTCCGGCAGCGGTCGACGCACCTTCGTCGCTGGGCTGCGCCAGCTACAGAAGGACGCCGGGGCAGCGGCCTCCGAGGACCCTCCGGGAAGGCAGGTGGCCCGGGTCGTGCGCGGCGCAGGCGCCTTGGGCCAGACTGGGCGCTATGAGTGAGTCCTTCGACGCCGTTGACATCATCCGCACCAAGCGCGACAAGGGGGAGTTGAGCAGCGAGGAGATCGCCTGGGTCATCGATGCCTACACCCGCGAGGCGGTGGCCGACGAGCAGATGTCGGCCCTGGCGATGGCCATCCTGCTCAACGGCATGGGACGTCGCGAGATCAGCGACTGGACGACCGCGATGATCGAGTCGGGGGAGCGGATGGATTTCTCCTCGCTCTCCCGCCCCACCGCCGACAAGCACTCCACCGGAGGTGTGGGCGACAAGATCACGTTGCCGCTGGCGCCGCTGGTCGCCGCCTGCGGCGTGGCCGTCCCGCAGCTGAGCGGTCGCGGGCTCGGCCACACCGGGGGCACGCTGGACAAGCTGGAGGCCATCCCCGGCTGGCGGGCGGCGCTGTCCAACGAGGAGATGCTGAAGCAGCTCGAGGACGTCGGCGCGGTGATCTGCGCGGCAGGGTCAGGGTTGGCTCCGGCGGACAAGCGCCTCTACGCGCTGCGTGATGTCACCGGGACGGTCGAGGCGATCCCGCTGATCGCCTCCTCGATCATGAGCAAGAAGATCGCCGAGGGCACCGGGACCCTGGTGCTGGACGTGAAGGCCGGGTCGGGAGCCTTCATGAAGACGGTGGAGGATGCCCGCGAACTGGCCGAGACCATGGTCGCGCTGGGCAAGGACGCCGGGGTGCACACGGTCGCCCTCCTCACCGACATGTCCACGCCGCTGGGGCTCACCGCGGGCAACGGGCTTGAGGTCCGGGAATCGGTCGAGGTGCTGGCCGGCGGCGGCCCGCAGGACGTCATCGACCTCACCGTAGCGCTGGCCCGGGAGATGCTCGAGGGTGCCGGGGTCACTGATGTGGACCCGGCCGACGCCCTCGCCGACGGCCGCGCCATGGACGTCTGGCGTGCCATGATCGCCGCTCAGGACGGGGACCCGGACGCCGACCTGCCGACCGCCAAGGAGACCCATGAGGTGCTGGCCGACGCGGACGGGGTGCTGACCCGGCTCGACGCGATGGCGGTCGGGGTGTCCGCGTGGCGCCTGGGGGCGGGCCGGGCCCGCAAGGAAGACCCCGTGCAGGCGGCGGCCGGCATCGAGTTGCATGCCAAGCCGGGTGACAAGGTCACCAAGGGTCAGCCGTTGATGACGCTGCACACGGACACCCCGGAGCGCTTCGAGCGCGCCGAGGCCGCCCTCGAGGGCTCCTGGGACATCGGCGTCGAGGCTGACGTGGAAACGGCCGACTCGATCGTCCTCGACCGCATCGCCTGAGCCCCGACCGACGGCGGGCCCGCTCCTGCAACCTCGACCGGGACCCGGCTTCCCGGTCGGTCAGTAACCCTGCCCGTCGGCGCTCTCGACGTCTCCGCCCGGCTCGGGCACGACAAGGGTGCCGGCCTCTGCCCGCTCGCGGGCGCCGGCGAGAAGCGCCTCGGTGGAGGAGGTGCCGATCCTGGTCACGCCCTCCGCGCACATCGCCAGCAGGGTGTCGATGTCGCGCACCCCGCCCGAGGCTTTGACCTGGACGTGCTCGCCGGTGTTGGAGCGCATCAGGCGCACATCCGGCAGCGTCGCGCCACCACCGGCGAAACCGGTCGAGGTCTTCACGAAGTCCGCGCCCGCCTCCTCTGAGGCGCGGCAGGCGGCGATCTTCTGGTCCTCATCCAGCAGCGCGGTCTCGAAGATCACCTTGACCAGGGCACGTGCCGCGTGGCCGACCTCGACGACCGCGGCGATGTCCTGGGTCACGGCCTCGATGTCCCCGCCCCGGAGCCGACCGATGTTGAGCACCATGTCGAGCTCGGTGGCCCCGTCGGCCAGCGCCTGACGGGACTCGGCGATCTTGGTGGCGGTGGAGGTCGTGCCGTGCGGGAAGCCGATGACCGTGCACACCTGCGTCTGGTGGCCGTCGACCGCCGCGAGCGCCAGCCGCACGTCGGAGGGGCGGACGCAGACTGACCAGATCTCGTCCTGGGCCAGTTCACGGCAGGCCGACTCCACCTCGGCGGGGGTCAACTCGGGCTTGAGGAGGGCGTGGTCGATGAGGTCGGCCACGTCCTGCACGGACAGGGTGGTCCCGGGGGCGTAGGTCTTCGGCATCCCCTGATTCTAGGTGTGGGGCTCCTATCATCGCGGTATGACCGCCTCACCCGACCGCGCCGCCGACCAGACCCTCGATGTCGCCGCCCTGCCGAAGGTGCTGCTGCACGATCACCTCGACGGCGGGGTGCGCCCCGCGACCGTGCTGGAGCTCGCCCAGGAGCAGGGATATGACGCGTTGCCGGCCGACGAGGTCAACGCCCTGTCCAGGTGGTTCGCCGAGTCCGCGGACTCGGGCTCGCTGGTGCGCTACCTGGAGACCTTCGACCACACGGTGGGCGTTCTGCAGCAGGCCGACGCGCTCCGGCGCGTGGCGCGCGAGTGCGCCGTCGACTTGGCTGCCGATGGTGTCGTGTATGCCGAGGTCCGCTATGCACCGGAGCAGCACCTCGCGCAGGGGCTGAGCCTGGACGAGGTCGTGGCGGCGGTCAACGCCGGGTTCCGCGAGGGCGAGGAGGAGGCGGCTGGTGCCGGAGACCGGATCCGGGTGCGGGCCATGCTCACCGCGATGCGCCACGCTGCCCGCTCGGAGGAGATCGCCGAGCTCACCGTGCGCCACCTCGGCGAGGAGGTGTGCGGGTTCGACATCGCCGGTGCCGAGGACGGCCACCCGCCCACCCGGCACCTGCGTGCCTTCGACTACCTGCGCCAGCACAACGCCCACTTCACGATCCACGCCGGAGAAGCGTTCGGACTGCCCAGCATCTGGGAGGCGATCCAGTGGTGCGGGGCCGAGCGCCTCGGGCACGGGGTGCGCCTCGTCGACGACATCACGATCGACGGACACCCGGTGACCGAGGACCTCCCCGGTGCCTTGGAGCGAGCCGCGAGCGACCCCCGCAGCGTGGTTCTGGGCCCGCTGGCGGCCTATGTCAAGGACACCCGGATCCCGCTGGAGATGTGCCCGAGCAGCAACGTCCAGACCGGGGCGGCTCCCTCGATCGAGGAGCACCCGATCACGCTGCTGAAGGACCTGCACTTCCGCGTCACCCTCAACACCGACAACCGGCTGATGAGCGGCACCTCGATGACCAAAGAGGCGCAGCTGCTCGTGGAGCGTGCCGGGTGGACGAGGGGGGACCTGCGGCGGGTGGCGGTCAACGCGATGAAGTCCGCCTTCCTGCCCTTCGACGAGCGGATCGAGATCATCGAGCAGGTCCTCAAGCCCGCCTACGACGTGGGCTGAGAGGTCATTCGGGCTGAGTGGTCCGCTCACGCCCCAGCACCCGATCCCGGAGTGCCTGCGCCCGATCCAGCCGCTGCTCGTCGCGACGGCGTCGCTCGGTGAGCACTGCCGCCAGGATGTGCTCCGCCCCGGCCCACTGCGGGGGAGGCGGAGCAATGTAGTGCAGGACCGCCACGCACAGCTCGTGGCCGGTGCGGGCCCGAGAGTCCGGCACGAGGGTTCCGGCTCGCGCCAGGAACTGTCGGCACGCGACCGCCAACGCGTCCGGGAGCACCCCGATGTCTGCCTGCCTCGCCCACTGGTCGAGCTCGGGTGGCATCGTGGGCGCCGGTGGCAGGTGCAATCGGCTCCGGTCCACCACCACATAGGTGCCGGCCGCGAAGTCCCCGAGCCGCTTGGCCCGTTCGTTGGTGGCCGCAGCGATCAGGGCCACGCCTCCGGCGGTCATCCAGAGTTCGACCGAACCGACCAGTGCCCGGATGACCGCGTGGCGAAAGCCGATCGGACCGGTGTCGTCGCGCACCGTGCGCAGCCCCATGATGAGTTTGCCCACAGTCCGGCCGTGCAGCACCGTCTCCAGGGTGATCGGCACGATCGCCATGACCATCGCCATGATGACGATCACGAAGGCCTGGGCCAGGGCCTCGTCCTGCACCAGGATGCCCACCGGGGCCACCCACACGATGAGCAGCACCCCCAGCACCATCACCACCAGATCGATCAGACCGGACACCATGCGTAGCGGGAGGCTGGCCGCGGGCAGTTCGATCTCGACCGCTTCCCCCGTGACGAAACGCTGGGTCTCGAAGATCCCCCTGGTCGCCATGGCGCAAGACTACCTAGAGTGGTTGCCGTGGATCTGGACGCGCTGGTGGGACGCCGCCAGGGGGAATGGCGACGGCTGGACGACCTGTCCCGTCGCCGTCGCCTCACCGGTGCCCAGGCCGATGAGCTGCTCGAGGGCTATCAGCGCGCTGCGACCGACCTGTCCGTCGTGCGCTCCACGGCCCCGGACGACGGCGTCGTGCGCCACCTGTCCATGGTCATCGGCCGGGCTCGGGGGCGGGCATCGCGCGTGCCCACCTTCTCCTGGGTCGGCATCGGGCGCTTTCTGGCGGAGGACTTCCCGGCGGCGCTGTACCGCCTTCGGTGGTGGTGGGGGATCACCGCCGTCGTCAACGTGGTCGTGGGTCTGGCGCTGGGCTGGTGGTTGTTCCACAACCCCGTGGTCGAGAACTCGCTGATCAGCGCTGAGGAGGTCGACCAACTCGTCCAGTCCGACTTCGAGAGCTACTACTCCGAGCACGCGGCCAGCAGTTTCTCCACCCTGGTCTGGGTCAACAACGCCTGGGTGGCCGCGCGTTGCATCGGGATGGGGGTGCTCGGCTTCCCAGTGATCTGGTTGCTGTGGCAGAACATTGCCAACGTGGCCATCATCGGCTCGCTCATGCACCGGCACGGCCGCGCGGATGTCTTCTGGGGTCTGCTCACCCCGCACGGGCTCCTGGAGCTGATGGCGATCTTCGTCGCCGCCGGGGTCGGGCTGCGGCTGTTCTGGTCCTGGGTGGCACCTGGCCGGCGGACCCGGCTGGCGAGCCTGGCCGCGGAGGGCCGGACCGCGGCTGGCGTCGCCCTGGGTCTGGTGCTGGTGCTGCTGATCTCCGGGGTGATCGAGGGGTTCGTGACGCCGTCGCCGTTACCCACCTGGGCGCGCGTGGGCATCGGCGTGCTCGCCCTCCTGCTGTTCTTCGCCTACGCCCTCATCCTGGGACGCCGGGCAGCCCAGGCTGGGGTGACCGGGGATGTCGGCCGCGAGCTGCAGGCGGACGTGGCGCCGACCGCGGGCTAGACCCCGATGTCCTCATAGGACCGCGGGTCCTCGATCGGTTCGAGGTGCAGGCTGACCCGCAGGTCCGGGTATTCCTCCAGCAGGGCGTCGGTGATGTCCTCGGCGAGGTCGTGCCCCCGTTTGACCGACCACGCGCCGGGGACCAACAGGTGCATCTCCATGAACCGCCGGTGCCCCGCCTCTCGCGTCCGGAAGGCGTGGAACTGGATCTCCTCGGTCGTGAAGCGCTCGATGATCTCGCGGATCCGGGCGTTGTCCTCGACGGGCAGGCTGACATCCATCAGGCCGGCGGTCGAGGCGCGCAGCAGCCCCCAGCCGGTCACCAAGATGTTGATGCCGACGAGGAAGGCAATGATCGGGTCCAACCGCTCCCAGCCGGTCAACCAGACCAGGAGCACCCCGACCACGACGCCTACGGAGGTCCACACATCGGTCAGCAGGTGCTTGCCGTCGGCCACCAGGGTGATCGAGCGGTGTGCGTTGCCGGCCCGGATCAGGATCCAGGCCACGACGCCGTTGATGACGGCCGCGACCACCGAGATGAGCAGGCCGAGGCCGACATTCTCCAGGGCCACCGGATTGATGAAACGTTCGATCGAGGCCACGAGGATCACGGCCGCGGCAACGAAGATCATCACTCCCTCGACCGCGGCGGAGAAGTACTCCGCCTTGCTGTGGCCATAGTTGTGCTTGCGGTCCGGCGGACGGATCGCCACCCGTAGGGCGACCAAGGCCACGACGGCGGCCACGAGGTTGACGGTGGACTCGGCGGCGTCGGAGAGCAGACCCACCGAGCCGGTGATCAACCAGGCGCTGCCCTTGAGCCCGATGGTGACGATTGCGGCCGCGATGGAGAGCCAGGCGAACCTGGTCAGGTCCTGGGGTTGAGGGTGACGGGTGCTCTGGGAGGGCTTCTCCGGCTTGGCGCCCTGGGCTTCCCCGCGTCGTCGTGGCACGTCCGCGATTCTATCCCCGCTCGCCACCCGCTCAGCCCTACAGCAGTCCTCGGGCCTTCAACGCCAGATAGTGATCGGCCAGCGCGACCGGCAGATCGTCCGGTGTCGCCTCGATCGGGCTGACCCCCAGCTGTCGCAGGGCCTGCGCCGTGCGACGTCGCAACTCCTGGGTCCGCTCGGCGGCGGCGGCGTCATACACCGCACTGAGCCCACCGAGGTCGGCCCGCAGGTCCTCCAGTTCGGGATCGGCGACCGAGGCGAGGATGACGCGGTGATGGGCGGTCAGCGTCGGCAGCACAGGCAGCAGGCCGGCCTCGACCGCGGCCGGCTCCAGCGGGGTGAGCAGCACCACCAGCGCCCGCCGGCGGGTCAGACCCGTCACCGCGCCCGCGAGCCGGGTCCAGTCGGCCTCCACCAGCACCGGCTCCAGCGGGGCCAGGGCGGTCACCATCCGGTTCAGCAGGGCGGTGCGAGCGGTGCCGGAGCCCACCCTCGTGCGCACTACGCGGTCCCCGGCGAGCAGGTCCACGCGGTCGCCCGCGTGGGTGGCGAGCGCGGTCAGGAGCAACGCGGCATCCAGGGCGGCGTCCAGCCGCGGCTCGTCCCCGACCCTGGCCGCGCTGGTGCGGGAGGTGTCGATGACGATGATCACGCGCCGGTCCCGCTCCGGTTGCCAGGTGCGCACGACCACGTGCTGGCGGCGGGCGGTCGCCCGCCAGTCGATCGAGCGGACGTCATCGCCCTCGACGTAGTCGCGCAGGGAGTCGAACTCGGTGCCCTGCCCCCGGGTCCGGACCGCGGAGCGGCCATCCAGCTGCCGCAGGTGGGCGAGGCGGCTGGGCAGGTGGCGCCGGGACCGGAAGGGCGGCAGCGAGCGCACCACCCCGGGAACCTCGACGGTGCGCTGCCGGCCGGACAGCCCGAGCGGTCCGTGCAGCCTCAGCGTGACCCCGCTCGCCGGGCGGTCCCCACGCCGGGTGGGCCGCAGTTCGGTGCTGACCCGGCGCCGTTCCCCGCCGGGCAGGTCCACGGTATGCCGTGTCTCACCGGCCCCCGCCGACGGCACCCAGGCGTCGCGCAGCCAGCCTCGCAGGTCCCGGGCGGAGGTGTTCACCAGCGTGAGGGTGGTCGAGGTGGGCTCGTGCAGACGCACCTGCGGGTCGGGCGAGCGGCTGAGTTCCACCTGTCGAGGGGAGGGTGTCAGCAGCAGGTCCACCAGCGTGAGGACAGCCACGCCCAGGAGCCAGACGGCCGCGATCGGCCCTGCGGTCGCCGGCCACAGGGCAGCAGGCAGCAGCCCCAGCAGCACCAGGGCGACCACCGGTCCGCGGACGATCACGACACCACTCCTGACGACACCACTCCTGACGACCTCACCCGCTCAGCGCGGGACCGGCACCGAGGCGAGGGCGGACTGCAGCACCGACTCGGTCGTCACGCCCTCGAGCTCGGCCTCGGGGCGCAGCGCCAACCGGTGGCCGAGCGTCGCGGGAGCCAGGGCCTTGACGTCATCCGGGGTGACGAAGTTGCGCCCCTGGAGCCAGGCCCAGGCGCGGGCCGTGCCCATCAGAGCCGTCGCGCCCCGGGGGCTGACCCCCAGCTGCAGCGACGGGGACGTGCGGGTCGCGCGGGCCAGATCCACGACATACCCGATGATCTCGGGAGCGACCTGGACCTGGCGTACGGCCGCCGAGCCGGCGGCGATGGCCTCCGCCGACGCCACCGGACGGATGCCCGCCGCGGCGAGATCCCGCGGGTCGAAGCCTCGAGAGTGGCGATCGATCACCTGGATCTCGTCCTCCCGCGGCGGCAACGGCAGCGTCACCTTGAGCAGGAAGCGGTCCAGCTGTGCCTCGGGCAGGGGGTAGGTGCCCTCGTACTCGACCGGGTTCTGGGTGGCCGCGACCAGGAAGGGCGAGGGTAGCGGATGGCTGGTGCCGTCCACGGTGACCTGCCGTTCCTCCATCGCCTCGAGCAGCGATGACTGGGTCTTGGGGGGCGTGCGGTTGATCTCGTCGGCGAGCAGCAGGTTGGTGAAGACCGGCCCGGGGCGGAAGGTGAAGTCCCCGCGGCCGCTGTCGTACACCATCGAGCCGGTGACATCACCGGGCATCAGGTCGGGGGTGAACTGCACCCGGGTCGTGCGCAGATCGAGCGCGGCGGCGAGGGCGCGGACCAGGAGCGTCTTGGCCACGCCCGGGACCCCTTCGAGCAGGACGTGCCCGCGGGCGAGCAGGCCCACGACGAGCGCGGACACCGCGGCCTGCTGCCCGACGACCGCCTTGGCGACCTCGTCGGTGACGGCCTGCAGCGCCTCGCGCGCGTGCTCGGGGTTCTGGGAGGTGCCAGGTTCGGTCATCGGTTCAGTCCTTCCTCGAGGGAGCGCAGCTCCCGGGCGGTGGTCACGAAGGCCGCGTCGTCCGCGGCGGCTGAGCGGTGGTCCGTGAGGAGCCGGTGGATCGCGTCGTGTGGTCGGTCGGTCGCGTCCGCGACCGCGCGGGTGAGCGAGTCAGCCGGAGTGGACGTCGGCAGCCCGAGTCGGGCGCGCAGCCGGTGGCGCGAGCCTTCCTGCAGCGCGGCCAGGGCGTGCTCCCGATCGGCCGCCTGGCGGTAGAGGCGCCCGCGGCTGCGGGTGGTCTGCGAGGCGTGCACGATGGTGGGCAGCGGCTCGGTCACGACTGGCCCCAGCCGTCGTCCGCGCCACAGCGCGAGCGCCAGGACGGCCGCGGCGAGCAGCACCACCGAGGCGGTCATGTTGCGGGGCAGCACATCCCACAGCCCGGTGGGAACATCATTCCCAGCGTCCGCCGGGTTGGGCACGACCCAGGCAAGCCGGTCGCTGCCGCCCAGCAACCGCATCCCGAGGGCGGCGTGGGCCTCCTTCAGGATCTCGCCGTTGGTGAGCGCTCCGGGGAAGCCGACGAGAGTGATCTCGGGCCGGTCCGCGGCGGCGGGCAGGTGCAGCAGCGCCCCGGCTCCGGAGCCGCCCAGCTCGTCCCCGAAGCAGGTCAGCGTGCCCTCGTCGACGTCAGCCCCGCTCGCGTCGCCGGGCTGGAGGAAGACATCAGCGCTCGCGATCGCGTCGCCCTCGCGGACGAGGGGGGTGGGCGACGTGCAGCCGGCCGCCGGGGAGCCCAGACCGGGCTGGGCGACCACGGGTACGCCGAGCACGGACGGATCCTGCTGGGGTGAGGCGACGAGAATGACGAGCCGGTCGACATCGGCCAGCTCGCCGACCAGGTCCGGACCGCTGCGGGGCCCCAGGTATGCCGTGTGCTGCAGCAGGACGGTCGTGCCCGCCCCGGGCGGCCGGTCACCGGCTGTCAGGGCGCGGGTGCCGTCCACGACGTCCACGCTCACGCCCCGGTCCCGCAGCACCTCGACGAGGCCGCGGGTGCCGGTGGGGTGGGCGCTGGTCGGGTCGTAGGGCGTCGCCGGAGCTCTAGTGCTGGCCAGCAGCGCACTGACCACGGCCGCGACCAGGGCCAGCAGGATCCAGGGTGCCCAGCGGCGCACCGAGCCCGTGCTCATCGGCGAGCCCCCTCTAGCGCCGGCCGCAGCTCGGCCAGGGCGGCGTCCAGCTCCAGCATCGCCCGCGCCTCGGCGGCATCGGCGCGGCGGTCGCCGTAGCGCACCGCGTCGAAGCGGTCGGCAGCCCGGGTGAGGTCGGGTGCCCGGTCGGGGAAGACGGGGCCGAGGCTGACCGCGACCTCGTGGGCGGTGTGCCCGGGCCGGTCGTCCAGCAGCGTGCGCTCGATGGCGTGCGCGGTGAGAGCCCGGTAGCCGTCCAGGACGGCCGCGTCATGATCACCTGCATCCAGCGCGGCGCGGGCCCCCGCGCGGTAGTCGGCGGCGGTCAGCAATCGCCCCTCCAGCACAGCGCCGCTCCGCGTGCCCTGACGGGCGTCCAGGGCCGCCCGACGCCAGCGCGCACGGGTGGTGAACGCGACCAGGGCGACGGCGGCGAGCAGGATGCCGGCCAGGAAGACCCAGGTGAACCAGGAGGGCAGGGCCCCGGTGCCCAGCGGGAGGTCAGGGATCAGCTCGGTGAACCAGCGTCGGACCCGTTCCACGACGGACTCGCGCTGGTCGTAGCCGGGACGGGCGAGCTCCTCCCGCAACCAGTCGCGGGCCTCGTCCCGGTCGGGATCACGCACGCTCGCGGCGGGCCTGCGCCGCGCGCAGAAGGGTCAGGTCCAGCCCTTCCCGGCGAATCCGTTGGTCGAGGTAGAGCAGCGCGGTGACCCCGGCGGTGAACGGGGTGGCGAAGGCCCCGACGATCACCTGGACGAGATGGTCGCTGAGGATCGCGGCGGGGTGGACGGGCGTGAGCGTGTCGAAGCCCAGGCCCAGCCCGAGGACGAGCGCCGTGGAGATCGGGATCTGGACCATCGTGGAGAAGATCCCGGTGACCAGACCGGCGAGCAGCGTGATGCCGACGATCCGCCAGCCCTGACCCCCGGTGCTCAGCGACCAGGCGCGGCGGATGGCGCGCAGCGGCCCCGCGCGCTCGAGGACGACCGCCGAGGTCGCCAGCGAGAGCCGACACCCGGCCCACACGATGAAGACAGTCAGCAGGGGCATCCCGAGCACCAGAGTGAGGATCAACCACGGGCCGCTGGCGTCCCCGCGCGCCACGACCAGGCCGATGACCGCGGCGAGGAAGAGGCCGACCACGAGGAACAACCCGAGTGAGATCAGCAGCATGGTGCCGATCAGGGCGGGCAGGCGGCCACGGACCGCGCGCCAGGTCTCACCCAGCCCGACGCGGTCGCCGAGGACGGCCTCACCCACGACGTGGACCAGCATTCCGGTCAGCGCCACCGAAGCGATCATCGAGAAGACCATGCCGGTCAGGGTGATCAGCGCCCCACGGTCCGTCGCCGGAGCCTGGACGTACTCGGCGATCGCGAGCGAGGCCAGCGCCGAGGGGACCAGGAGGGCGGTGAGGACCAGCAGTGCCATCCCGATGGTGGCCGTGGGGTTGCGGCGCATGGTGGCCAGCGCGCCACCGAAGATGTCGGAGAGGTGGAGGGGGCGCAACGGGACGATCCCCGGCTGGTGCAGCCGCTGGAGTTGCTCAGGTGGCAGGTGCTGCCACGAGCCCGGGCCGGCGGACGGAAAGGCCGGGCCGGCGGATCCTGGGGGAGGCAGCGGAGGGGGAGTAGGGGTCGTCGGCGGCGGGTCGGTGGGCCCCTGCGGGAACGTCATCCCCCTGCACTCCTCACGTTCGCGGCCAACGACTCGGACATCGACTCGGCCTCCCGGGCGGTCACCGGGGTGGCCCCCAGCGCCTGCTGGGCTGCCACGATACCCGGCTCGGCGCGGCGTAGAACGTGCCCCCGACGCCACAGGGTCAGCGGCGGCTTGCGGCGTTCGGCGAGGTCGCGGACGAGGCGTCGACCGAAGGTCACCCACGGTCGGTTGCGGACGCACCACGCGGTGAGCAGGAGGCCCCGCGCCTCGAGCTCGGCGATGACGTGGGCCGCGAAGATCCCTTCGGCGACCACCACCGGCGCTCCCTGCGTGGTCACGACCTGGTGCCCCACGATGCTGGAGGTCGACAGGTCGTAGACGGGCACATCGGCGGAGCCGCTGCGGCACAGGGACTCCAGCGCGGTCAGCGCCGCCTCGAGGTCCCAGGACCCGACGTCGTCCCAGTCCACCAGCCCCAGCGGACTCATCGGCAGGCCCGGGTCGCCCACCTCTCGGTAGAAGTCGTCGAGCTGCAGCAGGGGCCAGCCATGGGCGGTCTGCAACCGTCGGGCCAAGCGTGACTTACCGGCCCCGCTCGGGCCGGCAAGGACGATCACCCGGGTCTGATCCATGAGGGGAGAGTTTAGACTCGGCCGCGTGAGTCCGGTCCCCGCAGCGTTGCCACCCGGCTCGGATCTGGTCCGGGTCTACCGGACCCTGCCCGCGCGCTTCGTCGGCTGGGCGATGATCGCGGCCGGTGTCGTGCTGGGCTCCATGACGCTGCGAGACATCTCGGTCGGACACACCGCAGACCTTCTCCACCCGGTCGCCCTCGTGGTGGCTGTGGGTGTCGCGGGGTGGGCGCTCTTCCTCCGGCCCCGCGTGGAGCTGTATACCGAGGGCTTGCGCGTGGTCAACGTCGTCACCGACAGCGTGGTGCCCTTCGGCGCGATCGAGGACATCAGCACGCGGTGGTCCCTGGAGCTGCTCGACACCGAGGGCGGTCGCACCAGCGCCTGGGCCGTGCCCGTCCGGCGCGACATGGTGCCCCGCCGCCGCCTCGATGACTTTGCCGAGACCACCCGCCACCGGGGCCGTGGCGGCGTCACTGCGCAAGGTGTCTCCGATGACGTCTACCGGACCATGCAGCGCTGGCGGCTGGACGGCGGGGAGCGGACCGGAGCACCCACGCGGGTGGTGCGCAGCCCGTCCTGGTTCGCCGTGGGCGCCCTGATGGTGGCCGTCATCCTCGCCCTCAGCGCCTTGCTCAGCTGAGGGCACTCCTGAGCTCAACGCGGCCGGGGCGCAGCTCAGACCTCGGTGAGCTTCTCCATACCGGACCGGACGGCAGCGAGGCGACGCCCGGCTTCGGCGCGCGCCTCAGCCAGCCCGGCTTCGCCCTCCACCGGCACGATCGCCTCCAGGTAGACCTTGAGCTTGGGCTCGGTGCCGCTCGGGCGCACGATGACCCGCGTCCGGTCGGCCAGCTCGAAGCGCAGCCCCTCGGTCGGCGGCAACCCCTGGGCGCCCTCGGCGAGGTCCTCGGTGGTGGTGACCTCGACGCCACCCAGCTCAGCGGGCGGCTCCGAGCGCAGTCGCTGCATCACGGGCGGGATGAGGGAGAGATCACTCACGCGCACCGAGAAGGCATCGGTCTGGTGCACGCCGTGGCGCACCGCGAGCTCGTCCAGCACGTCGAGGAGCGTCCGGCCCTGCGCCTTGAGCGTGGCCGCCAGCTCGGCGGCCAGCAGCGCCGCGGTGATCCCGTCCTTGTCCGGCACGGTCGCCGGGTCGACGCAGTAGCCGAGCGCCTCCTCATAGCCGTAGGCCAATCCCTTGACCCGGCCGATCCACTTGAAGCCCGTCAGCGTCTCCTCGGGCTCCAGTCCCGCGTCCGCCGCCATCGCGCCGAGCAGGCGGGAGGAGACGATCGAGCGGGCCAGTACCCGGCGGTCACCGCCGGCGCGTCCGCGGTCGATGACGTGCTGGCCCAGCAACGCACCGACTTCGTCGCCCCGCAGCATCCGCCAGCCATCGGCAGCGGGGTCGAGCACAGCCAGGGCGCACCGGTCGGCGTCCGGGTCGTTGGCGATGACCAGGTCCGGTCCGAGCTCGCCGGCGAGCTCGAGGGCGGCGTCGATCGCGCCAGGCTCCTCGGGGTTGGGGAAGGAGACGGTCGGGAAGAGCGGGTCCGGCTCCTCCTGGCTGGCCACCGTCGCCGGGGCGGGGAAGCCAGCGCGGTCGAAGGCGTCGCGCAGGATCTGGGACCCGACCCCGTGCAGGGCGGTGTGCACCACGGACAGCTCGCGCGGGCTGGCGGGGTCCAGGACCGCGACCGCCTTGGACAGGTAGGCCTCGATCACCTCCTCGCCGAGGGTCTCCCAACGGTCGGAGTCGTGCACCATCGCGACCTGGGAGACCGCGCGTACCCGGGCGATCTGGGCGGCGATGTCGGAGTCGGCCGGCGGCACGATCTGGGAGCCGTCGCCCAGGTAGACCTTGTAGCCGTTGTCCTCGGGCGGGTTGTGGCTGGCGGTGACCATCACGCCCGCGTCGGCGCCCAGGTGGGTGATCGCGAAGGCGAGCACGGGGGTGGGCAGCGGGTGGGGGAGGACGAGCGCCCGCCCGCCCGCGCCGGTCACGACCGCAGCGGTGTCGCGGGCGAAGACGTCGGAGTTGTGGCGGGCGTCGAAGCCGATCACCACGACCGGGCCGCGCTGCTGCCCGGCCAGCCCCAGCTCCTGCTTCAGGTATGCCGTGAGCCCGGCGGCCGTGCGGATCACCACGGCTCGGTTCATCCGGTTGGGCCCGCCTCCGAGGGCGCCGCGCAGGCCCGCGGTGCCGAACTCCAGGAAGCCGGAGAACCGGTCGGCCAGCTCGGCGCGGGCCTCCTCGTCACCGGCGGTGCAGCGGTCCACCAGCGCGGTGAGCTCATCGCGCGTCACCGGGTCGGGGTCGTCGCCCACCCAGGCGCGGGCCTGCTGGATGAGGTCATGGGGCTGGGTGTCGGACATGCTTCTCCTCAGCGGATGCGCTCGACGATCCTGGCGAGCAGTTCTCCGCAGCGCTGCGCCGCCGCCTGGCCGGCCTCGATGACTTCCTGGTGGTCCAGCGGGGTGGGGCTGATGCCGGCGGCCGGGTTGGTGACCAGCGAGATCCCGAGGACCTCCAGGCCGGCCTCGCGGGCGGCGATCGCCTCGAGGGTGGTGGACATGCCGACGAGGTCGCCGCCCAGGATCTTGGCCATCTGCACCTCGGCCGGGGTCTCGTAGTGCGGGCCGCGGAACTGCACGTAGACGCCCTCGTCGAGCGAAGGGTCGACCTCGCGGGCGAGCTCGCGCAGCCGGGGGCTGTAGAGGTCGGTGAGGTCGACGAAGGTCGCGCCCTCCAGCGGCGAGGCTGCTGTGAGGTTGATGTGGTCACTGATCAGCACGGGGGTGCCGGGCGCCCACTCGGCGCGCAGGCCGCCGCAGCCGTTGGTGAGGACGACCGTGGTGCAGCCGGCGGCGGCCGCGGTCCGGATGGCGTGCACCACCGCGCGGATCCCGCGATCTTCGTAGAAATGGGTGCGCGTGCCGTAGACGAGCACTCGCCGGCCGTCCTCGAGCGGGATCGAGCGCATCGAGCCGGAGTGGCCCTCGACGGCGGCCGGGGCGAATCCGGGGACGTCGGTGTTGTCGATCTCGCAGTCGGCCTCGCCCAGCAGGTCGGCCGCCTGCTTCCAGCCACTGCCCAGGACCAGCGCGATGTCATGCCTCGGTGCTCCGGTGCGCTCGGCGATGACGGCTGCGGCGGCCTCGGCGACGTCGCGGGGGTCGGTGCTCGGGTCGGTGAGTGTCAGGTGGGAGTGGTCGGTCACCCTGGGCATCTTAGATGGTTGGATAGGGGCCGTGAGTGCAGCAGACAGGTCCGTGGTCGTCATCGGTGGTGGCCCCGGTGGCTACGAGGCCGCGCTAGGTGCTGCCCAGCTGGGGGCTGAGGTCACCGTCGTGGAGCGGGCCGGTGTCGGTGGAGCGGCCGTGCTCACCGACTGCGTGCCCAGCAAGGCGTTGATCGCCACCGCGGACTTCATGGACCGGTTCAGCGCCGCCAAGCGGATCGGCGTGCACTTCGACGGGGCGGGCGTGCCGCGCGACCAGGGCGTCACCGCGCACATCACCGATGTCAACAGCCGGATCATGGGCCTGGCCCAGACCCAGAGCCGGGACATCGCCGAACGGCTGGAGTCGGCCGGGATCGAGATCGTGCAAGGTGCGGGCCGGCTCGCGGGAGCGGGGGTCGTGGAGATCGTCGAGGGCATCCCGGACGTCGAGTCGGGTGAGGAGCCCTCGCCGCACGGGGCCGACCTGGCGGAGGCGGACAGCTCCCGGCGCATCGAGGCGGACGTGATCCTGATCGCGACCGGTGCCCGTCCTCGGGTCATGGACACGGCCGTCCCCGACGGCGAACGGATCCTGACCTGGCAGCAGATCTGGGACCTCCAGGAGCTGCCCGAGCACCTCATCGTCGTCGGCTCCGGCGTCACCGGCGCCGAGCTCGCGCACGCCTACCTCGGCCTGGGCTGCCAGGTCACGCTGATCTCCTCCCGTGACCGGGTGCTGCCCGGTGAGGACGCCGACGCGGCCAACGTGGTCGAGGACGTTTTCCGCCGACGTGGCATGACGGTGCTCAACCGCTCGCGTGCCGGTGCCGTCCGCCGGGAGGGGGAGGAGGTGGTCGTCACGCTGGAGGACGGCCGTGAGGTGACGGGATCCCACGCGATGTTGGCCGTCGGGTCGATCCCCAACACCACCGACATGGGCCTGGCGGAGGCCGGGGTGACCCTGACGCGCTCAGGCCACATCGAGGTCGACCGAGTCTCGCGCACCAGCGCGCCCGGGGTCTATGCCGCCGGCGACTGCACCGGTGTGCTCCCGCTCGCCTCCGTCGCGGCCATGCAGGGACGGATCGCGGTGGCGCACGCGCTGGGCGATGCCGTGGCCCCGCTGTCCCTGGGCCGGGTCAGCTCCAACATCTTCACCGACCCGGAGATCGCCACGGTCGGCGTCAGCCAGGCCGATATCGACGAAGGGCGGGTGGACGCCCGCGCCGTCATGCTGCCCCTCACCAAGAACCCTCGCGCCAAGATGCAGAACGTCCAGGACGGCTTCGTGAAATTGTTCGCGCGCCGGGGCAGCCAGACGATCGTCGGGGGAGTCGTGGTCAGCCCGCGGGCCAGCGAGCTCATCTTCCCGATCGCGCTGGCCGTGGCCAACCGGCTCAACGTCGACCAGTTCAGCTCGACCTTCACGGTCTATCCCTCGATGAGCGGCTCGCTGGCCGAGGCAGCCCGGCAGCTGCACGAGATCACCGACTGACCCGACAGAGCACCGACCGACAGTCGGTCTCTCGGTCTCTCGGTCAGTCGGTCAGTTCGCAGAGCACCGCGCCATTGGCCACGGTCTCGCCGACGGTCGCGGACAGCCCGGTCACGGTGCCGTCCTTGTGCGCCTTGATCGGCTGCTCCATCTTCATCGCCTCGAGCACGACGACGACATCACCCTGGGACACCGACTGGCCTTCTTCGACCGCGATCTTGACGATCGTGCCCTGCATCGGCGCGGTCACGGAGTCGCCGGACGCCGCAGCGGCCCCACCGCCGCCGCGGGAGCGCTTGGGTGCCTTCTTGCGACCGCCAGCCGCGGCGCCGCCGCCACCACCGAGCGCCAGACCGGCGGGCAGCGAGACCTCCAGGCGCTGGCCGCCGACCTCGACGACCACCTTCTGGCGCTCTCCCTCCTCACCGGTGGGTGCCTCCGCGGTCGGTCCGGAGTAGGCCTCGATCTGGTTGTCGAAGTCGGTCTCGATCCACCGGGTGTGCACGGTGAACGGGGAGTCGTCCTCGGGGGCGAAGGCCGGGTCGGCGACCACCGCGCGGTGGAAGGTCAGCGCGGTCGGCATGCCCTCCACCTCGAACTCGGCGAGGGCCCGGCGGGCGCGCGCCAGCGCCTCGTGCCGGTCCCGGCCGGTGACGATCAGTTTGGCGAGCATCGAGTCGAAGGCGCCGGCGACGACGTCGCCCTGCTCCACCCCGGAGTCCAGCCGCACGCCCGGACCCGACGGCGGGCGGAAGACCAGTGCGGTGCCCGGGGCAGGGAGGAAGTCGCGGCCCGGGTCCTCCGCGTTGATCCGGAACTCGATGGAGTGCGCGTGCGGCACCGGGTCGTCGTAGCCGAGTTCCTCGCCGTCGGCGATCCGGAACTGCTCACGGACCAGGTCGATTCCGGTGACCTCCTCGGTGACCGGGTGCTCGACCTGCAGACGGGTGTTGACTTCGAGGAAGGAGATGTCGCCCTCGGGGCCGACCAGGAACTCGCAGGTGCCGGCGCCGACGTAGCCGGCCTCGGTCATGATCGCCTTGCTCGCGCGCACCAACTCGGCGTGCTGCTCCTCGGTGAGGAAGGGCGCGGGGGCCTCCTCGACCAGCTTCTGGTTGCGTCGCTGCAGCGAGCAGTCACGGGTGGAGACGACGACGACATTGCCGTGCTGATCGGCCAGGCACTGGGTCTCGACGTGGCGGGGGTGGTCCAGGAAGCGCTCGACGAAGCACTCCCCGCGACCGAAGGCGGTGACCGCCTCGCGCACCGCGGAGTCGAACAGCTCGGGGATCTCCTCGATCGTGCGCGCCACCTTCAGACCGCGACCGCCACCGCCATAGGCCGCCTTGATGGCGACCGGGAGGCCGTGCTCCTGGGCGAAGGCGACGACCTCGTCGGGGCCCTCCACCGGGTCCTTGGTGCCGGGCACGAGGGGGGCGTCGGCCTTGACCGCGATGTGTCGGGCCTTGACCTTGTCGCCGAGGGAGTCGATCGCGTCGGGTCCAGGGCCGATCCAGGTCAGGCCGGCGTCGATGACCGCTTGGGCGAACGAGGCGTTCTCGGCCAGGAAGCCGTAGCCGGGATGGACAGCGTCGGCGCCGGACTGCTGCGCGATCTCGAGCAGTGCGTCCTGCACGAGATAGGACTCACCCGGCGTCTGACCGCCCAGGGCATAGGCCTCGTCGGCCACCTTGACGTGCAGCGCGTCCCGGTCGGGCTCGGCATACACGGCGACGGAGCCCAGCCCTGCGTCCTTGCAGGCACGAGCGATGCGGACGGCGATCTCGCCGCGGTTGGCGATGAGGACCTTGCTGATCGGCATGACGCACACCCTAGACCCAGACCGATCAACGCAACTGGGCCAGGTCCTCGGTGCAGCGCTGCTCCAGCTCGTCCAGCTCGCGCAGGCTGTCCTCGATGTCGCGTCGGCGGCGCTGCAGATCGGTGCGGCGGTCATCGATCTGGGAGAGCAGGTAGCGCAACTGCCCCGCTTCGCCGGGCTGGTCGTCGTACATGCCCAGGATGGTGGAGATCTCCTCGAGCGGGAAGCCCAGTCGGCGCCCGCGCAGGATCAGCGCCAGGCGGGTGCGTTCGCGACGGTGGTAGAGCCGGCGCTGCCCCTCGCGCTCGGGGGAGAGCAGGCCCAGGTGCTCGTAGTGGCGCAGTGTGCGGTGCGTCACGTCGAAGTCGTCGGCCATCTGGGCGATGGTCCAGGTGGTCTCGGCAGCGGTCACAGCTTGTCCTTACGTCAAGAGGGCTCAGGACATCGTGCTTGACGATTGACGTGCACGTCAAGCACGATGGTCCCGTGTTCGAACTCAGCCAGGACCATGAGGACTTCCGCGGTGTCGTGCGCGACTTCGCCGAGCAGGAGATCGCGCCGCACGTCGAGCAGTGGGACGCTGAGTCGCACTTCCCGGTGCACCTGGTGCCCAAGATGGGCGAGCTCGGCCTGTTCGGGCTGGAAGCGCCCGAGGAGTTCGGCGGTGCCGGGATGGAGGGGGAGGGCTTCACCTACCTCTGCGTGGCGATCGAGGAACTGGGCCGCGTCGACCAGGCGATGGGGATCACGCTCGAGGCCGGGGTCGGGCTCGGGATCAACCCCATCCAGACCTACGGCAGCCAGGAGCAGAAGGAGCGCTGGCTGCCCGACCTCGTCGCCGGGAAGGCGCTCGCCGGCTTCGGGTTGACCGAGCCGGAAGCCGGCTCCGACGCCGGGGCCAGCCGTACGCGCGCCGTCCTTGAGGACGGTGAGTGGGTCATCAACGGCGCCAAGGCCTTCATCACCAACTCCGGCACCGAGATCACCTCCGTGGTCACCGTGACCGCCAAGACCGGCGAGCTGGAGAACGGCCGCCCCGAGATCAGCGCGATCATCGTGCCCAACGGCACCGAGGGCTTCGTCGTCGAGCCGCCCTACCGCAAGCTCGGCTGGCACATCTCCGACACCCACGGCCTGACCTTCGAGGGCGCACGCGTGCCGGAGGCGAACCTGCTCGGGGAGCGTGGCCACGGCTTCAAGCAGTTCCTCAAGACGCTCGACGACGGCCGGATCGCCATCGCGGCGCTCGCGGTCGGCTGCTGCCAGCGGATGCTGGAGGAGACCACTCGTTACAGCCAGGAGCGGCTCGCCTTCGGCAAGCCGATCGCCGTCAACCAGGGTGTGTCCTTCCAGGTCGCGGACCTGGCCGTGATGACCGAGGCGGCCCGCACGCTCACCTACAAGGCGGCCTGGCTCAAGGAGCAGCACGCCGCCGGCAAGCGCTCGATGGCCGAGGTCAAGCAGGCCGCCGCCATCGCCAAGCTCTACGCCACCGAGGCCGCGGTCACCTCGACCCGGATCGGCACCCAGATCTTCGGCGGCAACGGCTTCATGGAGGAGTACCCGGTGGCCCGGTTCTACCGCGACGCCAAGATCCTGGAGATCGGTGAAGGGACCTCGGAGGTCCAGCGGATGCTCATCGCCCGCGGCCTCGGCCTGCCCGCGTGACCCGCCCGGCTGACAGGATGGCGGGTATGGAGAACCCTCACCCAGATCCCCGTGTCGCGGACCTGCGGGGCCGGCTGGACACGGCATACCGGGCCTCGGCGGAGCCGACCGAGCGCGCCAAGGGCAAGCTGGACTCCCAGGGCAAGCTCTACGTCCGCGACCGGATCGAGCTGCTCTTCGACGAGGGCACCTTCGTCGAGGACGGCCGCTTCGCCAACTCCACCGCAGGCAACCTGCCCGCCGACGGCGTGGTGACCGGGCGCGGTGAGGTGGATGGCCGACCAGCGATCGTGGTCGCCAACGACCCGACCGTCAAGGCTGGCTCGTGGGGTGCGCGGACGGTGGAGAAGATCATCCGCGCCACCGAGGCAGCGCTGCGCGAGGAGCTTCCCCTCTTCTGGTTCGTCGACTCGGCCGGTGCCCGGATCACCGACCAGGTGGACCTGTTCCCCGGACGACGTGGCGCCGGCCGGATCTTCCACAACCAGGTCGCCCTGTCCGGCAAGGTTCCGCAGATCTGCTGCCTGTTCGGTCCGTCGGCCGCCGGTGGCGCCTACATCCCGTCCTTCACCGACCTGATCATCATGGTCGAGGGCAACGCCTCGATGTATCTGGGCAGCCCGCGGATGGCCGAGATGGTCGTGGGGGAGAAGGTCAGCCTGGAGGACATGGGCGGGGCGCGGATGCACTGCACCGTCTCTGGGGTCGGCGACCTGCTCGCCAGCGACGACGCCGAGGCGATCGAGCTGGCCAAGCACTTCTTCTCCTACCTGCCCGAGACCTGGCACGACCCGGTGCCGCACTACGAGCCCGAGGAGCCGGCGGTCCCGCTCGACCGCAACACGGTCCCCGAGGCCGAGTCGGTGCCCTTCGACGTGCACGAGGTGATCGAGGGGCTCGTCGATGACGACAGCTTCTTCGAGGTCAAGCCGCTCTTCGCCCCGGAGCTGGTCGTCGGGCTGGGCCGGATCGACGGTCAGACGGTGGGCATCCTGGCCAACAACTCGGCGGTCAAGGGCGGGGTGCTGTTCACCGACTCCGCCGACAAGGCCGCGCGCTTCATCTGGCTGTGCGACGCCTACGGCATCCCGTTGCTCTACCTGGCAGACGTGCCCGGGTTCATGATCGGCAGCGAGGTCGAGCGCGGGGGCATCATCCGGCATGGCGCCAAGATGGTCTCCGCCGTCTCCGCGGCTACGGTCCCGCAGCTGTGCGTGGTGGTCCGCAAGGCCTATGGCGCGGGTCTCTACGCCATGGGTGGCCCCGGCTTCGGTCCGGAGGCCACGATCGCGCTGCCCACCGCCCGGATCGCGGTGATGGGTCCGGAGGCGGCGGTCAACGCGGTCTTCGCCAACAAGATCGCCGAGATCGAGGACGAGGAGGAGCGGGCCGCGTATGTCGACGCTCGCCGGGCTGAGTACGTCGAGGACGTGGACCTCGAGCGGCTGGCCTCCGACCTGGTGATCGACGCGGTGGTCGAACCCGAGCAGCTGCGCGACGAGGTGATCAAGCGCTTCCGCTACGCCGCCCGCCGCGACCGCCACTTCTCGACACGACACCGCGCGATCCCGCCTGTCTGACGGTGCGGAGCAGGTGGGCCAGGCCGATCTGGCGCGCCACGTGCCGCAGCGGACGAGCCAGCGCTGAGCCGACCAGGACGCCCAGGGCGATCGCGGTGACCACGACGACCACGTCGACGACCGCCAACGCCGCCGCCCCGGGCCCGATCTCGACCTGGGTGAGGGAGATCAGGCCCAGCGACCCTGGGACGAGCAGCCAGAAACTGGGGAGAAAGGCAACCATGCGGGGCAGCTCGGGGCGCACGTATTCGATCAGCGTGCTCAGGAGCGCGGCCACCACCGCGCCGGCGAAGGCGCCCGCCCAACGGGTCTGGACGGCGGACATGGTCAGGGCCTGGGCGAGGAAGGTAGCGAGCACGGTCAGGCCGAGCCAGGGGATCTGGCGGGCGGGGACCGACTCCATCAGCGAGATCGCGGCGGTGATGATGATGACGCCGAGAAGGGGTGCCCACCAGCCCAGGTCGACGGGGCGAGGTTCCTGGAGGGACTCCGGCGCCACGCCCACGACCGCGAGGGCGGCCCCCACGCCGAGCACGAAGAGCAGCAGCTGCACCAGACCGTAGGCCAGCCGGGAACTGCCAGCGACCATGGCGCCGGCCGCGAGTTCGGTCAGCCCGGTGACGATGAGCGCGCCAGGCAGCAGGACGGCGATCGGCGCGACCAGAGTCCACAGCGGCGCGGACAGCCACCCCACACCGGCAGCGAGGAAGGCGAGCAGGCTGATCGTGAAGGCGGCCAGGAAGGGGGTGAGCGTCCGCCATGTCGGCCCGCGAGTCCCGAGCAGCACGAAAGCGGGGGTGAGCACGGCGACAGCCAGGGTGAACAGCAGCGAGGACAGGGCCGGCGCCAGGATCAGCCCGATGCCGACACCGGTCAGCAGGCCGCCGACCACGAGGCCGAGAGTCCGGTAACGGTGCGGCTGCGCCCGCAACCGGCCGAGCCTGGCCAGGCCGTCCTGGACGGCCATCCGCCCCGAGCGCAGCTCGGCCTGCACCGCCAGCACGTCGGCCAGCTGGTCCAGCCGGAGCCCGCCGTCGACCTGCTCGAAAGTCGCCGCCTCGCCGGAGCGCAGCGCGACCATCAGGCCGGTTGGGGAGCAGGCCACCTGCGCGCGTTGATATCCCAGCGTCCACGCGACCTCGTGCACGTCCTCCTCGACCTCGTGAACCGGCATACCTCCGGCGAGCAGGCCGGCCCCCAGCCAGGCGAGCAGCCTGCGATCGCGGGACTCGTGCGTGCCCACGCTCACCGCAGGTGCTCGTCCCACCAGGCGAGGATGTGCTCGAAGCGCTGCACCCGGTGGCGAGGCTGGCCGGAGCGGGTCAGTTCATGGCCCTCACCGGGGAAGATGAGCAGCTTGGTGGGCACCCCATTGCGCTTGAGCCGCGCGAACAGCCGCTGACCCTGCTCGAGCGGGCAGCGGAAGTCGCGCTCGGAGTGGATCACGAGCGTGGGCGTGGTGATGTTGTCGGCCCAGGTCAGCGGAGACTGCTCGTGGGCATAGGCGCCGACGTACTCGTCGCCGAAGAACCAGCCGATGTCGCTGGTCCCGGCGAAGGAGTCCCAGGCGTTGACCGCCCGCTCGCTGATCGCGGCGCGGAAGCGGTCGGTGTGCCCGACCAGCCAGGTGGTCATCAGACCGCCGTAGGAGCCGCCCTGGACGCCGACGCGCTCGGCGTCCAGGTTCTGCGCGTGCAGGGTGAGGGCGTGGTCGAGGAGCGCGGTCAGGTCGGCCACATCGACGCTGCCGATGGCCTCCTTGACCGCGCGGCCGTGGCTGGCGCCGTAGCCGGAGCCGCCGCGCGGATTGCCCATCACCACGGCATACCCGGCGCCCGCGAGGACCTGGGCCTCATCGAAGAGGTTGCCGGAGTACTGCGTGTAGGGGCCGCCGTGGATCATCAGCACGACCGGGTGGCCGGCTTTGCGTCGAGGCTTCGTGGTCGGCCGGAACAGCCACCCGTGCACCGGGTAGCCGTCGGCAGAGGTCGTCT
This sequence comes from Ornithinimicrobium pulveris, assembly GCF_050261105.1. Classification (GTDB taxonomy): domain Bacteria; phylum Actinomycetota; class Actinomycetes; order Actinomycetales; family Dermatophilaceae; genus Ornithinicoccus. The sequence continues at coordinate 2,333,572 of NZ_CP189837.1, read as the reverse complement.
CGAGCTCCTCCGGCTCGATCGGTGCGGCAGTGCCGGTGAGGTGGCGCGCGGCGAGGTCGGTCACCTGGGTGAGGCGCTCGCCGATCCGGCCGACGAAGAGCTCGCTGTATGACGTGCGCGTCCCCGCGGTCGCGACGACCACCCCGCCGCCGACCGCGAGGCCGGTCACGGTGAGGTGTCCGTCGAGCAGCACGTCGCCGGTGTCGACATCGCGCACGACGGTGTCTCCCCGGTGCTCGAACGCGGCGACGAGGGTGCCGCCGATCCCCAGGGCCGGGGTGCAGGCGAGGTGGTCGGCCTCGGCGTCGGTGAGAGCGGTGCCGGGGTCGTTCTTGGTCAGCCGGTGCAGCACCGGGTTGCGAGCGACGAAGTCCTGGCCGCTCTCACCCAGGTCGTTGACCCCGTAGACCACCACGCCATCACCGGCGACGTGCAGGCTGCCGACCGTTCCCGTGCCCTCGGTATGGCGCCGAAAGCCCTTGCCGCGCAGGTCGACCGAGCACAGGTCGGTGACCAGGGTGTCGGGGCGCCATGCTCCACGGCGATCCCGCGAGGCGATGAAGCCGACCCGCTGCCCGCCGTCGAGAAAGACCGGGTTGCGGTCGTCACCGGCCCCGGCGGTCAGCTGGCGGCTCTCCGGGACTGCCTCGGCGTCCTCGCCGTCGGGGTCAGGAAGATCGTCGAGGTTGAGCAGGAAGATTGTGGCGGGGCGGTCCAGGACGTAGCCGAGCCCGTCTGAGAGGTAGCCGGCGTGCTCGATCAGCCGCGGAGCCTCGTGGTCGGGTGCGATGTCCTCGTCGGTGCCGTAGCGACCCTCGTCGGGGACGCGTGCGACATACGCGATCATCCTGGAGTCGGGAGACCAGGCGAAGCTGCCGACTCCCAGCGGGTGGTCGGTCAGTCGGCGGGCGTCGCCACCGTCGGCGCGCAGGAGATGCAGTTGGGCCGGGCCGTCCTCGGTCGCGCGCAGGAACGCCAGGTGGGTGCCGTCGGGGGAGTAGGTCGGGGCGGAGTCCCGGGTGCTGCCGGTGAGCCGCTCGAGATCGCCGGTGGCTTTGCCGTCGTTGTCGAGGCGCTGGCGCCACAGGCTGGAGCGGTAGCGGTTGTCCTCGATGTCGGGCCGGGTCAGCGTGAGGACTACGTCGCGACCGTCCGGGTGGACGGTCGGGGAGGACAGGGTGCGGATGGAGGCGACGTCGTGGGGCTGCACCCGGACGACTCTAGCTACCCGGTGGGACCGAGGTCGGCGTCGAGGTCGCGGACCTGTGGGACGGCCCAGGCCGCCAGCGCGGCGGCGAGCGCCGCGGGCACCAGGACCCCGACCCACTGCCAACCCCCGACCCCCAGGGGAGTCCCTGTCGGGGCGATCGCCAGGATCGTGAGGACGACCAGGTAGGTGGCGCCGGTGGCCAGCGCCGCTCGCACCGCGATCTCGTCGCGACCCGTCCGACCCCCAGTCACACCGGCCGTCAGCGCTCCGCTGAGGGCGCCCAGCATCGCGCCCAGGGCGCCGCCCATGATGAGTCCGGCGATACCCGAGGCGAAGGCGACCCCGGTCACCCCGGCGTCCTGGGGTGGGTCGGTGCTGGTCAGCACGCTGGCGGCGCCGCTGACAGCGCCCACGAGGCCGCACACCGCCACGCCTACGAGGACGCAGACGATCGCGTAGCGCACGCCCGGCCCGGGGCCGGAACCGCGTTGGCCCAGGCTCACCGATCGGTCCGTTCGCCGGTCCGTTCGTAGGTCCGTTCGTAGGTCACCCACGCGGTCACCGGAGCGTCGCCGGCGATCCTGTCGATCTCCTGCCAGAGCGCAGGGTCGATGTCGGGGAAACGGGTCGCGCCCTCCGGTTCCAGGTCCACCTCGGTGATGATCAGCCGGTGGGCGTGCTCGATGGTCTGCGCATAGATCTGGCCACCCCCCGCGATGAACACCTCACCGTCTCCGGCGATCATCAACGCCTCCCGCAGCGAGTGCGCGACCTCGGCGCCCGGCGCAGACCAGTACCGGTCCCGGGTCACCACGATCGTGCGTCGACCGGGCAGAGCGCGGCCGATGGAATCCCAGGTGCCCCGTCCCATGACCAGGGTGCCGCCCATGGTCGTGCTCTTGAAGAAGCGGAGGTCCTCGGGCAGATGCCACGGCATCTGCTCGCCATCACCGATCACCCCGTTGCGCCCGACGGCGGCGATGAGCGTGAGCGTCTGGGTGAAGCCGAAGCTGTGGAAGGTGGGAGTCGCCGTGGTCTTGGGCGTGGGTCCCTCTGTCGATGTGTGCCGGCGCGCGGCGATGGTGTCCAGCGCGGCGCGCTCGTGCGGCACCACCTTGTCCGGTAGCGCCGCGAGCGGCCACCAGCGCAGCTCACCGGCCTTGTCCGGCTCCTGGATGGTGGGTTCGCCGGACCACCTACGGGCGGTCAGGAACAGATCGAGGCGCTCCTCGAGCCCGGACGGTATGGCGCAGGTCCGCTGGGTGACCACCTCCAGGCGGAGGTCGGCCGGGTCGAGGTCGATCCCCAGTTCTTCCTGAGCCTCGCGGGCAGCGGCCTCGAGCACCGTCTCGCCCTGCTCGACATGGCCAGCTGCCCCGCAGGCCCACCAGCCGTCCATGTAGGTCGTCCCGCTGCGGAGCTGGAGCAGCACCTCGACGCCACCCTCGACGCCAGCGCTCGCATCAGGGGATGAGGCGGGCTCCCGCACCAACGCCACGTAGGAGGCGGGGATGACCGCGAACCGGGGTTGCGTCATACCGCGATCGGGGCCTTGATCGTGGGGGCTGCGACATAGTCGCGCACCTCGATGTCCGCCAGCTGGAAGGCGTCGATCTCGCGCACCTCGGGGTTGAGCCACAGCGTGGGGAGCGGGCCCGGGGTGCGTCTCAACTGCTCCTCTGCCTGCTCCAGGTGGTTGAGGTAGAGGTGCGCGTCGCCGATGCTGTGCACGAAGTCCTTGGGCCGCAGATCCGTCACGTGGGCGACCAGGTGAGTCAGAAGCGCGTAGCTGACGATGTTGAAGGGGACGCCGAGGAAGGTGTCCGCGCTGCGCTGGTAGAGCTGGCAGGACAGCCAGCCGCGCTGGTCCGCGTCGTCCTGGGACGCCGGGGCCACGTAGAACTGGAAGAGCGTGTGGCACGGGGGCAGCGCCATGTCGTCGACGTCGGCGACATTCCAGGCTGAGACGATGTGGCGGCGGGAATCGGGGTTGGTGCGCAGGCCGGCGATCAGGCGCTCGATCTGGTCGATGGATCCGCCGTCGGGGGTCGGCCAGGACCGCCACTGGTGGCCGTAGACGGGGCCGAGGTCGCCGTTCTCGTCGGCCCACTCGTCCCAGATCGTGATCCGGTTGTCGTGCAGCCAGCCGATGTTGGTGTCACCGCGCAAGAACCAGAGCAGCTCGCCGATCACCGAGCGCATGTGCAGCTTCTTGGTGGTGAGCGCAGGGAACCCCGCGGTCAGGTCGAAGCGCATCTGGTGTCCGAAGATCGACAGCGTGCCGGTGCCGGTGCGGTCGGTCTTGCGCACCCCCTCGGTGCGGATCGTGTCGAGGAGCTCGAGGTAGGGCTGCATGGTTCTCAGCCTAGAGCGGCCCACCGACATGGCGAGCGTGGCACGCGTCGTTAGGCTGAGCGTCATGAGCCATCCGCACCCCGAGCTGACCGAACCCGGACCCCTCGCCGACAACGACGTACGCGTCATACCGCTCGGCGGACTGGGTGAGGTGGGGCGGAATATGGCCGTCCTGGAGCACAAGGGCAAGTTGCTCGTCATCGACTGCGGCGTGCTCTTCCCCGAGGAGAACCACCCGGGCGTGGATCTGATCCTGCCCGACTTCGGGCCGATCGAGGACCGGCTGGACGACATCGTGGCGATCGTGCTGACCCACGGTCACGAGGACCACATCGGGGCGGTGCCCTATCTGCTGCGGCTGAAGAACGACATCCCGCTGATCGGCTCTCAGCTCACCTTGGCGCTGATCGAGGCCAAGCTCAAGGAGCACAAGATCAGGCCGCTGACGATGGGTGTGAAGGAGGGTGACGTCGAGGAGCTCGGGCCGTTCGAGTGCGAGTTCGTGGCGGTGAACCACTCCATCCCGGATGCCCTCGCCGTCTTCGTGCGCACCTCCGGTGGGAACATCCTGCACACTGGTGATTTCAAGATGGACCAGTTGCCGCTGGACGGCCGGATCACCGACCTGCGGGCCTTCGCGCGGCTGGGGGAGGAGGGGGTCGACCTGTTCATGACCGACTCCACCAACGCCCACATCCCGGGTTTCACCACCCCTGAGCGCAACATCAGCCCGGCGATCGACCGGGTCTTCCACGACGCCAAGCGGCGCATCATCGTGGCCTGCTTCTCCTCGCACGTGCACCGCGTCCAGCAGGTGCTGGACGCCGCCGTGGAGTCCGGCCGGAAGGTCGCGATGGTGGGTCGTTCCATGATCCGCAACATGGGGATCGCCTCGGATCTGGGCTATCTGAACGTGCCGGACGGTGTCCTGGTCGATCTGGGTCGCCTCACCCAACTGCCGGATGACGAGCAGGTGCTGATCTGCACGGGCTCCCAGGGGGAGCCGATGGCGGCGCTGTCGCGGATGGCCAACGGCGATCACAAGATCGATGTGGGCGAGGGCGACACGGTGCTGATGGCCTCGTCGCTGATCCCCGGCAACGAGAACGCCGTCTACCGGGTAATCAACGGTTTGACCCGGCTGGGCGCCAAGGTGGTCCACAAGGAGAACGCGCTGGTGCATGTCTCCGGTCACGCCAGCGCCGGCGAGTTGCTCTACTGCTACAACATCGTCAAGCCTCGGAATGTGATGCCGGTGCACGGCGAGTGGCGCCACATGGTGGCCAACGGCGATCTGGCCGTGGCCACCGGGGTGCCGCGCGAGAACATCGTGCTGGCCGAGGACGGGGTCGTGGTCGATCTCGTCGACGGTCAGGCGCGGATCGCCGGCGCGGTGGACGTGGGTTATGTGTATGTCGACGGCTCGCTGGTCGGTGCCGCGGACGAGACGATGCTGAAGGATCGTCGGATCCTGCGCGACGAGGGCTTCGTGACCATCATCGTGGTGCGCGATGCCTCGAACGGAACGATTGCGGCTGGTCCGGAGATCCAGACCCGAGGTTTCGCGGAGGGTCAGGATGTCTTCGACAAGGTGCGTCCGAGGCTCGTCGAGGCGCTCAAGGAGGCCCAGCAGAACGGTGTCCAGGACACCTATCAGCTGCAGCAGGTCATCCGCCGGACGGTCGGGTCGTTCCTCGGTGGGAAGCTGCGCCGTCGGCCGATGATCATCCCCATCGTGATCGACGCCTGATGCGCGTGCGGTGACGGGGAGGGCCTGGGTGCGCGTCGCGACGGGCGTCCTCGCAGGCTGGTGGGTGGTTGCGTGTGTCCTGACGCTCGCGCGCTGGCTCGATCTCCCGGGGCCCCTGCCTCTGCTGCAGGCAGGACTGGTCCCGGTGGGCCTCTCGCTCGTCCCGCTGCTCCTGTGCACCGTGGTCCTGCGCCGATGGCTGCTGGTGCTGTCAGTGCTCGCGCTGGGGATGGTCCATCTAGCGATCGCGATTCCATGGTGGATCGACCAGGGGATCGATGAGAGTGAGGACGACCTGATCGTGGCGGCGATCAACCTCGAGTACGGGCGAGGTTCGATGGATGACGTCGAAGCCCTGGTCCAGCGGCACCACGTGGACGTGCTGGTGCTGATCGAGGCCACCCCGGCGACTGCTCGAGCGTTGGAGTCCAGCACTCTGGCCGACGACTTGCCCCACCGCTCCGGCGAGGTGAGCCCGGATGCCAGCGGCACCCTCGTCCTGACCCGCGCGCCGCATGAGGCCCGGGAGAGCCCACCTGGATTCGTCTTCGGACAGGAGATCGTCGATCTTGGCAGCGATGTCACGGTGGTGGCGGCTCACACCTTTCCGCCGGTCGGTTCGTCGACGCAGGTCTGGCGGGAGGAATTGCGCACGCTGGGGAGGGGCATCGAGGACGAGCCGACCCGGGGGCTGGTCGTCTTGGGAGATCTCAATGCTTCGACTGGCCATCCCGCGCTGCGCGAACTGATGACCGAGCAGCGGTTGGAGGCCGCCCATCGCGTTGCTGGCCAGGGCTGGGTGCGAACCTGGCCGCGCAACTCCCAGATCCCGCCCTTTGTGCAGATCGACCACGTGCTGGTCCGCGGGCTCGATGTCGTCGATGCCGGCACCTGGCCAGTCGCCGACACCGATCACCTCGCGGTCTGGGCCAGGCTCGCAGCCCCCTGAGATCCGCCGGGGTGCTCCGCGGAGCACTGCAACGCCGCAGGCCACAGCGCTGCAGGGTCCGATGTGGGGTGTCCTGCGTCGTGGTGGAGAGATGGCGCCGGGCCCATGTGGGTGCCAGTTGATGCAGTCCTGCGCGAGCCGGGCCGCGGGTTTGCGGGAGGTATGTCAGTGGTCGTCCCTACGGTGAGATCCATCAGCTCGAGGGGAGCTGGTCACGGCGGGAGGGACATCATGGATCGGACAGATCAAGGCACCCATGCCGAAGACGAGGTTGCCGAGGACGCGGTCGCCGAGGTCGGAGGTGGTGAGCACGCGGTCGCCGAGGACGGAGCAGGTGGGGACGGAATCGGTGCAGGCGGAGTGAGTGCAGAAATCGAAGCCCAGCACGCTGTTCCTGAGGATGTCGGCGGCACTCACAGGGAGTTCCAGGGTGCACAGATCGGCACGAGGTGGGAACCGCAGGACACAGGGCATTGGCAGCGGGACAGTGAAGCCCTTGGAGATGAGATCGCCCTGTTAGCGGGTCAGATCGCTGCTGCGACCTATCAGTTCTTGGCCCTGCTGGCGAGGTTCGATGAGATGGGCGGGTGGGGCGGCGTGGGGTCTCGGTCCCTACCGCACTGGTTGTCCTGGCGTGCTGTCCATGGCCGTGGCAAAGTCCCCACTGGTGGCCACGTGAGGTCCCCGCGGGTGGCCAAGTAAAAGTCCCCACCCTCTGCTCGTGTCGTCCATGAGCTGAGCCCCTGGACGGTGAACGGTGGCGGTGTCTAGCCAGTCACCACACCGCCCAGGGAGCTCCATTGAAGAACATGAGGGAAGAGTTGGACATCATCACCGCCTACAACATGGTGGGCACCTACCGCGGTGCCGCAGAGATCTGCGGCACCACCCACAAGACCGTCAAGCGCGTCGTGCAGCGTCACGCCACCGGGGAACCGCGCCCGGTCAGGGCACCGCGGCCGGCCAACTACGAGGACGTGCGCGGCCTCGTCGCAGCCGGTGTCGACACGGCCAAGGCGCGGATCAGCGCCAGCGGTTGCTGCCCACGGCCCGCGCGGCCGGGTACACCGGCTCGGCCCGCAACTTCCGCCGCCTGGTGGCCGAGGAGAAAAAGGCCTGGCGTGCCAAGCACGGCCGGACCCACCGGCCGGCGTCCTGGTCCCCGGGTGAGCACCTGGTCATCGACTGGGGCGTGATCGCCGGCGTGCACGTCTTCGCCGCGGTACTGGCCTGGTCGAGGTTCCGGTTCGTCCGCTTCGCCGCTGATGAGAAGGCCGCGACGACGATGGCCATGCTGGCCGAGTGCTTCGAGGTCCTCGGCGGTGTCCCGAAGGTCGTCCTCGCCGACCGGATGGGCTGCCTCAAGGGTGGGGTGGTCGCCAACCGTGTCGTGCCCACGGCCGAGTACGTCCGGTTCGCCACGCACTACCGGTTCCGGCCCGACTTCTGCGAGGCGGCCGACCCGGAGTCCAAGGGCATCGTCGAGGCCTTGGTCCGCTACGGCAAGGACGACCTCGCCCGGCCGCTGCTGCTCTCGAGCACGCCCAAGGGCTCGACGGTGAGGAGCAGGCCGCGGCTGCGCGGATCCTGGCCGACCTCGCTCGCGCCAACCAGCGCGCGGCCGAGTGGTGTGCGGAGGTCAACGCCGCGGTCCACTCAGAGATCGCCGCGGTCCCGAACGAGCGGCTGGCCAAGGAGGTCGACCTGCTCACCGAGCTGCCCTCGCTGCGCCCGGTCATCGGGCCGGCACCGGCGACCCGCAAGGTCGACAAGCTGTCCACGATCCGGCTCGGCTCGGCGCGGTACTCGGTGCCGAACCGGCTCATCGGCACCCAGGTGGGCGTGGTCGTCGACGGCACCCGGGTGCTCATCCTCGACGTCGGCACCGGCGAGGTCCACGCCGCGCACCCGCTCACCTCGCCGGGTGAGGCCTCGGTGCTGGACGAGCACTACGGCGGTGCCCGCCCGGCGGTACCGGTGCGGGCGATCCGGCCGCGCAGCGCGGCGGAGGTCGCCTTCTGCGCGCTCGGCCCGGCCGCCGCCGAGGCGTTCATCGCCGGCGCCGCCGGCGCCGGACACACCCGCCTCGGCCCCGAGCTGGCCGAGCTGAACACCCTGGCCGCCGCCCACGGCCACGCCGCGATGGTCGCCGCCCTGGAGCGAGCAACCGCGTTCGGGCGGTGGCGCGCGGCCGATGTCCGCTCGATCCTGGCCGCCGGCACCGGGGTCCCCACCCCGCGCCCGGCCGGTGACGCCCTCGTGCTGGACCTGCCCACGAGTACGGGACGCTCGCTGGCCGAGTACGCCCCGGCCACCAAGGCGGTGTCCTCGTGAGCGCATCCACCCCGCCGGTGCTGGACGCGGACCTGACCGCGGGGCTGCGCCGGCTGAAGCTCGCCGCGATGCGACAGCTCGCCCCCGAGCTGCTCGTCACGGCCAAGACCCAACGCTGGTCTCCCGAGGAGGTGCTGCGGGCCCTGGTCGAGGCCGAGATCACCGCCCGCGACGCCTCCAACGAGCGAGCACGCCTCAAGGCGCGGCCTTCCCGGTGCTCAAGACCATCGAGGACTTCGACCTGGCCGCGTCCTCGATCCCCGCGCCGACGTGGGCCTACCTCACCAGCCTGGAGTGGATCCGTGCCAAGGAGAACGTGGCCCTGATCGGCCCGGCCGGCACGGGCAAGTCACACACCCTCATCGCACTGGGTCACGCCGCCGTCCTCGCCGGCCACCGGGTCCGGTACCTGACCGCGGCCGACCTCGTCGAGACGCTCTACCGCGGCCTGGCCGACAACACCGTGGGCAAGGTCATAGAGGTGCTGCTGCGCAACGACGTCGTCCTGGTCGACGAGATCGGCTTCGCCCCGCTGGACGACACCGGTGCCCAGCTGCTGTTCCGGTTCGTCGCCGCCGCCTACGAACGCCGCTCCCTGGGCATCGCCTCGCACCACTCCTTCGAGGACTGGGGCAGATTCCTGCCCGAGCACACCACCGCCGTCTCGATGCTCGACCGGCTGCTGCACCACGCCACCACCGTCGTCACCAACGGCCAGTCCTACCGCATGCGCCAAGCCCGTCAACGCCGAGGAGGTGAGCACATCAGTCAGTGATCAACCCCGCAGAGGGTGGGGACTTCCACCTGGCCAAAACCGGGGACTTTGGAGTGGCCGTTGACACGTGCCGGGATGAGCCTGCGGACGTGCACTGCGCGATCTACCGATCATGAGCGAGGCCTTCAGCCGTGGCGAGCTTTCGTTCTCCAAGGTGCGTGCCCTGACCAGGGTGGCTACTCCCCAGCGGGAGGAGGAGCTCGTCCGGCTCGCGCGCAACGCCCCGGCGGCTTACGTAGAGCGCATCGTCGGGGGACTGCGGAAGGTCAAGAAGCAGACCCCCACGCCGACCAAATCCGTGTCCCGTGTCAAGGAAGTGGCAGGGTTTCGCCCTCGGGAAAGTTGGGTGTGCCGGGGTCGGCCAGGCCCAGGTGCACGTCCCGGGGCCGGTTCCAGGAGAGTGCTTCGTGGGGCCGGACGGTGTTGAACTCGGCGCGGAAGTCCTCTCCGTGCTCGACCAGGTCGTGGATGTCGTCGATCTGCTCCCTGTAAAGCCGCTCGTACTTCAGCGACTGGAACGCCCGCTCGCGCACCCCGTTCTGCCCAGGAGTCCTGACCCGGGTGCGGACATGGTCCAGCTCTGGGGTGTTCTCGATCAGGGCCGCGAAGGTGGCTGAGCGGAACGGGCCACCGTTGTCGGTCACCAACGTGATGGGCACGACCTCCCCGGTGACGGGGTCGGTGAGGTACTCCAGCAGGTCCAGCCCCTCAGGCAGCATCGAGGCCGCCTCCGCCAGCGCGAGCTCGACCGCGGCGACCGCGTCGTGCTTGTTCGCGGTCGGTGACCAGTGCCACCCGAACTCGTACTTGGACCAGTAGTCCGCGATCCCCGCGACTCGCCAGGTCCCACCCTTGGCGGTCTCGTACTCGGAGAAGTCGAACTGCCAGACCATGTTCGGACCCGTCGGGGTCTTGGCGAACGCGGTTGCTGCTGCTGGGCCAGGTCACGACGTTCCCGCTGGTAGTCCGCCTTCAGCAACAACCCGGCGTCGTCCAGGATTCGCGCCGTGGTCGACATCGACACCCGGTGGCCGCCGTGGCGGGCCATGGCCCAGATCTTGCGGTGGCCCCACGCGGCGTGCTTGGCCGCCAGGCCAGCGATCACCTCCCGGGATGCCTCGCGGGCCGGCTGCGGCCAGGGCCCCTTGGCGGGGCGCCCGGCGCGGGCGTGGGCCTGCCAGCGACGGTAGGTCCGTTCGGGGATGCCGACCAGTGCGCAGAACCTCGTGGTCGGCATCCCCGCCTCGGTACGGATTACCTCGAGGTCCTCGAAGGGCCCAGGCGGCCCTCAGCGCTCTTCTTCCACACCCGCGCCTCAAGATGGGCCTCACCCAATGCGGTGGTCAGCTCGGCGATCTCCGCCTCCAGCTGCTCCTCCCGGGTCGAGGGACCGGTCCGGCCCGAGGCCAGCGCGGTTCGTCCCGCCTCCAGGAACTCAGCCTTCCAGCGGCCGATCGACTGCTCGGAGACCTTCTCCTTGCGCGCCGCTTCGGCGATGCTCATCTCGCCTGCCAGGACACTCAGCACGATCCTGGTCTTCTTCTCCGCCGGGATCACAGGTGGTCGACCCATAGGCCATCTCCTCCTCGGTCACGCCGATCATGCCCTCATAACCGGTCTGCCAAGAAGTTTGAGACGCGACATCCGCGACCCCATCAGATAAGACCGGAATCGATGCAACCGGCTCTGAGCCGCCGTGGTCTGCGGCGCCGCCGCGTACCCTGCAGTGGCGCTGGGACGAGGAGACCGATGAGCTGGTGATGTGGGGCCGGTTCGGCGCGGCGGACGGGAAAATGCTCCTCGCCGCCCTCACCAGGGCAGAGCTCGAACGCATCAGGACCCGCGAGCACGACGCTGCAGACGATCCCGCTGAATGTGAGGACAAGACCCACGTGGAGCGTGAGACGAACATCGCGACCGAGTCTGCGACGGACGCTGAGACGGACGATGCCGCACCAGACCGTACGGCACCGCCTCCCTTGCAGGCGGGTCCGGCGCTCATAGCACTGGCACAGATGGGCCTCGCGGCTACTGAGGCACCGACCTATGCAGCGGCAGCCGAGGTGCTTTACGTCCATCAGCGCCCGGACGTCAGCGATGACGGCTCCACTCCCGTGGTGCGGGCCCATGACGGTCCCGCCCTCGACGAAGCCACCGGCGACGAAGCGATGTGCGGAGCCGACTCGCGCTGCGTCCTTCAGTCGGGCAAGGGCGCGGTCCTCGCCTACGGTCGCAAGAAGCGACGATTCTCACCGGCGCAACTCAAGGCGTTGCAGCTGCGAGATGGCGGTTGTCGGACGCCTGGATGTCAGCGGACGCGTTTCCTGCACGCCCACCACGTCGTGTACTGGAGTCACGGCGGGCCGACGGATCTCGACAACGCGATCCTGCTGTGCAGCGGATGCCATCGGTCGGTTCACCTAGGCCATCTGCGCATCCTCGCGCACGGTGGTCAGCGGTTCACCTTCATCTCGGCTTCGAGCAATACGGTGATGGAGGAGTCGCCTGCTCTCTTCGGGTTGGCGGACCATCTCATCGACGGCAAGCATGTCCGCCCGATGACGATCCGACCGTGGACCGTGACGGGGGGCTGGTGGGGAGAGCCGCTGGACCTGAGCCTGCTCACCTCCGAACTCATCGCGCACTGGAGGATGCACGGCGCCTGGCCACAGAGTGCTGACGCTCCTCCTCGGCCCTTTGATCAGCCCTCCCCACCCTCACCCTTTGCGCCCGCAGCATGACCCGCCCCTGCCCCGCCACTGCCCCCGCTCCTGCCTGTCAGTCCTTTCCGCCCCTCGCGATGCGTTTGCGACGCAGACGCTCGGTTTCCAGACGAATCTCTTCCTCGGTCGGCTCGCGATCCAGGAACAGTCCGGCGGCGTGGAGCCCCACGCCGATACCCCAGCCCATCATCGGGAAGATCGGCCAGTAGAAGCTGCCGAACCCCGTTGTGACCAACCAGATGACGTTCAACAGCAGCATGACCAGGAGGTAGGACAGCGCATGCCAGTAGAAACCGCGCCGCTCCTCGATGCTCTCCAGCGCACGCTCGCGCTCGGCCTCGGAGAGCTCAACAGGAGGCCGGTTCGCCCCGTCGTTTGCGCCTGTTGGCGCCGGTGACCTGTCGTCCTGGGTGTCAGGGACGGAGTCCGGATCGTAGGCGGGCAGGGGCGGACGCGATGGGTCTTCGCTCACATCGTCCACACTAGCGGGCTCAACGGTCGTGGCGGCGCCCGCCGAGGGTCACCGCGCCCGTCGAGAACAGGCCGATGCCCCAGCCGAGCATGGGCCAGGTCGGCCAGAAGTGCCCTGAGCCCGTGAGGGTCGGCGCAGTATTCGTCTGCACGACGGTGGCAGTGGGGCTCGGCTGGATGGTCATGACTCGACGCTAGGGTCCAGGGCTCCCACTCGGCCGTGACAGATGTCAAGAGTCCGGTATGACGTTCGCGGCCGCTCGCGCGTGTGCGACGGGTCCTGGGAACAGTCGACAGTACGCCGCGGACGGCGTGGGACGGCTGTGACGGGCGTGGTCATTGGGTACCGTGCGAACGTGGCCAGATCTACGACTTCCTCGACCAGCACCCGCGCGAGCGGCAGCAAGGGCTCCTCGACGCGCCCGGCAAGCCGCTCCGGCAGCGGTCGGTCGGGCTCCGCATCAGGCCGCAACGCGGGGAGTTCTGGGGGGAGTTCACGTTCTGCTGCCGCGGCGCGCAAGCCGGCGGACAACGGCCCCAGCCTGCCCGGGCGCGCCTTCCGGGGCATCGCCGGTGCCGCCGGTGGCACTGTTCGCGCGATGAGTGATGCCGCTCACGACCTCGAGCCTGAGCACCGCCGGGACGGGGCAGGCTTCCTCCTGCTGGTCCTGGCCGTGATCGTCGCCCTTCGCGAGTGGTGGCACCTGGATGGCATGTTCGGCGATGCGGTGCACGCGGTGGCCGCCGGCACCCTCGGCCGGGTGGCTCTGGTGCTGCCGATCGTCCTGCTCTTCTTCGCGGTCCGGCTGTTTCGATCGCCGGACCAGCAGCAGGCCACCAACCGCATGGGGATCGGCACTACGGCCATGCTCATCGCGGCCAGCGGGATCACGCACCTGGCCACCGGCAACCCGGACTACGGTGAGGGCGCGGCCGTCATGCAGAACTCCGGCGGGATCCTGGGTTTCATTGCCTCCTCGATGCTGTCGGCCGCGATCACCACGACCGGGGCCGCCATCGTGCTCAGCCTGCTCGGCCTGTTCGGCTTCCTCGTCCTCACCCGCACACCGGTGCACCGCATCCCGGACCGGCTGCGCGAGATCGAGCAGCAACTCTTCGACTCCGCCCGCTTCGACGAGGTCGACCCCGACACCGGTGAGGTGCTCCCGCGCGCCCGCCGCGCGCGCAGGCGCGCCGGCGAGGTCGGCGACGACCGCGACGGTGACGTCGCCTTCGAGCAGGCTGCTCAGGTCGAGCGCGGCAAGGGTGGCCGCTCGCTCAAGGCGTCCGCCCGCCCGGCCCGCGCGAATCGGCGCACCGACACCGAGTCCGAGGACGAGAAGGCGCCGCCGCGCTCCCAGCAGAGCACACGGCATACCTCCTCGGACGCACCCGGGGAGACCACCGAGGAGATCCCGACCCTGCGCCCCGGGCAGAAGCGCCCCCAACCCCTCACGGCGGTCGAGAAGGCCAAGGCCAACGCCGGTGCCAAGGCGGTCGACAAGCCCGCCCTCGAAGCCCCGCCGACCACCCAGCTCCCGCAGCGCGTCGAGCAACTCCAGCTGGCCGGCGACGTCACCTACACGCTGCCCGACTCCGCGATGCTCAAGCCCGGCAGCCCGCACAAGGAGCGTTCGGAGGCCAACGACAAGGTGGTCGACGCCCTGACCGGTGTCCTTGAGGACTTCAACATCGACGCTCAGGTCACCGGCTTCATGCGCGGCCCCACGGTGACCCGCTACGAGGTCGAGCTGGGCCCGGGCGTGAAGGTCGAGCGGATCACGGCACTGTCCAAGAACATCGCCTATGCCGTCGCCTCGGCCGATGTGCGCATCCTCTCGCCGATCCCGGGCAAGTCGGCCGTCGGCGTCGAGATCCCCAACACCGACCGCGAGAACGTCAACCTCGGCGATGTGCTGCGCAGCCAGGCCGCGCGCAACAACACTCACCCGATGGTGATGGGCGTCGGCAAGGACGTCGAGGGTGGTTATGTCATCGCCAACCTGGCCAAGATGCCTCACATGCTGGTCGCGGGTGCGACGGGTTCGGGTAAGTCCAGCTTCGTCAACTCGATGATCACCTCGATCCTGATGCGTTCGACGCCCGATGAGGTGCGGATGATCCTGGTCGACCCCAAGCGGGTCGAGCTGACCGCCTACGAGGGCATCCCGCACCTGATCACCCCGATCATCACCAATCCCAAGAAGGCCGCCGAGGCGTTGGCCTGGGTGGTCAAGGAGATGGACAACCGGTACGACGACCTGTCCGCCTTCGGCTACAAGCACATCGACGACTTCAACAAGGCCATCCGGGCGGGCAAGGTGACCCCGCCGCCCGGCTCTGAGCGCGTCTTGCAGCCCTACCCCTACCTGCTCGTCGTCGTCGATGAGCTCGCTGACCTCATGATGGTCGCCCCCCGTGACGTCGAGGAGTCGGTCGTCCGCATCACTCAGCTGGCGCGGGCTGCGGGCATCCACCTGGTGCTGGCGACCCAGCGTCCGTCGGTGGACGTGGTCACCGGTCTGATCAAGGCCAACGTCCCCTCCCGTATGGCGTTTGCCACCTCCTCGCTCGCCGACTCCCGGGTGGTCCTTGACCAGCCGGGCGCCGAGAAGCTGATCGGCCAGGGCGACGCGCTCTTCCTGCCGATGGGTGCCTCCAAGCCGATGCGCGTGCAGGGTGCCTGGGTGAGCGAGTCCGAGATCCACGACGTGGTGGCGCACGTCACCGGGCAACTCAAGCCCACCTATGTCGAGGAGGTCGCGGCGGCGCCGGCCAAGAAGCAGATCGACGAGGACATCGGCGACGACCTCGACCTGCTCCTGCAGGCGGCCGAGCAGGTCATCACCACGCAGTTCGGGTCGACCTCGATGCTGCAGCGCAAGCTGCGGGTCGGCTTCGCCAAGGCCGGGCGACTGATGGACCTGATGGAGTCGCGCGGCATCGTCGGCCCGTCCGAGGGATCCAAGGCTCGGGACGTGCTGGTCAAGCCCGATGACCTGGAGGAGACGCTCGCTCTGCTGCAGGGCCACGAGCCGCCGCGGCCCGAGCCGGAGACTGACACCGAGCCGTTCGCCGCCGATGCTGCTGAGGTTGTGCCCGAGGATGACGCCTCTGCGGGAGCAGGTGCTGGCGGTGACTATGGCCAGCCGGGGCAGGCTCACCCCTACGACGACCGCTACGACGACGACCCCATCAGCGGCACGTACGTGGAGGACGACGAGCCAGAGGAGTCGGAGGACGCCTGGGACCTCACCGGTCGCGGCTGAGGTCAGGTCGCCTCAAGGTCAGATCACCTCGAGCCGATAGGCCAGGGCCGCCAGCACTGCGAGCGTGGCCAGTGCGAGGACGGCGTAGCGCAGCATCCCGATCGGCAGAAATGAGGCCGCCCCGAGCCCGGCCGCGATGCCCCCGAGCGAGATGACATTGCGCATCCGCGTCGCCACGCCGTCCGGGTCGCCGGGCAGATAGCCGCTCGCCCACGACTCGAGCACGAGCAGGAGGGCCAGGACCAGGACCGCGATTGCCCAGGTGGTCTTCATGGCGACACTGTACGGAGTCCCGCTGCACGCCTCAGGGCAGCGTGGCGAGGTACTCGTCGATCAGGCGGGCGATCTCCTCCTGGCCGCGCGCGGTGGGGTGGTAGGCCTCGGGGGGCTGGGCCCGGTGGTCGCCCCAGAACCCGAAGGTGAGGATCCACGGATCGTCGCTGCCGACGCCATTGCCAGCGAAGGCCTCGGTCGGGTCGATGAAGGTAAAGCCGTAGTGCTCGGCGTGGGCGCGCAGTCGGGCGTTGAGCAGGTCTGCCTTTCCGTTCATCCACATCGCCTCCTCGTTGGAGAAGACGATCCCGTCATAGTTCTCATCGAAGATGCGCGGGTAACCCACGATGACCACGTGCGCGTTGTCGCCGGTCTGGTTGCGGATGTCGTCATAGACAGCGCCGAGCGAGCCGCCTCCGGGTTCATCGCCGAAGAGGGCGGTCAGGTTCTCCTCCCACCGGCTGCTCGACGGGTCACCCGGGACCTGAGGGTCGTCCCAGTGGCCCATGCAGTTGTCGACACGACCTCCGCCGACCGGCGCACAGGACTGCAGGACATCAGCGAACTGCATGTCGTTGCCCCCCATGCTCACCACGACCAGCGACGTGTCGGAGTCGAGGTGGT
Source organism: Ornithinimicrobium pulveris (assembly GCF_050261105.1). Taxonomy (GTDB): domain Bacteria; phylum Actinomycetota; class Actinomycetes; order Actinomycetales; family Dermatophilaceae; genus Ornithinicoccus. The sequence goes on along the minus strand of NZ_CP189837.1, from coordinate 2,316,839 downwards.
CGCGCTGAGCAGGCTCGTCATTGCCTTGGGTCTCGTCCCAGTAGTCCCCGGTCCGCGCGCCCGAGCAGGCACCGAAGGTCGAGTTCTGTCCGCTGAACCAGCCCTCGCTGATCCGGTGGTATGACGCATTGTCGGAGCGGTGGCACATGTTCCGGGCGCCGGGGTCTCGCCTGAGCAGGTCATCCCACCAGGTGTTCTCCCCGGTCCGGTCGGTCTCGGGGTCGTAGTCCCGGGCGCCCTCGCCCGACCCATAGCTATCCCCGATGAAGACGAAGTTGCCCCCGGTGACCTCGTCTCGCGTCCAGCGCCGGTCCCGGTAGGGATCTCCCGTGCTGCCGTCGGAGGCCTCGTGCGGGCCGGAGATCGAGGTCTGTGCGCAACCGCTGCCACCGACGAAGCTGGTGACCTGGCAGATCGCCCGATCGGCGGCTGCGGCGATCGATCCACCCCAGCCCGGGGCGGCCAGGACCAGACCGGTGACCACGAGCACGCCGACGACGAGCACGCCGAGGTACTCCAGCGTCGACGCCCCCCGCTCGATCCTCCGGCGCATCCCCCCGATGTCCATCGCTCAGCCCTCGGTCCGGTCAGGCAAGGTGGGCAGCGTCTCCAGCAGAAGTGTCGGACCCTCGCCCCCGAGCAGGTCCACGTGCGACGTCCAGTGCCAGCCGGTGGGCAACGGTGCCAAGGCGATGTGCCGCACCATTCCCGTCTGTTCGGTGGTCTCTGTCCACGCTGTCCATCCCTGAGGAGCGCCGTCCACGGGAGTGATGGTCACGTCATACTCGCCGGTGCCGTAGGCCACTTCGCTGCCGTCCTCCGCGACGCCATACCCCGGGCATTCCCGCACCGCCTCGGTGGCGTCGAGCGCAGCTGCGGTGGCCTCCTCGGCGTCCGACCCAGAGGCGAACAGGTGCACCTCGGACTCGAGGAACTGGGCGTCCTTGAAGTGCCAGCGACGCTGCGCCGCGTCTGCCGGCTGGACCGGGTCGAGTTGCACCCCGCACACCTCGGTGCGGTAGCGCGGTCCGTCCGGTGGGAAAGGACGCCACTCCTGGGGCAGGTCAAGGATCGGTAGCACCTCGGCGAGCGCGGACCCGTCTCCCTCTGGCATGAGTCCGGGTTCCCCACCCTCGACAGGGCCGATCGGACCGGTCGCGGTGGTGGGGCGGTCCACGGGTGCGGAGGTGGTGTCAACGGGAGCTGCAGACCCCTCCGCCGCAGCTCCCGCCGACACCGTCGATCCGGTTGTCCCGACCGGATCGGTGGAGGAGGGGGTCCGACCGCACGACGTGACGAGCAGTGCTGTGGTCATGACCAGTCCCAGGGCCATCGGCATCCTCATCGGTGTCCTCCTCGGTATGCCTTCCACGATGTCAGCGGCATCGCTCCAGGTCATGGGCCCGAGGGTGGCTTCTGGGGACCGGCCCGGACTGGGCCCGCGTGGGTCCCCAGGCCCAGCCCTACACTCGAACCCATGCAAAGCCGTAGCGTCGCCGTCGTCACCCTGGGCTGCACCCGCAACGAGGTCGACTCCGAGGAACTGGCCGGCCGTCTGGCCGCTGAGGGCTGGACCCTGGTGGATGACGCGGGGCAGGCCGACGTCGCCGTAGTCAACACCTGCGGCTTCGTCGAGCAGGCCAAGAAGGACTCGATCGACGCTCTGCTCGAGGCCAACGACCTCAAGACCACCGGGCGCACCCAGAAGGTGGTGGCCGTCGGCTGCATGGCCGAGCGTTATGGCGAGCAACTCGCGGCCGAACTGCCCGAGGCGGACGCGGTCCTTGGCTTCGACTCCTATGCGGACATGTCCGGCCACCTGCAACGCATCCTGGCTGGCGAGCGCCCGGCCTCTCACGTGCCCACCGATCGGCGGCGACTGCTCCCGATCGCCCCAGCCGCACGGCATACGGCCTCCTCGGACGTCGCGCTGCCTGGCCACCAGCAGCGGCTGCGCGAGGAGGAGCAGGAGCTCGCCGAGACGGCGCCCGCCAGCGGTCCACGCGTGGTCCGCGCGCGCCTGGGCGAGCGCCCGTGGGCGCCGCTGAAGATCGCCTCGGGGTGCGACCGGCGGTGCTCGTTCTGCGCGATCCCGATGTTCCGCGGCAGCTTCGTCTCCCGCGACCCGCAGGAGGTGCTGGCCGAGGCCCGCTGGCTGGGGGAGCGGGGCGTCAAGGAGGTCTTCCTGGTCAGCGAGAACACCACCTCCTACGGCAAGGACCTCGGCGATCTGCGGCTCGTGGACGCGCTCCTGGCCGAGCTCGCACAGGTCGAGGGGATCGAGCGGGTGCGGGTGTCCTACCTGCAGCCGGCCGAGATCCGCCCCGACCTGCTCGAGGCCATGGCGAGCACGCCCGGCGTGGTGCCCTACTACGACATCTCCTTCCAGCACGCGAGCGGCCCGTTGCTGCGTCGGATGCGCCGGTTCGGTGACCGGGCTTCCTTCCTGGCGCTGCTGGACCAGATCCGCGACGCCGTCCCGGAGGCTGGGATCCGCACCAACGTGATCGTCGGTTTCCCCGGCGAGACCGAGGAGGATCTCGCTGAGCTGATCGCCTTCCTGGAGGCGGCGCGGCTGGATGTGGTCGGGGTCTTCGGCTACTCCGACGAGGACGGCACCGAGGCCGAGGGGCTGGACGGCAAGCTGGACGCGGACGAGATCGCCTCCCGCGTGGACCGCGTCTCGGCGCTGGTCGAGGAGCTGACCGCCCAACGTGCCGAGGAGCGGATCGGCACCCTGGTCCAGGTGCTCGTCGAGGAGATCGAGGGCGGCGAGGGCGCCGAGGATGACGAGGACGAGGTCGAGCCGCGGCTGGTCGGCCGGGCCGGGCAACAGGGGCCGGACGTCGACGGGGTCACCTATCTGGTCGACGGCGCGGGAGGTATGCCGCAGCTCGCCCCTGGCGATATCGTCACTGCGCGGGTCGTGGCCACCGAGGGCGTCGACCTGATCGCTATCCCCGAGCAGGAGGACCTCGCCCCGTGATCGGTCCCCATGACCCGGACGGCCCGGAGATCGCCACCGTCCCGGAGGTGAAGCCGGTCTCCTCCTTCAACATCCCCAATGCCCTGACGATGCTGCGGATCGTGCTGGTGCCGGTCTTCGTCTGGTTGTTGATGCGCGATGGCGGGGCCGACTCCGGGTCCGACTCCGGGGCCGACCGGTGGTGGGCCACGATCGTCTTCGTGGTGGCCACGATCACCGACTGGGTCGATGGGTCGATGGCGCGCCGCAACGGTCAGATCACCGCCTTCGGCAAGTTGATGGACCCGATCGCGGACAAGGCGTTGATGGGGTCAGCGCTCATCTGTCTGTCCCTGCTGGGCGAACTGCCGTGGTGGGTGACGGTCGTGATCCTGGTGCGCGAGATCGGGATCACCCTGATGCGTTTCGTGGTGATCCGGCGGGGCGTCATCCCGGCCAGTCGTGGTGGCAAGCTCAAGACCGTCCTGCAGGCGGTCGGGCTGATCCTGATGCTCGCACCGCTCGGGACGGTGCTCGGCACCCTCGGCCTGTGGGTCATGTATGCCGCCGCGATCGTCACAGTGGTGACCGGCATCGACTACGTGCGCCAAGCGTTCGGGCGGCCGGCCAGCGCGGCTGCCGAGGAGACCGCGCGGCGATGACCACGCCTGCCGAGCGCATTGTCGCGCTCTTGCGTGAGCGCGGTGAGACGGTCGGCACCGCGGAATCGTTGACCGGCGGACTGGTCTGTGCCTCGATCGTCGACGTCCCGGGTGCCAGCGCCGTGGTCCGCGGCGGGATCGTGGCGTATGCCGTGGACGTCAAGGAGAGCGCGCTCGGCGTACCGGCCGAGTTGCTCGCTCGTCACGGTGCGGTGTCGGCGGAGTGCGCTGTGGCGATGGCGCAGGGCGCGCTCCGGACGCTGGGGGCGGACTGGGCCTTGGCGACGACTGGGGTAGCGGGCCCAGGGCCAGCGGTGGACGAGCGCTCGGGCGGCGTGGACGAGGCCGGCACGGTCCACCTCGCTGTCGTCGGGGAACACGCCCGGTCGCATCGAACGTTGCACCTCCATGGGTCCCGAGCCGAGGTGCGGGCAGCAGCCTTGCACGAGGCGCAGGAGTTGCTGATCGACACGCTGGCGGCAGGTCTGTCGGTGCCGACAGGTAACGTAGTGGATCCGATGGAGAACGGTTCGACCGAACGCGTGCGAGCCGCGCGACAGACAGGATGCGAAGGGAGTTGACCATGGTGCTGCTGCGACGTGAGCTGGGTGATGTGCTGCGCGAGACGCGGCGGGATCAGGGGCGCACCCTGCGCGAGGTCAGCGCCGCGGCCAAGTGCTCCCTGGGCTACCTGTCCGAGATCGAGCGTGGCGAGAAGGAGGCCTCCTCCGAGCTGCTGGCCTCGATCTGCAAGGCCTTGGACGTCCCGATGTCCCAGATGCTGTCCACTGTCGCCGACCGGGTCAGCCTGGTCGAGGCGGCGCAGAACCAGATGACCGCGGTGCTCACCGAGGGCCTCGCGCAGCCGATCCGCCACCGCGTGGTCAAGGACGCCAGCGGCCGCCGGGTCATCAGCGCGGCCTGAGGGGCGCGTGGCTGTTCAGCGCGTTCGGCGCTCGGACCTCCCGTGGCCCAGCGGCGCCTGCCGCCCGCCGTCGTCGTTCGGGGCGAGCCCGCCCTGGCAGACGGGGCAGTAGAACATCACCCGCTCCTGCGGCTGACGTCCGATCGGGGCCAGCCTCACGGGTTGTCCGCATCGCTTGCAGGGCAGCCCCATCCGCCCGTGCACGAAGCCATCGTCTTGGTTGACATCGGCGTGCCCGGTGACGGTGGTCCGGCCGGCGCGGGCGCTGCGCACCAGCATCCGCCGAGCCGTGTGCAGCAGGTCCTCGATCGTCTCGGTCGGCAGGTGACCCACGGGCGTCCACGGGTTGAGCCCGAGCTCGAAGAGCGGTTCGGCGGTGAAGATGGTCCCCATCCCGGCGACATTGCGCTGGTCGAGACAGGCCTCGGTGATGGTGCGCGCGGGGTCGGCCAGCACGTTGGCCACGGCGAGGGACGCGTCATACCGGGGATCGAGGAGGTCTGGGCCGAGGTGTCCGACGACGCGGTGCTCCTCGGAGGTGCGGACCAGGTCGAGCATGCCGAGGCTCTCTCCGACGGCGACGCGTTCGGCGGTCCAGAGCAGCGCCCGGACCGTATGCCGTGTCCCCAGCGCGTGCCGCCGCGCCACCGGGTGCAGCCGCCAGCTGCCCTCCATGCGCAGGTGCGAGTGCACGGTGAGGTCGCCCTCGATCCGGTGCAGGAGGTGCTTGCCGCGCGGGACGACCTCGATCGTGCGTCGGCCCGCGAGGTCAGCGGTCGCGTGGGCCGGGACCCGAAGGTCGGAGCCGACGAGCACTTGCCCGGCCAGGCCCTGGTGCAGCCGTCGTGCGGTCCGCCAGACGGCATCACCCTCAGGCATCCCCACCCCCGGCGAAACCCACGCCCAGGGAGGTCCCGATGCTGATTACGGCAGTCGGGGGTCCGCCTGTCCAGGCCAGCGCCGCGGCGGCGCCGTCATTGACGAGCAGGGTCACGGGCAGGCCGAGGGCGTCGGTGAGGGCCTCGGCAGGATCTGGACCCAGCTCGTCGAGGCGGCCGTACGTATCGTCCACGTCGAGCCGACCATCGACGACGTAGTTGGCGATCGCGACCCGCGCGCTCGACGCATTCTTTTGGCCCGCCGCCGTAGCAGCAGCGGCGATGACGGACAGGAGTTCGGCCGCGGGTGGCCAGGTCGTGAGGTCGAAGGGTTGCCACGGCACCGGCTGGCGGTGCACCCGTCCGACCTCGCCGCGAGGTCGTGAGAGGGCCGCCTTGACCGCGGTGTGCCCGAGGTCGAGGAGGAGCACGGGGTGATCCGCGGGATCGGCCGGGGGATGCCCTGCCAGCTGGTGCGACGCGAGGCCACGCAGTGACGCCTCGGCAGGGGAGGGCGCGATCACGATCTGCGAGCCTCCACCAAGCAGCTCCTGCCCTGCGTCAGCCAGCGCCCTCCTCCTACGGGCCACCACCCCTCCGCACAGCACGATCCGCTCCACCTGCGCCCACCGCGCCCATTCACCAGGACTGGAGTCACCGGGCGACCACTCCTGCCGCGCTACGCGATCCTCCGGCCGCGGAGCGGTCAGCGTCCGCAGCAGTCGGCGCAGACCCGCCAGCCACGCGTCATCCGGCAGCTGCGATGTCGCGCCCAGGGCTCGGCCGGCGGGCTGCTCGTGCCAGGGTTGCCCCGGCTGAAGCAGGAGCGTGCGGTTGAGCCCGGTGCGTCGTGTCGGCTGGAACGAAGTGGGGGTGGGCAGCGACGTCATACGGGCTCCGGGACGGCAGGGCGGGCACGCCGGCGCACGCCCATGACCAGCAGGCTGAGCACGACCACGACGATGCCCACCGCCGTCAGCCAGGACAGGTGCTCGCGCAGGACGAGGACGCCGAGGAGGGTGGCGGTGACCGGTTCGGCGAGCGACAGCGTCGCCACCGTGCTGGCCGGCAGCCCGGCGAGCCCACGCTGGAAGAGCACGTAGGACACGCCGGTGGCGATCACCCCCAGCCAGAGCACCATCAGCACCCCCGATCTCGTCCACAGCCACGACAGGTCTGCGCTGAGCAGGGCAGGCGCCAGGAGCAGGGCCCCGATCGTGAAGAAGGTGGCCATCACCCGCAGCCCGTTCGCGCCCCGCAGCAGGAGGGCCCGGGCGGTGATCGTGTAGCCCGCGTAGGAGGCGCCCGCCCCGAGGGCCGCCACCACCCCGAGCAGATCGATCCCGGCGCCGCCCGAGCCCGACCCGGCGACCAGCAGGACCACGCCCACCACGGCGCCAGCGGTCGCGAGCAGCCACCGGCGGCTCAGCGTCTCGCCCAGGAAGAGCCCGAGCACCCCGGTGAACAGGGGCGCCGCGCCGAGCGCGACGACCGTGCCCACCGCCACCCCGGTGCGCGCCACGCCCAGGAAGAAGCAGGCCTGGTATGTCGCCACCGCCAGGCCGCCGATCGCGATCAGGGCGGGCGAGGGCAGGCTGAGGCTTGCGCGGGGAGCGGAGGGGCGCGCGGGAGCGGCGGGTGGGGCGAGGTCGCCGGGAGAGGTGCGCTGCGGCATACGGGACCCCAGGGCGAGGAGCACCAGCACCAGGGCGCCGAGGGCGACCCGGGTGGCGCCGACCGAAGCGGGATCCGAGCCGTCCGGACCAAGGGCCTGGGCCGTGCCGGTCGTGCCCCAGAGCATGGCGGCGCCGAGCGCGGCAAGAGCGGCGCCGAGAGTCGAGCGGGCGGTCACCGGCACATTCGATCACGTCCGAGCCGTCGGGGAGGAATGCCTGCGCCTAGGCTCCTCGGATGAGCCTGCGCCATGCTGCCGCGCGTCTGGTCGACACCGCTCTGGACCGGACGATCGTCCCCGGCTTCTCCACGATCGGGTATGCCGTGCGCCGCCGCCTGCCGACCTGGCCGGCTGACCCGTCGCCCGGTGCGTTGGCCGGTGCCCACGTGGCAGTGACCGGGGCGACGTCCGGCCTCGGCGCGGCGGTGGCCGAGCGCGTGAGCGAGTTGGGTGGGCACGTGCACCTGGTCGTGCGCGATCCGGGGAAGGCCGACGCGGTGGTCCAGGCGCTACCGCGATCCGCCACGGTGTGGACGTGCGATCTGTCCGACCTGGACAGCGTCCGGGAGGTTGCCGCGCAGATCCGCGAGGCCGACGTCCGCCTCGACGCAGTAGTGCACAACGCCGGAGCGCTGCCGGTCACCCGGACCGAATCCGCGCAGAACCACGAGCTGACGATGGCGATCCATGTGCTGGGGCCGGTTCTGCTGACCGACCTGCTCCTCGATCACCTCGCGCCCGACGCCCGGGTGGTCCTCGTCACCTCGGGCGGCATGTATGCGCAGGCGCTACCGGTTGACGATCCGGACTATCGGGAGGGGGAGTACGCAGGGGTGCGCGCGTACGCCCGGTCCAAGCGGACCCAGGTCGAGCTGCTGCCGATTCTCGCTGAACGATGGGCGCCGAGGGTGGTCTCTGCGATGCACCCGGGGTGGGCGGCGACACCGGGTGTCACCGCGTCACTGCCCGGATTCGCGAGGGTGATGGGGCCCGTGCTGCGCGACCCCGCCGTCGGCACTGACACGACCGTGTGGTTGCTCGCCAGCACACCCGCTCCGCCCGGCGGCGGCCTGTGGATGGATCGACGGGAGCGGCCCACGGCTGTCTTCGGATGGAAAGCTGCGAGCGAGGTGGACCGACAGCGGATGTGGCAGTGGGTGCGCAGCGCCATCGACTAGGTTGAGGTGATGGCAGCAACGATGCAGGGCCCAGCGGTTCAGGACCACTACCCGGAGGACACCGCGTACTGCTACGGGTGCGGTGCCCGCAACGAGCATGGTCATCAGCTCAAGACTCGGTGGGAGGGCGAGCCGGGGGAGCGGACGATCACCCGGTTCACCCCGAGCCCGGAGCACACGGCGATGCCGGGGTTCGTCTACGGCGGGCTGATCGCGGCGGTGCTGGACTGCTCGGGCACCGGGTCGGCGGCGCTGGCCGGGACCCGGGAGGCAGGGCTGGACCTCGAGGCCGACGGTGCGCTGCGGTTCGTCACCGGCACTCTGGAGGTCCGCTATCAGCGGCCGACGCCGATGGGCGTCGAGCTGGTGGTGCGCGGGGTGATCGAGGAGATCAAGGGCCGCAAGGTGACCGTCTCGCTGACGATGCAGGCCGGCGAGGACGGCGAGGAGGTCGCCTCGGGGAAGGTCATCGCCCTGCAGGTGCCGGACGAGATGCGCCCGGGAGCCTGACGGCCAGCTGACAGCCTCGCGCCGGTGCTCAGGTGCCGCGGACGCTGCGCGGTCCGACGACCTGCACGCCCGGGTCGACGTCCAGGACCCGCGCGATGAGACCGCGGTCCGCCGTAGCGAGCGCGACCTGACGGCCGTCCTTGAGGAGGGCGCGGCACTGCTCGACGATCTCGTCGTCGCCCGATCCGGGGGCGTGCACGATCGTGATGCCAGAGCCATCGCCGGCGGCCACCCCACGTCGGGCCTGCCCCTCCAGGACCAGCACCACCCGTTCGTACGGCAGGGCGGCCGAGGTCAGGTGTGCGTGCAGCCTCTCCGCCGCGCCCGGGCGGTCGCGCCACCACCCATCAGGGACCGAGCCGATCACGTTCGCCGCATCGACGACGAGGGCTTCGGCGGTGAGCCCATCGGCGATAGGGACATCCACCACGACAGCATCTACTCCGGGGTCAGCCATGGCAAGAGCTCGACGACCTCCAGGCCCAGTGCCAGGGCCGCACGGCGTAGCGCCTCGTCGATCGTGGCGATGGCAGCGCCGTGGGTCGCTGACACCAGGAGGACGCAGCAGTCCGGCATGCGCAGGCCCGTGCGGGAGCGCAGGGTGGCCAACTCTTCGGCGTCCACGTCGCGCAGGTCGACGACGGTGAGATCGAGTTCGGTGAGGTGCTCCCCAGCCTCGGCCGCGGAATCTGCGTCACCCGCAGGACGCACCAGAACCTCCGCCAGCGTCAGGGCGCTGACGGCCCAGTCCTCTGTGCTGTAGCGGGCGAGCGTGGTCGTGGTTGTCGCATGGTGAGCGTCGTCCTCGTCGAGGATGGCGATGAGCACGCTGGCGTCGAGGGCGATCACTCCGGCCACTCGTCTCGCAGTTCTTCCCGAGAGCCAGGCGGGAAGAGCCCCCGCAACCGATGAGGCGGGTTGTCGAGGGCTTGCAGGCGCCGTCGGGCGCGCGCCTCCACCGACCTCTCAGGCAACTGCTGGCTGCCCTGGATGGCCAGCCGGCTCAGCAGCCGAGCCCGCGACGTCTCTTCCGGCCACGCGCGCTGAGCAGCAGCCAGGGCAGCGGACAGCTCCTCGGTCTCGGTGACCAGAACTCGCGGCTTGGTGGTGGGCATGACCTCAAGTGTATCACCGCGTGTATCACCATGCGCGATGGTGGCCGTCTCAGCGGCGCAGCCGCAACCCTTGCGGCGCGGTGTGGAACCCCGCGTCGACGAGCGCGGCGGCGAGCGGCGAGGGCGAGCCCAGGGCGGAGGCACCGTCGATCTTGGCCACCGTGATCCCCCGCAGGGCGCCGGAGCGCACAGCCTCGCGCAGCGCCTGCGCGACGCCGGCCCACACCTGCTCGGCCACGAGGTGGGTCGGGGCCGACGAGGTCAGGGCGCTGCGCCCGCCCCGCTCCAGGTAGAGCAGGAGCGATCCGTCGACGAGGACCACCATGGCGCCCGCCTTGCGGCCCGGACGGTGCGTGCCCTCGCCCTCCCCGCGCTCCGGCCAGGGCAGGCTCGCGCCGTAGGGGTTGGCCGGGTCGGTCGACGCCAGCAGCACCACTTCGGCCTCCCGTCCGGGCTGCTCGAGGTCCCCGGCCAGCGCGCGGAGGCGGTCTATCGCTCCCGCGGTCCCGAACTGCGCCGCGCCCAGCCCTTCCACGACATACCCGCGGCGGACCCGGCCGGCCTCCTCGGCGGAGGCGAGCACCCGGTAGACCCCGGCATAGCCGCCCGGGATGCCCTCGGCGACGACCGAACCGCGGGTCAACACGCCATACCGGTCCAGCAGTTGCTCGGCGCTCGCGAGCGCGCGCACGGTCGGGTCGCTCTCCAGTTCCGGCAGCAGGGACCAGCGACCGACCGAGGTGGGCGGGCCCGACCGGGTCGGCAGGGGCGGGCGGCCAGGACGGGACGCGAGTGCGATGGAGGATCTGGACAACCGACCGCGGCGCGCGGGCGCGCGACGCGCCTTGTGCGCGGTCCGACCTCCGGCGAGCAGGGCACGCACCGGGGCGAAGGTGTCCGCACTCACCCGCCCGTCCCAGACGAGGTCCCAGAGCGTCTGGACGAGGCGCTGGTCGTCGGTCGACCCCACTGCATCGGCGAGCGCGCGGAAGAAGTAGGCACCGCCCGGGACGCGCTCGAACAGGTCAAGCACCTGACCTGCGGCGGAGGAGTGCTCCGCGGAGCGCTCCGGCTCATCATCGACGCTGGGAGAGGGCGCCTCGGGCGGGCTCATCGTGAGGTGCGCCGTCTCGGCCAGGTGCAGCGAGACCCAGCCGTCGTCGCCGGGCAGGGGGCCGTGCCCCTGCCACAGCACCTCACCGGAGCTCATCAGCTCGTCCAGGAGCGCCGGCGAGTAGTCGCGCACCCGCGCTGGCAGCACCAGCGACTCGACCGCAGAGGCTGGCAGCCGCGCGCCGGCGAGCTGTTCGACCGCCCGCATCAGGCCGTCGAGCCCGCGCAGCCGCTCGCCACCCGATCCCTGGGCCAGTCCGGCGGCGCCCTGCCACCGCGGCAGGAAGCGCGCGTAGGTCGGCTGGGCGACCGGCTCCACCTCCTGGCGGAGCGCGGCGAGCGAGCGCCGCCGCAGCAGCCGCAGCACCTCCGCGTCGCACACGTCCTCGGCGCCGGTGCCGTGGGGGACCAGGGCACCTTCGACCATGCGGCCGCTGCCGACCAGCCTCCGTATGGCGTCGCGCACCACCGCGGTTCCCAGGCCCAGGCGGTCGGCCAGGTCGGGCACGGTGAACGGTGTGTGGGTGCGCGCGTAGCGGACGACAAGATCCCCGAGCGGATCCTCCACGCCCTCGAGGAAGGTCGCCGGCACGCCCAACGGCACCGCAACCCCGAGCGCGTCCCGCAGGCGGGCGGCGTCCTGCACGTCGGCCACCCGGTCGTGCCCGGCGATCCGCACCTCGATCACGCGGCGGGTCTCGATGAGGTGCGCGACCCAGCCCTCGATCTCGTCCCGGGACTCCGCCCTGGTGCGTTCGGCGATCTCCGCCACCGAGAGCGGGCCGAGCACGCGGAGCAGATCTACCACGTCCTCGGCGTCGCGGGCCGCTCGCTCGGGGGTGAGCCGTTGGAGCTCGGCGTGGGTCTGGGCTACGACGTCAGGGTCGAGCAGGTCGCGCAGCGCTGCCCCATCGCCGCGGCCGAGCAGCTCGGCCAGGAGTGAGGGGTCCAAGGAGAGCGCCGCCGCGCGTCGCTCCGCGAGCGGCGAATCGCCCTCGTAGAGGAACTGCGCGATATACCCCATCAGCAACGACCGCGCGAAGGGCGAGGGGAACTGGCTGGCGACCGTGACCACCCGGATCTCGCGGGAGGAGACCCTGCGCATCAGGTCCACGAGTGCGCCCACGTCGTAGACGTCCTGCACGCACTCCCGCACCGCCTCCAGCACGATCGGGAAGGTCGGGTAGCGCGCCGCCACCTCAAGCAACTGCGCCGACCGCTGGCGCTGCTGCCACAGGGGTTGCCGTTTGCCCGGATTGCGGCGGGGGAGCAGCAGCGCCCGGGCCGCGCACTCGCGGAAGCGGGAGGCGAAGAGCGCCGAGCCACCGATCTCCTGCGTCACCAGATCCGCGACCTCGTCGGGGTCGAGGGTGAGCAGCTCGGCGATCTCGGCATCCAGCTGGGCAGCATCGGACGTGCCTCCTGCGCCAGACCCGCCGCCCGAACTCTCCTCGTCCCAGGCACCCAGGTCGGGCAGCCGCAGCACAATCCCGTCGTCGGCCGCGAGCGCCTGCACATCGGTGCCGTAGCGCTCCCGCATCCGCGCGGCCAGGCACAGTGCCCACGGCGCGTGCACCGGCGTGCCCCACGGAGAGTGCACGACGACGCGCCAGTCGCCGATCTCGTCCCGGAAGCGTTCGACGACGATCGTGCGGTCATCAGGCAGGTGTCCGGTCGCCTCTCGCTGGTCGGTGAGGTAGGTCAGCAGGTTGTCGGCGGCCCAGTCGTCCAGACCGCGTTCCCGCAGGCCGGAGCGGGCCTCCTCGCTCGGTCGCCCCGCCGTGTCTCGCACGAAGCTGCCGACCGCGGCACCGAGCTCGGCCGGTCGGCCCTGCGCCTCGCCCTTCCAGAACGGCAGTCGGCCGATCTGCCCCGGCGCGGGCGTGACGAGGACCTGGTCATGGGTGATGTCTTCGATCCGCCAGCTGGTGGTCCCGAGGGTGAAGACATCACCGACCCGCGACTCATAGACCATCTCCTCGTCCAGCTCGCCCACCCGCCGACCCGGGCCGTCCCCGGTGGCCAGCATCACGGCATACAGGCCTCGGTCGGGGATGGTGCCGCCCGAGGTGACGGCGAGCAGTTGAGCGCCGCGGCGCGCCGACAGGGTGTCGGTGACGCGGTCCCAGACGATCCGGGGGCGCAGGTCGGCGAAGTCCTCGCCCGGGTAGCGGCCGGCCAACATGTCCAGCACCGCCTCGAAGACCGGGCGGGACAGCGCGGCGTAGGACGCCGACCGGCGGACCAGGTCGAAGAGGTCGGTGACGCTCCAGTCCTCCATCGCGACCATCGCCACGACCTGCTGGGCAAGCACGTCGAGCGGGTTGGTGAGCACGCGCAGCCGCTCGATCATCCCGGCGCGCATCCGATCCACCACGACCGCGGTCTGGATCAGGTCGGCCCGGTGGGTCGGGAAGAAGACGCCCTCGCTCACCGCGCCGACCTGGTGTCCGGCGCGCCCCACGCGCTGCAGGCCGGAGGCGACGCTGGGTGGGCTGGCGACCTGGACGACGAGGTCGACGGCGCCCATGTCGATCCCGAGCTCGAGGCTGCTGGTGGCGACGACGGCGGGCAGCTGCCCGGTCTTGAGCGCGTCCTCGATGATCGCGCGCTGCTCCTTGCTCACCGAGCCGTGGTGGGCCCGCGCCAGCGCCGGGGGAGCGCCGCGGCTGGCTCCGGACTGCGCCATCACCTGCGCCGGTGGACCAGAGTCTCCCGTATGCCGTGGACCCAGCTCCTCCTGCTCGTCGCCTTCGTCCCACGCCTCGTTGAGCCGGGAGGTGAAGCGTTCGGCGACCCGCCGCGAGTTGGTGAAGACCAGGGTGGAGGTGTGCTCCTCGATGAGCCGGGCGACCCTGCGTTCGACGTGCGGCCAGATCGAGGCGCGCTCCTCGGGGTCGGTCGAGGGAGCCCAGACGTCGCCATCGCTGACCTCTCCGTCGCCGTCGAGGTCGGGCAGCACCGGGCCGGGGCCGGTCAGCCAGTCATCCGGTGCCTCCTCGCGGTCCTGCGTCGTGGCCCGCTGGGCCGGGACCGTCGTGGGGGAGCGGCCAGGGGTCGGCAGCTCGGTCGCGCCTGGGTCGGACATGTCCGGCACCGGCACCACGACCTGCAGGTCCCACGCCTTGGTGGAGGGAGGCTGGACGGTGCTGACCGGTCGTCCACCGGCGAGATAGCGGGCCACCTCCTCGACCGGGCGCACGGTTGCCGACAGCCCGATCCGTTGGGCGGGGCGCTCGAGCAGGGCGTCGAGGCGGTCCAGCGTCACCGCCAGGTGGGCGCCTCGTTTGGTGCCGGCAACCGCGTGCACCTCGTCGATGATCACCGATTCGACGCCGGTGAGGGCCGAGCGTGCCTGGGAGGTCAGGAGCAGGAAGAGCGACTCGGGGGTGGTGATGAGGATCTCAGCGCCATCCTTGGCGAAGGCGCGGCGCTCGGCTGCCGGGGTGTCCCCGGAACGCACCGCGACTGAGACGTTGGGTGCGGGCAAGTCGAGACGACCGGCGGCATGCCGGATGCCGACCAGCGGGGAGCGAAGGTTGCGCTCGACGTCGACGGCCAGCGCCTTGAGGGGGGAGACGTAGAGGACGCGACAGCGGGGCAGGTCGGGGTCGGTGCGCGGCTCGGCGACGATCCGGTCCAGCGCCCAGAGGAAGGCGGACAGCGTCTTGCCCGAGCCGGTGGGCGCCACGACCAGCGTGTGGTCGCCGCGGCTGATCGACTCCCAGGCGCCGGTCTGGGCGGCGGTCGGGGCGGGGAAAGAGGCCTCGAACCAGGCCCGCGTGGCGGGGGAGAAGGCGTCGAGGATCAGGCTCACGCGGTCACTGTGCCACGGAGCACCGACAGAGGTCGGGTCAGCGGTCGCCCGACTGCGGCACGGTGCGGCGCTTCTTCGTCAGATCGAGACGGTTGCCGTAGTTGCCGGTCACCGCGGGCACCGGGGGGCGCTCCATCTCGCGGCGCTCGTGGTGCATGGTGCGGTAGGTGGGGCGCCACAGCTTCAGGGCGATGAGCAGCTTCTGCCACCAGGCCAGGTCCTGCGTGCTCATGCGTCCTCCAGATCTGTGGGGGGTGTGGCGTTGTGGTGCAGCGCCTTCGTGTGCCAGCGATGTCGTGCTTCGCCATTGTGTCACGGCGGGTGGCTGACCCGGAACGAGGTCGCGCGCGACGGCTCGGCCGGAAAAGCCGTCGCCCAGTGTCAGTACCTGGGCATACGATGCAGCACGCCATGCGTGACTTTCCCCCTTCCGTGACGGCCTGGACCCCAGGCTCGTCCGACGCGTCGACCCCAGACACCCGGTCGCCGCTGCGCTTCCTGATCTGGGTGCTGCGACAGCAGTGGGACCTGGTGATCGCTGCCTGCCTGTGCAGCCTGCTCTGGATGCTGCCGACGGCGCTGACGCCGTGGGTGTTCGGCCGAGCCATCGATGAGGGGATCGTCCCGCACGACAGCTCCCGGGTGTGGTTCTGGGCCGGTGTGCTCCTGCTCATCACCCTCGTGGGTGCGAGCAGCGGCGTCTTCTACCACACGGTGGTCGTGCGCTCCTGGCTCGTCGCGGCCTACGGGCAGACCGGCCTGGTCACCAACAAGGGCGTCCGGCTGGGACACGTGCTCCCGCGGCGAGCGCCGACCGGCGAGGTGCTCTCGGTCAACGGCAGCGACGGCGAGCAGTTCGGCCACTTCGTGGAGATTTTCTCGCGCCTGGTGGGCAACCTCATTGCGTATGTCGTCGTGGCAGCGATCGTGCTCAGCACCTCGGTGCACCTTGGCCTGGTCGTGCTGCTCGTCGCGCCCCTGCTGGTCGTCGTCTCGAGCTTCCTGCTCAAGCCGCTGTCCGCGGCCCAGACGCGTGAGCGCTCGCGGGACTCCGAGCTGACCTCGATGGCGACCGACATCGTCGCCGGCCTGCGGATCCTGCGTGGCATCGGTGGCGAGCGGATCTTCGGTGACAACTACGCGGCGCAGAGCCAGCGTGTGCGCCGGGCTGGGGTGCAGGCCGGCGGCTGGGGCGCGTTCGTCGAAGCCGCCGGTGTGCTGCTCTCCGGTCTGTTCGTGGTGGCTCTGATGGCGATGGGGGTGGACAAGGTGCGGGAAGGAGAGCTCCAGATCGGCCAGCTGGTGACCTTCCTTGGTTACGCGCTGTTTCTGGTCCAGCCGATCCGGGTGGTCTTCGTCTCCTTCGAGCAGATCACCCGCTCCTTCGTCTCGGCCCGCAAGACCATCGGGGTGCTCGGCAGCCCCGATCCGTGGCCGCGGCGGGACACCGGTGGGCGGGAGGCCGACGGGCAGGAGAGTGTCCTGCCGGTGTCGGACGACGCGCTGGCAGACGGTGATCTGGTGGACGAGCAGTCCGGCGTCCGCGTCCGGCCCGGCCTGCTCACGATGGTGGTCAGCGCCGTGCCCGATGACAGCGCCGCCCTCGCAGACCGGCTGGGCCGATATCTGCCGAGCCTGCAGACCGTGGCCGGATCCGAGGACGAGGATGACGAAGCCACCGGCAAGGCGGCCAAGCGGGCGCTGCTGGCCCGGCTGGCGGCGCGCGCAGAGCTGGCCGCGGCCGATACCGCTGCGGCGACCGGCCCCTGGGGCGTGACCCTGTCCGGCATCGATCTGTCCGACCTGCCGCTGGAGCAGGTGCGGGCGACGGTGCTGGTGAGCGATACCGCCGCCCATGTCTTCGCCGGCACCCTGCAGCGGGCGGTCGACCCCCACGGGCGCCTCACCCGGTCGCAGGCGGAGGCGGCCCTGCACGCGGCGGCCGCGGAGGACGTCTACGACATCCTGCCCGGCGGCTGGCAGGGCGTCCTCGACGAGCGCGGCCGGGGTCTGTCCGGCGGTCAGCGGCAACGGCTCGTGCTCACCCGCGCGTTGGCCAGCGACGCCCCCATCCTGGTGCTCGTCGAGCCCACCTCGGCGGTAGACGCACACACCGAGGCGCGTATCGCCGAGCGTCTGCCCGCACACCGCTCCGGACGCACCACCGTGGTGATGACGGCATCCCCCCTGCTGCTGCACCACGCCGACGAGGTGATCCTCCTGGCGGGTGGCGCCGTCGCGGCGAGGGGCACCCACGACGAGCTCGTGGCCGCCCACGACGGCTATCGCCGCACCGTGCTGCGTGGCGGCGAGGACTCGGGCGACAGCGGATCAGACTCGGGCGACGGCATACAGGGACGGAATGGCGCAGCCCACGCTGACCACGCGACCACGCAGGAGGTGACGACGTGAGCGACACGCCCACCCTGGACCGCGCCCTCGCCGAAGACTCGGAGCGCACCTGGCGCGAGCACGGCCAGCCCCAGCCGGCCGTCCCGCAGGAGCTGCGCCCACCGCCCGCCGGCAGCGTGACCCTGCGCGAACGCCACAGTTTGCTCTGGGGCCGGCACGCCCTGCGACGCACTCGCGCGCGGGACTACATGCGCGGGTCCCTCAACCCCGAGCGTGGGCTGCCGGTGGCGACCTCGCGCACCGTTGTGGACTACGTCGGCGGCCTGCTGCGTCGCCGGGGCGGCCTGGTGGCCGTCGTCACCCTGGCCAACGCGCTCGCCGCCGCGGCCGGTCTCGCCGTGCCGTTGCTGCTTGGTCAGCTGGTCGACTCCGTGGTGGACGCCGGGGGCGTGCCGGCGAGTGGGACGGTGACCAGGTTCGTGCTGCTCGTCACCGGGGTGCTCGCCGCGCAGGCCGTCCTGACCTACCTGGCCAAGTGGCTGGCCTCCATCCTGGGTCAGGGCGTGCTGGCCGAGGCGCGCGAGCACATCATCCGTGCCGTCCTGCGCCTGCCCCTGGGCACCGTCGAGTCGGCCAGCACCGGCGACCTCGTCACCCGAGTGACGCGCGACGTCGGGTCGATGAGCCGCGCGGTCCGCTGGGCGCTACCCGAGTTCATCATCGGCACCGTCACTGTGCTGCTGACCTGCGTGGCGATGATCATCAACGCCTGGGCCCTCGCCTTGCCGACCCTCATCACCGCGTCACTGTCGCTCTACCAGGTGCACCGCTACCTGCGCGAGGCCCCCGCCTGCTACCTGCTCGAGGGCGCGACCTACTCCCAGATCAACACCACCCTGACCGAGACCGTCGAGGGCGTGCGCACGGTGGAGGCCTACGGGCTGGAGGCGCAGCGGCGAAAGGCGGCCCAGGACGACATCGAGGTGGCAGCGCAGGCCGAGCGCTACGGCCTGTTCCTGCGCAACATCTTGTTCGCGGTGATGGACATGGCGTTCTCGATGCCGCGGGTCATCACTCTCGTCGTCGGCGCGATCCTCTACACCCAGGGCTGGGTGACGCTGGGCCAGATCACGGCGGCCATGCTCTACATCGAGACCTTCTACGGACCCTTCGACCGGCTCGTCGGCACCATTGACGAGCTGCAGGTCGGGATCGCCTCGACCACCCGACTGCTCGGCATCGCCGAGGTGCCACCGGACCGGGAGGCCGGGGAGGCCGAGCCGGTCGGGTCCGAACTCGTGGGGCGTGACCTGCGCTACGCCTACCGCGAGGGTCATGACGTCCTGCACGGGATCGACCTGGCGCTGGTGCCGGGGGAGCGGCTGGCCGTGGTCGGGCCCTCCGGCTCCGGGAAGTCCACCCTGGGCCGGCTGCTCTCCGGCATCCACGGTCCGCGGACCGGTTCGGTCACCGTCGGCGGCGTGGAGCTGGTGGAGCTGCCGCTGGAGCGGCTGCGCACCGAGGTCGCGCTCGTCACCCAGGAGCACCATGTCTTCCGTGGGACGGTGCGCGACAACGTCGAGCTGGCGCGTGAGGGGTCCGGCGAGGACGGTGTATGGCGTGCGCTCGCCGCAGTGGAGGCCGACGCCTGGGTGCGGTCCTTGCCTCGAGGGCTGGACACCGTGCTGGGGGCGGGTAACCACGTGCTCACCCCGGCGCAGGCCCAACAGGTCGCGCTGGCGCGCCTGATCCTGGCTGACCCGCACACCCTGGTGCTCGATGAGGCGACCTCGCTGATCGACCCGAGGACGGCGCGGCACCTCGAGGGGTCGATGAATGCGCTGTTGACCGGGCGCACGGTGGTGGCGATCGCGCACCGGCTGCACACGGCCCACGACGCCGACCGGATCGCGGTCGTCCAGGACGGCCGGATCATCGAGCTGGGCAGCCACGAGGAACTGATGGCGGCTGGTGGTGAGTACGCCGCGCTCTGGCGCGCGTGGACCAGCTGACGGATCCGGTCGCCACGAAGGCTCGCAGCGGCCTTTTGGACGGGTGCGATCGCGCCCCTCGGCACCGGGCTGGTGCTGGCCCTGGCCCCTGACGCGCTTCCTCGTGCGAGCAGGCCCTACTCCGGCAGGATCGAGCCCGGCGACCCGTCGATCTGCGGGAACTCCGGCGGGGCCTCGGTCGCCAACTTGCCCAGGGTGCGGGGGCGCAGCCGCTCGTCGGCCTTCTGCCGCAGCCGGCGCGGGGTCAGCCCGTGCTGCTTGTTGTAGCCCTCGATGATGGCCGCCCTCAACGCACGTGAGGTCTCGTACGGGTCATCGCCATCGTGCACGATCGTGTCGACCAACCCCTGGGCCTTCAGGTCGTCGGCCGAGGCCTTCATCGTCTCCAGGGTCATCCCGACCTGGTCCACCGTCGGGTTGGCCTCGTTGTAGAGGATCGTCGCGGTCGAGCGCGGCTCGGAGACGAAGCCCAGCGCCGAGTCCAGCATGATCGTCTCGCGCCCGAAGGGCGTGGTTGCCAGGCCACCGCCACTGCCCATGGCACCGGTGATGATGGAGACGGTCGGGTAGGGGTGGGACGCCGACTTCTTGATGCTCTGCGCGATCGCCCGAGACTGCCCGCGCCGCTCGGCGGCCATCGTCGGCAGGGCGCCGAGGGTGTCGGTGAAGAAGACGATGGGCAGGCCCCAGCGGTCGGCCGCGTCCATCATCCGCACGGCGTACTCGAAGTCCTCAGGGCTCGGGTTCGGCGGGGTCTTGCCGACATATCCGGCCGAGATCCGGTAGCACGGCTGGTCGCCGATGACCATGAAGCTCTGCTCGCCGATCGTCCCGAGGCCGGCGATGACGTTGGGGTACTTCTTCTCGTCCTCGAAGCGGACGTGGTTGTAGAACGGCACCGCAGAGTCGAACACGGTCTGCAGGAAGAACTCGGTGTCCAACCGGCCGGCGCTGGCCGCGATCTCGTTGTAGCGGGCCATCAGAGCCTCGCGCAGCGCGAGGTCGCTGCCCGCGCCGTCGCGCCGGTCGCGCGGGACCTGCACGGTCTGCTCGGGGACCTGCCGGTCCCACAGAGCCGCGGAGAAGCCTTCGGGACCCGCAGTCATGGCGCGCCCACCGGCCACGACGTCGTTGGGGCGGACGGGATGTTCCGCGGGCTCCCGGTCCACCTTGATCTTGTTCGTCGAGCGGCTCGCGGCAAAGATCCGGCCCAGGAAGTCGATCAGCTCATCGACATCCTTGACCAGCACGTCGACATTGCGGTCCAGGTAGTTGGCCTCAGCGCTCTGCATGCCCTTGGGCACCTGCTTGCCTTCAAAGGTCTCGATCACGCGGCGGCCGGCGAAGCCGTAGTCAGTGCCCTCGAGCGCCACGACCAGATCGGCGACGGGGACGGCGCTGGCGGACATGCCGCCCCAGACCTGGCCGGCGAGCACCGAGATGTAGGGGCGGTTGGTCTGGTGCTGGAACTTGTTGGCGGCCGCGGCCATCCGCTGCATCTGGATCAGGCCCAGCACGTTCTCGTGCTGGCGAACACCTGAGGAGGCGCCCATGCTCACGAGGGGCAACTTCTCCTTCTCGGCGAGTTCGGCGGCCTGCACGAACTTCTCCCCGGCCACCTCGCCGAGGGAACCGGCGAAGAAGGCCCAGTCCACGACATACACCACCGCGCGCTCGCCGTTGAACTGCCCGATCCCGAACTTGGCCGACTCGGTGGCGCCACTGCGGGCCTCGGCGTTGAGCAGCTTGTCCTTGTACTGCTCGATGGTGTCGCCGACCCGCCGCTGAAGGCCGATGAGGTCGTCGACCACGCGAAGGTGGCCGTGCCGCTCCTGGAGGGTGATCTTGTCCAAAAACTCGCGGATCGCCTGGGTCGGGTTCAGGCCAGGACGGCCTTCGTAGAGGGTGGCGACGGTGCGGGGGACCACCGGGCGGCGGTCGAGCATCTCCCGAGTCAGACCACCGTCACCGGTGATCCAGTCGGGGTCCAGACTCGAGTCGCTGCTGTCGGGTCGCTCCCGCGATTCGCTCATCCTGGCAGGCTAGCAGCGAGACCTGCACGACTAACGTAGAGATGTGCTGGCCGTCCTGCAGGGATTCTGGTTGATCTCGGTCGTCGTCGGGGTCGGCTGGCTGATCGCGCACACCAAGCTCTTCGATCGGGCCGGTCAGCAGGTGCTGGCCAGGCTGACCTTCTGGGTCGGCTCGCCCGCGCTGCTCTTCCTGGTCGTCGCTCGAGCCGAGACCTCGGTGGTCTTCTCGGGCTTCCTGGTGGCCACGGTGGCGGGCATCGTGGTGACCTCGATCGTGTACCTCGTCTTGGCCCGATCGCTGCTGAGCCGGACGTGGACGCAGTCGGTGATGGGCGGGATGAGCGTCAGCTATGTGAACAGCAACAACCTGGGTGTTCCGATCGCGATCTACGTGCTCGGCGACGCGAGTTGGGCGGCGCCGATCGTGCTCCTGCAGCTCACGATCCTGCAGCCGCTGTGGCTGGCGATGCTGGACTCCAGCCAGGGCGGGCGGGTGTCGTGGGGGCGGTTGCTGCGGGCGCCTTTCACCAACCCCTTGACTGTGGGCAGCCTGCTCGGTCTGACGGTCTCGCTGACCGGCGTCCGGATCCCGGAGATGGTCGAGGCGCCGCTGGAGCTGATCGGCGGGATGGCGATCCCCGGCATGCTCATCGTCTTCGGCATCTCGCTGCGGCTATCGCCACTGCCGCGTGGCCGGGACAGCCTGCTGGACATGGGCATCGTCGCTGCGCTGAAGTTGGTGCTCATGCCGGCGGTCGTCTGGCTGGTCGCCGGGCCGATCCTGGGGTTGGCCGCGCACGAGGTCCTGGCTGCGGTGGTGATGGCGACGTTGCCCACGGCCCAGAACGTCTACCTGCTCGCCGTCGCGTACGGCAGGGGAGAGGCGGTGGCCCGCAATGCCGTCTTCCTCACCACGGTGCTCGCCATGCCAGCGATGCTCGTTGTCGTGGCGCTGATGGGTGGGTAAGCGCCGTTAGGCTGGTCGGATGCGGTTGAGCGAGTTCTGGGCGCTGATGGAACAGGAGTTCGGTCGCGGGTATGCCGCGGTCGTCGCCTCGACGCAAATGCTGGGGTCGCTGGGTGGTCGGACTGTCGATCAGGCGCTGACCGACGGAGAGCCAGTCCGCAGGATCTGGGAGGCAGTGGTGCGGGACATGGAGGTTCCGCCGGACCACCAGCACCTGCCCGACCCGCCGCGCCGCCAGTAGGTCACCGGGGCGGGGGAGTTGCCAGCGTCGGGTCTGCGGAGCGGCCAGCGCCAGGCCCCTAGGTCAGAAGGGTGGGGGGTCGTCGTCGCGGTTGTCTTGGTGGTCGGTCCAGGGGGTGGCTGGCTCGTCGGCGCTGGTGTGCTCGGGGCCGGGCGGCGGCTGGGCCGGTAGGTCGAGGAGTTGTTCTGGGGTGGGGTGGTCGGGTGGTGGGCCGGGGCGTCGTTGGCCGTTGTGGTCGGTGTGGTGCAGGTGTCCCCAGTCTTCGATGGTGAGCCAGTCTTCGGAGCCGACGATGTCGTCGTGTGCTTCGGTCCGTTCGCCGGGGTTGCGGTGGACCAGGGCGGCGTAGAGGAGTTGGTTCATCAGGTCGCGGCGGTAGGCCAGGTCGGCGCGGTCCTGCTCGCTGCGCTGGCGTAGCAGATCGCCGTATCGGGGAGTCGTCCCGGCCACTGGTTCTTCTGGGGGTTCGGGTGGGCTGTAGGGGGTCTTGGTGGTGAGGCGGTCGAGGTATTGGCGGTAGTCGTGGCCGCGGGTTCTGGCGATTTGGCCGAGCAGGGTGGTCCAGGTGAGGTCGCGGCGGCGGTTCATGATCGAGGTCCACAGTTTTTTGGTCTTGCGGGCGTGGTCGAGGGCTTCTTTGGAGTTCAGGTTGATCTCGGCGGTCCAGGCGTGGGTGGACCATTCCTTCTCGTGGTCGATCTCGCACCTGTCGGCCGGGCGGCGCGAGCCAGGGCCGCGCCCGTACCTGTCCGCGGCCCAGATCTGACGCTTCATGTCCGCATCCGGGGTGCGGGAGAAGGTGGAGCGTTCGATACAGCGCCCGTCGGCCGGGTCGTACAGGAGCCGGGAGAGCACCGTTCCGGGGGTGAGCACGATCTGCCGGGCCTGCCGGGGGGTGATGAACCCCGAGTTCCACCCGACCAACTCCCCCACCCCCCTCGGCGCCCGCCGCCCAGCGGGTGGCATGGTCCCGTCCCCGGGCTGGCAGGGTGCGCCAGGGGCGCACCGTGAGTGCGGACCATCCAGATCAGTGCCCACCCCGGGTTCGCTGCCAGGGATGGGGGCAGAGTCCTCCCCAGAACCCGGGACGGATTCCTTCCCAGGACCCGGGACAGAGCCCACCCCGGGTTCGCTCCCAGGGATAGAGGCAGAGCCCTCCCCAGGACCGGCGACAGAGCCCTTCTGAGCAGCTGAGGCAGAGCCCTCCCCAGGACCCGAGGCAGAGTCCTCCTGAGCATCGCAGGCAGAGTGTTCCGCAGGGTCCGTCTCGTCGTGTCCGTGTGGGGTGGACGGTGGGTGTCCCACGGGGGTGGTGCAGTGTGGGCAGACGGCTCCGATGAGGCTGTCCCAGGGGATGAGGAGCTCGACCTTGCCGGCCGGGGTCGCGTTGATGATCGCGCGCAGGGCCTGGGCGTCTTCGGGAGTGATCACCTCATCAAACAGACTCTCCTGGCCCCCGGCCTGGCAGGAGCACCCGCACCCGGCCCCGGCCCCGGCCCCAACACTGTCATCACCATCGCCGCTCTGAGCGCTCTGACCGCACTGGCCGTCCTGGCCGTCCTGACCGCAGCGGCTGTCCTGGCTGGTCTGGTTGCAGGTGTTGTGGGGTGTGGGTTCGCCGGGCAGGGTGAGGGTGCCGTGGATGAGGAGGATGGCGGTGATGTCGGAGCGGAGTTGGGCCAGGGTGCGGGGGTCGCCGCCTTTGCGGGCGCGGCGGGCCATGTCATCGATGCGGGTGATGACCGCGATCCCGGTGACGGTCCCGAACTGGGCCAGCAGGTTCGCCACGCCCTCCTCCCCGATATCGAGGCGGGCGTCGCGGGCCGCGTGGGCGGCGTCCCTGACCCGCTGTGTCTGGTCTTCGTCCTGGGTACTGGCGCGGGTGATCTCGCGTGCCAGAGCGGCTTTGAACTCGCTGTGATACCAGGGCTTGCCGGGCACGAGTTCACCGTCGGGGTCCAGACGTTCAACAGCGGCGACGTCTTTGTCGGTGCCGAACATCACCAGCGACACCCGTGCTGTCTGGTCTACGGGGAGGGCCCGGGTCTGGGCCTGGAAAGTGATGGCCTGTTGTCGGACGATCTCGCCTCGGCGTAGCGCACCGAGCAGGTGGGAACGGATCGTGCCGGGCACGGTGGCCAGGGCGACCTGTTGGCGGGCTTGCCAGATACCGATCCCGGACAGCACGCTCACCTCTCCAGCCACAGCAGCCTTGGTCTCTGCCCGCCAGGACTGGTGCGCGCTCTTGGACAACGCTCGCGGGTCATCCACCCCGCGTCGGCCCAGCAGGGTGCTGCCCGCGGCCATGACCAGGTCCTGGGTAGCGACCAGCAACGCGGCCTCCAGCTCGCACTGCGCATGCCGCATCGCTGCCATCCCGTCCAACACCTCCCCAGCGGTGGCCGGCACCGGCACCCCCACGGCCTCGGTCCCATCAGCAGCGACCTGCGCCGAGATCGCCCCCACCCACCTAGCCGCAGACCCCGCATCCAAACCCAGGGCCTCCAACGCCCGGGTCGCTGCCTGGACCACCCCCAGGCTGGCGGTGGCGTCCTCACCTGGCTCACCGGTCGTACCAGGACCGGGAGGGTCATCGGCCTCCGGAACAGCAGGCGTGGCAGGTTCGTCGGTGGCCGCTGGGAGGAAGCCAAGTACTTCATCCCAGTCCGCCCGCTCCCGCTCGACCGCATCACGCTCACGCTCACGCGCATCCCGCGCAGGCTCGTCACGCGAAGGCTCGTCACGCTCTGGCTGCGTCGCCATCCCCACCTCACCCCGCTTCCCTCCACTAGACCGGGACTATCCAGAAAGCCCCTCTTCCTGAACTACCACCCACCCTAGAACACACCTCCGACATACCCGACAGTTGTCCACAACCAAGATCCCCGAGAGCACCCCACCCACGGGGATGTGGACAAACTCAGGACGAGACCTCCCGGGATGTCTCAGGAGAAGCGCAGGCGAATGACCGGCGAGGCGCGCGCGTAGACACGAAAGTGGCGCCGAGGCCCAGGCCCAGGCCCAGGCCCCAGCCGACGCCGAAGCGGATGACGGTCGATGACGGGCGGTCAGCCTGAGCGGCTCAGACCAGGCCGCGCTCCAGCAGCACCTCGGCGATCTGGACCGCGTTCAGTGCCGCTCCCTTGCGCAGGTTGTCGTTGCTCACGAAGAGCACCAGGCCACGACCCCCCGGCACCGACTGATCGGTGCGGATCCGGCCCACGAAGGACGGATCGGATCCGGCCGCGGCGAGCGGGGTCGGCACGTCGGCCAGTTCGACGCCGGGAGCCTGACGCAGCAACTCGGTGGCCCGCTCCGGACTGATCGGAGCGCCGAACTCGGCGTGGATCGCCAGGCTGTGGCCGGTGAACACCGGCACCCGCACGCAGGTCCCGGAGACGGCGAGCTCGGGGATCCCGAGGATCTTGCGCGACTCGTTGCGCAGCTTGACCTCCTCGGAGGTCTCGCCATCCTCGACGAGGTCACCGGCTAGCGGCAGCACGTTGAAGGCGATGGAGTCCACGTATGTCGCAGGCTGGGGCAGCTCCACCGCGTCACCGGAGTGGGTGAGGGCTTCGACGGGGATGTCGCCGGTCAGGGCGGCGCGGACCTGGTCGCCCAGTTCGCTCACGCCGGCCAGGCCCGAGCCGGACACAGCCTGGTAGGTCGCGACCCGCAGGCGCTCCAGTCCGGCCTCCGCGTGCAGCGGACGCAAGACGGGCATCGCGGCCATCGTGGTGCAGTTCGGGTTCGCCACGATCCGGCGGCCGCCCTCGCGGGTGGCCAGCTCCAGGTCGTCGGGATTGACCTCACTGACCACCAGCGGGATCTCCTCGTCCATCCGCCAGGCCGAAGAGTTGTCGACCACGATCACACCGGCCTCGGCGAAGCGGGGCGCATGCTCCCGGGAGGCGCTGCCGCCGGCGGAGAAGAGCGCGACGTCCACGCCGGAAAGGTCGGCTGTGGCGACGTCCTCGACCACGATCTGGCGAGGCGCGTCATACCCGTCGATACCGTTGGTCGAGCCGTCCCACGGCAACTCGCTGCCGGCTGAGCGGGCGGAGGCGAGGTAGCGGACGGAGGCGATCGGGAAGGCGCGTTCGCTGAGCAGTCGGCGCATCACCGAGCCCACCTGGCCGGTGGCACCGACGAGGGCGACGTGCAGGTGTCGGTCGTGCTGCGGCATACCGGTCACCGCCCCGTCCCGCCGTAGACCACGGCTTCTTCCTCGGCGTCCAGCTCGAAGGCGGTGTGCACCGCACGCACGGCGCGATCCAGATCAGCCTGGTCGCAGATCACCGAGATCCGGATCTCGGAGGTGCTGATCATCTCGATGTTGACGCCAGCGTCGGCCAGGGCGGAGAACAGGTCACCGGCAACCGAGGGGTTGGACCGCATACCGGCGCCAACGAGCGACAGCTTGCCGACGTGGCTGGTGTAGAGGACGTCCTGGAAGCCCATGCTCTCCTGCAGCTCCCGCACGGCCGAGACCGCGGTCTGCCCGTCGACCTCGGGGAGCGTGAAAGACAGGTCGGAGGTGTCCGCCTGGGAGGTCGACACGTTCTGCACGATCATGTCGATCGAGACCCCGGCTCGTGCCACGGCCTGGACCACCGCCGCGGCGGCGCCCGGACGGTCCGGGATGCCGACGGCGGTGACCTTGCCGAGGGTGCGGTCGTGGGCGATACCGGAGATGAGCGGCTCTTCCATGGTGTCCTCCGTAAGGGGTCGGCCAACGATGATCCAGGTGCCCTCCTTGTCCGAGAAGGAGCTGCGCACGTGGAGGGGGACGGAGAAGCGGCGGGCGTACTCGACCGCGCGCAGGTGCAGGATCTTGGCGCCGTGCGCCGCCATCTCGAGAGTCTCCTCGATGGTCAGGCGGGTGACGCGGCGAGCGGCGGGGACGATGCGGGGGTCCGCGGTGTAGAGGCCGTCGACGTCGGTGTAGATCTCGCAGACGTCGGCGTCGAGCGCGGCGGCCAGGGCGACCGCGGTGGTGTCCGAGCCGCCACGGCCCAGGGTGGTGATGTCGTCGTCGGTGGAGATGCCCTGGAAGCCCGCGACGATGGCGACAGCGCCGTCGTCGAGCGTCTGCCGGACGCGAGCCGGCTGGACCTCGAGCAGGCGCGCTCGGCCGTGGGCGGTGTCGGTCCGCATCCCGGCCATGGCGCCGGTGAAACTCTTCGCCGCCACTCCTTGGCCCTGGATGGCCATCGCCAGCAGCGCCATCGAGATGCGCTCGCCGGCCGACAGCAGCATGTCCATCTCGCGCTCGGGAGCGGTCCCGAGGGAGATCTGGTCGGCCAGATCCAGCAGGTCGTCGGTGGTGTCGCCCATGGCGGACACGACGACGGCGATCTGGTTGCCGGCGCGGTGCGCGGCGACGACGCGCTGGGCGACGCGTTGCATCGCCTCGGCGTCAGCGACGGACGAGCCGCCGAACTTCATCACGAGCAGGGCCATGGTTTTCCTGGTGGTATGACGTGGGTGCAGGTTGGACGGCGGCGTCCGGTCCCCGGGGGATTGGGTGGAGTCTACGGGGCGGGCGATGGGCCTCGGCGACACGCCGGGGGAGTCGTGCCGGATCTCGTACACGTTTTCGATTACGGTTGTCCACATGGTGCCGTGGTCGGCGCCCGGGATCCACAGTCTGTCTGCGTGGGGTCGGGTCTGTCGGTGGTGGCACCTAGCGTCTGATCGGGACACGGTCGAAGGTAGGCGCGCCCCACCACGAGAGCGATGAAGGAGCAGGACATGGCGACGAAGTCAGCAACGCCGAGCAGGACCGCAGGCATGAATGCGGGCACGAACGGAGCCGGTGGCAACAACGACCGCCAGCGGGCCCTGGACACGGTGATGGCCCAGATCGAGAAGCAGCACGGCAAGGGCTCCGTGATGCGCCTGGGCGATGAGAACCGGCCGCCCATCCAGATCATCCCCACCGGGGCGATCGCCCTGGACGTGGCGCTCGGGGTCGGCGGCCTGCCGCGCGGCCGCGTGGTGGAGATCTACGGCCCGGAGAGCAGCGGTAAGACCACTGTCGCCCTGCACGCGGTGGCCAACGCGCAGAAGAACGGCGGGATCGCCGCCTTCATCGACGCCGAGCACGCGCTCGACCCGGAGTACGCCAAGAAGCTCGGCGTCGACACCGACGCCCTGCTGGTCAGCCAGCCGGACACCGGTGAGCAGGCGCTGGAGATCGCCGACATGCTGATCCGCTCCGGCGCTCTGGACATCATCGTCATCGACTCGGTCGCGGCCCTGGTGCCGCGGGCGGAGATCGAGGGCGAGATGGGCGACAGCCACGTGGGTCTGCAGGCCCGGTTGATGAGCCAGGCGCTGCGCAAGATCACCGGTGCGCTCAGCAGCACCGGCACGACCGCGATCTTCATCAACCAGCTGCGCGAGAAGATCGGCGTGATGTTCGGCTCGCCCGAGACCACCACCGGTGGCAAGGCGCTGAAGTTCTACGCCTCGGTGCGCATCGACGTGCGCCGGATCGAGACGCTCAAGGATGGCACCGACGCGGTCGGCAACCGGACCCGCGCCAAGATCGTCAAGAACAAGGTCTCCCCGCCGTTCAAGCAGGCCGAGTTCGACATCCTCTACGGCCAGGGCATCTCCCGAGAAGGTGGCCTGATCGACATGGGCGTGGAGCATGGCTTCGTGCGCAAGTCGGGAGCGTGGTACACCTACGAGGGCGACCAGATGGGTCAGGGCAAAGAGAACGCCCGCCAGTTCCTCAAGGACAACCCGGACCTGGCCGACGAGATCGACCACAAGATCAAGAGCAAGCTGGGCATCGGCGTGCGTCCCGAGGCTGCTGACGACCTCCCGGCCGGGGTGGACCCGGTCACTGGTGAGGTCCCGGTCGACTTCTGATGGACCCCGACCCCCGCGGGGGCGACCGGCTCTTAGCAGCCCGCGAGGCGTTGGCGGCGGCTGAGTCCGCCGCCAGCGCCTCCGGGCTCCGGCCGGCCGCACCCGAGCAGAGCGAGCCCGACCCGCACGCGATCGCCCGCAAGATCGTGCTGCGTCAACTGGCGATGGGTCCCCGGACCCGGCGACAACTCGAGGACAGGTTGCGCGACCGCGGGTGTGAGCCGCAGGTGGCAGCCCGGGTGCTGGATCGGATGGGCGAGGTTGGCTTGGTGGACGACGAGGCCTATGCCGAGATGTTCGTCCGCTCCAAGCAGGAGACCAAGGGCCTGGCCGCCGGTGCGCTGCGGCACGAGCTGCGCGCCAAGGGACTGTCCGACGAGGTCGTGGATGCAGCCCTGGAGGAGATCGACCCCGAGCACGAGAAGGAGCAGGCGAGAGCGCTCGTGGCGCGTCGGCTACGGACCATGCGGGGCCTGGATCGGGACGTGCAGACCCGGCGGCTGGCCGCCTTCCTGGCCAGGAAGGGCTACGGGCCAGGAGTTGCCTACCAGGTGGTGCGCGAGGCCCTGGACGAGCTGCCTGAGCATCTGCGGGACTGACTGCGCCGGCTCAGGTCAGCTGTCGGTGAGCTCGGACTCGTCGACGTAGTGCATCGCCGACTCCTCCGGTGAATCCCAACTGGTGGCCTGCCCCTCGCGAGCGACCAACCTGGCCTCGCGGTCGGGATAGCGACCCTCGTCAGGGGCAATGATCCGGCCCGGGTGCTCCTGCGCCGCTGCCGCATCGTCGTAGGCGGCGTAGGGGTCACGCACCTCCTGCCGCAGGCGCTGGTCAATCGTCTCGGCGCCATCGGAGTAGGCGGAGGACCAGCGGTACTGGTCGCCCACCCGATAGCCGCGGTCCAGCGGGTCCCGGGAGTCCTCGTCCAGGGTGTCGGAAGGATCGAGCTGATCCTCCTCGTCCACGCTGTACACCCCGAGGCCGTCGCTGATCATGTCGCGATCTTCGGACATCGTCGTCGCTCCTTCGCTGACGGGGATGATGCCTTTCACTCTAGTCCGCGCGGGAGGCCAGCGGCGGTCCGGCGGGCGTGACCCCGGCCACGTGCGAAGGTGGGACCCGTGAGCGTCGGGGTCGCGGTGGTCGTGGTCGTGGCGGTGCTGCTCGGCACCGCGCTCCAACGGGTCGCCGGGATGGGTCTGGGGCTGGTGGCAGCCCCGCTGCTCTCGATCGTGCTGGGACCGCTGGCGGGCGTGACGATGAGCAATGTCGCCGCAGCGACGGCGGCGGTGGCGCTGATGATCATCCTGCGAGCGGACATCGACTGGCACCGGTTCGCCGGGGTTGCGCCCCTGCTGATCGTGGGCTCAGCGGTCGGAGCGTGGGTCGTCCGGGTGGTCGACACCGGTGTGCTCGACGTGGTCCTCGGGGCCAGTGTCCTCATCGCGATCGCGGCAGCGCTAGGTCTGCAGCGTCACCTCAATGTGACGGGCAGACTTCCGGCGGTGACGTCCGGAGCGGTGGCGGGCTTCATGAACACCACCGCTGGGGTCGCTGCTCCGGCGATGACCGTCTACGCCGTTGCTTCCCGCTGGGATCAGCGCTCGATGGCGGCCACCCTGCAGCCCGTCTTCCTGCTCGCCAACCTCGCCTCGATCCTGACCAAGGCGATCGCCGGGGCCACCCCTGCTCCCGGTGTGGTGCCGTGGTGGGGCTGGGTGGTCGCCGTCGCCGGTGTGCCGCTCGGCATCGCCCTCGGCACGGTCCTTGCCCGACGTGTCGACCTGAGCACGGCGCGCACGGTGGCCATCGTGGTGGCCACCGCCGGGGGAGTGGTGGCCCTCATCCGCGGACTCGTCAGCCTCCTCGCCTGAGCGACTGAGGGTATGGCCCCCTCGCGTGATGCGGCCGCACGCGCCCCACGCCGTATCCTGGAACGCGCGATGATCACCAAGACCTATGACGTGCGCACCCACGGGTGCCAGATGAACGTGCACGACTCCGAGCGCCTGGCGGGCCTCCTCGAGACCGCTGGCTATGTCGACCTGACCTCGCTGCCCGCCGGTGACCGGCCGGAGGTCGCCGACGTCGTCGTCTTCAACACCTGCGCGGTCCGTGAGAACGCCGCCAACAAGCTCTACGGCAACCTCGGTCAGCTGCGCCCTGCCAAGCTCGCGAACCCGGACCTGCAGATCGCGGTCGGTGGCTGCCTGGCCCAGAAGGACCGCTCCACCATCGTCGAGCGCGCTCCGTGGGTGGACGTCGTCTTCGGCACCCACAACGTCGGCTCGCTGCCTGCTCTGCTCGACCGGGCGCGGCACAACAAGCGCGCCGAGGTCGAGATCCTCGAGGCCCTGGAGACCTTCCCCAGCACCCTGCCCACCCGGCGGGATTCGGCATACAGCGGCTGGGTGTCGATCTCGGTCGGCTGCAACAACACCTGCACCTTCTGCATCGTCCCGGCGCTGCGCGGCAAGGAGAAGGACCGGCGTCCCGGTGAGATCCTCGCCGAGATCGAGGCGCTCGTCGCCCAGGGCGTCGTGGAGATCACCCTGCTCGGCCAGAACGTGAACACCTACGGCGTCGAGTTCGGCGACCGCCTCGCCTTCGGCAAGCTGCTGCGCGCCTGCGGGGAGGTCGAGGGCCTGGAGCGGGTCCGGTTCACCAGCCCGCACCCCGCGGCGTTCACCGACGACGTCATCACCGCCATGGCGGAGACGCACAACGTGATGCCGAGCCTGCACATGCCTCTGCAGTCCGGCTCGGACCGCATTCTGAAGTCGATGCGCCGCTCCTACCGCAGCGAGAAGTTCCTCGGGATCCTGGACCGGGTCCGCGAGCAGATACCCGACGCCGCGATCACGACCGACATCATCGTCGGCTTCCCGGGGGAGACCGAGGAGGACTTCCAGGGCACACTCGACGTCGTCCGCGCCAGCCGCTTCTCCAGCGCGTTCACCTTCCAGTACTCGATCCGCCCCGGCACCCCCGCGGCCGAGATGGACGGGCAGGTGCCCAAGGAGGTCGTCCAGGACCGTTTCGATCGGCTCATCGAGGTGCAGGAGGAGGTCTCCTGGGCCGGCAACCGCGAGCTGGAGGGTCGGGAGGTCGAGGTGCTCGTCGCGCCGGGCGAGGGGCGCAAGGACGCCGAGACCGAGCGGCTGTCCGGCCGCGCCCGCGACAACCGGCTGGTGCACTTCGCCGTGCCGGAGGGTGCCGACCGGCCCCGGCCGGGCGACGCGGTCACGGTCGAGGTCACGTATGGCGCCCCCCACCACCTCATCGCCGACTCCGGTGTCCAAGGTGGCGCGTATGCCGTGCGCCGCACCCGCGGTGGCGACGCCTGGGCGGCGCTCCAGGAGGGCGCGACCCCGGGGGCGACGAAGAAGCCCGCGGTGAGCCTCGGCATACCCACCATCGGGGCCCCACCGCAGCGCGAGTCGACGGCGCCGCCCTGTGCGGTCCTCGACTGAGCGTCGCGCCGATGAGTGTGCGGGGGGTCCGGGGCAGGATGGGAGTGCTCTTCGTCGTGCTGCTGGTGGCGATCATGGTCGGAGTCGTGATCTTCGTGACCGGCATCGTGCGGGACATGCGGTCTCCGAGCGGCCTGCGCACTTTCGCAGAACAGATCGATGAGGTCCCCGGTGTCGTCGACGTCCACTGGGAGTCCACCTCACCGGGCAGCGGTGTCTCGCCCAGGGCGGGGCGGCCCATCGACTCGACCTTGGTCCTCGCTCCCGAGGTGCTCGGTGATCCTGAGCCGACGGCCCAGGCGCTGTCCACGATCCTGTTTCACACCTCGACCTGGCGGGTTGAGGGACAGGAGTCCGAGCTCAACGTCCGGCTGGCCCAGCCGGATGCCCGGATCACGACGTGGTGGCTGAGCTCGGTGGACGCGCTCACGCGCGCTGAACCCGGGTCGGCCTTGGACTGCACCGCCAGTGCCGGTGGACTCGAGTGCACGGTGCGGAACGCTTCTCCCGAGCGAGCGGCCGAGGCGTTGTCGGAGATCGACGCGACCGGGTTGGCGGCCTGGCTGGAGCGTGCGCCGACTGGTGTCTCACCGGTCGAGGGCTTCTCGTTGACGCTCGGTGAGCGCGTGGTCACCGACCCTCGCGAGCTCGCGGGGGGATGAGGGCCGCCGTCAGCGGTGGCAGACGTCGGCCACCACCCGGGGACGCTGCCCTGCGGAGGGGGCGTCGAAGTACTCCGCCGCGACGAGCTCACCGTTGACGGTGGTGTGGACGTACTCGCCACCCAGCCGGAACATGTTGGCGGGGCCAAAGCTCCACTGGCCGCCTACGGTCTGCTCGGCGGTCGTGGTGTCCATCTGGACCTGCAGGATCTCGGCCTCCTGGTGCAGAAGGTTCTGAAAGGGATCGTTCGATGCAGTGTCGGCCGGGCCGCCCCACATCACGTCCCACGGCTTGCCGATGCCGGCGTAGTTCATGTCGGCGCTGCCCATCCAGGCCTCGACCGTGGCGCGGTTGTCGTCGGTGACCTGGAGTGTCGTGGTGGTGATCGTGACCGAGTCGCCGCCAAAGGAGGCATCGCCCCCCACGCCCACACCATTGCTGTGCGAGCCGCTGCCGCCCAGGTGGCCAGAGCCACCGAACTGACCGGTCTGCACAAGCTGGATCTGGGTGATCTGGCCGTTCGCGTCGCGGGTGATCGCGACCGCGCCCCCGCGCTCGCCGCCCAGCTCTGCACCGCCGGACAAGCTGTCGATGCCGCCGCCGACCTCGCCCGCAATGGTGGTCAGCGTGGTCGTCGTACCGTCGGCGTGCGTGATCGTCTCGTAGCTGTGCCCACCGGCGAAGTCAAAGTTGGCCCCGACCCCGTCAACATCGACGCTGCCCACCGGGATGGCCAGGCCAGCGTCGGCGGAGAACGTGACCTCGCCGCCCCAGGTGACCGACTCGGACAACAACTGACCGCCGTCGCCGCGGCTGTCCAGCAAGGCCTGGGCCTCCTCGAGGGTGGCCGCGTGGTAGGTCGCGGTCGTGCCGCGGCTGCCGCTGATGCCAGCCTCGATCCCGGCGCCGACGCCGGGTTGCCCCTCAGGGCCGGTGCGGATGTTCGGGTTGACGCTGACGCCGCCCTCGACCTCGCCGCTGATCGCGACTTCGAACCGCGTGGTCCCGTCGGCGAGCTGGATCTCCTGGACGCTGCCGGTCCGCCCACCACCGAGATCGACGAAAACGATGTTGACCCCGCCCTCGTGCGTCTCACTGCTCGTGGAGACGGTGCACTCCCGAGGCGCGAAGGAGATCGGCTGACCAGAACCCCCGGGTCCGCCGCAGTCCCCGCCCATCTCAGAAGTGACGCGGCAGATCGCGCGATCCATCGCATCCCTGACCTGTGTCCCCCAGCCACCAGCGCCCACCAGCAGACCGCCGATGAGAAGCACGGCCACGATGACCACGCCCAGATATTCGAGCGTGCTCGCTCCCCGTTCCCGCACCCGCATGACGTCCCTTCGTGAACCCGTTTGAGCCACGCTAGGAGCGGATTTCGCTCAGGACGTGGGCCTCAGGGCCCTACTTGGGGGGCCTAGGGCAGGCATGATGGCGGGATGCCACGCGCCACCATCACAGACGTCCGAGGGGCGCAGCGCATCCTGTTCTACGGCGTCACCGGGTCTGGCAAGTCCACCGCGGCGACCCGCGCCGGGAAGGTGCTGGGGTTACCCGTCCACCTGGTCGATGACGAGATCGGGTGGCTGCCTGGGTGGCAGGAGCGGGACCGTGCCGAGCAACGCGAGCTGGCGACCGCGCTCGCCGCGCAGCCGGCCTGGGTGCTGGACTCGGCCTACGGCCACTGGTCGGACGTGGTGCTTCCCAGAGCGCAGGTCATGGTGGCGTTGGACTACCCCCGCTGGCTCAGCCTCGCCCGGCTCATCCGGCGGACCGCTCACCGCTGGGTGGACCGGACCCCCATCTGCAACGGCAATATCGAGAACGCCCGCCAGATCTTCTCGAAGGACTCGATCCTGATCTGGCACTTCCGCTCCTACCGCAAGAAGACCGACCGGATCCGGGCCGCGCAGAGCCAGCCCCACGGCATACCGGTCCTGCGCCTGACGCACCCGCGGCAGCTGGAGACGCTGCTCAGCGACCTCGCGAGCCATCCCTAGACGCGCTCGGCCCGCCGGGCCGCCACCTCGGCCCGGTGCGCCTCCTCCAGCCGGTCCACCTCGGCGACCGCGTCAGGTCGCCCGTAGAACCGGCGGACCGAGTACACCAGCAGCCCCAGCGCGATCAGGCTGGAACCCACCAGAGTCCAGCCGACCGCCGGACCGCCGAACAGCCACCAGGCATCACGCAGCGGCCACCAGGTCGGGGTGGGCGGGTCGAGCAGCCAGAAGATCCCGGTCGCCGTCATCGTCAGCGCGGCGCAGGCGGACAGCACAATCCGCAACGGCGTCTGGACGCCCTCGGCGGCGCCGCGCAGCGCCTTGATCCGCACCGGCGCCATGAGGTTGCGCGCCCAGAGATACTGCGTCGACAAGATCGCCAACCCGCAGAACGTCAGCAGCAGCCCGGGGCCGGGCAGAAAGAGCGCGACGATGCCGACAGCGAGCACCGTCCACCCGAGGACCTCGAGGACGATGCGCTTGGCTGCCCCTGCGGCTAGGTCGCGCATCCGCACACTGTAGGTCCACTCGCTGAGTCGTGCGATCCTGCTCCGCGTGCGCTCGCGCCCACCGCTTCCACACCCGCGGCCTCTCTTTAGGATGAGCGGCATGTCCTATGCCGAGCCGGTCAGTCTGGCGGGTGACCTCGTCACCCTGCGTGTGCTGGAGCTGCGGGACGTCGAGGGGGCTGAGGCGGCGGCCGCGGATGGTCGGCTGTGGGAATCCCGCGTCACCACCGTGCCGGAGCCGGGGCGGATGGCGGCCGAGATCGAGCGCCGCCTCGAGCTGCATGCGGCGGGGAAGATGCTGCCCTTCGTGGTGTGCAGCGCGGGTGACGGACAGATCGCTGGGATGACGACATACATGAACATCGACGAGCCGAACAGGCGCCTGGAGATCGGGTCGACGTGGTTGGCCGCGTCGGCGCAGGGGACCGGGGTCAACGCCGAGGCGAAGTTGCTGCTGCTGGGACATGCCTTCGAGGCGTTGGGGTGCCAGGCGGTGGAGCTGCGCACCCACAGCCAGAACGCCCAGTCCCGCGCCGCGATCGAGCGGCTCGGGGCACGTTTGGACGGTGTCCTCCGCAAGCACATGGTGATGCCGGATGGCAGCGTGCGGGACACGGCGGTGTACTCGATCTTGGACGCCGAGTGGCCGCACGTCCGCGAGGGATTGCGTCAGCGACTGGCAGGGCGGGCAGGCCGAGCGCAGGCGGCTGACGGTGCCGGGCGTGTCGATCGGGCCGCGGGGGTGGGCGCGTGAGCGAGGAGCAGGAGCCGCGCCGTAACGCGACGATCGACCCCACCCCGAGCGAACTGCTGGCCGGCCGGGTGGCCGCCACCGTGGTCGCCTTGCAGGCGCTGGTCATCGCCGGGTTCGCCGTCTTCTATCTCTATGAGCTGGCGATCGGCGAAGGCACCGACCCGATGATCATCGTGATGTCTGTCGTCACGATGGTCGTCTTCGTGATCGGTTTGTCCTACACCGCCAAGGGACTCCTGGAGCGGCACCCTCGAGCTCAGGCGCCGGCGATCGCCTTCAACTTCCTGATGGTGCCGCTGGGCATCGCGCTCTTCCAGTTCGCCCCGTGGTGGGTAGCCGCGTTGGTGCTCGTCGGGGGCATGACGGCGATCGGCTCGACCTTCCTCATGGGTCGGCTGGAGGGTCGTCCCTGACCACCTGGATTCGGGTGCACCGGCCGCGTTCCACCAGCACGCCGCGACCCGGGACCTTGCTGTCGCCCACGGGCAGACGCGCTCCCAGGCATAGCCCGTCCTGAGGCGAGGATGGCTGCAGGACAACCCCGGTGCGCTGGCGGGTCAACCACGGCACCAGTCCCTGGAACTGGTTGGCGCACGCGTCCAGGTCCCCACCCGCCAGGACCCGACCCCCCGTCGTGCGCGCCCAAGAGAGGATCAGCTCGTCGGCCGGTGTGCCGGCCAGGAGGTGGACGTCGTCGACGATCACCGTGCCGGTGTGGTGCTGGAGCAGGTCCGGGAGTTCTGCTGCGAGCAGGCGTTCCGGCGTCATTGTGAGAAGGCTCGGGGACGAGCCCTGAAGAGCCGGCGCGGATCCCCGAGCATGTGACGAGGAACCCTCTGTGGTGGCCGCAGCGATCTGGTGGAGGGCCGTGCTCACCCCTGAGCGCGGTGGGCCGAGGACGATCAACGATCCGGGCGGTGGAGGCAGTTGCTCGGCGTCGTCCCCACCGACCGCCCAGCCCGAGCCGGAAACCTCAAGAGGCAGAGCCGCGACGGCTTGAGGTGCGCCCTGCTCATGCGGCGATCGGGTGTGCCAGTGCTCGTCCCTGTGCCCGGTCTGGTCGTCCAGCACAACCTGGGCGACCACGCCGTCTCGGGGACGCACGAGCCGGCCAGGGGGTGGGTCGACGGGGATCTGGTTCGGCCGCAGGCCGGCGAGCAGCAGATCGGTCTGGTCGTGCAGGTGCAGCGCCCACACGTCGGGCAGGTGCGCTGCCGGCTTACCCACCAGGAGGGACCGGTCGCCGGTGACGATGCAGTAGACGTCGGCTCCAGCGCCTTCTCTCAGCATCCGCAGGGCCAGGTCGATGCCCCGTCCACCCTCTAGTCCTTCGTAGTCCTCGATCCAGCGGTCCCACCCGTCGAGCAGCACCACGACAGGGGTGCGTTCGCGATGCGACTGGGCCCGTCGCCGGTCTATCTCTGCATTGATCACCTCCAGCACCCGTAGCCCGTGGGCTCGTTGGTCGGGCCCTACTCTCGCCCTGACGCGTGAGCATGTCGCCCATCCGTCCAGTCCCCCGCCAGGGTCCAGAAGGTAGAGCCAGCAGGACCCTTCGGCGGTCAAGGCGGAGCGAGCCAGGGCCTGAGCGGCCGTGGTCCGCCCCGTCGCCGCGGCACCCACGATGGCGATGTGGGAAGCGGCCTGCCACCTCAGCAGCTCGGTGCGCTGCCGCTCCGGGCGATCGGCGAGGGCCCACGCGTCATGGGTCGAGGCCGAAGCACTCTGCTGAGGGTGGGTCGCAAGCTCACGCGGGGTCACGGTGTTGGGCAGCGCGGGAACCCAGACCGGCCTGGCGGACTCATGTCTGGCTTCGGCGGCCGCGCCGAGAATCTCAGGAAGATCGGCCAGACCACTCTCGCCGCGCGCGATGAGCTCAGGAGCGTTGATGGTCGCCCAGGCGGACCACAGATCAGGAGCCCGGCGGATCGTCCACCGGGACCGAGCGTCGGGTCGTGCGTGCGGAGCCGGGTCACTGGGCTGGGGAGCAGCCGGGGCTACCTGGATCCGGCGGATGGGTGAGGAGCCGGTGCGCATGAGAGCTAGCCCTGGCCGATCTTCGGGGAGCTGGGCAGCGTCGGTGCACTCGATCACGTCGAGGCTGTCGGCCTGGTCCCTCACCCGGAGAGCGATGCGCAGGTTGACGTTGGCGCGCAGGTCGGCGCTGACGACACCGGCTGGTCGCTGGGTCGCCAGCACGAGGTGGAGCCCGAGGCTCCTGCCCACGGCGGCGAGCCGCACCATGCCGTCCAGGAAGTCCGGAATCTCCTCGGCGATCACTCGAAACTCGTCCACCACGATGACGAGGCGCGGAAGATCCGGTCCGGTGTACTCGCGCAGGTCACGGACTCCCGCGTCGGCCAGAACCCGT
Source organism: Ornithinimicrobium pulveris (assembly GCF_050261105.1). Classification (GTDB taxonomy): domain Bacteria; phylum Actinomycetota; class Actinomycetes; order Actinomycetales; family Dermatophilaceae; genus Ornithinicoccus. The sequence goes on along the minus strand of NZ_CP189837.1, from coordinate 2,277,744 downwards.
TCGCGACGCTTGAGCTCGGCGCGGAGCGAGATGAGGACGCGTTCGCCCAGGTGCGCGTCAAGGTCGGTGACAAGACCGCTGGAGTGGGGCAACCGATCGCACTCCGCCAGCGAGGCGCCACCCTTGTAGTCGATGAGAAGCAGGCAGAGCTGTCGGGGACTGTTCCGCAGCGCCAGACTCGTGATCAGGGTGCGCAGGAGTTCGGACTTCCCTGATCCGGTCGTGCCCGCGACGAGGGCATGGGGGCCGTCCCGTTGGAGGTCGAGGTAGGCCGTGCAGCCCCCGGAATCGGTGCCCACAGGCACTCGGAGGTCGGCAGCCCCCTCGTGCCACGTGACGAGGTCGGGGTCCTGCGGCCAGGTGGTCAACCGGCCGAGGGTGGGCGCTTCCGCAGCCGCTGTGGTGGAGCCGTCGCTGAGCGAGGCCAGCCTGCGAGCGAGGGATCGCGCTACCTCCAGGGACATCAGGGTCGGGACGAACGGGACATCTGGCTGGCCGGGGTGCTGGAGCAGGCCGTTGCGGGCGTCGAGCAGCAGGATGCGGGTGCCTTCCTGAGGGGCGTCCCGCGGATCATCGACCAGGACGAGGTCCTGGCCCCACCGGAGTGAGTATTCGCATGTCGGATCCTCCGGCGCCGTGGCCGGGTGGGTGTGCGGTAGCCAGGCCAGCACGTCCCACGCCGATGGTGGCTCCCGGGAGTCGATGGCAACACCGAAGCGTGACGGTGGGTGTCTGGTGCACGCCTGGAGCAACCAGGACCGTACTGCGGCATCCCGGAGGTGGGGTCGGCCGATGATGGCGATGGGCTGGTCCAGGGACATCGGCAGAGGTGCCTCCGCGAGTGGGAGTGGTTGTCCGTCAACGGTGACGTTCGACAAGGCGGTGTGCTCGCCGACCACCACCTCGACGGGGCCGGACCCAACGGTCCACAACTCCACCGTGGGCTCTGGTAGCAGCGATCTGAGCACGCCGACGACCCCCGGATGGAGGCGTCGGCGGTGCGCCGACTCGGTCAGGAGGGCAACCCGGATGGCCTCGTCCATCTCGGCGCTTCTGTGGTGATGCTCGCGGAGCGCGGCCCGATGCTCTTTCAACGCCGCTTTCCGGTCGCCGAGGTACTGGCCGAGGACCATGGCCGGACCCAGCAGTCCGAAGAGCATGATCCAGGGCATCCGGAGCACGAGCGCCACCGCGGTGGCGATCACCAAGGGCAGCACCCAGGCCAGCGCACTGGGCGAGCGCACCGCCCGGCGGCCCGGGAGGCTGGGTCGGGTGAAGGTGACGGCGGCAACGTCTGGAACCGGGCGTGACCACGGGGTGACGACCTGTCTCCCGCACCGGACGGTGCTGGCCAGTGGTGGAACGGGTTCGGTCAGCAGCTCGAGTCGGGAAGAGCCGACCCGCAGATTCGACTCCGCAGCCAGTTGCGTGGATGCGGTCGGCTGCTGGTTCATGACGAGCCCATTGGTGGAGGCGAGGTCGTCCACGACGATCGCTTCTCTCGCCAGCCGTAGGCGCAGATGGCAGCGCGAGATGCTCGGGTCCTCGATCTGCAGCTCGCAGGCCCGGCTCCGGCCCACGCTGACCGTCCGTCCGGGCTCGAGGACCACGGACCCTCCGGCGTCCGGCCCGGCGGCGATCGCGACCCGCACCCCTGGTGACGGTCTCGCTGTCGCGGGCTCGGCGAGGTTCAGCCCGTGCAGCAGGGGAACCTTCCCCGATGGAATGGCTAGACCCTCACCTTCCAGCCCGAGCCGAGCGGCCAACTGCGAGGTCGGCGAACCGTCCGGCGCCTGCACCACGTAGGTGTCGCGGTGTCGGTCGTCATACCTGGTCACGATGATCTCCACCCGAACATCGTGCGGGGGCTAGTCCTGCCAGTGCCTGGGTTATCCACAGCGTGGCCTGAAGGGGTGCCCGATGGCCGCGTTGTCCACAGATTCGGTTCTGACTTGGTCAGGACTTGGTCAAGACTCTTTACAGTCGGGTCCAGGTTTGCTGCCATGGGGTGGCGTGGCACCTCCGCAACCGGAGCAGTGCCGATCCTGGGGAGGGACGACAACGTGCAGGCAACCGCCTTACAGCTGATCGAGGACGACGTCCGTGAGCTGATTCGGCAACGGCGCCTCGACCCTGCCCAGGATGCGCTGTCAGTGCGGGCGCTGATCGGTGAGGTCCTCGACGACTACGAAGACCGTGGACTCTCTGGTCAGCACCGCCCTCTGCGTGATCGAGACGAGACCCAGCGGGTGCTGATGGAGTCGGTCGCCGGCTACGGACCGCTCCAGCCGTATCTTGACGATCCCACCGTTGAGGAGTTGTGGATCAACGAGCCTGGCAAGGTTTTCGTCGCACGACACGGTCGTCCGGAGCTGACACCGACCTTCATGACCGAGCAGCAGGTCCAGGACCTCGTCGAGCGCATGCTGCGCAGCTCCGGGCGCCGGGTCGACCTGAGCAGTCCCTTCGTCGATGCCTCCCTGCCCGACGGCAGCCGGCTGCACGTCGTGATCCCTGACATCACCCGTCGCCACTGGGCCGTGAATATCCGCAAGTTCGTGGTGGCCGCCGACGACCTCGCCGATCTGGTGCGGATGGGCAGCCTGCCCGCGGACGCGGCGCGCTTCCTGGAAGCGGCCGTCGTGAGCGGCCTGAACATCCTCGTCGCGGGTGGCACGCAGGCGGGCAAAACTACCCTGCTCAACTGTCTGGCAGCGGCGATCCCGGCGCACGAGCGTGTCGTCACCTGCGAAGAGGTCTTCGAGCTCAAGGTGAACCTCCGCGACGTCGCCGCGATGCAGTGCCGGCAGCCCAGCCTGGAGGGCACGGGCGAGATCCCGCTGCGGCGCCTGGTCAAGGAAGCCCTCCGGATGCGCCCTGGACGCATCATCGTCGGCGAGGTCCGACAGGCGGAATCACTCGACCTGCTGATCGCCCTCAACAGTGGCTTGCCTGGCATGTGCACCCTCCACGCGAACAGCGCCCGCGAGGCCGTGACCAAGATGTGCACGCTACCGCTGCTGGCGGGTAGCAATGTCTCCGCCAGTTTCGTCGTCCCGACCGTTGCGTCGTCTGTGGACGTGGTGGTCCACCTGGGTCTGGAGGCCGACGGCTCGCGACGGGTTCGCGAGATCGTGGCGCTGCCAGGTCGCGTGGAGGGCGACGTGGTGGAGATCGCCGAGCTCTACCGGCGGGAGCCCGGTGGGGACCAGGTTGTCCGTGCCGATGGCTTCCCGCCGCATGTCGATCGCTTCGCTCGAGCCGGGTATGACGTTGCGGACCTGTTGAGGGCCCGCTGATGGAGGGCGCGCTGTGGGGCTTGACTCTGGGGTTAGGCCTGGCCTGTATCTGGTGGTCGTGCTGGCCCAGGGAAAGCAGCACGCCCTCGCGGATGGGTCGACGCCGCATGATCGAGCGGCTGGCGGACGAGATCACCCTGGCGGGCCTGAAGAGCATCGGCCCCTGGACCGTGCTGGGGATGTCCGCCGGGCTGGGGGCGATCGTCCTGGTCCTCGGCCTCGCGATCACCAGGGTCCTCCCGATCAGCCTCTGCTTCGCGGTGATGGGCGCCTGGACGCCGGTGGCGGTGATCCGCGCCCGTGCCCGGAAGCGTCGCACTCGGCTGAGGGACGTGTGGCCCGAGGTGGTCGACCACGTTCACTCCGCGGTGCGCGCCGGGCTCGCACTCCCGGAGGCGCTGGTGCAGTTGGGGGACCGAGGGCCAGAGAGCCTGCGTCCGCAGTTTGTCGAGTTCGGGCACGACTATCGCGCGACCGGCCGCTTCTCGGACTCCCTCGACCGCCTCAAGGATCGACTCGCGGATCCGGTCTCGGATCGGCTGGTGGAAGCGCTGCGGCTGGCGCGCGACGTCGGCGGCACCGACCTAGGGCGTGTCCTGTCGACGCTGTCCACCTTCCTTCGTGCGGACGCACGTGCCCGTGCAGAGCTTGAGGCGCGCCAGTCGTGGACGGTGAACGCCGCCCGGTTGGCCATGGTCGCGCCGTGGGCCGTGCTGGCCATGCTGGCCACTCGAGGGAGCACGCTCACCGCCTACAGCACACCCACCGGAGTCGGGATCCTGATGGTGGGGGGAGCGCTGACGATCGTGGCCTACCGGCTGATGATCGTGATCGGGCGGCTGCCGGAGGAACGGCGGGTGCTGCGATGACCACGGCGCACTGGTGGGGAGCAGTGCTGGGAGCGCTGTTGGCCGGCGGGATCATCATGGCGCTCGCAGGCGTGCCGAGCGCGCGCCGCATCGACCTGAACGACCGGATTGCGCCCTACCTCGATCGGCCTCTTGGCCGCAGCCGGCTGCTGGACCTGCACGATCCCAGGACCCACCGGCCCTCCGACATCCTGGGGCCGCTTGCCCGGCGAGCAGCCCACCGCTTGGACAGGGTCCTCGGCGGCACGGACTCGGTGCGGACCAGGCTGCAACGGGCCGGGCTGCCGGCCGACGTCGAGGGTTTCCGGATCCAACAGGTGCTGTGGGGCTTGGGTGCCACCGTTCTCGTGGCTTCACTTGGGTCCCTCCTGTGGTGGGCCCGGGGGGCGAGCCTGGCTGCGGTCGGCATCGTCGCCACCTGCGCTTTCCTCGGGGGAGTGCTCGGCCGGGACTGGCTGCTGAGCCGCGCTGCGGAGCGACGCGAGCGATTGATCCTGGCTGAGTTTCCGGCCATGGCCGAGCTGCTCGCCCTCTCGGTGACGGCGGGCGAGGGCGCCGTCCAGGCGCTTGATCGCGTCTCGCGACTGTCGTCGGGAGAGTTGGCGAGCGAGCTCGACCTGTGCCTGGCCCACGCCCGGACCGGCGCCTCCCTGCCTGAGGCGCTCGAAGGGCTGAGCACCCGCACCGGGCTTGCCCCCATCACCCGATTCGCGGACGGTCTCGTCGTCGCGCTGCAGCGCGGCACTCCACTCGGAGACGTCCTTCGCGCCCAGGCTGCTGATGCCAGGGAAGCTGCCCGCCAATCCTTGATCGAGGAAGGTGGCAAGCGCGAGATCGGAATGATGGTCCCGGTCGTGCTCCTGGTCCTGCCGGTCACCGTCCTGTTCGCTGTCTTTCCGGGGGTGGGAATGCTTCGCATCGCCCTGTGACCCACGCCGTCGACGTCAAACCACCGACACCGAACCACCAACCCCGAAGCAACAGAACCGAACGACCACATCTGTCACGACGACATCTGACTGAGGAGAACGAGATGATGCGCCGATTCACCCTGACCCACAGCCGACGAACCCCTGGCGGCCTCTCGGCGCGCTACCGCGCCTGGGCGCGCCAGCCCGAGCGCGGCGACGTTCCCGGATGGGTCCTGATCACGATCATGACCGCGGGTCTGGTCGCAGCACTCTGGCTGGTGGCGGAGCCGCTGCTGACGGGGTTGTTCACGGACGCGGTCAACCGCGTTGGCGGCTGACGGCCGCCGTGGAGCCTGCCCAGGAGTGCGGTGCCGAGCGCGCTCCTGGTGCCGTGATCGTGACTCCGGCGCGGCGGTCTCGGAGTTCGCCATGCTTGCCGGGCTCGTGAGTCTGGTGCTGCTGGCGGCGATGCAGCTGGCCTTTGCGCTGCACCTGCACAACACGGCGACGGCCCATGTCGTCGAGGGCGCCCGGCACGGAGCCCGCGCAGATCTGGGTCCCGAGCAGGGAGCAGCCAGGGCGCGCGAGCTGCTGAGCGCCAGCCTGCCGGGGGGTGACGCCGCCGCAGTGTCGGCGACGCGCACGAGCGTGGGTGGTGTCCAGATCGTCGAGGTCAGCGCCAGCCTCCGACTGCCCGTCGTCGGGCCGTTCGGACCTGCGGACGCGATGACGGTCACCGGGCAGGCCTACGCAGAGGACCAGTGATGACATCGATGGAGCGGGGGAGCATGACGGTGGAAGCCGCCTTCCTCCTCGTCCTGCTCGTGGTGCCACTCTTCTACCTGGTGGCCACGCTCGGCACGGTGCAGGCCGGTGCCTACGCAGCTTCTGCAGCGGCCCGGGAGGCGGGGCGAGGGTTCGTCACGGCCCAGGATCTGGCGGATGCACCCCTCCGCGCCCACGCCGCGGCGGGCTTGGTCCTCAACGCCCACGGCGTGGACCAGGAGGCGAGCTCGCTCGTCCTCACCTGCACCCAGGACCCGTGCCTGACTCCCGGTAGCGACGTCGTCGTCGAGAGTTCGGTCACTGTCGTGCTCCCACTCATCCCAGACTTCGCGCGCCATGCGGTGCCCTCCGCAGTCACCCTGAGTGCCCGGCACGTCGAACCGGTCGACGAGTTCCGGGAGGGAGGGTGAGTCCACCACGGGCCCTCATCCGGCGTCTTGCGGTGCGGCAGGCCGAGCGACAGCAGTCCGAGCGCAGCACGGAGGGCGGACAGATCAGCATCCTGATGATCGGAATGGTCGCGATCGTCCTGATGATCGTGCTTTCCATCGTGAGCGTCACCTCGATCCAGCTCAGCCGGATTCACCTTCTCGATGCGGCGGACGCGGCCGCTCTGGACGCCAGCGACGCGCTGGCCATGGAGCAGGCGTATGCCGGTGGGCTGGGCGGGGGAGTGCTGCTCTCCGACGAGACGGTCGGCGCAGCGGCCACCGATCACCTCGCTCGCCGGACGTTGCCGGAGCGCCTGCAGGGCTGGGCCATCGCCCCGGGTACCGGTTCGCCCGACGGTCGCACCGCCACCGTGGTGGTCACCGGGACCGCACGGGTGCCGATCCTCAGCCCCTTGCTCTCGGCCTTTGGGTCCGGGGTCACCATCACGGTGACCTCCAGTGCCCGCAGCGACCTGGATCCGTGAGGATGGAGCCATGCGCGATATCACCACCGAGGTCTTCGAGGCAGTCCTGTTCGACAACGACGGCACGCTGGTCGACTCCAGCGCCGTCGTCGTCCGCACCTGGAGGGCATGGGCCGACCATTACGACGTGCCCTACGAACGGTTCGTCGGCTTCCACGGGGTGCCCAGCCGCGGAATCGTCCAGATGGTCGCCCCGCACCTGGACGTCGATGACGCCACCGCCCACATCGACCGGCTGGAGCTGGAGGACCAGGAAGGCATCGTGGTCCTGCCCGGCGCCATCGAGGCGATCGCTGCCCTCGACGGGCGGGCTGCCGTCGTCACCTCCGCCGGTGCCGAACTGGCCGCTCGCCGGCTCGCGGCCGCCGGGGTCACCCCGCCTGCCGTGGTGGTGAGCGCCGACGACATCCCGCGGGGCAAGGGCAAGCCGGACCCCGAGCCCTATCTCGCCGGTGCGCGGCAGCTCGGCGTCGACCCCGCGAAGTGCCTGGTGGTCGAGGACGCCCCAGCGGGGCTCAAGGCGGGGAGGGCAGCGGGGGCGGCGACGCTGGCCGTCACCACCACGAGTTCGCGCGACGAGCTGGAGCCGCTGGCCGACCTGGTGGTGGAGGACCTCGCCCAGGTGCGCTTCGAGGTGACCGACGAAGGCGTTCGGGTGCACCGAGCCTGAGGCCGACGCGCGGAAACGCGCAACGTGGGATCGCTCACGATCGGGCGGCGCAGGGCGACAGCGTCCGATACTTACGATACCGTAACCTACGCGACCGAAACCTACGTTTTCGTAGGTTCCCCGATCCCGAAGGTGTCCCACTCCGTATGGCTGCAGTCACCACCTTGCCCCCGCACGCTCCGCTGACCCATGCCCAGAGCCCGCGAGAGCGAGAACGACCCCGCCCCACGGTCATCCAGGGCGGCATGGGGGTCGCGGTCTCCGGGTGGCGGCTGGCGCGGGAGGTCTCCCGCTCAGGTCATCTCGGTGTCGTCTCCGGCACAGCGATGGACGCGGTCATCTCGCGGGTGCTGCAGGACGGCGACCCTGGCGGGCACTACCGCCGCGCACTGGAGCACTTCCCGTGCCAGGAGATGGCGCAGCGCGTGCTGGACAAGTACTTCATCGAGGGCGGCCGTGAGCCCGGCACGCCCTACAAGCCGATCCCCAAGCTGACCCTGAGCACCGCCCGCGCCGGGCAGGAGTTGGGCGTCGTCGGCAACTTCGCCGAGGTCTGGCTCGCCCGCGAGGGGCTGGATCAGCACGGTGGCGGGGGAGCGGTCGGCATCAACTGCCTGGAGAAGGTCCAGATGGCCACCCCGACCGCGCTCTTCGGCGCGATGCTGGCCGGGGTCGACTACGTGCTCATGGGCGCCGGCATCCCGCGCGAGATCCCCGCGCTGCTGCGCGCGCTCGCGGCCGGTGAGGTCGGTCGGATCAGCGCCGACGTGGCCGGTGGAAAGCTGCGCCGCTACATCGAGGTCGACCCGGTGGACCTGCTCGGCGACGACCTGCCCCAGCTCGTGCGCCCCGACTTCCTGGCGATCGTCTCGGTCGATCAGCTCGCGTCCTACCTGCACCGCGACCCCGAGATCCGTCCCGACGGCTTCGTGGTCGAGCGTCCGCCGGCGGGCGGCCACTCGGCACCGCCCCGCGGCAAGATGCAGCTCGATGAGCAGGGCGAGCCGGTCTATGGCGATCGAGACGAGGCCAACCTGGAGAAGATGGTCGCCCTCGGGCTGCCGTTCTGGATGGCCGGTGCCTACTCCACCCCGCACCTGGTCGCCGAGGCGATCGCCGCCGGTGCTGTCGGTGTCCAGGTCGGCACTCTCTTCGCGCTCTCCCTCGACTCCGGCCTGGCCGATGAGCCCCGTGCCCAGATGCTGGAGCAGCTGCGCACCGGCGAGCTCAGTGTCCGCAACGACCCGCGGGCCAGCCCCACCGGCTTCCCGTTCAAGGTGGCCACCATGGAGGGCACGGCCAGCCAGGTCGAGGTCTACGAGGCCCGCCCGCGGCTGTGCGACCTGTCCTACCTGCGCCAGCCCTACGAGCGGGAGGACGGTGAGGTCGGCTACCGCTGCGCCTCCGAGCCGGTGCATATGTACCTCAAGAAGGGCGGCACCCTGGAGGAGACCGAGGGCCGCAAGTGTCTGTGCAACGGGCTGATGGCCAATATCGGCCTGGGTCAGGAGCGCAAGGACGGCTATGCCGAGGACACCCTGATCACCCTGGGCCAGGACCTCACCGGCGCCACCGAGTTGATCGGTCGCCACCCTGAGGGTTGGACCGCGGTCCAGGCGGTCAGCTACCTGCTGGAGGCCGTGCCCGGAGTCCGCGGGTTGGTCGCCAGCGGCTGAGGCACAGTCCCCACGGTTCGGCTACTCGCCGGTCTGCCCGTCCACCTGCTCGCGCAGCAGGTCGGCGTGCCCGTTGTGCCGGGCGTACTCCTCGATCATGTGGGTCAGCACCCACCGCAGCGAGACCTGCTCCCGCCCGCCCCACGCGGGCGAGGTCGCGCCCAGGTCGTCCAGTCGGCCCGCGACGATCGCCCGCGACCGCTCCAGGGAGGCCGCCCACAGGGCGCGCAACTCCTCCCCGGTGTCCTCCCGCGCGGAGTGCCAGTCCCAGTCGCCGTCGGCCTCCCAGTCCACCGACGCCCACGGCTCGACGTCCACCTGGCCGCCCACCACCTCGGCGAACCAGTAGTCCTCCACGTAGGCGAGGTGCTTGAGCAGGCCAGCAAGCGACATACCGGACGGGTGGCCGGTCAGCGAAGCCCGCAGAGCCTCGTCGTCGAGTCCCTCCGTCTTCCACGCCAGGGTCGCGCGCTGGAAGTCGAGGAAGCCGAGCAGCGTGCCCGCCTCGTCGGCGGCGAAGGGGGGCTCGGGGCGGCCCTGGTCATCCAGGTGAGGATCGGTCATGAGAGGACCGTATGCCGGGTGCCGCACCGGCGCGAGGGGGTTTCCGGCCGGCCTGGCGTAGGCTTGACCCTCGTGGCAGTCGACTTCGAGACCGAGATCAAGCAGCTCCGCGCGACGATGGCGTCGGTGCGTGAGGTCACCGACCTCGATCGGCTGCAGGGGACCATCACCGCGCTGGAGGAGCAGGCGAGCGAGCCGGACCTGTGGGATGACGTCGACAACGCCCAGAAGGTGACCTCCGCGCTGTCCCGCGCCAAGGCTGAGCACGACAAGGTCACCGGGATGGATGCCCGGATTGATGACCTGGAGGCGCTCGTCGAGCTGGGTGTTGAAGAGAACGACGCCGAGACGCTGCAGGAGGCCGAGCGCGACCTCACCAAGCTCAAGAAGGACGTCGAGCAGCTCGAGGTGCGCACCCTGCTCAACGGGGAGTACGACGAGCGCGAGGCTGTGGTGACCATCCGCGCCGGTGCGGGTGGTGTCGACGCCGCCGACTTCGCCGAGATGCTGATGCGGATGTATCTGCGCTGGGCCGAGCGGCACGACTACCCGACCGCGGTGCTGGACACCTCCTACGCCGAGGAGGCGGGGTTGAAGTCGGCGACCTTCGAGGTCAAGGCGCCCTATGCCTTCGGCACCCTCGGGATCGAGGCCGGCACCCACCGCCTGGTGCGGATCAGCCCGTTCGACAACCAGGGCCGCCGCCAGACCAGCTTCGCCGCCGTCGAGGTGATCCCGCTCATCGAGAGCGACGACTCGATCGACATCCCGGAGACCGAGCTGAAGATCGATGTCTTCCGCTCCAGCGGCCCCGGTGGTCAGTCGGTCAACACCACCGACTCCGCGGTCCGGATGACGCACATCCCGACCGGCATCGTGGTCTCGATGCAGAACGAGAAGTCGCAGATCCAGAACCGCGCTGCTGCCCTGCGCGTCCTCCAGTCCCGGCTGCTCCTGCAGCGCAAGCAGGAGGAGGACGCGATGAAGAAGGAGATGGCCGGCGACGTCAAGGCCAGCTGGGGCGACCAGATGCGCTCCTACGTCCTGCACCCCTACCAGATGGTCAAGGACCTGCGGACCGGCCACGAGGTGGGCTCCACCGCAGCCGTGCTCGACGGCGACCTCGACGACTTCATCGACGCCGGCATCCGCTGGAAGCGCGCGCAGGAGAAGGCCGAGGACTGATGGGCTCCTGCTCGGCGGTTCCTGACGCCGAGCCGCTCGCTCAGTCCGGCAACTCCAGGCCGGCCGCGCGGGCCAGGTGATCCTCCAGCTCGCGCCAGGCCCCGATGGGGTCGAGTTCCTCCGCGAGGGTGTGCAGGCGCAGCCGCCCGCCGTCGGTGTCGCAGACGAGCGACCCGGGCATCAGGCCGTACATCGCGACCGCCAGCTGGCGCCACGGACCCTCGGGCAGCCGAGTCGTCGTCTCCACGACGACAGGAGCGACGTCGGGCCGCCGCCGGAGCAGCCTGCGGGCCACGTCGACCGCACCCGCGGTGACCTGCACGGCATACCAGGCGATCAGCCGGGGCACGGAGACCAGACGATGACCGACCGGGCCAGCTTCACGCCTACTGGCCTGTGCGGTGCCGGGGGACGACGGCGGGGCGAGCCACAGCGAGACGGCGAGCGCGACCGGGACCGCGAGGGCGCCATACACGGCATACCCGCTGCGGCCCTCGGTGAGCACCCACCACAGCAGCGCCAGCCCGGCGCCGCGGGCGAGGATCGCGAGCACCCAGGTCATGACCACACCTCCTGGACGAGGACGAGCAGGACGATCAGCCCCACGATGAGCAGGCCGCTGCCGCGGTAGGAGCCCAGAGCCCCCAGGGTGTGCGACACGGGCCCCGCGGCCCGCCGCAGCAGATCGGACAGGCCGGTCCGGGCAGCCTCTACCGCCCGGTCACGGCCGTTGCCGAGGTGCGCCCCGGCACGACCGGTCGCGCGCGTCGCCCGGGCGAGCACCCGCTCCTCGAGCACCACAATGTCCCCGGCCGGGATCTGGGTCGCCCGCTCCTGCAGGCGGTCCCGACGCCCCGTCTCGGCCTGCCACCAGACCACGGCGCCGAGCGCGATGCCCAGCAGGATCGGCCAGGAGGCGTCCCAGAGGGTGACCGGGTCGAGCTCGGGCACCTGGGTGATCGGCAGCCAGGCGGCGGTGATCCACCAGGGCAGCGCGACGGAGGTGGCGACCACGATCAGCCAGGCAGGCAGCTCGGGGTCGGAGCGGGCCGGGAGGGGGTCCAGCTCGGTGCGGCGCAGCACCCAGGCGAAGCGGATGAGCAGCACGGTCGACCCCGTCGCGACGAGGGGGAGCAGCTGGATCAGGTCGATGCCGAGCAGGCCCACGCCCTCCACCGCGGTCTTGGTGGCGTACTTGCCGAGCGACCCGGAGGTGAAGGGGGCGCCGACCACCGCCAGCCCGGCGACCACGAGCCCGGCGATCACCAGGCGACGCGACCAGCCCTGACCGTGGTGCTTCCAGACCGGGAAGCCGAGGAAGAGGGCACCCTTGGCCAGCCCGTGGTGCACGGCATAGACGGTGGCCGAGGCGATCGCGGCCGGCGCGAGCTCGGGCTGGGCGAGGGCGACGCCGACGATCGCCGACAGGTATCCCATCTGGCTCACCGTCGAGTAGGCGATGACCACCTTGGGGTCGCGTTGGCCGATGCCGAGCAGGACGGCGCCGAAGGCGCTGACCAGGGCGAGCACCACGAGCGCCACCCCCCAGGTCGGCAGCGCGATCTCGCCGAGGGGCAGGAAACGCAGCCACCCCACCAGCCCCGCCTTGACCATCGCGCCGGAGAGCACCGCGCTCGCGGCAGGTGGAGCGGCCGGGTGGGCGAGGGGCAGCCAGACGTGCAGGGGCATCAGGCCGGCCTTGACCCCGAAGCCGACCAGGAGCAGGGCGACGACGAGCCCCGTATGCGGTGTGGTCGCCACCGCGGCGGGCGCGTCGGCCAGGTGCAGACCACCGGCGTGGACGACCATCAGCAGCGCACCGAGGACGGCGGTCTCGCTCAGCACGGTGAGGGCCAGGTAGACCCGTCCGGCTCGGTGCGCCTCACGGGTGCGTTCGTGGAGCACCAGGCCGGCGGCCGCAAAGCTCATCACCGCGAAGGCGAGGTAGAAGGTGACCGCATCGGTCGCGGCATACACCCCCAGGTTGCCGACGAAGCTGACGAGCAGGAAAGCCTCGAGCTGGGCTGCGCGCTCGGTGTGCCGCCAGCTGACTGCGGTGAGGGCGGCGGCATACAGGACGACCGCGACGAGCAGGAGGGCGCGGCCGACCGGGTCCAGGCCGAGAGTCGTGCCGAGCAGGAGCCAGGGCGCCTCGACGGCGGCGACGGTGCCCTGCTCGTCCCGTGGGAGCAGGGTGAGGATCAGGGCGGGAAGGAGGGCGAGCTGCGCCAGGCGCACCGACCAGCGGTGCACGCCCGAGGGTCGGTCCGGGCGGCCGGTCGCGGCGGCACGATCACCCGGCGGACGGGTGAACAGCAGCAGGCCGGCGAGCAGCAGGGGCAGGCCGGTGGCGAGGCTCCAGAGCAGTGCGGTCATCGACTACCCACCCTTTCGGCGATGGCCTCCGCGACGGCGAGTGGTGCCAACGGAGCGGCCGCCAGCACGCCGGCGAGCACCGCGAGCGTGGCCGTGACCAGGGCCGGGTAGAGCAGCAGTCCGGAGGCTTCGCGCACCCCCTGGTGGGCGGTGCTGGCGCCCTCTCGGCACTCACCCTCCAGGACGGCGTCGGTGGGCGCGGAGAACCACATCGAGTAGACGACCGGGAGGAAGTAGATCGCGTTGAGCAGCGCGCTGGTGAGCAGCACTCCGAGCACCCAGGGGTGCTCGGAGTCAAGCGCGCCCAGCCCCAGCCACCACTTGGAGACGAAGCCGGCCAGCGGGGGCAGACCGATCATCCCGAAGGCGCCGATCGTGAAGGCGGCCGCCGTGAGCGGCATCCGGCGGGCGATGCCGGGCAGCTGGCTGACCCTGGTCACCCCGAGCGTCTCGGCGAACAGCCCGGCACAGAAGAAGAGGGTGATCTTCATCAAGCCCTGGTGGACCAGGTGGACGATGCCACCGGTGATGCCAGCGGTCGTGGCCAGGGCCAGGCCGAGCGTGACATAGGAGACCTGGCTGACGGTGGAGTAGGCCAACCGCTTCTTCAGGTCGTCCTGGACCAACGCCCGGACCGAGCCGTAGACGATCGTGATGCAGGTGAGAACCAGAAGCGGGGTGAGGACGCCCAGCTCATCGGCGACGACGGGGCCGAAGACGTCCTCGAGGACGCGGGCGATCCCGAAGACACCGGCTTTGACGACGGCGACGGCGTGCAGCAGGGCGCTGACCGGAGCGGGGGCGACCATCGCCCGCGGCAGCCAGCCGTGTAGCGGGAAGATGGCGGCCTTGACACCGAGCCCGGCCAGCAGCAGGACCAGGATCGCGGTCGCGCTGCCCGGGTCGCTGCTGGCCAGGGCGATGACCTCCTCCGCCCCGCCAGGCTCGAACTCCACCGGTCCGACCAGGGCGGTCAGCCAGACGATGCCGACGAGCATCGCCAGCCCGCCAGCGAGGCTGTAGCCCAGGTAGAGGCGGGCGGCCTTGAGTGCCTTGCTGGTGCCGTAGTGCGCGACGAGAGGGTAGGTGACCAGCGTCAGCAGCTCATAGACGACGGCCCACGGGGCCCGATCGAGCGGGATGAGCCCGCTACGGTGCCTCAGTTGTTGCCGCGGCCCCGGTTGCCGGTGTTGAGGCCGACCACGATCGGGTCGTGATCGGAGCTGGCGAACTGGTCGGGGGCGTAGAAGTCGGTGATGTTGTAGTTGCGGCGGCTGTACTCGAAGGCCACCGATTCATCCCCGTTGATGTCCCAGACCGCGGCCCCTGTCACCAGGCGCTGGGCGTGGGCGTTGGCGAAGACGTGGTCCAGCGAGCCGAGCCGACCGGAGAACTGGTAGGTCGTCGAGGTCGGCTCGTAGGTCTTGGCCAGGTTGGTGAAGCCGGCGCCCTCGATGATCTGGATCGGGGTCTCCTTGGCGTAGGCGTTGAAGTCACCCATCAGGAAGACCGCGTCACCACGGAAGTTCGAGCTCACCCAGCTGGTCAGCGCCCGTGACTGCGCCTCGCGGGAGGGGTTGGCCAGCCCCTGGCCGGTGCCGTCGTCCTCACCCGAGCCCTTGGACTTGTAGTGGTTGTTGATCGCCACGAACGGGTTGCCGGTCTGCCGGGCCTTGAACTTCTGCGCCAGCGGGTAGCGGGCGTTGGCGAAGGCGTCATCGAGCAGGATCTGGGAGGAGCCGAGCAGCTGCACCGTGTTCGGGTTGTAGATGAAACCGGTGCGGATGATGTCCTCGTTGCTCGGCACCTGGCCCACGGGCGAGGGCACGTAGGCCCAGCGCGTCGCGCCGACGTCCGCATTCAGCGCGTCCACGAGGTCAGCGATCGCGGTGTCGCGCGGCAGGTCCTTGTAGGACAGCGCCGAGTTCGCCTCGATCTCCTGCAGGGCGAGCACATCGGCATCCATCCCGTTGATGGCGGCGACGATCTTGGCCTGCTGGTCCTCAAAGGCCGCCGTCGTCCACGCACCCCGGACCTCGCACCAGTTCGTCGTCACCGGGTTGCCCTCGCGGTCGGCGTAGAAGGCGCAGCCTTCCTCGTCCTGGCCGAGGTCGGTGAAGTAGTTGAGCACGTTGAATGCGCCGATCTGGAGGTTCCCGCCGACCTGAGGCACGTCATACTCCCGGTCGTTCTCCGAGGAGATCGGGATGACCGGGCTGTCCGCGCCGACCACCTGGGCGACCGGCTGGAAGTTCCACTGGAAGCGGTAGTCCAGGATCACCGGGTCGGTGAAGCTCAGCTGCGAGCCGGTCCGCCGCGGGGCGTCCGCGGACAGGTAGGGCAGCGGCGTCTCCTTGGCCGTGGCGTTGGTCATGTAGTTCCACGAGGAGCCGTCGTCGAGGGTGATGTAGCGGCGCAGGTTCTCCGCCTCGTAGGCCAGGGCCTCCGCGCCCGGCCGCACCACGTCGGTGGCGGTGTAGAGCGGCTCGTCACCGACCGCCAGGCCCAGCTGGCCGAACTGGTTCAGCTGGTAGTTGTTGGTGATCGTGTAGGTCCCCTGGGGGTGCACGAGCATTCCCTCGTAGACCTCCTTCTCGGCGTCGGTGGCCGGAAGGGTGGTCAGCGCGGTCGGCAGGACGGGCTCGCACCCCTCGATCCGCTCGGCGAAGGCGTTGGTCAGCTGGGTGAGTCCGTTGAACTCGGCGGCGGTGCCCTCGATCTCGACGCAGTCGCCGATCTCCAGGTTGCCGGCCACCCAGTCGGAGAAGACGAAGATGCCGTCCGAGGCGTCACCGGGTGCCTTCTCCACGCCGCCGCTGCCGGGGGTCTGCAGGTAGACGCCGCGGAAGCCACCGGTCGGGTAGGCCGCCGTCACCACACCCGTGGTCGCGACCACCTGCCCCCTGTATGGCGTTTCCGTCCCGGTGCCCTGAATGTCGGCGATGGTCAGCTCGAGCGGGTCCGGCTCGGGCTCCGGCTCGGGCTCGGTCCAGCTCGAGTTCTGCGGGGTCGGGGCACCGCGGGTGAAATCGGCGGCGTTGTTGTCGGTGTCGATGCCGTCGGTGCGGCTCGCGGAGGTGGCATTGGTCAGCGCCTGGGCCGGCGCGCCTTCGTAGATGACCACGTTGCCGTAGCCGACGGTGTCGACCGTGCCGCCAGCGGCGTCGAACAACCGCACCGAGCCGGCGGTGCCGGCCATCGCGGCCGAGCACTGCTGGTCGGGGGTGGGCAGCGGGGTGGTGCCACCGGCGCCGGCGGCCTGCTGGATCAGGAAGTGGCTTCCGGGCGCGATGGTTCCGCTGAGGGTACAGGTGTTGGCCGCGCTGCCCGGGTTGCCCGCGGCGGAGTAGTACTGGACGACATAGCCGCTGAGGTCGATAGCGGCGTCGGTGCCGTTGAAGAGCTCGACGAAGTCGTGGGTGTAGGTGGCGCCGGAGTTGCCGCCACCGCCGTAGACCTCGTTGATCACCAGGGGGGTGCCGGCGGCCTGGGCCAGGGGAGCGGCGGCCAGGACACCGGTGAGGGTCAGGGCGCCGGTGGTCAGCGCGGCGAGCCCGGTGCGGGCCAGGGAGCGTGCGTGCATGGGTGTGCGTTCTCCATCTCGATCAGGGACGGGCTCACCGGAAGGTCCCCCCGGGGCCCGACGTGTGCGGGGTGGTGCGACGTGCTGAAGGTACAAGCTTCGTGCGGGCCACCCGGCCGACGCCGGGCGACCCGCACGAGTGTTCACGCAACGTTGTCCGCAGGTATGCCGTCAGGCGGCGTCGCCGTCGTGGGCGGCACCGGTATCGACGGACTCCTGGGGGTGGGGCTTGCCGGACTTTCCGGCGCTGCGCTTGCCGTTGATCGCCGAGGTGTCCTGCGCCAGCGTGAGGGTCACCGCGCCGATGGCCTTGGACATGATCTCCAGAGCCTCCGCGTTGACGTTGTTGATGTCGTCGGCGGGGGTGTGGTAGTTCGGGTCGTAGGTGATGCCCTCTGTGCCACCGAAGAGTTCGACCTCAGCGGCCGTCTTGCGGCCGTCCGCGCCGGTGAACAGGCCGGAGGCGGGCACCCCGTTGAGGATGAAGGCCTGATAGTCCGAGCGGCCGGAGTAGGCGGTGTCGACCCAGGGTTGCCCGATGGAGTCGAAGTAGTCGGTGAACGCCTTCTCGGTGGCGATGGAACCGGGCGGAGGCGGGACGGCGGCCGCATGGGTCGACTCGTCGGCGTCGTAGACCCCGATGATGTAGTTCGGCGAGCCCACCATGTCGAAGTTCAGGTAGGTGGCGATCCGGTCGAGCTCGGCCGGATCGTTGGTGACGAGGTCGCGGACGTAGTAGTTGGAGCCGACCAGACCGTGCTCCTCGGCGCCCCACCAGGCGAAGCGCACCGTGTTGTTGAGCTTGTTCACCTTGGCCAGCTGGACGGCGGTCTCCAGGATGGCGGCCGAGCCGGTCCCATTGTCGTTAATGCCAGGGCCTTCGTCCGCGCCGTCCAGGTGCGCGCCGACCATGACGACATTGTCGGCGCGGCCGGTGCGGGTCTCGGCGAAGACGTTGAAGGTCTCGACATCCTCCAGGGTGGTCTGGATGTCCAGGTGGACCTCGACCGGACCGCTCCCCATCTGGGCCAGCAGCGCCTTCCCATCAGCCTGGGTGATGCCGGTGCTGGGCACGAAGTCGTCGTCGGCGCCCCCCAGGGTGCCGTTGAGCATCCCGTCGGTGTTGTTGTACATGATGACGGCCTCCGCGCCAGCCTCGGCGGCCATCAGGCTCTTCACCGAGAAGGGGCAGGTGCCGCGCGAGACGAGCGCGATCTGACCCGACAGGTCGGCGCCCGCATACGCGGCCGCGTCGCAGCCCTGGGCGTTGGCCGAGGGAGCGGCGAGCAGGGCGGTGGTGCCGCCGGTGGGAGTGGACGGGCTGTAGCTCATGACCTGGTTGGTCACGTTCCGGGGTGTGGGGGAGACCACGCTGAGCGTGTCGGCCTGGATGGAGAAGCGCTCGAAGCTGAAGTACTGCCGCTCGGTGGTATAGCCGGCGTCGTGCAGGACGGACTCGACGTACTGGGCGCTGGCCTCATAGCCCGAGGTGCCGGCAGCCCGGTTGCCACCATGTGCATCGGCGATGTCCTGGAAAGCCTCCAGGTGGTCCATCACCCGCTCGACCTTCATGGCCTGCGCCATCTTCTGCGGGTTGTTCGGGTTGCCATTGTTGTTGCCGGGGCCCTTGTTCGGGTTGGCCAGGGCGGGGCCGGCGAGCCCGGCCAGGACCAGGGCGGTCGCTGCGCTGAGCGCGACGGTGCGTGCGGTCTTCACGGTGGACGTCTCCTTCGACGTGGGGTGGACAGGCTGAAAGTAGGCCCGCACGAGCCCGCGCAGGGATGACTTTGCCGAACCCGGACGAAATTTTGACCTGCGCTTGACCCAACTCCCAGCCCTCTCCCAGACGGATGAGCCAGGCAGCTCACCCGCCGGTCAGCCCCGAGTCCTCGCCGAGCGCGCTCTCAGGACCCGAGTACCCGTTCCAGATAGGCGTTGGCGAAGACCCGGTCGGGGTCGAGCCGGTGACGCAGCTCGAGAAAGTCCGGCATCCGCGCATACCGGTCGTGCAGATCGTGGTGCCCCAGGTCGTGCATCTTGCCCCAGTGCGGCCGCCCACCATGGGCGAGGGCGATGTCGCGTACCGCCGCGAAATAGGCCGACGGGTCCTCGCGGTGGTAGCGGTGCGCCGCCACGTACCCGCTCGCCCGCCCGTGGGCCGTCGAGAGCCAGAGGTCATCCGCCGCTGCCGCCCGGAACTCGACCGGGAAGCTGATCCGCCAGCCCTGCCGCCGGATCATCCCGTCCAGCTCGCGCGCCACCTCGGGGATGGCGGCCAGCGGGAGCGCCCACTCGGTCTCGTGGAAGCGCACCGTGCGTGCGGTGGTGAACACTCGGTCGGAACGGTCCGCGAACACCCGGTCGCCCACTAGTGCCGTGGCGAGCCGGTTCACCGTCGGGACCGCGGTCGGGACCGATCGCCCGAGGCGACAGGTCACGGCATACAGGCCATTGCTGAGCAGCTGCTCGTCGACGAGCCGCTGGCGCCGGGTGAGTGGGGCCAGGTCGCGACCCGCCGGGGCGCGGGTGTTCGTCTTGGTCAGCGCCACGCTCGTGTGCGGAAACCAGTAGAACTCGAGGTGGTCCTCCTGGCCGCACCGCTCGACGAAGGAGTCGAGCACCGCGGGGAGAGGCTCAGGCCGCTCCACCGCGCGCAGGCTGAAGGCGGGGGAGCAGCGCAGGGTGACTGAGGTGATCACGCCGAGGGCACCCAGCCCGACCACGGCGCCGCGCAACTGGGGGTCGGCCTCGCCGAACGTCCGCACCGTGCCGGTCCCGTCGACGAGCGTGAGCCCGGTGACCTGGGTCGCGATGCCGCCGAAGCCCAGCCCCGTGCCGTGGGTGCCGGTTGAGATCGCCCCGGAGATGGTCTGCCGATCGATGTCGCCCAGGTTGGTCATCGCCAGGCCGAGGGGATCGAGCAAGCCCGGTATGTCGTGGAGCCGGGTCCCGGCAGCCAGCGTCACCGTCGCGGTGCTCGGGTCGGAGTGGAGCAAGCCGCTCAGGCCGGTGAGGTCGACCTGGACCTGCGGCGCATGCGCGATCGGGGAGAAGGAATGACCTGCACCGACCGGCTTGACCCGCACCCCCTCGGCCCGGGCGCGGTGCACCAGGTCGACGACCTCACCGACCGAGGTCGGGCGCTCGACTCGCAGCGGGGTGGCTCGGACCGCACCGGACCAGTTGCGCCATACGGTGGGGCCGCGCCGGGAGGTGGGCGGGCTCATCCGAAGGCCTTGCCTTCTCCGCGATAGGTGAGGGCTGTCCCGGCGCGATCGATCTCCACGTCGCCTCCGCTCACCCGGCTGCGGACCAGGGTGAAGGCGTGGGTGTGCTCGCTGAGCTCCCCGGCCTTGGCGTGGCGCCACCAGGTGAGATCGCCCACGGAGAGCCCGGCCGCGCCCGGCCCACGCAGGGGGGTCTGGACCTCGCCGGCGCCCTCGTTGCCCACCAGCTGCACCGCGCCAGGCCAGACCACGCGGGGTAGCCGGTCCGGTCCTGGCGGACCGGACGCGATCCAGCCGCCTCCTGCGACGGTGGCGATGTCGGCCGCGGGCCGGCGGACGACGGGGAGCGCGAAGGCTGCAGCAGGAGCGGGGGAGAAGGCGCGGTAGCGGTCGAAGAGGGTGGGGCCGAAGAGCCCGGAGCCGGCGGCGATCTCGGTGACCGAGGGGTCCTGCCGGGTCAGATGGACCGAACCGGTGCCACCGCCGTTCACCAGCTCCAACGGAGTGCCGGCCTCCTCCGCGACCGCCCGGATCCCCGTGACCATCGCCGAGCGCCGCTCGAGCACGTCTCCCCAGGAGTCGGCCTGCAGGCGACGGAGGACGAGGGTGCGTGCCTGCTGCGCGGCGGCAGTGGCTCTGGACAGCGGACCGGTGCCGTCCTGTGCCGGGCCCTGATCACCGACCCCGGCGATCTGGGCCTCGTACCCCATCACGCCGACCAGGCGGAAGCCAGGTCGGGCGACCACCGCCGAGGCGAGGCGGCGCGCGGCCTGCGCGGTGGCGACGGGGGAGCGGTAGACGCCGACGCGACCGGTCAGCCGACCGGCGCGTGGTGGGTCGTAGGCGAGGTCGAGGTCGATTGCGACCCGGACCTCGGGGCGCCGTCCCGCAGAGGCGACCATGTCGATGAGGTCGAGGTGGGCCGTGGAGTCGATCATCAGCGTGACGCGGTGCACCGCCTGCTCGTCCGCGAGCAGCTGGGCGAGGGCGTGGGTGTCGGTGCTGGGGTAGCCCATGAGCACGTCTTCACACCACCTGGAGGCCCAGACCGCCTCGGCGAGGGCGTAGGCGAGGATCCCGCCGTAACCGTCCTGGCCCAGCACGCTCTCGATGACGGGGCGGGAGCGCACGGACTTGCTGGCCACCCGGATCCTCACCCCGTCCGCCCGGCGGGTGAGCTCGTCGAGGTTGTGCTCCAGGGCGGTCAGGTCCAGCGTCACGATGGGCTGCCCGTGGCCGGTCAGCGCCTGAGACAGGGCCGGCCAGTAGGTCTGCGGCCGACGCCAGGGCTGTCCCGCGGAGCCGGAGGCGGGTGCGAGGTCCACAGTCCACCACTCTAGTAACAGACCGGCACCCATCTCGCGCCTCGCCGGGCCGAGGTCCTTTGTCACACGAATCACTTCCGTTAACGTGAAACTCGGTCGCCACCCCTGTCCCGGAAGCCCCAGATGATCACCCTTGAGAACGTCTCCCTGCGCTATGCCAAAGGTGACCCCTGGGCGCTGCAGGGCGTGGATCTGGATGTGACCCGCGGGGAATTCTGCTTCGTCGTCGGCCAGTCCGGCTCAGGCAAGAGCTCGCTGCTGCGGCTGGTGATCCTCGAGCACCAGCCCACCTCGGGCCGAGTCCTGGTCGCCGGGCACGCTCTGGGGGAGCTGCCGCAACGCCGCGTCCACCTGCTGCGTCGGCAGATCGGCACCGTCTTCCAAGACTTCCGGCTCCTCGCGGGCAAGACCGTCTACCAGAACGTCGCCTACGTGCTGCAGGTCCTGGGGGCCAAGGGGCACGAGATCAAGCGGCGTGTGCCGGAGACCTTGGAGTTGGTCGGCCTGCAGGACAAGGGGCGGCGCCTGCCGCACGAGCTGTCCGGAGGCGAGCAGCAACGGGTCGCGATCGCGCGAGCGATGGTGAACAAGCCGCCGATCCTGCTCGCTGACGAGCCGACCGGAAATCTCGACCCCGACACCTCCGGTGAGATCGTGGCCATCCTGGACCGCATCAACCGCGCGGGCACCACGGTGCTGATGGCCACTCACGACACCAACATCGTCGACCAGTTCCGCAAGCGGGTGGTCCAGCTCCACCAGGGCCAGGTCGTGCGGGACCAGGCCGAAGGTGGGTACCGCGAGGTGGTCGCGCCGTGAGGCCGGGCTTCCTGCTGGGCGAGGTGGCCAACGGACTGCGCCGCAACGCCTCGATGATCGTCTCCGTCGTGCTGGTGACGATGGTCTCGTTGTTCTTCCTGGGCATCGGGTTGCTCGCCCAGCAGCAGGTCAACACCGCCAAGGGATACTGGTACGACCGGGTCCAGGTCTCGATCTTCCTCTGCACCCCCGACAGCACGGATGTCGCCTCGTGCTCCGGTGGTGCGGTGACCGATGACCAGCGCGACCAGATCGAGGCCGACCTCGAGGGCCTCCGGCCGTTGGTGACCGACATCTACCACGAGACCAACGAGCAGGCCTACGAGCGCTTCCGGGAGCAGTTCCGCAACTCACCGGTGCTGGACTCGATCCCGCAGGAGGCGATCCCAGAGTCCTTCCGCGTCAACCTCTCGGATCCGAGCAAGTACGAGGTGATCCGGCAGGCCTTCGAGCGCGCGCCGGGAGTCGAGAGCGTCGAGGACCAGCGCGAGGTGGTCGATCGGCTCTTCACCTTCCTTCAGGTGCTCAGCCTCGGATCGCTGGCCCTGGCCGTGGCGATGGTCGTCTGTGCGGTGCTGCTCATCGGCACCACGATCCGCCTGACCGCCTGGACCCGGCGCCGCGAGACCTCGATCAAGCGGATGGTCGGGGCCTCCGGCTTCTCCATCCATCTGCCCTTCGTCCTGGAGACGGTGATCGCGACACTGCTCGGTGCAGCGCTCGCGGTCGGTCTGCTCTGGGCCACGGTCCGCCACGGCGTCACCGGCTTCCTGTCCGAGCTGCTGGCGGGGGACAGCGGCCTGATCAGCCTCGTCGGGCCCCGCGACGTCTGGTTGATCACCCCCTTCCTGGTCGGCGGCGCCCTGTTGCTGGCCGTGGTCACCGCCTGGTTGGCGCTCCGGCGCCACGTGCGGGTGTAGGTCCCAAGGAGATGACGATGTCCCGTCCCACCCGACGCAGCCGCCGCCTCACCGTGGCCGTGGCTCTGACCCTGTCCGGGCTGCTCGTCGCAGGCCCCGCCCTGGCCAGCGACCTCGATGACATTCGGTCCAAGATCCGCGAGGTCGAGAAGCGCGAGAGCCAGGCGGCCAAGGACCGTCAGGCCAGTGATCAGGCGGCCTCCGCCCTCGGGGTCGAGCTCGACCACACCACCGCCCAGCTGGTGGAGGCCGACCAACGGCTGCGAGAGACCACCGCTGCGGTCGAGACGGCACGGATCGTGCTGGAGGAGGCCGAGGCCGATCTGGCCGACGCCGAGGCCGAGGCGCGCCGGATCGACACCGAGCTGGCCATCGCCCGCGCCAACGAGTCGGCGATCGAGGACGTGCTGGCGGACAACGAAGACGAGCAGGCCCGCAGCCGCAGCACCGTCGGCGCGATCGCCAGGGACAGCTACAAGCAGGGTGGGATGGGCTCGCTGGCCACCACGCTGGAGATCCTCTCCGGCGAGACCGATGCAGTGGACCGGATGGCGATGGCGCGCACGGTGCTCCGGGTCCAGGACCAGCAGATCCGCGCCCTTGCCACCGCCGAGGCGCAGGCCGTCTCCGAGCAGGACCGGCTCAAAGGGGTGCGCTCCGACATCGCCTACCTGCTCGCGCAGGCCGAGGCCAATGTGATCGCCAAGGAGCAGGCCACGGCAGCCGCCGAGGAGGCCAAGACTGCGTTGGAGACGCTGGAGGCCCAGCAGGTGCAGGACAAGGCCGCCCTGGAGACCGAGAAGCAGAAGGTCCAGGAAGAGCTCGAGGCCGAGCAGCAGCGCTCTGACGACCTCGCGGCCCAGCTCGAGGAGCTCGCCGGCACCAAGCATGGACTCAAGGTCGAGGAGAAGGCAGAGCTCCAGCGGATCGCCGAGGAGGAGGCCCGCCGCAAGGCCGAGGAGGAAGCTCGCCGCAAGGCGGCCGAGGAAGCCGCCCGCAGGGCTGCTGCGCAGGAGGCAGCGGCCAAGAAGGCCGCCGAGGAGGAGGCCGCCCGTCAGCGCGCGGCCGAGCGCGAGGCGCAGCGTCAGCGGGAGGCAGCCGCCGAGGCGCAACGCCGACAGGACGAGGCGGCCCGCCAGGAGGCTGAGCGGCGGGCTGCCGCTGCCCAGCGGGAGGCTGACGCCGCTGCCGACCGGGAGCGCGAGGCGCAGGCCAAGGCGGCGGCGGATCAGCGTGCCCGCGAGCAGGCGGCCTCCCGCGCGCAGCAGCAGGAGCGCACCGCCGCCCAGGCGTCCTCGTCAGGCTTCCTGTCCTACCCGGTCAATGCCCCGAGCACCAGCGAGTTCGGCAACCGGCTCCACCCCGTGCTCGGCATCTGGCTGCTGCACTCCGGCCTCGACTTCGGCGCGCCGTGCGGCACGCCCATCCTCGCGGCGGCCGACGGCGTGGTCTACGGCACCCTCTACGACGACAGCCGCGGCAACTACGTCGTCCTGGACCACGGGGTCCAGCGCGGCGTCAACCTCACCACCGCCTACCTGCACCTGGAGAGCTTCGCGGTCTCCTCTGGCCAGTCGGTCTCTCGTGGTCAGGTGATCGGCTATGAGGGCACGACGGGCACCTCGACCGGATGTCACCTGCACTTCGAGACCCGCGAGAACGGCACCCCGGTCAACCCGCGCGGATGGCTCTGATCGGCGTCGGGTCAGCCGTGCTTCTTCAGGTGCGCTGACATCGCGCGCTCGGCCTCGCGGCGGTCCTGCCGCTCGCGCAGCGTCTGCCGCTTGTCGTGCATTTTCTTGCCCTTGGCCAGCGCGATCTCGACCTTGGCCCGGCCGTCCTTGAAGTAGAGGGACAGCGGGATGATCGTGTGCCCGGCCTGCTCGGCCTTGGCCACCATCTTGTCGATCTGCTCGCGGTGCAGCAGGAGCTTGCGGCGTCGGCGCGCCGAGTGGTTGGTCCAGGTGCCCTGGCTGTACTCCGGGATGTGCACGCCCTCCAGGTAGAGCTCGCCGCCGTAACTCGTGGCGTACCCGTCGGCCAGCGAGGCGCGGCCCATCCGCAGCGACTTCACCTCGGTCCCGGTCAGCACGAGGCCGGCCTCGACCGTGTCCTCGATGAGGTACTCGTGGCGGGCCTTCTTGTTGTTCGCGATGAGTTTGCGACCGGTTTCCTTGGGCATGACCGGTCAAGTCTAGGCGAGCCCCCTGTATGTCGTCGCCCGAGTTTCGGGTGCACGGCACCACGATCTGCGGCAGGCTGGTGGGCATGACCACCGCAGCAGAGATCATGACCGCCGAGATGCACAGTGTCCGTGACGACCAGAACTTGGCCGACGCGGCCGCCTTGATGCGCGACCACGAGGTCGGAGCGCTTCCCGTCGTGGACGAGAAGGGCACCCTGATCGGGATCATCACCGACCGCGACATCGTCGTCCGCGGCGTTGCCGAGGGCGCCGACCTGTCCGCTACGACAGCTGGTTCGATCGCCCAGGGCATCGTGTCCACCGTGGATGCCGGCGAGGACGTCCAGCGGATCGTGGACATCATGGGTGACCAGCAGATCAAGCGACTGCCCGTCGTGCAGGACGGTCGGCTGGTCGGGATGATCAGCGAGTCCGACCTGGCCCGCAATGTGGGCAACGAGCACGTCGCGCACTTCGTCCAGATGGTCTACGGGCGCAACTGACGCAGGCTGCTCCGACGCGCGTCTCGGCGAGTCCGCTTTGGATCTGGCCCTACCGGCCGGTATCGTTGAGACGTCTGCGGGTGTAGTTCAGCAGCAGAACAGTCCTCTTCCAGAGGAAAGACGCACGTGCAATTCGTGCCACCCGCTCCATCACGAGGGCCCGGTTCCTACCGGGCCCTCGCCTTGTCCAGGTGGGACCGCACCACAGAAGGACGCGCGAACATCCACAGCCCCGCGAGAGCGAACATCGCGGGCAGCAGGTAGACGAGAAGGTTGGGCGGGTCTGCTGCGAAGGCCAGGCCGATCCCGATCATCGCCGGCGCTTCCAGGATCGCTGCGCGCAGCACCACGAGCGGCATGACTGCCCCAGCCTGCGGGGCACCCGGGGGAGGGGGCAGGAAGCGCACCAGTCCCCAGGACAGCAGCGTGAAGACAGCAACGGCAGCCAGCATCCAGGCCTCGGGGGTGGCCAACTCCGCTCCCAGCACGGCAAGCATCACGCCGAAGATCACGAGGGCGCCGGCCATCGTGGCAACGACGAGGCCCGCGCTGCGATCCTGAGCGGCGTGCTGGCCTTGATCGCCCACATTCCCTGATGTCATGCCAGCACCCTACGGGGCAGCGCGCAGTGGTCGGGTGCGGGAATCTACGTGGACCTCATGGCGTTGACCGCCTAGACTGGACACCTTGACAACTGCACAGCGTGAGGCACCCCATGGGGGTGATCGGTTTCGACGTTGTTCGGCATTTCAGGGGAAGCGGGTCGAGGATGCAAGGTCATCTCGTCAACGCTCCTTGCGAAACCAATAGCTGCCAACTCCAAGCGCAGCGACTTCGCCCTCGCCGCCTGAGCGAGCCCGAAGTCTGTCAGCCTGAGCTAGTTTCCGACTCAGTGCCTGGCATCAGCTAGGAAACTTGCTGCACGGTCATGTCGGGGGATCGTGCGGGACTTCTACTCGACTGGGCCTGTCAGGGAACGTGTGCGCGCGAGCCCTGGGGCCGAGAAAATCCACAGCGCACTGCACCCGGAGAAGCCCTGACTTCCCGGCAACGGACGCGGGTTCGATTCCCGCCACCTCCACCACCCGTGCCTCACGCTCGCGTTGTGTCATCCGTGATGACCCCTGACCTGCCTCCCAAAGGCAGGCCAGGGGTCATTTTCGTGCGTCTGTGCGCCGACCAGCGACCATCACCGCCACCTGCGGCCGCGAGTGACCAGCGGTTGGCTTGCAGACTGCTAGCATGAACGTATGACGACTCTCTACATTCGCGACGTGGCCGAGGATGTGGCCGCGACCTTGAAGGAGCGGGCCGCGGCCCGGGGGATGTCGCTGTCGTCCTACGTAGCCGGTGAGCTGGCCCAGATCGCGCGGCGCCCGACGAATGAGCAGATCGTCGCCCGACTCAGGGAGCGAGATCGTGCTGGCGGACCAAGCGCTGAGGAGATCGTGGCTGCTGTGCAGTCCGGACGCCGATGATCATCGTGGATGCCTCGGCGATAGTGGAGGCATTGGTGGGCTGCGAGGTGGCCGAAGAGCTTCTCGAGGCCCTTGGGGGCGTCGTGCACGCCCCCCACCTCCTCGATGTGGAGGTTCTGTCGGCGCTGCGGGGCCTGTCCCTGAGTCGGAAACTCGACCCAGACGTGGCCGAGGACGCACGCCGGGATCACTTCGACTTCACCATTGAGCGGCATAAGGTGGCCCCCTTGGCCGATCGGATCTGGCAGTTGCGTCACCACTACACCAGTTATGACGCGACCTACCTCGCCCTCGCTGAGGCGTTGGACGCTCCGCTCTACACCTGTGATGCCAAACTCGATGCCGGGGGTCACGGCGCAGCAGTTCGCGTCATCCAACGATCTGGATGATCGTCTACATGTGGGCGCCTCGCGTCGTTCGCGAGTGGTCGTGACCGTCAGTCGGTGCTGTCGGACCCCTGCTCGGACGCGTTGGCAGCCATCGTGGCCCGCACCTCAGCCATGTCCAGCGCCTTCACCTGGGTGATCACGGACTCCAGATCGCGGGCGGGCAGAGCTCCGGACTGCCGGAAGACCAGGATGCCTTCGCGGAAAGCCATGATCGTCGGGATGGAGCTGATCTGGGCGCCAGCCGCGAGGGCCTGCTGGTCCTCGGTGTCCACCTTGCCGAAGACGACGTCCGTGTGTTCGTCGGCAGCCTTGTCATAGACGGGGGCGAACATCTTGCACGGGCCGCACCACTCCGCCCACCAGTCCACCAGCACGATGTCGTTGCCGGTGACGGTCTGCTCGAAGGTCTCTGCGGTCAGGTTCACAGTGCTCATGCACCGCACAACGCCAGCCGGTGGTGGAGGCATTCCACCTCGTGCGGGAGAATGTCAGACCATGAGCCCTGTCCCCTCCGTCTCCAACTCCATCACCGTCCGGCTCGAGCTTCCCGCTCGCGTCACCGCAGTCAGCGAGATCACCACGGCTGTCTCGGATGTCGGGGGAATGGTCACGGCGGTCGACATCAGCGAATCCGGCACCGAGCGGTTGCAGGCGGACCTGACGATCGCCACCCACGGCACCGGGCACGCCGCGCAGGTGGTGGAGGCGATCGGCACCGTCGACGGGGTGGAGATTGGTCGGGTCAGCGACCGCACCTTCCTCGCCCACCTCGGGGGCAAGCTCGAGGTGAAGTCCAAATTGCCCATCCGCAATCGGGATGACCTGTCGCTGGCCTACACGCCTGGTGTCGCCAAGATCTGCCAGGCGATCGCCGAGAACCCCGAGGACGCCCGCAGTCTGACGATCAAGCGCAACACCGTGGCGGTGGTGACCGACGGCAGCGCTGTGCTGGGGCTGGGTGACATCGGACCGCTGGCCGCGATGCCCGTCATGGAGGGCAAGGCCGCGCTGTTCAAGCGGTTCGCCGACATCGACGCCTTCCCGATCTGCCTCGACGCGCACGACGCCGACGAGATCGTCCGGATCGTCAAGGCACTGGCCCCCGGGTTCGCCGGGATCAACCTGGAGGACATCTCTGCCCCCCGCTGCTTCTACATCGAGGCACGGCTGCGGGAGGAGCTGGACATCCCCGTCTTCCATGACGACCAGCACGGCACCGCCATCGTGGCTCTCGCCGCGCTCACCAACGCCCTGCGGGTCGTCAACAAGGAGATCGGCGACGTCAAGATCGTGATGTCCGGAGCGGGTGCGGCCGGGTCGGCCATCATCCGTCTGCTGCTCCAGGCGGGTGCTACCGACGTCGTGGTCGCGGACGTCGACGGGGTCATCCACGCCCGTCGTCCCGATGTGATGCGGGGTCACAACGGCAACCTCGCCTGGATCGCGAGCCAGACCAACCGCGCCATGGAGACCGGCAGCCTCAAGGAGGCGCTGGTGGGTGCCGACGTCTTCATCGGGGTCTCTGCCGGCAACATCCTCACCGGCGAGGACATCGCCCAGATGAACGAGGACGCCATCGTCTTCGCCATGGCCAACCCCGTCCCCGAGGTCGACCCCGTGGACGCCGGCCGCCACGCCACCGTGGTCGCGACCGGGCGGAGCGACTTCGCCAACCAGATCAACAACGTGCTCGTCTTCCCCGGCGTCTTCCGTGGGCTGCTGGACGCCGCCAGCGGCAACATCGACGACGACATGCTCCTGGCCGCGGCCACCGCGCTGGCCAATGTGGTCTCGCCGGAGGAGTTGAACCCGACCTACATCATCCCCAGCGTCTTCAACCCCGCCGCCACGCAGGCGGTCGCCAAGGCGGTCGAGCAGGCGGCGCGGGCCAAGGATGCAGCAGCACAGAACTGAACCCCTCGGGGCTCACCTCCTGCTGGTGGGGCAGGTCCTGCTTCTGGTGCTCCTGGCAGTTCAGGTGTGGGCGCTCTATGCGCCGACCGTGCCCGGGCCGGACACCGGGCTGCCTGGACAGGACAAGATCGGACACCTGCTGCTGTTCGCCGCTCCGGCGTGGGTCGCTCGCACCCTTCTGCCGCGGTGGCCGGCTGCCCGGTGGGTGCTCATGGCGCTCATCGCCCACGCGCTGATCAGCGAGCCGATCCAGGGGTGGCTCACGACAGCTCGCCTGGCCGACCCGTGGGACACCGTTGCCAACCTCGTCGGGATCTCCCTGGGGTGGGCGATCGCCGCGCGATGGCCTGTCACCGGGCGCGAAGGGGGCGTTCGTGGCCAGAATGGAGGTGCGAGGTGAAGGAGGAGGCATGGAGCTGGATGTCACCGGCAAGTTGCTCGTGGCCACCCCGCTGACGGGGGATGTCTTCGAACGGTCCGTCGTGCTGGTGCTGCACCACGACGAGGAGGGGGCCCACGGCCTGGTGCTGAACCAACCGCTGGACGCCACCGTCGATGTCGTGCTGCCCCAGTGGCAGCCCTTCGTCACCGATCCTGGGGTGCTGTTCAAAGGTGGCCCCGTGGGCACGGATACCGCGATGGGCCTGGTCAGCTTGCCCGGCCATGGTCAGGAGGACGCGCCGCTCGGCACGCAGGTGCTCTTCGGCGGGATTGGCCTGGTGGACCTGGACGCTCCGGCGCCGTTGGTCGTCCCAGAGTTGGGGGCGTTCCGGATCTTCGTCGGCTACAGCGGGTGGGGCGCCGGACAACTGGACACCGAGATTGCCCAGGGGGCGTGGTACGTCATCCCGCGTGAGCCCCGTGACGCCTTCCACGACGACACTCAAGATCTCTGGCGCGAGATCCTGTTGCGTCAGCGCTCGAGCCTGTCCCTGGTCACGACCTGGACCGAGGACCCTGAACTGAACTGACGATCCTGCACGGGGGGCTGCTCGGGTCGACCCAGAAGGACAACCTGCAGGTCAGCTCTCGCCCGAACCCCCGCCCGAGCCACCGTCGCCGCCGTCCTGCGGCTCGCGCAGGCCCTCGTAGATCTCCTTGCACATCGGGCACACCGGGAAGCGGTTGGGGTCGCGCCCGGGGACCCACACCTTGCCGCACAAGGCGATGACGGGCGCTCCGCTCAGCGCGCTCTCCAGGATCTTCTCCTTGCGCACGTAGTGCGAGAAGCGTTCGTGATCACCCGGCTCGGAGATCTCCGGCGCGACGCGGGTGTCCTCCCTCTCCAGCAGCGCGGTCTGGGTCTGCGGGCCGTCCGGGGCCTCGGGGGCGTCCAGCGGCTGGTCCGACATCCGAGCAGTCATGCGGCCAGTGTAGGCCGACTCCGGGTGGGCCGGCGGCGCGCCAGCGCCTGCGGGTCAGGACTGTCGGTTCGACCGCCTATCCTTGATCGCCGATGTCCACTTCCGCAGCCTCCCACCTCTCACCCGCCTATCCCGAGCGGGCTGCCTGGGGTACCGCCAACAAGCTGCGGGCCTGGCAGGCCGCGGCACTGGAGCGCTATCTGACCGAGCGGCCCCGGGATTTCCTGGCGGTCGCGACCCCGGGAGCGGGCAAGACGACCTTCGCCCTGCGGGTCGCCACCGAGTTGCTCGATCGCGGCGAGATCCAGCGGATCACCATCGTGGCCCCCACCGAGCACCTCAAGGTCCAGTGGGCCGAGGCCGCCGCCAAGGTCGGCATCCGGATCGACCCGAAGTTCGCCAACGCCCAGGGCCGGCACAGCGAGGACTTCGATGGGATCGCGGTCACCTACGCCGGCGTGGCCAGCAAGCCGCTCCTGCACCGGGCCCGCACCGAGAAGGCCCGCACCCTGGTCATCCTCGACGAGATCCACCATGGTGGTGATGCACTCTCCTGGGGTGAGGCCATCCGCGAGGCGTTCGAGCCGGCCCAGCGTCGCCTGGCGCTCACCGGCACCCCATTCCGTTCCGACACCGCCGCGATCCCCTTCGTGCGCTACGAGATGGATCAGGAAGGCATCCTGCGCTCCAGCGCGGATTACACCTACGGCTACGCCGATGCGCTGCGCGACGGCGTCGTCCGCCCCGTGCTCTTCCTCTCCTACGGCGGCACCATGCGCTGGCGGACGAAGGTGGGCGATGAACTCGAGGCGCGCCTCGGTGAGCCGCTCACCAAGGACGTCACCAAGCAGGCGTGGCGCACTGCGCTGGACCCGGCAGGGGAGTGGGTCCCCTCCGTCCTGCGCGCCGCTGACAAGCGGCTGAGTGAGGTCCGGCGCCATGTCGAGGACGCCGGCGGTTTGGTCATCGCCTCCGACCAGGCCTCCGCCCGGGCCTATGCCCGCCAGCTGCACGAGCTCACCGGGGAGAAGCCGACCGTGGTGCTCTCCGACGACTCCGGCGCCTCCGCCCGGATCGAGGAGTATGCCGCAGGAGACTCGCGCTGGATGGTCGCTGTCCGCATGGTCTCCGAGGGAGTCGATGTGCCTCGACTCTGCGTCGGTGTCTACGCGACCTCCACCTCGACGCCGCTTTTCTTCGCCCAGGCCGTCGGCAGGTTCGTCCGCGCGCGACGCCGTGGGGAGACCGCCTCTCTCTTCCTGCCCAATGTCTCCCTCCTGCTGGGCCACGCTGGCTCGATGGAGCAGGAGCGCGACCACGCGCTCAACAAGATGAGGACCGACGATGAGGACCAGCTCTGGTCCGAGGAGGACGGCCTGGTCGCCCAGGCCAACGCCTCCGAGTCCGCCTCAGGTGAGCTGGAGGGCTCCTTCGAGGCCCTCGGCTCGGAGGCGGAGTTCGATCACGTGCTCTTCGATGCCGAGCAGTTCGGGCTGGGCGGTCTGCCCGGCTCGGAGGACGAGGAGGAATTCCTCGGGCTTCCGGGCCTCCTCGAGCCGGACCAGGTCGCGCACGTCCTGCGCGAACGCCAGAAGAAGCAGGTCGGCCGCGGCGGTGGGCGGCAACGCGTCGAGGCGGTCTCCGCGCACCGGGCGCTGGCCGAGCACCGCAAGGAGCTCAACAAGCTCGTCTCCGCCTATGCCCAGAAGAAGGGCCAACCGCACGCCGTGGTGCACGCGGAACTCCGCCGCACCTGTGGCGGGCCGGAGCTGGCCACGGCATCCAGCGAGCAGGTCCAGGCGCGCATCGAGCGCATCCGGCACTGGTTCGTCGGCCGCCGCTAACCGACTTCTTTCCCTGCGGATCGACCGCAGCAGTATGCCGCCCGGCGCCTGGGCTGACCAGGTGCCGGACGGCATACGGGAGTGGAGATATCAGCGGATGTAGGTCGCCAACTGGCGCGCCACGTTCTCGCTAACCACGTTCGGGCTGCCGATCACATACCCATGACCCGCCCGCAGACGCTGCAGCTCGGTGGTGATGGCACCGGGCAGTTCACCTGCGCGGGTCAGCAGCACCGGGCTGTTGCGGGTGCCCGCCAGGGCCGCTCCGGCGAGGGCGTCGGGGAAGGTGGAGCCGGTGGCGACATACGCTCCCTGCACTCCAGCCGGGAAACGCGAGGCCACGGACGCCGACGTCAGATAGCGATCGCTGCCCGCGATGCGGGTGACCTTGTTGGTCGAGGCACTCGCGTAGGTGGCCAGCTCGGTCTGCACCGCGCCGGAGACGGCGCCATTCCCGCCGAGGATGACGATCCGCTGCGGACGCAGGCGGCGCAGCTCAGCATCGATGCTGCCCGGGATCCGGTTCGTGTCGACCAGGAGCAGGGGAGCGCCATTGCGGCCCGCGAGCGCGGCTCCGGACAAGGCGTCCGGGAAGGCGCGCCCCGTGGCGACGTATGCCGTGGCCACCCCGGGCGAGTACAGCGAGCTGATCCTCGCCGAGGTCGCGAACCGGTCGGCGCCGGAGACGCGCGTCACCGCGTCGGCACCGGTCGAGCGGGCGTACTGACGCAAGTCCTGCAGGACGGCGTTGTCGACCGCGCCCGTCCCGCCGAGGACCACGATCCGCTGCGGACGCAGGCGGTTCAGCTGGGCAGCGGTCGGACCGGGGATCGACCCGGCCCGGGTGAGCAGGACGGGGGCGTTGACCGCGCCCGCGCGGGCCGCTCCGGCCAGGGCGTCGGGGAAGTTGGCGCCGCCGGCGACGAAGGCGACATCGACGTTCGCCGGGAACTGGCTGGCCACCTGGGCCGCCGTGGCGTACCGGTCCGAGCCACCCAGGCGGGTCACCTTGGCGGCGGGGGAGGTGCAGGTAGAGCCGGCCCTCCTGATGCACAGGCTGTAGGTCCCAGACTCACTCCCGAAGCGCGGCGCCACACGTACGTGATGCACGCCCGCGATAGAGGGAGTCACGGAGTAGTCGCAGGTGTTCCCGCTGAAGCAGCGACTTTGGGTGAGCAAGGTTCCAGACGCGTTGTAGACACCGACGATGGCCTCGAAGCCATTGGGTGTGAACTGCACGACGTGCTGGTTCCCGGCAGTGAATGATGCGTTGAACCAGTCGACGTCGGCACTGTCCCGCGAGTTGGAACGGCGAGTTTCCATGGCGGCGGTGAGAGTGCGTCCCAGAGTGGCGGAGAACCCAGTGCTCCGCGTGTTGTTCGGTTCGTATGTCGAATCCCAGCTGTGTCCTTGGTCGAACTGAGGAAGAACCCGCAGCTTGTAGGTACCTGTCTGGTCTCCGAAACGAGTCGTCGTGCGGACGAAGTAGTCGCCGGGAATGGAGACGTCGAGCTGCACGAATTGCTCGACGGTGCCTGCCCCGTTGTACTGCGAGCCCAGAGCGTTGCCGTTACGGTCCCACCCGCTCATGCGAAGCTCGGTGGCGGAGTCGAAGGCCTCGACCGTGTACGTCCCAGCCCGAGGCGCGTAAAAGCGAATCCAGTCGACGTCAGCGTTCGTGCGGCGAGCACCGGCCGGCACCGGCTCGATTGCCCGGTTCACCGCGTACTGACGACCGACCCGCACCTCGGGTGCCAAGGCGAGAGCGCCGTCCGCCTCGCCGTTCGAGAGCCACGTCAGGCCTTGGTCGTACTGTGGAAGCACCCTGACCCGGTACGTGCCTCGCTGCGTGCCGAAACGGGCGGTAGCACGGACGTGGTACGTCCCAGGGATGGCTACCGGGACCGAGATGCGGCGGTGCACTACGCCGTCGCCAGGGGAGTCTCGCTGGATCAAGGTGTTACCGCTGTGGGCCGACGTGAGCATCTCGAGGCTTGTGGAGACCTCAAAGAACTCGACTGTGTATGTGCCAGCCTGCGGGGCGTCGAAAACGAACCAATCCACCTCCCCCGCCGGGTCGATGGAGTCGGACAGGCCGGTGTGCGAGCCGAGCGTGAGGCGACGGGCCTGGTCGCGGGGTGCGTCGATTTCCGGATCGGTCTCGGAGATGACGTCGGCTTCAGCATCGGTCCCAGCATCGGTCTCTGTGTCGAGGCTGGGCTCAGTGGTGGTCTCCGCATCGGCGGACGCCGTCTGGACGGCATCGTCGGTCGTCGGGGAGGCAAGGGAGACGGAGGGTGACAGCAGGAGCGCGGCTGTGCACGCTGGCGCGATGATGCGCCTGAACCACGTGGCTCGGCTGGGCTTCATGGGCGGTGTGCCTTTCTCGCACGAAGGAGAGCGCCGGAAGGTCGCGCTCGCGAACGTACTGACGCTGTGTCTCAGTTGTGTCGCACGGCGCCCCCACCTGCCCGGTTACGCTGCTGGGGTGAGTCCGAAGAGCCACCTGCCACCCGGACCGAAGTCCCCAGCCCTGCTCCAGACGTTGCGTTCCTACACCGGCGAGCAGCGCGGCTTCCCTGCCCTGGTCCAGCGCTATGGACCCACGTTCACCATCCGGTTGCTGCCCGGCCCGCAGACCTACGTACTCTTCTCCGAGCCCGATGACATCAAGGCGATCTTCGCCGGGGATGCGGCGGAGTTCAGCGGGGCTGGGGGTAACGAGGTGCTGCGGGCCGCGATGGGCGACCGGTCGGTGATGCTCAACGACGGCGCCGAGCACCGCCGGATGCGCGGCTACCTGCGGCCGGCGTTCTCACCGGGGGCGGTTGCGGCCTACCGGCCGGTCGTGGAGGAGCTGACCCACGCCGAGGTGGAGCGATGGGTACCCGGTCAGACGGTCTCCAGCTTGGAGCGGATGGCGGCCATCACTCTCGAGGTGATGCTGCGTGTCGTCTTCGGGGTGAGCGAGGGGGAGCGCCTGGAGCAATTGCGACCTCGGGTGCTGCGCCTGGCCGAGGTCGGTCCGGTGGTCGTGGTCGGGTGGCTCTATCCCACGCTGCGTGCCCTGCCGCCCTGGCGCGGGCATGCCGCCAACCTGCGGGAGGTGGACGCCCTCATCCACGCCGAGATCGACGCCCGCCGCGCCGGTGACCGGGACAAGGACGACCTGCTGACGCGGCTTCTCGCGGTCGGTAGCGACGGTCTGGGTGATGAGCAGGGACCCTTGCCCGCCCAGGAACTACGCGACCAGCTGGTCACCTTGCTCCTGGCCGGCTATGAGACCTCCGCCTCCGCGCTGTCCTGGACCCTGCACGAGCTGGCCCGCGACCCGAGGGCGCTCGCCGCCGCTCAGCACGCCGCTGACGAGGGCGATGAGGCCTACCTCGAGGCCTGCGTCAAGGAGGCGATGCGGCTGCACCCGATCATCGACTTCGTGGCCCGCACCTTGCGCAGTCCTCAGCAGATCGGCGGTTGGGACCTGCCGGCCGGCGTCACCGTGGCGCCCGCGATCATGCTCGCCCACCACCGCGAGGCCGCCTTTGCCGAGCCGGAGCAGTACCGGCCCGAGCGCTTCCTCGGCGACGGTCCGGCGGCGCACACCTGGATCCCGTTCGGGGGAGGGGTCCGCCGCTGCGTGGGTGCGTCCTTCGCGCTGATGGAAGGCGTCGTGGTGCTTCGCGAGGTGCTGCGCCGGTTCGACCTTGTCGCGGACGAATCCTCGCCGACCAGGCTGCGCAATATCACCAATGTGCCGGGTGATGGGGCGCCTCTCCGCCTCCTCGCCCGCGCGTCGGTCAGGGGGACCGGATGACTCCCGACGGGAGTGGGCGCGTGCCCGAGACCGCGCAGACCCTCGACCGAGGGTTGCAGTTGCTCGAACTGCTGGGCGGCTCCGCCGCCTCCGGTGGTATGACGATCTCCACCATCGCGGACCGGCTCGGCCTGAGCAGGGCGATCGTGTATCGATTGGTGGCCACCTTGCAGGCACGGGAGTTCGTCACCCGTGCCGAGGACGGCCGGGTCCGGCTCGGCCTGGGCGTGACCCGCCTCCAACTTGCGGTGCGCCCGATGCTGGTGGAGGCCGCCCGGCCGGTGCTGCGCGAGCTCGCCGACGAGGTGGGAGCCACCGCCCACCTCACGGTGGCCGAGGGGGAGCAGGCGCTGGCGTTGGTCGTGATGGAGCCGAGCTGGACCGACTTCCATGTCTCCTACCGCGTCGGGAGCCGGCACCCCCTCAGCCGGGGAGCGGCAGGTCGCGCGATCCTTGAGGCCCGCTCGGGGACCTCCGCTCCGGTGGTGACCGTCGGTGAACTGCAGCAGGGTGCCCACGGGCTGTCCGCAGCCGTGCTAGGGGTCCCGGGGCTGGAGGCGTCGGTGGGGGTCGTCGCCATGGGTGAGCTGGGACCGGAGGCGGGTCAGGCCGTGCTGGCCGCGGCACAGCAGGTGGCCAGAGCAGTGGGTGGCGAGGTCTGAGGTTCAGGGTCCCTGCGCGGCCCGCACCAAGGGCATCGTGCGGTAGGGCACCCGGGTCGAGAGCGCGATGAGGGTGGAGGAGCGCTCGACCAGGGGATGAGAAACCACCTCGTCGATGACCTCCTGCAGATGCGCGTTGTCCCGGGCCACGACCCGGAGCATCAGGTCACCGGAACCGGTGATGGTGTGGGCGTCCAGGACTTCCGCGATGCCGGAGACGTGCTCCACGACCGGACCGCCGCCGGTGCCCTGCCGGATCTCCAAGGTGGTGAAGGCCATCACTGGGTACCCCAGGGCGGCGGGGTCCAGGGCAGGGGCGAAGGAGCGGATCACCCCGCGCTCGACCAGTTTGTCCAACCGGCTCTGGACGGTTCCCCTCGCCACTCCGAGGGCACGGGAGGCTCCGAGCACCCCGATCTGAGGATCCTCCTGCAGTAGCGTCAGCAGGCGACCATCCAGATCATCGATCACCGGTGGGTTGGACATAGTGCTCAGTGTAGACCGCGCTCCACCGGGCAATCTGCGCACTCTGCACACCAGGAGAAGGTGAGCTTGCGCGACATACACCTGGGCGGCCACCCTCGGGACCATGACAGACACCGCCGTCCATCTGACCGACCAGGAGCGCGAGGCCAACCTCGAGCTCGACCAGCTCAAGCAGCTCGTGGGCCTGGTGCCCTATGACGAGACCACCGACGTCTTCCCGGTGACCGGCTGGGACGCGATCGTCTTCGTCGTGGGCAATGCCACGCAGACCACGCACTTCTACCAGTCCGCCTTCGGCATGGAGCTGATCGGCTACTCCGGCCCCGAGACCGGCAACCGTGACCATAAGGCCTTCGTCCTGAAGTCCGGCTCGATCAAGTTCGTCATCAAGGGCGGCGTCGACCCGGACAGCCCGCTGCACGAGCACGTGCGTGCGCACGGCGACGGTGTCGTCGACATCTCCCTCGAGGTCCCGGACATCGACAAGTGCATCGACCACGCCCGCAGCATCGGGGCGACGATCCTGCAGGAGCCGCAGGACCTGGAGGACGAGCACGGCAGCGTGCGCGTGGCGGCGATCGCCACCTACGGCGAGACGCGCCATACCCTCGTCCAGCGCAAGAACGCCGACGGCGAGTCCACCTACTCCGGCCCCTATCTGCCCGGCTACGAGGAGCGCTCGAGCGACTACGTCAAGCGCGACGGGGAGCCCAAGCGCCTCTTCCAGGCCCTGGACCACATCGTCGGCAATGTCGAGCTCGGCAAGATGGATGAGTGGGTCGAGTTCTACAACAAGGTCATGGGCTTTGTGAACATGGCCGAGTTCATCGGCGATGACATCGCCACGGACTACTCGGCGCTGATGTCCAAGGTGGTCGCCAACGGCAACCACCGGGTCAAGTTCCCGCTGAACGAGCCGGCCCTGGGCAAGAAGAAGTCCCAGATCGATGAGTACCTCGAGTTCTACCGCGGCCCGGGCGCTCAGCACCTCGCGCTGGCGACCAACGACATCCTGCGGACCGTGGACTCCCTGCGCGCCAACGGGATCGAGTTCCTGGCGACCCCCGACAGCTACTACGAGGACCCGGAGCTGCGGGCTCGTATCGGTGAGGTGCGGGTGCCGATCGAGGAGCTGCAGAAGCGCGGCATCCTGGTCGACCGCGACGAGGACGGCTACCTGCTGCAGATCTTCACCCGGCCGCTGCAGGACCGCCCCACGGTCTTCTTCGAGCTGATCGAGCGCCACGGCTCCCTCGGCTTCGGCAAGGGCAACTTCAAGGCCCTGTTCGAGGCCATCGAGCGCGAGCAGGAGAAGCGCGGCAACCTCTGAGTCACGTCTCGTGACCCGCTGCGGGCGGCCTACCTTCGGGTGGGCCGCCCGGCTGGCGTCCTGCGGCCTGCACCCGCGGTGCCGTGACTAGGGTTTGGGACATGCCGGAGACGCCCCAGCAGTGGTACGACCGCACCCGCGCCGCCATCGACACCGACGGCTACCGCGAGGCCGACCTGCAGCAGTGGAGGTCGTGGCCGTGGACCGGCGAGCTCACCCCGAAGGAGCTGGAGCCGCCGGTCGAGGCCGAGCCGGACCGCTTCGGCGCGGGCGGGGTCGACTGCCGCACCTGCTCGGCGGTGCAGGTGCTGGACCCGGGGTATGTCGTGTGGCACGACGAGGGTTGGATCCTCGGCCTGCCGCACGAGCCGCGGGCGCTGCCGTTCGCGCTCTTCCTCATGCCGAAGCGTCACGCCGACCTCCGCGACCTGACGTCCGCGGAGGCGGCCCGGCAGGGAGAGCTGCTCACCGCCGTCGAGGCGGCGGCGTGCGCGGTCCTCGACGTCCCGCGGATCCAGGCGGCGCGCTGGGGCGACGGTGGAGAGCACCTGCACTGGTGGCTCTATGCCCGGCCGACCGGCATGTTGCAGCTGCGCGGGACCTTCCTCGCCCACTGGGACGACCTGCTGCCGGCGGTCCCGGCCGGGCAGTTCCGGGCCGACCAGCTGCTCGTGGTCGCCGAGCTGGCGCGACGGGTGGGCGGGACGGCCGTCGAGGCCTGAGCGCGCTGTGGCAGGCTTGCGGCCATGAGTCAGCAAGCAGGGTGGTACGACGACCCGCAGAACGCCGAGAACTTGCGGTACTGGGACGGGGTCCAGTGGACGCAGCACACCAGCCCCAAGCAGAAGCCCAACCTGGACCAGGCCGGCCGCAGCCACCAGACCTATGGTCAGGGTGAGCAGCAGGGTGCCCCGGGTCAGGATCAGCGCTGGGGTCAGGCGCCCGGGCAGGGCGGGCAGCAGGGGTATGGCCAGCAGCAGGGCTACGGCCAGGGCAACGGGCAGCAGACCGGTCCGTTCGGTCAGCAGCAGAACTGGGGTCAGCAGCAGTGGCAGCAGATGCCCCAGGTCGGCTACCAGCAGCAGCTCTCCGCCCGCGACACCACCCCCGACGGCCAGCCGCTCGCGGGCTGGTGGCACCGCGTCGGCGCTCGCCTTCTCGACGGTCTGTTGCTGGGCATCTTCAGCGTGATCGTGGTGGTCCCGCTGGTCGCCCCGAGCTTCTCCGACAACATCCGGAGTTGGATGGACGCTGTCTTCGCCGCTGTGGACAGCGGTTCAGCCGTCACGCCGGACATGCCAGCGGCCCTGCAGTCCGACATGCTCCGGCTGACCGTGGCAGGCGTCCTGGTGAACATCATGTACGAAACGGCCATGGTGACCGCCTTCGGCGGCACCGTCGGCAAGCTCATGACGGGGCTGCGGGTGCGCCTGCGCGAGACGCCCGGCAACCCGCCGGTCGGTCCCGCCGCCATCCGCGGCTCGATCTACGCCGTCCTGCCGCAGATCCCGTGGATCGGGTGGCTGCTCGGACTGGTCAACTACCTGTGGCCGCTGTGGGACCCGGCCCGCCAGGCCCTGCACGACAAGGCCGCCAAGACCAACGTCGTGCGGCACCGCCGCTGACGGCCCGCCGACTAACGGGTGGGCGTGATCGTCCCGGAGACCGCCGCCAGCTGGAGCAGCCCTCCGGTGCCTGCCGGCGCGGTGGCGGTGATCGTCACCACGTCGCCGTCCTCAAGGAAGGTTCGCTGGGAGCCGTCCTCAAGCGTGAGCGGTTCGGTGCCGTTCCACGTCAGCTCCAGCAGCGAGCCGCGCTGGTTCTTCTCGGCGCCGGATGTGGTGCCGGAGGCGAAGATGTCTCCGCTGCTCAGCGCCGCCCCGTTGACGGTCAGGTGCGCCAGCATCTGGGTCGGTGACCAGTACATCGTCCGGTAGGGAGCGTTCGCGATCTCGGTCCCGTTGAGCTCGACCCGCATCGTCAGGTCCAGGCCGAACAGCGCGGTGCCGTTGCCGACCAGGTAGGGCAGCGGGTGCGGGTCCTGCGCGGGCAGCGGTACCCGGGCGGCCTGCAGCGCCGCGAGGGGAGTGATCCAGGCGGCGATCGAGGAGGCGAAGGACTTGCCCAGGAAGGGCCCGAGCGGGACGTACTCCCAGGCCTGGATGTCGCGGGCGGACCAGTCGTTGAAGAGCGCGACCCCGAACAGGTGCTGCTCGGCCTCATCGATTCCCACCCGGCTGCCGACCGGCGTCGAGCCGCCCACGATGAAAGCCAGCTCGGCCTCGATGTCCAGCTTGATGCTCGGGCCAAAGCTGGGGGCATCATCGGTGGGCGCCTTGCGCTGACCAGAGGGGCGGACCACGTCCGTGCCACTGACCACGATCGTGGACGAGCGGCCGTGGTAGCCGATCGGCAGGTGCTTCCAGTTGGGGGTCAGGGGCTCGCCGTCGGGCCGGAAGATCCGGCCGACATTGGTCGCGTGGTGCTCGCTGGCGTAGAAGTCGACATAGTCGGCCACGTCCAGGGGCAGGTGCACAACCAGGCCATCCAGGGAATGCAGGTGCGCGGAAAAGCGCGCTCGGCCCGCCCTGTCGGACAGTTCGCTCTGCAGCCAACGGCGGAGTCCCGCCCAGGCATCCGGCCCCAGGTCCAGGAAGGCGTTCAGGGTCGGGTGGGACAGGGCCTGTGCCCACTCGGTGTCGGCGGCGGCGGCCGACAGATCGAGGGCGTAGTCGCCCACGCGAGCCGCGAGGTGGACCTCCTCGCCCACCCCGATCGCGCCATACGGCAGGTGATGCAGGCCGAAGGGGTGGTCGGAACTCAGATCTGCCAGCACATCGGTTGAGCCATCGGTCATCGGGGAAGCACTCCTAGATCGGTGAGGTCGTCCAACGGGTCGGTGACGCCGCAGCAGCCGAAGGAGACGAAGCGGGCGCGCACCGCGCCGACCCCGTTCTCGTCCAGGCTGCGCGCGAGTGAGGCCAAGGCCTCGGCGTCCCGCATCTCCAGGGTGGCGGTCAGGTCGGTCAGACCTGCGCCGTCCTCGAGGAAGTGGGTCGCGACCAGCACGTTGAGCACGCCGTGCTGATCCTCTGAGCCACCCTCGGGCAGCTCGGCGGTGTGGGCGACGGCGTGGTGCAGGCCGCCGGTCAGCTTGAAGGCCAGATCTCGGTCGCGCACCGCGCTCAGGAACTCGGCGAGCTCCCGTGCGCTCGGGACCGCAGCGGTGGGGGTGGACTGGGTCCGCAGTTTGGCGATGGTCGGGATAGCGCGGTCGTTGGCGTCGGCCCGGGCCGCGATCTCGTCCAGGACCGACAGCATCGTCTCCGGGGCGCGCGGCACCTCGACCGCCACCGGAACACCCAAGTCCAGCACGCAGTCCCACGCCTGGGCGGCCTCGGCGTGCCCCAGTTCGACACCGGCCACAATCACGTGATCAGCGGCGGTGATCGACTCGACCGCGGTCAGCAGGTCCTCGACCGGCGTACCCGGGCGGGCGATGACGCCGACCCCGATCGGCAGCGGTCCGTGGCCGGTGCCGGTCTCCAGATCCTCGGGGGGTGGGGCGGCGGCTGCCGCCTCCACCAGGTTGGCCGCGCCCGAGGCGCCGATCAGCAACGGACCCAGCAGGTCGGCATACCGGCCTCGGCGTAGTTCAAGGTGCTCGGACCAGGCCCGGTCGACCGGCGCGTTGCCCGGCGGGAAGACCGCCGCGTCGTCCACGAGCCGCGTCAGCAGCGAGCGCGGTGCAGGCGTCGTTGACATGTCGCCGACGCTACTG
Organism: Ornithinimicrobium pulveris; assembly: GCF_050261105.1. Classification (GTDB taxonomy): domain Bacteria; phylum Actinomycetota; class Actinomycetes; order Actinomycetales; family Dermatophilaceae; genus Ornithinicoccus. Next base: position 2,234,868 of record NZ_CP189837.1, on the reverse strand, counting down.
CATGGTGCAGGAAGAGAGGACACCGATGTCCGGATACCGGACGCCCGCGGTGGTCGGTCGAGCGAGCAGATCGGAGCGCAGCCAATGACGTACTACCTGAGCATGGGGGACGTCCCGCCCAAGCGGCACACCCAGCACCGGGATGAGGAGGGCAACCTCTACTACGAGGAGTTGATGGGGGAGGAGGGTTTCTCCAGCGACTCCAGCCTCCTCTACCACCGCAACATCCCCTCGGCCATCGCGGACGCCACGGTGTGGGACCTCGGTGACATGTCCACCGTCGCCAACCACCCGCTGCTGCCGCGCCACCTGAAGCTGCACGACCTCTTCGTCGCCTCCCGCGACGACGACGGCACGCCCACCCTGGAGACGGGGGTGGACGTGGTGACCGGTCGGCGCCTCGTCCTCGGCAACGGCGACGTCCGCCTCCTGTATGTCGTGGCCGACACCCCGAGTCCCTACTACCGCAACGGCATCGGGGATGAGTGCATCTACGTGGAGCGCGGGGGCGCCCGCGTCGAGACAATCTTCGGCAGCTTCGTCGTGGCCGAGGGTGACTACATGATGATCCCGCGCGCGACCACCCACCGCTGGGTGCCCTTCGTGGAGGGGGACGAGGGGTTTGTCGAGCCGTTACGCGCCTATGTGGTCGAGGCCAACAGCCACATCGGCCCGCCCAAGCGCTACCTGTCCCGGTTCGGTCAGTTGCTCGAGCACGCGCCCTACTGCGAGCGCGACTTCCGGATCCCCGCGGGTCCGTTGCTGGCGGAGGACGTGGGGGCCGACCGGCACGAGCACACCGAGGTCTACATCAAGCATCGCGGCGGCGGTGAGCACTCGACGGGGGGAATGGTCGGGACCATCTACACCTACCCCTACCACCCCTTTGACGTGGTGGGTTGGGACGGCTGCCTCTACCCCTACGTCTTCAACATCCGCGACTTCGAGCCAATCACCGGTCGGGTGCACCAGCCGCCCCCCGTCCACCAGGTCTTCGAGGGCCACAACTTCGTCATCTGCAATTTCGTGCCGCGCAAGGTGGACTACCACCCGCTCGCGATTCCGGTGCCGTACTACCACTCCAATGTCGACTCCGACGAGATCATGTTCTACGTCGACGGTGACTACGAGGCGCGCAAGGGCTCGGGGATCGCCAAGGGCTCGATCTCGGTGCACCCCGGCGGGCACGCGCACGGTCCGCAGCCGGGCGCGACCGAGAAGTCGATTGGCGTGGACTACTTCGACGAGACCGCGGTCATGGTCGACACCTTCCGCCCGCTTGAGCTTGGTGAGGCCGGGCAGGCAGTGGACGATGGGAAGTATGCCGGTTCCTGGGGTCGCGGGCTCGCCGCCGAGCAGGGTGAGAAGCCGGGTGCGGACGAGGTCTTCTCGACGAGTTGATGAGGGCCGGGACTGATCGTGGGAGGGGAGATCGTCGGATGACTGGACCTGACGTCGCCAACGAGGACGCCGATCCAGGCTGGTCCACCTACGCCTCCTTCCTGCCGCCGCAGCGGCAAGGGGCGGTAGTGGAGCCGGAGCGTTCATGGTGGGGCTGGCGCGGGCACGAGGTGCAGCTGCTGCGGCGCCCGAACGCGGACGCGGCGGTGCGGATGCTCGTGGTGCATGGTGCAGGGGCGCACGCCGAGGCACTCTGGCCGGTGGCCACCCAGGTCGACGGGCTCGATCTGACGGCCGTCGACCTGCCCCTCTACGGACGAACCCGCACCCGCCGACGTTCGCGAGTCCGCTACCAGGACTGGATCGACCTCCTGGTCGATCTGGTGGAAGCGGAGCTCAGGGCCGATGCGGATGGGCGGCCGCTGATCCTGCTCGGCGGGAGTATCGGCGGGCTGCTCGCCGTGGAGGCTGCCGCGCGCAGCGGGCGCGTCGCCCAGGTCGTCGCGACCTGCCTGCTGGACCCGCAGGACCCGCAGGCGCGGGCTCGGATGACCAGGTTTGGCCGGCCTGGGGGCGTGTCGATGCGGCTGCTGCCGATGGTCAGGGGTCCTCTGGCGCGCCTTCCGGTCCGCATCTCCTGGGTCGCCCCGCTGTCCCGGATGGGGCGCGACCCCGGCCTGGGCAGCCTGTGCGCCGGCGATCCGCGCGGGGGCGCGGCGCGGGTGCCGCTGGGTTTCATGGCGTCATATCTCTCCCATGAGCACGCTGCTGCGCGTCGGATCCCTGTCCCTGTGCTGCTGACCCACCCCGAACAGGACGACTGGACCCCGATCGGGCTGAGCAGACGCACGCTCGCGCAGGTGCCAGGACCGACGGAGGAGGTGGTGCTCGGCGGATGTGGCCACTTCCCGCTGGAGGAGCCTGGCCTGCAGCAGTTGGTCGAGCGGCTCGCAGCGCTGGTTGATGAGGTGGCCGGTGGGCAGCGCGAGAAGGACTAGCAGCGACGGCGGTTACGTCGGCTACGACAGGCTGGCGCCGGCCTGCTCCAGCTCGCCCAGGGCCGCCTGGCTGCTCTCCACGGCGACTCCGGCGATCAGGTCCCTCAGCACAGTGGTGTCCAGCCCGGCGCTCAGAGCGTCGAGCGCGGTGGCGCGCACGCAGTAGTCGGTGGCGATGCCGCAGATCTCGACCCGGTCGATGCCCCGCTCGGCGAGCCAGTCCCGCAGCCCGACGGTGCGACCCTCCACGTCTGTGCTGCCCTCGAAACCGCTGTACGCCGCCTCGTACTCGCCCTTGCGGAAGACTGCCTGCACGTGGTCGAGGGCGCTGGCCAGCCCGACGTGGAACTCGGCGCCGATCGTGCCGGCCTCGCAGTGCACGGGCCAGGAGTGCTGGAAGTCGGGCTCGTCGGACCAGTGGTCGCCCGGGTCGATGTGCCAGTCGGCGGTCGCGACCACGGCGGCGTAGTCACTGGAGCGCACCGCCAGATGCCTGCTGATCGCCTCGGCGACGGCACCGCCGCCCGATACCGCCAGGTTCCCGTCCTCGCAGAAGTCGTTCTGGACATCGACGATGATCAGCGCAGTGGTCATGGCCCGACCCTACGCGCGGAGGGTGAGCTCCTCGTGGTGGGTTCGCAGCCGACGCTCAACTCCAGTCGTCGAGGTAGCGGGTGGGCAGGACCGGCTCGCCGTGCGAGAGCCGCAGGGCCCGGCCGGGCAGCTCGGCGCGGGCCATCGCGTGGTGCTCCCTGGCAGTCTGGGCGTCAGTGGCAGCAACGACCTCGCCTGCCCGCACGAGCGGGATGAGCAGCTCGCGGTCGTCCCCGTCGTCGTCCGGGCGCTCGTTGATCCCGATGATCTCCGCCTGGGCGACGCCCTGGGGATTGCGGCGACGCAGCGCATACTTGCGCCCACCCACCGAACTCTTGTCCTTGCTCGCCTTGGCCACGCCTTCCATCTCGCCCGCGTCGTTGGCGCGACTGACCAACTTGTAGACCATGCCGGCGGCCGGGTGACCCGATCCCGTCACGACCCGGGTCCCCACGCCGTAGGCGTCGACCGGCGCAGCCTGCAAGGCAGCGATGGCGTACTCGTCCAGGTCCGAGGTCACCACGATCCGAGTGTCGTGGGCGCCCAAGCTGTCGAGTTGGGCGCGCACCTCGTGGGCCTGGGAGACGAGGTCGCCGGAGTCGAGGCGCACGCCGCCGAGGCCGGGTCCGGCAAGCTCCACCGCGAGTTCAACGGCCGCGGTGACGTCATAGGTGTCGACCAGCAGCGTGGTGTTCAGCCCCAGGCTGGCCAGCTGGTTGCGGAAAGCCTCCCGCTCGTCCTCGTGCAGCAGGGTGAACGAGTGCGCCGCGGTCCCCATGGTGGGGACGCCGTACCTGCGGCCGGCCTCAAGGTTGGAGGTGGAGGCGAAGCCGGCGATGTAGGCCGCCCGGGCACTGGCCACGGCGGCACCCTCGTGGGTGCGCCGAGAGCCCATCTCCACGCACGGTCGCTCGCCCGCGACGGCCGTCATCCGGGACGCTGCGGACGCCACTGCCGAGTCGTGGTTGAGCATCGACAGGATGAGCGTCTCCAGCACCACACCCTCGGCGAAGCCCGACTCGACCACGAGCAGGGGCGAGCCAGGGAAGTAGACCTCGCCCTCGGCATACCCCCAGATAGAGCCCGAGAAGCGGTAGTCGGCGAGCCAGTCCAGGGTGTGGTCGTCCACCACCTGACGCTCGCGCAGGAAGGTGAGCTCGTCCTCGCCGAACCGGAAGTCACTGAGTGCGTCCAGGGCCCGGCCGGTCCCGGCGACCACGCCGTAGCGGCGGCCGTCCGGCAATCGTCGCGCAAAGGCCTCGAAGACGCAGGGGCGATCGGCATGCCCGCTGGCGAGCGCCGCCTGGATCATCGTCAGCTCGTAGTGGTCCGTGAGCAGCGAGGTGGGGGTGATCACCCGGCCAGCGTAGTGCGGCGTCCTACAGTGGGGGTGTGCCGACCGACACCCCGCTGCCGCCTGCCCCACCCCTCGGTCCGCAGACCACCCCGGAGCGGGAGAGTTCGGTCGCCGTCCTTGACCGACCGCAGGCTGACACCCCCTGGGTCACCCTGGTCTGGAACGACCCGGTCAACCTCATGTCGTACGTGACCTGGGTCTTCCAGACCCACTTCGGCTATCCGTTGACCAAGGCCGAGGCCCTGATGATGGACGTGCACACCAAGGGCCGGGCGGTGGTCTCCACCGGCTCCCGGGAGAAGTGTGAGGCCGACACCGAGGCGATGCACGGCTACGGGCTGTGGGCGACTTTCCAGAAGGACGACTGATGGCCACCGCTTTTCGACGGAAGGGCAGCCGGCTGGTGGCCACCTTCGACGCCGAGGAGATCGGCCTGGTGACGCACGTCCTCGAACTCACCCGGGCCTTCGTGGCCCCCGAGCGGCCCGAGACCGGGGACCCCTTCCTCGACCTGGTGGCCGGCCTGGGTGACGAGGTCGACCCGCAGGAGCCCAGCGACCCGGCCCTCGCCCGCCTGCTGCCGCCAGCATCCCGAGAGGACGCCGACCAGGCCGCTGAGTTCCGCCGACTCACCGAGCACGGACTGCGGCAGCGCAAGGCCGCCACCATCGCCACCGCGATCGCCGCCTTGGAGGCGGCCGACCCGCCCAAGGTGGTGCTGGATCTCGATCAGGGCAGGGCTTTGGCGATCGCGCTCACCGACGCCCGCCTGATCCTGGGGGAGCGGCTGGGCCTGCGCACCGACGAGGATTCCGAGCGACTGCACGAGGAGCTCGAGGCGGCGTTGTCCGGGGAGGCTGAGCTGGACCCGGGGACCGCCCAGAAGATGGCGTACTACGACTTCCTCTCCTGGCTGCAGGAGTCGGTGACGGTCGCGCTGATGCGTGGCTGACGGCATACGGGCAGGCTCTCTAGACTGGCGGGCATCATGACGACTCACGCCGCCGCAGCCTCCCCCTCCGAGCACGAAGAGGTCACCGGATCCGAGGTCCGGGCTCGCTTCTGCCCCAGCCCCACCGGGACCCCGCACGTCGGGCTCGCTCGGACCGCCCTGTTCAACTGGGCCTTCGCCCGGCACCACGGGGGAACCTTGGTCTTCCGCATCGAGGACACCGACGCCGCCCGCGACTCCCAGGAGTCGATGGACCAGATCGTGGAGGCGCTCGACTGGTTGGGCCTGGACTACGACGAGGGACCCGGCGTCGGCGGTGACTACGGTCCCTACCGGCAGAGCGAGCGCTCGCAGATCCACGCTGATGTCGCCGCCCGGCTGCTCGAGGCGGGACTCGCCTACGAGTCCTACTCCACCCCGGAGGAGGTCGAGGAGCGCCACCGCGCCGCCGGTCGGGACGTCAAACTCGGCTATGACAACCACGACCGGGATCTGACCGAGGAGCAGAAGCAGTCCTTCCGCGCCGAGGGTCGCCAGCCCGTGCTGCGCCTGCGGATGCCGGATGAGGACATCACCTTCACCGACCTGGTGCGCGGCGAGGTCACCTTCCGAGCAGGCTCGGTGCCGGACTTCGTCATCGTTCGCGGCAACGGTCAGCCGCTCTACACCCTGGTCAACCCGGTCGACGACGCGATGATGCGGATCACGCACGTCATCCGGGGTGAGGACCTGTTGTCCTCGACGCCTCGACAGATCGCCCTCTACCGTGCGCTGATGGAGATCGGGGTCGCCGAGCGCGTCCCCACCTTCGCCCACCTGCCCCTGGTGCTGGGCGAGGGCAACAAGAAGCTGTCCAAGCGCGACCCGGAGTCCAACCTGTTCCTGCACCGGGACCGCGGCTTCATCCGCGAGGGGATGATCAACTACCTGGCGCTGCTGGGCTGGGCGATCGGCCCCGACCGCGACATCTTCGAGCCGCAGCATCTCGTCGAGGCCTTCGACGTGCGTGACGTCAACCCGAACCCAGCCCGCTGGGACCAGAAGAAGGCCGAGTCGATCAATGGTGACCACCTGCGCCGCCTGTCGCTGGGGGAGTTCACCGCTCGGCTGTTGCCGGTGCTGCGCGAGGCGGGGGTGCTGGGCCCGCAGTCCGGGATGGGGGAGTTGGCTCGGCTGGAGTTGGTGGCGGACCTGATCCAGACCCGGATCCAGGTGCTGTCCGAGGCTGTGCCGCTCGTGCGTCCCTTCTATGTCCGTGGCGAGGAGTTGGAGATCGCCGACGACGCGCGCGGCCAGCTCAAGGAGGATGCCCCCCAGGTGCTGGACGCCGCGATCGCGGCGTTGGAGCCGATCTCTGGTGCGTTCCCCAAGCCGCTGGGCGACGGGGTGGAGTGGACCACCGAGCGCATCGAGCAGGCCCTGCGGGATGCGCTGATCGCCGAGGAGGGCCTCGGTCTCAAGCCCCGCGTGGCCTTCGGGCCGCTGCGCACCGCGGTGTCGGGGCAGCGGATCAGCCCGCCGCTGTTCGAGTCGATGGAGATCCTCGGCAAGCACGAGACCATGGCGCGGCTGCGCCGCCTGCGGGATGAGCTCTAGGACGCTCCCGCGATTTGGGTCCGGGCTGGGAGGACGGTAAGGTATCTCCTCGGTTCACGCTCCTCCCACAAGGGGAGCGGGATGCCCTTTGGGGTATGGTGTAATTGGCAGCACGACTGATTCTGGTTCAGTTAGTCTAGGTTCGAGTCCTGGTACCCCAGCGCGTGATCGACCCGGTTCAACCGGAGGGCGATTTCGCGGAGAGCGACCTGATCAGGTAGGCTCTCTCCTCGGCGCAGAACGCGCCAGACCACATGGCCCCGTTGTGTAGCGGCCTAGCACGCCGCCCTCTCAAGGCGGTAGCGCGGGTTCGAATCCCGTCGGGGCTACTCATGTGGAACGGCCCTCATCGGCATCGTCGGTGGGGGCCTTTCGCTATCCCCCATCGCCTCATGGCTCTCTTGTCGCGGTCCTGCCGCTGGCGCGGACCGCAGAGTGGCTGTCCCGCATGACATCCGGGACGGGCGCGGTTAGCGTGAGGAAAGACGGCGTGAGCAGGACAGACGCCGTCCCGACGAGACGAGGCAGGGAGCAGATGAACAAGGCCGACCTGATCGAGGCACTCGCACCGCAGTTGGGAGGACGGGTTGCCGCGACGCACGCGGTCGAAGTGCTCGTCGACACGATCATGCGTGAGGTGGCGTCGGGTGGCTCGGTGGCCCTCACCGGCTTCGGCACCTTCGAGAAGGTCGACCGCGCTGCCCGCACCGGCCGCAACCCACGCACCGGCGAGGCCGTGCCGATCGAGGCCACGAGCGCGCCTCGTTTCCGCCCGGGCGCCTACTTCAAGGACGTCGTCTCCGACCCAGACCAACTCCCCTCGGACGGTCTGGCCGGAGTGCGAGTCTCGGGGGACGGGGCTACCCCACGCCCCACCTCTGGCCCCACCTCTGTTGGCCGACCCTCCACCGTGCGCGCGGACGCGCCGAAGGCTGCTCGCAAAAAGGCTGCCGAGGCCTCGCCGGCGGCAGCCTCGGGCGGTCGAGTGCTCAGCGGCGGTGAGGAGATCACCGCGAGCATGATCACCGCTAAAAAGGCCCAATTGGCGAGAGTCAAGGATGACGAGCTCAGCGCGAAGGATGCCAAGAAGGCACGCAAGGCCAAGAACAAGGCCACCTCAAGCGACAAGGACAAGGGCAAGGACGGGAAGTCCAAGAAGAGCAAGAAGGGTAAGAAGAAGTCCTGAGCTCCGTCCGGGTCAGGCGATGACCTCGCCGGGTCCGATGCCCACGATCCACAGCCGACTCACCCTGGTCCCCTCGGCCTCCGGGTCACTGCCGTCGATCTCGATCGAGACGCGCTGACCGAGCCGGAGCAAGCGCAGTCCGCTCGCGTCAAAGACCTCGGCGTCGAAGGGCAGCGCCCGTCCGGTGTCGAGCAGCACGCTGCCGGTCCCGGTCTCCGGGTCGAAGGTGTGCACGCTCGCCTGCATGGAGCGCCACTCTAGCGAGCGATCAGCTGCTCAAGGTGGTGGCCGTCAGCGCGGCGCGCGTGGCTGGACCGACGCCGAGGTCCGCGGCCGCCCGCAGATCGGCCCAGGTATCCACGTCGCGCCGCAGACGCGGCAGGTCCAGGTCGAGCATGACGGCGGTGCTCGCGTGCCGCGCCGCGGACCCCTTCCCGAAGCTGGGCTCCAGGTCAGCTCCCTCTCCGGTCGCCGTGAGCAGCACCGTCCCGGTCCCGTCGAGGTCGGGGACCACTGCCCGGGTATGCCGTGCGCAGACCGCGAGCGCAGTTGTCAGGTCCGCGGCCCTGAGGGCGGGCAGATCGCCGAGCAGGACCGCCGGCCACATCTGTGACGGCCCGGGGGAGCGGGCGTGATCCAGACCAGCGCGCACCGCAGCGTTCAGCCCGTGTCCGGGGTCGGGAACGACATGGGCGCCTAACTCACGGGCCACGGAGGCGGCGTCCGGGTCGGAGGTCACCACGGTGACCTGGGTGGGGGGAAGTGCACGGCATACCTGCTGGAGCGTGTCCTGGGCGACTGCCCGGGCGAGCTCGGGGCGCGAGAGGGGGTGCGGCGGCTCCAGCCGGGTCTTGGCCACGTCGGACCGCTTGACCGGGACCACCAGCCGCCAGGGGGAGGGGTCCGGCTCGCTGCTCACCCCGGCATCCTCGCCAGGGCGGGCTCGGAATGCAAAGATGGCCCGGTGAAACGCCAGCCGATCGCCCACCGCGTGCCGTGGAGCTACCACGCGGTGATCGGCGTCGTGCGACCCGTGCTGATGGCTGCCACCCGGCGCGACTGGTCGGGCGGGCAGAACATCCCGGCCACGGGTGGCTTCATCGTGGCCAGCAACCACTACTCCGAGGTCGACCCGCTGATGCTCGGCCATTATCTCGTGGACCACGGGCGGCCGCCCTTCTTCATGGCCAAGGATTCGCTCTTCAAGGTGCCCGGGCTGGGCTTGGCGCTGCGCCACCTGGAGCAGGTCCCGGTCTATCGCCAGACCAGCCGGGCCGGTGACGCACTGCAGGCCGCGCGCGAGACTCTCGCCGCGGGCAAGCCGATCGCGATCATGCCTGAGGGCACCTTGACCAGGGATCCGGAGATGTGGCCGATGAAGGCCCGCCCCGGCGTCGGGCGGTTGGCGCTGACCAGCCAGGCGCCGGTCATCCCGGTCGGCCAGTGGGGCGCCCAGGAGGTCCTGGACCGCTACGCCCGGCGACCCGGCAATCTGCTCAAGCGTCCTGTCCAGCAGGTGCGGGCCGGCCCTGCCGTGCACCTCAGTGATCTCTATGACCGGGCCGATGACCCCAAGGCCCATGCCGAGGCCACCGCCCGGGTGATGAAGGCGATCACCGACATCGTGGCCGACCTGCGCGGCGAGAGGCCACCGGCGGAGCCCTACGAGATGAAACCCGGGGAGGGGCGGAGCAAGGGTCACTCGTGAGCTCCGGCGCCAGTGAGTGCCGCCACGATCAACAGCATGACTGCACAGGCCATCCCCGAGGATGAGCATCCACGTCAGGAAAGGACACCCGTGAGGAAGGCAGCGGTTTTTGGTGCCGGCAGCTGGGGCACCGCCTTTGCCCAGATCCTTGCCGACTCCGGCGAGTTGGACGAGGTGGTGCTCTGGGCCCGCCGGGCCGAGGTGGCCGACGGGATCAACCGAGACCGGCGCAATCCTGACTACCTCACCGACGTCGAACTTCCTCAGGCCGTGCGTGCGGGAACCGACCCTGCCGAGGTCGCCGACGCGGCTGGCCTTGCGGTGCTGGCCGTGCCCTCTCAGAGCCTGCGCGAGAACCTCGCCACCTGGGGTTCAGCGCTGCCTGACGATGCCCTGGTGGTTTCCCTGATGAAGGGGATCGAACTGCATACGGGCCTGCGGATGAGCGAGGTGATCGAGCAGTCCGGCATCGAGCGCGAGCGCATCGTGGTGGTGTCCGGGCCCAACCTCAGCAAGGAGATCGCGGAACGACAGCCCGCCGCCGCCGTCGTGGCGGGGGTGGACCACGGGGCTGCCGACCGGGTCGCCGACCTCGTCTCCCAGCCGTACTTCCGGGCGTATACGCAGACCGACGTCGTGGGCGCCGAGATCGGCGGTGCGGTGAAGAACGTGATCGCGCTGGCTGTCGGCATGGCCGAGGGGTTGGGTTACGGGGATAACACGAAGTCCTCCCTGATCACCCGCGGGCTGGCCGAGATCGCCCGCCTCGGGCAGGCGCTCGGCGCTGATCCGGGCACGCTGATGGGGCTGGCCGGCGTCGGCGACCTGATCGCTACCTGCATGTCGCCGCTGTCCCGCAACCACCGGGTCGGGGTCGCGCTCGGCCAGGGACGGACCATCGAGGAGCTGCTGGCGCTGCCGCACCAGACCGCGGAGGGCGTGAAGTCCTGCCGCTCGGTGGTCGAGCTCGCTGGTCGACACGGGGTCGACATGCCGATCTGCCAGGGCGTCACCGCGGTCGTCGAGGGGCAGGTGACCCCGGAGGTCCTCACCGGAGCTCTGATGAACCGCGCCCGCAAGCACGAGCGGGCCTAGCCTCCCCGGTCCCCGGTCCGGTCCGGATTAGGCTCGGACCCGATGACCAGTCAGCCAGCCCAGACCGAGTCCGCCGACCTCCCCGACGAGCTCGCCGCCAGCGGCCGCACCCGCGTGGCCCTCGTCTTCGGTGGCCGCTCTGAGGAGCACGCCATCTCCTGCGCCACGGCCGCGAGCGTGCTGCGGGCGCTGGATCGCGAGCGCTACGCCGTCATTCCTATCGGCATCACCCGGGACGGGCACTGGGTGCTCCTTGAGGACGACCCGGAGCCCCTGGAGATTCGGGACGGTCGGCTACCCGAGGTGCTCGACACCGGACGCCAGGTGATCTTCCCGATGGGCGGCCGCGACCACCTGCTACGCCTCGTGGAGCCGGACGGCTCGGTCTCCCGGCTCGGTGAGGTCGACGTGGTCTTCCCGTTGCTGCACGGACCGTTTGGGGAGGACGGCACGATCCAGGGGATGCTCGAGATGGCCGACGTCCGCTATGTGGGCTGCGGCGTGCTCTCCTCGGCGGCCATGATGGACAAGCACGTGATGAAGTTGATCTTCGCGGCGGCCGGGCTGCACGTCGGCCCGTATGTCGTGGCCGACGACCTGTCCTGGCGGCGGGACAAGGCAGCTGTTCTCGATGCCGCCGCGTCCCTGACCTTCCCGGTCTTCGTCAAACCGGCCCGCGCCGGTTCTTCGGTCGGCGTCTACAAGGTCGACCGCCCGGAGGATCTCGAAGCGGCGGTCGACAAGGCCCGCGACCACGACCCGAAGGTGCTGATCGAGCAGGGCATCACCGGTCGGGAGATTGAATGCGCGGTCCTGCAGGGCCGAGAGACCGATGCTCCACGGGTCAGCGAGTGCGGGGAGATCGTCGTCGTGGGGGAGGGCCACGAGTTCTACGACTTCGAGGCCAAGTACCTCGATGAGTCCTCCGTGCAGATCCAGGTGCCGGCCGACGTCCCGGACACCGTGCGTGCCGAGGTGCGCCGGGTCGCCGAGGTGGCCTTCGAGGCGGCCGGCTGCGAGGGCCTGGCCCGCGTGGACTGCTTCGTCACTTCCGCCGGCGAGGTCATCATCAACGAGATCAACACCATGCCGGGGTTCACGCCCTTCTCGATGTACCCCCACGCGTGGGCCGGATCCGGCCTGCCCTATCCCGAACTGGTCGACGAACTGCTCCAGCTCGCGCTCGCGCGCCCCCTCGGCCTGCGCTGACCTCACCCCGCACCTGACCCCACCATCTTCGACCGGACGCGCGTCGTGTCGCGGTACGGGGCCACCGGACGCGCGTGGTGTCGCGATACGTGGCCACCGGACGCGCGTGGTGTCGCGATACAGCACCACCGGACGCGCGCCACCGCGGCGGCTGCGCGTTCGGTGGGCGCCAGGGAGAACCTGCCGCGCGTTCGGTGGGCAGTTTCGCGGACATGCCGCGCGTTCGGTGGGTCGATCTGGGGACCTGCTGCGCGTTCGGTGGGGGAGGGTGGGTGGTCAGCCGGTGGGGCTCGGGCTGGCGATGCAGCGGCGGTCCTGATCCAGCTGCTCGGCCGCCGGGCCGAAGGGCGGCAGCCACAACGGGTGGGAGTCGTAGTTGGCTGGCACCAGCACCTCGATCGCGGGCGTGCGACCGTAGGTGGTGAACATCGTCCCGCCGTCATCGAGCGGCGTCGCCACCCAGTCCACGCCGTTGATGTCGATGCACTGCTCGGTGGTCGGGGCAGGCGGTTGCTTGCCGCACCGCGCCACGATCGGTGGGTCGCCCCAGGCTGCCACGCCGCTCGATTCCACCGCCGTCACCCTGGGCTGCAGGCGGCCGACCGTAGCGGGCCAACGCTCGGCCACGGCCTGGCAGGCGGGGGAGTCCGACTCCCCGAACGGGGTCGCGCGCACCGCGGACTCGCCGCACGCGGAGAGGAAGATGCCGCTCAGGACGAGCCCGAGCGTGGCGAGCAGAGTGGCGGGGCGGGTCAGAACTCGACGACCGTGCATGTGGTTGTGCGGGTGATCCTCGGGACCGCCTGGACCCGCGCGATCACCTCACGGCCGAGCTCGGCGACGGTGTGGGCGTTGACCACGGCGATCACGTCATACGGGCCGGCGACGTCCTCGGCCGATTCGACACCCGGCAGCTCGCGGATGGTGGTGGTGACGTCCGCGGACGCCCCGACCTCGGTCTGGACGAGGATGTAGGCCCTGATCACATCTGCCTCCTGGTGGCGTTGCCCGGGAGGTTACCGTGCCAGCGTGGAGATGCACGAGAGCGACCACCCCGCCGGAGCGCCGCGAGGCTCCAAGAACCACCTGTCGACGGGCGTCGTGCACGCCCAGCGAGGGGCTGACGGCCGCACCCTGGGTGGTTCCGGCGAGGACGGGGTCCTCCGCGAGGTCTTCGCGACGCTGGCCGGTCTCCCCGACGACGGGGTCCTGGTCGGCCCCGGCGACGACGCCGCGCTGCTGCGCCTGAGCGAGGGCACGGCGGGTGTGCTTACCACCACCGACACCATGGTCCGCGACCGCGACTGGCGCGACGACTGGTCGAGCGCGCAGGACGTGGGGATCAAGATCGTCACCCAGAACCTCGCCGATCTCGCCGCGATGGGTGGGGTCGGGACCGGGCTGCTCGTCACCCTGGTCGCCGACCCCGACCTGCCGCTGAGGTGGGCTCGTGACCTCACCGCCGGGATCGCCGAGGGCGCCGGACTGGCAGGGGTGCCGGTGATCGGCGGTGATCTGTCCTCGGCCGCGGCGGGCGTGGTGATGGTCTCGGTCACGGCGCTCGGCGAACTCGGCGACGGGGTCGCCGCACCCGTCCTGCGCTCTGGGGCGCGCGCAGGCGAGGTGCTGGCGGTCTCCGGGGCGCTCGGCCGCTCCGGGACGGGGTGGCGCCTGCTGGAGCAGGGGGTGCTCGCCGCGGACGAGCCGGCCGCCCGCTCGGCGCTGGAGCACCACCGGCGCCCCCTCACCGATCTCGGTCAAGGGCCGATCGCCGCGCGCGTCGGGGCAAGCGCGATGATCGATGTCTCCGACGGCCTGGTGCGCGACGGGGATCGCATCGCCCGCGCCAGCAGGGTGCGCCTGGACCTGCTCCCGTATGCCGTGGAGCACCTCGCCGCACACCTCGCCCCAGCGGTCGGTGGGGAGGAGGCGTTCCGTCAGGTGCTCGGTGGGGGAGAGGAGCACGAGTTGCTCGCGACCTTCCCGGACGAGGCGTCCGTACCCGCTGGCTGGACAGTCCTCGGGCGGGTGCGGGACGTCGCTGATGCCGGCGGCGAGCAGGGGCCGGGCGTCTGGCTCGACGGGGCGAGGCTGGATCCCAGCGGAGGTGGCTGGGACCACTTCGGCGGCTGACGGTCTACGGGGCGTGGGCCTGCCCTCGGACAACAGCAACGACGAAACCGGCGCCACCTTCGCAGGTGTCGCCGGCTTCAGTTCTGAGCGGGTGCGGTCAGCGGGTGACCTTGCCCGCCTTCAGGCACGAGGTGCAGACATTGAGCCGCTTCGGGGTCGCGCCCACCATCGCGCGGACGCGCTGGATGTTGGGGTTCCAGCGACGCTTGGTCCGGCGGTGCGAGTGCGAGATGTTGTGACCGAAGCTCGGTCCCTTGCCGCAGACGTCGCAAGTGGCAGCCACGGTGTACTCCTGGTGTCGAAAGTGAAGTCGGTCTGATGTCAACGGGTGACACAGGCCCTGGCCGCCGTAGGGCAGGCCGGGCAACCGTGCAAGCGTACCGGAGGTTCTCGGCCGGACCCAAATCGCCGAGCCCCTGTGGGAGGCGCTCGGGAGCACGCCCCTGGGGGCGCTAGGTTTGGCGGGTGCCCAGCCCCGTCCTCGACCTGGTCACCGCCCGGCGCTGGGCGGTGACCGCACGCGTGATGCTGGGCAGCGCGCGCGAGCGGATCGACGCCCTCAACGTCTTCCCCGTCGCTGACGGTGACACCGGCACCAATATGTACCTCACCATCGACGGCGCGCTTGAGTTCGTCCGCGGCCAGTTCGAACTCGGCGCGGGCACCGAGCGCCTCGACGGTGGCCTGGCGCTGATCGCCCGCGGGATGCTGCTGGGCGCTCGCGGCAACTCCGGGGTGATCCTCTCGCAGCTGACCAAGGGCCTGTCCGACGCGGTCGGGCCGGGCCTGGACGAGGCGGGGCCCGAGGAGGTCACCGTCGCCTTCGAGACGGCGGCGCGGACCGCCTATGACGCGCTGGCGCACCCGGTGGAGGGCACCATCCTGACCGTGGCGCGCGCCGCGGCAGAGGGAGCGCGAGCCGCGGTCGACCGGGGACGGCCCCTGTATGGCGTGGCCGAGGACGCGGAGGGACTCACCGTCCTGGACGTCGTCCGCGAGGCGTTGGAGGGTGCGCGCCAGGCCCTCGGCCAGACCCCGGAGCTGCTGCCGGCCCTCGGCGTCGCGGGCGTCGTCGACGCCGGCGGTGCCGGGCTGGTCGTGGTGATCGAGGCGCTGGAGGCGGTGCTGTCGGGGCGGGCGCACCTGGCCGCCGAGGATCTGCCCACCTGGTGGCAGCTGCCCCCGGGGTCGCCGCAGGAGCGGACTGCCCGCTGCCAGCACGACGGGCTCGCCGGCGGGGCCGGGCTGGACGGGCACGAGGTGGTTGATGGTGACGTCGAGGTGATGTACCTGCTCACCCAGACGGACCCGGAGCGGGCCGACCGGCTCCGCGCGCACCTGGCCCGGATCGGCAGCTCGGTCGTGGTCGCCGGGGGGCCCGAGGACTACCAGGTGCACGTCCACCTCGACGACCCACGAGCGGCTGTGGAGGCTGGCACCTTCGCCGGCCTCGTCGAGCATGTCCGGCTGACCTCGCTGGTGGACGGCGACGACCTTGACCACCTGTTGGGCCCGGGTCGAGGTGACGCAGGCGACGGGCTAGAAGGGCAGGCCCCGCCTCAGGACCTCGCCGTGGTGGCCTGCGGGCTGGGTGACGGGGTGCACGAGTTGTTGCGCTCAGCGGGCGCCGAGGTGGTGCCGTCGGGCCCCCGGCATCGAGCCAGCGCCGGACAGCTGCTGGCTGCGATGTGGGCCAGCGGCGCGCGCCATGTCGTGCTGCTGCCCAACGACGGGGACACCGTCATGGTCGCCAGGGCGGCCGCCCAGGAGGCTGCGGAGGAGGGGCTCGACGTGCGCGTGGTCGCCACCACGACCCTGGTCCAGGGGCTCGCTGCCCTGGCGGTGCTCGATCCCGAGGCTGACCCTGATGCCGCGGTCGCCGCGATGCGGGAGGCGGCGCTGGGCTGCCGGTCCGGAGCGCTCACCCGTGCCGAGCGGGCGGCGACCACCCCGGTCGGTCCGTGCGCGCCTGGGCAGTGGCTGGGGATCGTGGACCATGCGATCGTCGCGGTGGCGGACGAGCTCGACGAAGCTGCCCGCGCGGTCCTGGAGTCTCTCGATCTCTCGGACGCCGAACTCCTCACCGTGCTTGCCGGTGAGGACGCGGCTGCGGACGATCTCACCGCGGTGCTCGCCGATGTCTGCGGGGTGCATCCTGCCCTCGAGGTCCTCCAGGTCAGCGGCGGACAGCCCACCTACCGCTACCTGATCGGAGCCGAGTGATGGCGATCGACCAGGACACCAGGCTGCGCACGATCGTCGGTGCCGGTGCCAAGAAACTCGAGGATGCGCGCGGCATCAGCACGGTCGGAGAGCTGCTCGACTTCCTGCCGCGCACCTACCTGGACCCCGATCGCTCGACGGCCTTCCGCGAACTGCCGCACGGCGAGGACGTCGTCGTCGTCGGCACGGTGGTCTCGGCCACCACGCGGCAGATGCGCGCCCGCCGCGGCCGGATGCTCGTCGTCGACCTCGGGGACGAGCAGGGCGGCACCCTGCAACTGACCTTCTTCAAGCCGTTCGGGCACGAGCAGCGCCTCGTCCCTGGGGCCAAGGTCGTCGCCTCCGGCCAGGTCGGCACCTACGGCCGACAGCTGCAGCTCACCCACCCCGACTACGCGGTCCTCAACGACCCCTCCGGCAAGAGCTCGGGCGGGTGGCTGCTGGGCGGTCTGGTCCCCGTCTACCCGGCCACCGCCAAGGTCACCCCGATCGTGCACGGCGACCTGCTCGACCTGGTCCTGCACGCTCTGGAGGACCTGCCCGACCCCCTGCCGCCGGAGGTGCGCGCTGCTCACGGGTTGCCCGACCTCGTCGACGCCTATCGGCTCGTGCACCGACCGCAGACCGAGGCTGATCACCGCAAGGGTCGCTGGCGGCTGAAGTTCCAGGAGGCCTTCGTCATCCAGGCCGCGCTCGCCCGGGCCCGCCTGGCCGGCGACGCCACCCCGGCCAGGGCGGTCCAGCCGGTCGAGGACGGCCTGGTCGACGCGCTCCTCCTGCGCCTGCCCTTCGACCTCACCGACGGACAGCACCAGATCTTCGGTCACCTACGTACCGACCTGTCGCACGAGACCCCGATGCACCGCCTGCTGCAGGGGGAGGTCGGGTCGGGAAAGACTGTGCTGGCGCTGCTGGCGATGCTCGCCGTGGTCGATGGTGGTGGCCAGGCGGCGCTGCTCGCGCCCACCGAGGTGCTGGCGGCCCAGCACCACCGGGCGATCACCGCGATGCTCGGCCCGCTCGCCGAGGGGGGCTTGCTCGGTGGCCACGAACAGGGCACCCGGGTAGCGCTCCTCACCGGCAGCCAGTCGGCCGCCGAGCGGCGGGTCAACCTGCTCGCCGCGGCCTCTGGGGAGGCCGGCATCGTGGTCGGCACCCATGCGCTGATCCAGGACACCGTGCAGTTCGCCGACCTTGGGATGGTGGTCGTCGATGAGCAGCACCGGTTCGGCGTGGAGCAGCGGGATGCGTTGCGCGCCAAGGCGTCCCTGGCCCCGCACGTCCTCGTGATGACCGCGACGCCGATCCCGCGGACCGTGGCGATGACCGTCTACGGCGACATGAGCACCTCGACCCTGCGCGAGCTCCCGCGCGGGCGGCAGCCGATCACCACGCACGTGGTCACCGGGGACAAGCCGGCCTGGGTGGAGCGCACCTGGGGCCGCGTCGCCGAAGAGGTCCGTGGCGGCGGCCAGGTGTATGTCGTGTGCCCCCGGATCGGTGACGAGGACGATCCCTTCCTGCCGGCGTGGCGCACGACTGGTCCAGGCGGTCCGATCCACCTGTCGGCGGACGAGGACGCGGAGGCCGGCGGGGACGGCGACGGGGATGGCGGGTCGCAGCTGCACGGCGTGCTGCAGGTGACCCGGGCGCTGCGGGAACTGCCCGCCACCGCTGACCTGCGCATCGAGACTCTGCACGGACGACTGCCGGCCGAGGAGAAGGACAGGGTGATGACCGCCTTCGCCCGGGGGGAGATCGATGTGCTGGTCGCCACGACCGTGATCGAGGTCGGGGTGGACGTCGCCGACGCGACCACGATGGTGGTGCTGGATGCCGATCGCTTCGGCATCTCCCAGCTGCACCAGCTGCGTGGTCGCGTCGGCCGGGGTGGTCGTCCCGGCCTGTGCCTGCTGATGACCCAGGGTGCCGAGGGCGACCCCGGCGCGGTGGAACGCCTCGACCACGTCGCGAGCACCACCGACGGGTTCGAGCTCGCACGCCTGGACCTGGAGACCCGCCGGGAGGGCGACGTCCTCGGCGCCAGCCAGAGCGGCGGACGCAGCGGCCTGCGGTTCCTGAGGCTGGCGCGGGACGAGGACCTGATCGTCACCGCCCACGACGCAGCCTGGGCGACGGTGGAGAAGGACCCTCAGCTCACGGCATACCCGGGACTGCGTCGCGAGCTGGACCGGCTCGATGCCGAGCGTGCTGCCTTCCTGGAGCGGGGGTGAGGGCGGCGTGACCAGGATCATCGCCGGCCGCGTCGGGGGCCGCACGATCGCCGCCCCTAAGGGCACCGCCACCCGGCCGACCACCGACCGGGTGCGGGAGGCGCTCTTCTCCCGCGTGCAGGCGCTGCTGGACCTCGACGGCGCCCGCGTGCTGGATCTCTACGCCGGGTCGGGGGCGCTCGGGCTGGAGGCTGTCAGCCGCGGCGCCGAGCGAGTGCTGGCCGTGGAGAAGCACCGCGCAACCTCGGCGCTGGCCGCCCGCAACGCGCGCGAGCTGGGACTGGGCGATCAGGTCGAGGTGGTGACCGGGACGGTCGAGCGGGTGCTGCAGGAGCCCCCGACGCAGCCCTTCGACCTCGCCCTGCTGGACCCGCCCTACCCCCTGGACGACGCCGGCCTGGGCGATGTCCTGCACCTGCTCGTGGCGCACGGCTGGCTCACCGAGGAGGCCCTGGTCATCGTCGAGCGGAGCAGCCGCTCGCCCGAGCCCTCCTGGCCGGTCGGGCTGGCGCACCTGGACACCAGGGCCTACGGCGAGACGGCTGTCCACGTCGCCGAGCGCACCCTGGGGTGAGGGGTGAGGATGGGGTGCGTGACCACATACCCCATCCCTCGCCCCGTGTCCGGTGATGTCGTCGACCTGATCCTGGATGACCACCGTCTCTTCGAGACTCTTCTGCGCGAGATGCGCGACAGCACGGCCGACCGGGCTGGCGCCCGCGAAGCCTTCGCCGCGGTCCTGGTGGCGCACGGCGAGGCCGAGGAGCAGAAGGTCTACCCGCGGCTGCGGCGCAAAGAGGCCATCACCGAGCACGAGGTCGAGCACGGCGAGGAGGAGCACGCCGAGATCAACGAGGCGCTGCTCGCGCTGCTGGAGTGCAAGGGCACCGACACCCAGAAGTTCGACGACGCGGTCGAGAAGATGAACGAGGTCCTCCAGCACCACCTCACCGAGGAGGAGCTGACCATCCTCAACCCTGCTCGCGAGGAGGTCTCCGAGCAAGACCGCAAGGATCTCGGGGCCGCCTTCCTGCAGGTGCGCAGCGAGCACCTCGACGCCGGGGTGACCACGGGGACGGTGCAGGAGCTGGTCGACCGAGCCCACCGCGACGGGCTGCTGGACGACGAGGGGGAGTAGGCCGCTCCGGCTCGGGCGGGTGGATGCCCACTACGCTCGTCCGTATGGAGTCACCCACCCGACGCTGCGTGTGCCCCGGATCCTTCGACCCGGTGACCAACGGGCATCTCGACGTGATCGAGCGGGCGACCACGCTCTTTGACGAGGTCGTGGTGGCGGTCCTGCACAACCCGGCCAAGCAGGGCACCTTCCCCGTGCAGCGACGCCTGGAGCTGATCGAGGAGGCGCTCGCCGACGACGTCCGCGCGCGGGTCCGCACGGTGGCCTTCGCCGACCGGCTGCTGGTGGACGTCTGTCGCGAGCTGGAGGCGGGCGCGATCGTCAAGGGACTGCGCGGCGGGACCGATTTCGCCTACGAGTTGCCGATGGCGCGGATGAACAAGCACCTCACCGGGGTGGAGACGGTCTTCCTCGCTGGCGACCCCGCTCTGGAGCACGTGTCCAGCTCGCTGGTCAAGGAGGTGCACCGCTACGGCGGCGACATCACCGGGCTGGTGCCCGACGGGGTGCTCGCCGCACTGCGCGAGGACGGGCCGCGAGTTTGAGTGAAGGGCCCCTGCTCGGCTAGGCTGGTGCGTCGGTTTCCGAATCCTGCTGCGTCTCGCGGCGGACGGGGCCGTTTCCGCGTACACGCACGTACACCGCATACACGAGGTAACTGGTAATCATGGCTGCGCACGAGCAGGAGCGCACCTGGGTGGTCGACACCCGGGAGCTCATCCGCCGGCCCGGCACGATGAAGGAACTCTCGTGGACGCTCACGGCGCCCGAGCGCATCGGGACCGACGTGATCGGCGTGCCGGCCGGGAGTGAGGTCGAGATCGACCTGCGCCTGGAGTCGGTGGTCGAGGGTGTGCTGGCCAGCGGGACGGTCACGGCCTCCTCGAGCGGGGTGTGCGTGCGGTGCCTGGATGAGCTCGAGGGGGACCTCGACGTCACCTTCCAGGAGCTGTTCGCCTATCCCGAGCGTGCGGACCGCCACGGCAAGGCGTCCACGGCTCGCGGCACGGCCAAGCAGACCGACTCCGACGAGGAGGAGCAGTACGAGCTCGATGGTGACCTGATGGATCTCGAAGAGGTCCTGCGGGATGCGATCGTGACCGCGTTGCCCTTCCAGCCGGTGTGCCGGGACGACTGTCCGGGTCTGTGCTCCGAGTGCGGGGCACGCCTGGCGGACGATCCGGACCACCACCACGACGTGATCGACCCCCGGTGGGCGGCGCTGAGCCAGTTGGCCTCGGACCCGACCCACGATGACGAGAAGAGGAAGTGACGTGGCCGTTCCCAAGCGGAAGATGTCCCGCTCGAACACCCGGAGCCGCCGCTCCCAGTGGAAGGCTGCTCCCATCGCGCTGAGCACCTGCCCGCAGTGCCAGGCCGTGCGCACGCCGCACCAGGCCTGCCCGTCCTGCGGTGCCTACAACGGTCGGCACTACGCGCAGGCCGAGCGCACCGAGCACCAGGGCTGAGCAGCCTCTCGGCTGAGAAGTCTCGCTGACGCATGCGCCCCGTCGCCGAGCTCAACGACCATTTGGAACAGATCGTCGGTGAGCGGTGCGACGAGGCGCTGCTTCTGCGTGCCCTGACGCACCGGTCCTACTCCTATGAGAACGACGGTCAGCCGCACAACGAGCGGCTGGAGTTCCTCGGGGACTCGGTGCTGGGCGTAGTGGTCACCGACACGCTCTATCGGGCGCACCCGGACCTGGCGGAGGGGCGGCTGGCCAAGCTGCGCGCCGCGGTCGTGAACTCGCGGGCGCTGGCCGAGGTGGCCCGGGTGCTGGGGCTGGGGGAGTACGTCCTGCTCGGCAAGGGCGAGGAAGCGACCGGGGGGCGGGACAAGAACTCGATCCTGGCCGACACCACCGAGGCCGTCATCGGCAGTGTCTACCTCTCCTCCGATCTGCCCGCCGCCGCCCGGCTCATCCACCATCTGCTGGACCCGTTGATGGACCGCAGCGCCGCCATGGGCGCGGCGTTGGACTGGAAGACCTCCCTGCAGGAGGTGGCCGCGACAGGGGAACTGGGGTCGCCCGAATACACCGTGCAGTCTGAGGGGCCAGACCACGACAAGACCTTCACCGCCCAGGTGCTCGTCGACGGCGAGGTCGTCGGCACCGGTGGCGGACGCTCCAAGAAGGGCGCGGAGCAGCAGGCCGCCGAGGCCGGCTGGCGCACGCTCAGCGAGCGCGCGGCCCGGATGGCCGACGTGGAGCCCACCGCAGACTCGCCCCGGACGGAGACCGCCGAGGGCACCGGCTGACGTGCCCGAGCTACCTGAGGTCGAGGTGGTGCGCCGCGGGGTCCGGGACCACGTGGTTGGGCGCACGATCACGAGCGCAGCGCTGAGCGGCGCCCGCGTCGCCCGGCGCCATGCCGCCGGGCCGACCGACCTGGCCAGCCGGATCGAGGGCAACCGCGTGCTCGCCGCCGACCGCCGCGGCAAGTACCTCTGGCTGGTCCTGGACCCACCCGATGACGACCCGCAGGCCCTCGTCGTCCACCTCGGGATGAGCGGCCAGCTTCTCGTCGAGTCCCCCGATGCCCCGCGCGAGAAGCACCTGCACGCAGCCCTCGACTTCGCCGACGACGGCCCCCAGTTGCGTTTCGTCGACCAGCGCACCTTCGGCGGGCTCGCCCTGGCGAGCCTGCACCCCGACCGGTATGGCGTGTCCCACCCGGGCGAAGATGTCCCGGACATGGGCGGCCCGGGGGAGGCTGGTGAACTGCCCGGGGTGCACGTGCACGGCATACCGGAGCCGGTCCTGCACATCGCGCCCGACCCGTTGGAGCCGGCCTTCGATGTCGCGGCCGTGACCCGCCGGATCAAGAGCAAGGATAGCGAGATCAAGCGCGTGCTGCTCGACCAGACCGTGGTGAGCGGGATCGGCAACATCTATGCCGACGAGGCGCTCTGGCGGGCTGGGGTGCACGGTCGGCGGCCGGCGTCGGCGCTGACCAAGCCTGCGCTCGGGCGCCTGCTGGGCCACGCCGAGGACGTGATGCGGGAGGCGCTCGGCCAGGGCGGCACCAGTTTTGACGCGCTCTACGTCAACGTGAACGGGGCGAGCGGCTACTTTGACCGGTCGCTGCATGCGTACGGGCAGGAGGGGCGGCCCTGTGCGCGGTGCGGCACCGCGATCCGGCGCGAGCACTTCATGAATCGCTCGTCCTTCTCGTGCCCGACGTGCCAGCCGGCGCCACGGTTACGCCGCTGAGCCGATCGATATCACGTCTGCGGCCAGGCGTTACATGAAACATCGGGGGGTGACAGTTCAGCAGCCCGTACGCGAGCATCGTCGGCGCCTGCGTGTCGAGCGTCTGATCGTCATCTTCTTGGGTCTGGCGCGGTGAGCCAACCGCCCGGCAGTCTGCTGTGTCACGTCATCGATGACGCACTCGTCTGCCGCCACCTGACGGTCAGCCGGTGAGCGGAGCGTCCTCCTGCGGGTAGTGCACGCCGAGCTCGCGTCGGGCGCTCTCCAGGATCGTCATGATCGCGATCGTGTCGGCGTGCGGCACCAGGGCCGACTCGACGCGCCCCTCCTGCAGGCAGCGGTGGAACTCCTCGACCTCGTGGCGGTAGTGGTGCTGCGGGTGGCGGATCTCTTCGCCGTCCGCGTCCCGCCCGCGGTAGAGGGTGAAGGACGTCGGCGCGTTGACGGGGCCGTGCACCTCGATCCAGCCGTCGCTGCCACGGATCACAGTGCGTGAGGCGCCGGCGCTCTGAGAGTCGCAGATTACTTGTGCCACAGCACCTTCGGCGGTCATCCACTGCAGGGCGGCGAGGTCGTCGGCACCGGTCGGAGCCTGCGAACCCAGCACCTGGAGGTGGGTCGGGTGGCCCACCAGCAGGTGCGCCAGGGTCACCGGGTAGATGCCGATGTCGAGGAGCGCGCCGCCGCCGTTGGCGAGGTCGAAGACGCGGTGGGTGTCGACATACTCGAAGGGCATGGTGAAGGCAGCGGCGAACGAGCGCACCCGCCCGATCTGCCCGCCCCGGACCCGACCGACCAGGTCCTGGACCAGCGGCATGCAGCGGGTCCACATCGCCTCCATCGCCAGCAGACCGCGCGCCCGCGCAGTGTCCAGCACCCGCTCGGTGTCGGCGACGGTGAGCGCGAGCGGCTTCTCGATGAGCACGTGCTTGCCGGCATCGAGGCAGCGCAGCGCCTGCTCGGCATGGTGCGGGTGGGTCGAGGAGATGTAGACGGCGTCGACCTCGTCGTCGGCGTACAGGTCCTCGTAGGTGCCGTGCGCCGGGATGTCGTACTGCTCGGCGAACTCGCGGGCTCGCTCCGGGTCACGGGCCGCGACGCGCACCATGGTGCCGCCCTCGGTCTCCTGGATCGCGCCGGCGAGGGCGTGGGCGATCTTGCCGGCGGCCAGGAGGCCCCAGCGGACCTTCCGGTCGTGGATCGGTCGGTATGCCGTGCGGTCGGCGCTGTCCTGCATGCTCACAGGCGCCACCGTAGTGTCAGTCGTATGGAGCGCGCGTTGATCTTCGTCCGAGGCCGGGTGCAGGGGGTCGGGTTCCGGTGGTGGACCCGAGCGAGGGCCCTGGAGCTGGGGCTTGTTGGCCACGCCCGCAATCTCTCCGACGGTCGGGTCGAGGTGAACGCGCAGGGGGACCCCGAGGCGATCTCGCAGCTGGTTGGCCTCCTGGAGGAGAACCCGTCCACGCGGTCCCGGCCGGGGCGGGTCGACGGCGTGACCGTGCAGAAGCACGAGCCCAAGGACGACCTGTCCGGCTTCGTCGAGCGTTAGCCGATCAGGGCGTCCACCGGCCACCCACCTCGGGTGAACAGCGGAAATCAGCCGGGAAACGGCATACGGCGCGGGTATCGTGACCGCAGACCCGACCCGAGCGGAAGTTGCCAGCCCACGTGTACGTCAAGAGCCTGACCCTCAAGGGGTTCAAGTCGTTCGCCTCCGCGACGTCCATGCGCCTGGAGCCGGGGATCACCTGCATCGTCGGCCCCAACGGGTCGGGCAAGTCCAATGTGGTCGACGCGCTCGCCTGGGTGATGGGGGAGCAGGGCGCCAAGAGCCTGCGCGGCGGCAAGATGGAGGACGTCATCTTCGCGGGCACCTCCGGCCGCCCACCGCTGGGTCGGGCCGAGGTGTCGATGACGATCGACAACAGCGACGGGGCGCTGCCGATCGACTACTCCGAGGTGACGATCACCCGGACCATGTTCCGCTCCGGCGGCTCGGAGTACGCCATCAACGGCACCGGCTGTCGCTTGCTCGACGTGCAGGAGCTGCTCTCCGACAGCGGCATCGGCCGCGAGATGCACGTCATCGTCGGGCAGGGCCAGCTCGACCAGGTGCTGCGCGCGACGCCGGAGGAGCGGCGCGGGTTCATCGAGGAGGCCGCCGGAGTCCTCAAGCACCGCAAGCGCAAGGAACGCGCGCTGCGCAAGCTGGAGACGATGGAGGGCAATCTCACCCGGCTCACCGACCTGACCACCGAGATCCGGCGCCAGCTCGGCCCGCTGGGCCGCCAGGCCGAGACCGCCCGCCGGGCCGCCACGATCCAGGCCGATGTGCGCGACGCCCGGCTGCGGATCCTGGCCGACGATCTGGTCCAGCTGACCAGCGCGCTGGAGCAGGAGCTGGCCGACGAGCAGGCGCTGGTGCGCCGCCGGGAAGCGGCCCAGGCCGCGCTCGCCTCGGCCGAGAGCACCGTGAACGGTCTGGAGGCGGAGCGGGCCGAGGCCGCGCCGGCGCTGACCGAGGTGCAGGACCGCTGGTACGCCCTCTCCGCCCTGGTCGAGCGCTGCCGTGCCCTCGGCGATCTCGCGGCCGAGCGGGTGCGCCTGCTGGGAGCGGAGGAGGAGGAACTGCGCGCCGAGGAGCAGGGTGGCCGCAGCGGCTCCCGCGACCCCGAGCAGCTGCGCGCCCAGGCCGAGCAGGTCCGGGCCGAGGAGGCCGCGCTGCTCGCCCGGGTCGCCGACCTTGAGCGGGTCCTGGCCGAGGCCGAGGAGGAGCGCGCCGCTGCCGAGGCTGCGCACGCCGAGGAGCAGGCGCGACTGCAGCGGTTGGCCCGCGCCGCGGCCGATCGCCGTGAGGGGCTGGCCCGGCTGGCTGGTCAGGTCGCGGCCCGCCGCTCCCGGGTCGAGGCCGGGGAGGGCGAGATCGCTCGGCTGACCGAGGCGGCGCAGGCCGTGCTCGACCGGGCGTCGCGGGCGGAGAAGGAGTTCGCTGCCCTGGAGGCGACCGTGCTGGACGTCGAGCAGGGCGAGGAGGGGCTGGACCAGGAGTACGAGGCGGCCGAGGAGCGACGGTCGGAGGCCGAGGAGTCGGTGGTGCGCCTCACCGAGGAGTTGCGGGCCGCGCAGGCGGAGCAGGCCACCCTCCAGGCGCGGGTCGAGGCGCTCTCGCTGAGCCTGCGCCGCACCGACGGCGCGAGCGCGCTGCTCGCCGCGGGGGAGTCCGGCGACGGTGTCTCCGGGATCCGAGGGACGCTCACCGATCACCTGGAGGTGGACGCCGGCCGGGAGGCAGCGGTCGCCGCGGCCCTCGGCTGGGCGGGCGAGGCCCTCGTCGTCGACGGGTTGGACCCCGCGCGCGAAGCCCTCGGCTGGCTGCGCGAGCACGACGAAGGTCGGGCCGGACTCCTCGTCCCCGAGGCGTCCACGCCCGTGGATCGCGCGGGGTGGCCCCAGCTGCCCGGGTATGCCGTGTGGGCGGCCGACGCCGTCCGCTCCGCCGACGCGAGGCTCACCGATGCGGTCTCCGGGCTGCTCGCCCGCGTCGCCCTGGTCGACTCCGCACAGGAGGCGGTCACCCTGGTGCGCGACCTTCCTGGACTGACGGTCGTGACCGGCGACGGGGATGTCTACGGCCCAGGTTGGGTGCGGGGCGGTTCCAGCGCTGCCCCGAGCCTGTTGGAGCTGCAATCGGCGATGGATGAGGCCAAGGCCGGGGTGCAGGAGGCGACGTCGCGGGCGGAGCGGGCCACCTTCGAGCTGACGACCGCCCGCGAGACCCTGCGCACGGCGCAGGAGGAGGCCAACGCCGCCCTGGACTCCCTGCACGACAACGACGCCCGGATGACCGCGGTCGCCGAGCAGCTCGCCCAGCTCGGTCAGACCATGCGCTCGGCCCGCTCCGAGCACGAGCGGACCACCGGCCAGATCGGCTCGGCCGAGGACGGGCTCCGGACCACCCGCGAGGAGCTGGCCGACCTGGAACAGCGTCTGGCCGCGGCCGAGGAGGAGCCGGCCGTGGACGCCGAGGAGCCGGATCCGGCCGAGCGTGAGCGGCTGGCTGACGCGGCCGCCCGGGCCCGCAGCGCCGAGACCGAGGCCCGGCTGGCCCTGCGCACCCAGGAAGAACGGGCCACGGCGCTCTCCGGTCGCGCCGAAGGGCTGGAGGCCGCGGCCCGTAACGAGCTCGCCGCTCGCCAGCGCGCCGCTGCCCGCCGTGCCCGCCGGATCGAGGAGCGCGACACTGCTCGGGCTGTCGCGACCGGCTCGGCGTACCTGCTCGAGCGGGTCGAGGGCTTCCTGCGGGCCGCCTCGACCGAGCGCGACGCCGCCCGGGCCGCCCAGGCCGAGCGGGACCAGGCGCTCGCCGCCGCCCGCGCCCGAGCCCAGGAGGTCGCCGGCCACCTGCGCGAGCTCACCGACAGCGTGCACGCCGACGAGATCGCCCGCGCGGAGCAGCGGCTGCGGATCGAGGCGTTGCAGACCCGGTCGATCGAGGAGCTGGGCGTCGACCCCGACACCCTGGTCGAGGAATACGGGCCGCATCTGCCCGTCCCCTATGTCCCAGGTCCCGACGACTCCGACGACCCGGAGACCTGGCCCGAGCCCACACCCTTCGTGCGCGAGGAGCAGGACAAGCGGCTGCGCAAGGCCGAGCGCGCGCTGAGCCAGCTCGGCCGCGTCAACCCCCTCGCCCTGGAGGAGTTCGCCGCCCTGGAGGAACGGCATACCTTCCTCGTGGAGCAGGTCGAGGACCTGCGCCGGTCCAAGGCGGACCTGCTGGAGATCGTCAAAGAGGTCGACGAGCGCGTCGAGCGCGTCTTCACCGAGGCCTTCCACGACACCGCCGAGCAGTTCGAGCGCGTCTTCTCCCGGCTCTTCCCCGGCGGTGAGGGGCGGATCACGCTCACCGACCCGGACAACATGCTGACCACCGGCATCGAGGTCGAGGCGCGCCCGCCCGGCAAGAAGATCAAGCGCCTCTCGCTGCTCTCCGGCGGCGAGCGCTCCCTCACCGCGGTGGCACTGCTGGTCGCGATCTTCAAGGCGCGGCCGAGCCCGTTCTACATCATGGATGAGGTCGAGGCGGCGCTCGATGACACCAACCTCGGCCGGCTGATCACCCTCTTCGAGGAGCTGCGCGACTCCTCCCAGCTCATCGTGATCACCCACCAGAAGCGCACGATGGAGATCGCCGATGCCCTGTATGGCGTGTCCATGCGCGGCGACGGCGTCACCACCGTGGTCAGCCAGCGGGTCAAGGATGTCGCTCCTGAAGGCGCTCGTGGTCCGGTGCGCCCAGGTGAGGACGAGCGCGAGCAGGAGAAGGAGCCGGCCTGATGCGGGTCTATGGCGGCGGGGCCTACCCCGCGTATCTCATCGACGCCGAGACGCTCCGGGAGGAGCTGCTCTCGGAGGAGGACACCCGGGAGTGGCTGGCGGAGGTGCCGGACGATCCGCACGCGACCACCTTCTGGCGGATGCTCGGTGAGCTGGACCGGGCGGTCGATGTCGGCCAGCAGCAGCTGGATGAGCGGGAGCCAGGCACGGCGGACTGGGCGGCGGCCGCCGTGCGGCTGGCGCACGCCCACCACTGGCGTGAGGAGTATGCCGAGGCGCACGAATTGCTGTCTGCCGCCGAGGAGGTCTTCGGCGCCTCGGGCGAGGGGGGTGCGGCCGATGAGCAGCTGCTGGCCTTCGTCTGGCAGCACCGGGCGAAGGTGTTCTTCGATGAGGGGCGGTTGGCGGAGGCACGGGCTGATGCGTCGCGGGCGCTAGAGACGCGTCGCCGGATCGGGGCCGACGAGGGAGCTGTCGCCTCCAGCGAGGAGACGCTGAGCCGAATCGAGCGGGAGCTGTGATCGGGGAGGGCATGGGTGCGCCGGTCGAGGCTGGCGGCGCGCCGCGGGCGATCCGTCGCTATCGGGATCGGTCACGGACGGAGCGCGCGGAGCTGGATGCGGTCCTCGACGGCTTGCTGGTGGCGACCCTGTCCACCGTGGTGGACGGTGGGCCATGTGTGGTGCCGCTGCTCGTCGTGCGCGACGGTGATCGGTTGTTGCTGCACGGCTCGACAGGTGCGGGAGCGCTGCGGCACGTCGCGGCAGGGGCACCCGCGGCCGTGAGTGTGGTGCACCTGGACGGGATCGTGGTCGCCGACTCGACCTTCGACTCCTCGGCAAACTATCGCTCGGCCGTGGTCTACGGCACGCTGGAGCCGATTCTGGATGCCGAGGAGAAGCGGCGGTCTCTCGACGTCATCTCCGAGGCGATCCTGCCCGGGCGCACCGCGGAGGTGCGTGCGATGACGGATAAGGAGGTCGCCGCGACCGGGGTGCTGGCCATGGAGATCCGGGAGGGCGACTGGCTGGTCAAGACGCGCGTCGGAGGGCCGGGCGCTGCTCCTCCTGACCTCGCGTCGTCCGAGCCCGATGCGGACGCGGTGCCGTGGACCGGTGTCGTGCCGTTGTCGATGGTCGCGGGGGAGCCGGTGCCCGAGCCGTGGGTGGCAGCCGCGGAGGTGCCGCGCTCGGTGCAGGAACGGATCCGGCTCGGCGGCGCCGCAGGGCCCGGCATGGTGGGAAATTCGGCGGATCGCCCGCGCGTCGATTAGTGATGCCCGGTCCGGCTTGTCACACTGGGTGACATGTTCGCTCTTGTCCTGGCCATGCTGTTCTGCGTCGCGATCGGCGCCGGCGTCGTCGGCTACGTCATGCTCGAGGCGCGCCGGGAGGGGCGCGGCGAGTTCTGGACCGCAGAGGGCGAGGAGCTGATCGCGGGGGCCCGTCGGACCACGGAGAAGGTGCGCGCCCGTGGTGAGGAGCTGGGCCGGTCCGCCGCCCAGCGGGTGTCCTCGGTCTCGCACAGCGCCACCCAGCGGGGCGAGCACACCACCAGCCGCGCCGTCGCGCGCGAAAAGGTCTCTGAGCAGCCGGTGGGCGAGCTCATCGAGCAGCCGGAGATGCGGCGCGCCTCCTGAGGTGACCCCGTCGGGTCGGCCGCACCTCCTGACGTCTGGGAGACTGTGAGGCGTGGGACCCATCAATGAGCTCTGGGAGTATCTGACTCTCGCGACGATCCTGATCGTGGGCGCCATCGGCGTCCTGGTCGCGCTGGTGCGTGGCCGTGGCGGTGGCCGCAAGACCCCGCCCCGGGTGGACCGGGACCGTGACGGGGACGTCCTGACGCAGGACCGCCCCCGCACCGGTGAGGACCTTGACCCTGACGTCGACAGTGACGTCGAGAACCGTGGCGGCGGCGTCATCGTCGAGGAGCCTCCGGTTGAGGAGGCCCCGACTCTTGAGCGCCCCGACTCGGCCAAGGGCCGTTTGCAGCGCCTGCGCGCCCGACTGGCCCGCTCCAACTCGGCGATCGGCAACGCGCTGCTCGCGCTGCTGTCGCGTGGTGGGCTGAGCGAGACCGACTGGGAGGACGTCGAAGACACGCTGCTGGCCTCTGACCTGGGCGTAGAGGCGACCACGGAACTGGTGGATTCGCTGCGCACCCAGGTCAAGGTCGACGGCACCACCGATCCGGCGCTGGTCAAGCAGTGGCTGCACGATGACCTGCTGCGCCTGGTGGACCCGACGATGGACCGGCGGATCGCTGCCACCCGCGAGGGCGATAAGCCTGCCGTGATCCTCGTGGTCGGCGTCAACGGCACCGGCAAGACGACGACGGTCGGCAAGCTGGGACGCGTGCTGGTCGCCGAGGACAAGGACGTCGTCTTCGGAGCCGCCGACACCTTCCGCGCTGCGGCCGCTGACCAGCTGACGACCTGGGGTGAGCGGGTCGGGGTGCCGACCGTGCGCTCCCACCAGGAGGGGGCGGACCCGGCGTCGGTCGCCTACGAGGCGGTCAAGGCCGGCATCGAGGGCGAGTCTGACGTGGTTCTCATCGACACCGCCGGTCGCCTGCACACCAAGCGTGGCCTGATGGATGAGCTGGGCAAGATCAAGCGCGTCATCGAGAAGCTGGCGCCGGTCGGCGAGGTGCTGCTGGTCCTGGATGCGACCACCGGCCAGAACGGCATGCGCCAGGCCGAGGAATTCGCCAAGGAGGTCGCCATCACCGGCATCGTGCTGACCAAGATGGACGGCACCGCCAAGGGCGGCATCGTGGTCAACGTCCAGCGCAAGCTCGGCGTCCCGGTCAAGCTGATCGGCCTGGGCGAAGGCCCCGACGATCTGGCTCCGTTCGACGCGGAGGCTTTCGTGGGGGCGATCGTCGGCTGACAGCCAGCTGAGGACACGAGCGAGGTACGAGCGAGGCCCGGAGGGTGGCGCGGAAGCCGACAGTGGGGATCGTCGGCTGACAGCCAGCTGAGGACACGAGCGAGGTACGAGCGAGGCCCGGAGGGTGGCGCGGAAGCCGACAGTGGGGATCGTCGGCTGACAGCCAGCTGAGGGCCCACTTCCAGCAACTCGTCCGGCCGCCACGCCGGCGCCGACCGGCTCATTCGTACCCGGGCACGATTGAGCCGGTGCAGGTCGGGCGTGTCGCGGGACGGATTGCGCAGCGAGCGCAGGACAGCCGCTCAGTCCCGTGGCTGATCGAGGCTGGCCGACCGCCACAGGGCGTCGAGCTCGGCCTCGCTCACCCCGTGCCGCGACACATCGAGTCCGAAGACATCGCCGAGCACCTGACGCAGCTCATCCGGTGACGACAGGGTCCGCAAGGTCATCCCGCTGGCCGTGATCCGCCGCCACGAGGTGGCGAGCAGCGCGTCGACCCCCTCCTCGTCGCGCCGCTGCACCGACAGCCGCCGAACAAAGGGCGACCACGGCGAGGTCGACAACTCCTCATGCCGGGCCGTCGCCTCCGCCCAGGTCACCGACCCCGCCGCGAGATCCATGCCGACGAAGGAGTCGGCGCGGCGGTCGTGGTCAAGGCGCCAGCCACGCCGTTCCACGTCCGAGCGCCGCAGCCCGAATCGCAGGGCACCGTCCCGCACGTCACCCTCCACCAGTCGCGCAGGGGAGTGCAGCCCGCTGCCCAGCCCCACATCGGCCAGCCACCGCCCCTCCCTGCCCAGGTCCACCACCAGCGCGACATGCGTCCCGTTCGCCCCGGACGGCTCGGCCATCGACCGACCTTGCACGCCCGCGCGGTGGTAGGACACGGCATACCCCAGGCTCCGCAGCAGCCAGCCGAAGGCGCCGTTGAGGTGGAAGCAGTAGCCGCCCCGGCCCTCGACCACTCGCCGCACGCACGCCATCTCTTCGGCAGGCACCGGACGGCGCAGCACGATGTCGACGGTGCTGTAGGGCACCCGCTCGACGTGCGCCCGGTGCAGCTCGCGCAGCCCGGCCAACCCCAGCCCCGGGCCCTTTACCCCGAGCCGGGCCAGGTAGTCGACGAGCAGGGTCACGCACCCACCGCGGAGCTCTCGGGAGCGTTGCGCGGGTCGCGTGGGTCGGACAGCGCCCAGCCGACCGCGGCGGTGCCGAGCGCGCCGAGGGGGGTGGCGACATACCGGAGCAGGGGTTCCTCGACCGGACGCAGCGCCTCTGGCAGGCGGAGCCCGAGCAGGTCGCGGGCG
Source organism: Ornithinimicrobium pulveris (assembly GCF_050261105.1). GTDB lineage: Bacteria > Actinomycetota > Actinomycetes > Actinomycetales > Dermatophilaceae > Ornithinicoccus. The sequence continues at coordinate 2,202,288 of NZ_CP189837.1, read as the reverse complement.
TGGGCGGGCAGCATCGCGACGGCGCCGGCGGCGAGCAGCCAGAAACCGGGCCGGGCGGCCCACGGCAGGGGCGGTTCCAGCAGCAGGAACCGGGCTACGTCCCGGGCGCCCGGGGTCGATGCCAACTCCGGCCCGTATGCCGCGAGCTGACTCTTCAACTCAGCCACCGTGGTCGGTGGGTCGGGGATGCCGAGCTGGCTGGCTGCCCAGCCCGCTTGCGCGACATAGGTGTCGGCCTCGTCCGGGGTGAGTGGGGTGCGGGCGTAGAGCTGGTGGGCGGTGAGGAAGCTGTCGATCTCGGCGACGTGCACCCACCGGAGCAGGTGCGGGTCGGTCGCGGAGTAGGGGCGACCGTCCGCGCTCGTGCCGACCACGGTCTGGTGCACCCGGTTGATCCGGTCGATGACCCGCTGGGCGGACTCGATCGGACCGAAGGTGGTCATCGCGATGAACTCGCTGGTCCGCTGCAATCGGCCCCACGGGTCGCCGCGGTAGCCCGAGTGCTCGCCGACCCCCGCCATCGCGAGCGGGTGCAGGGATTGCAGGAGCAGGGCGCGGATGCCGCCGGCGTACATACCGGAGTGGCCCTGGACGCGGCAGATCGGGTCATCGGGGGCGAACCGGCGCTCGCCGGGGGCCAGCCAGATGGCGTGCGCGCGACGCTCGGCGTCCGGGCCGGCGACCCGGTCGCGCAGGGCGAGCGCGAGTCGGCGGCGGGCGGTGGAGATAGGTCCTGGCACGTGTCCAACGTATCCTTGCCGGGTGTTCAACTCCCTCTCCGACCGTCTGACGCTCACCTTCAAGAACCTCAAGCGCAAGGGCACCGTCACCGAGTCCGACCTCAACGCGACCATCCGCGACATCCGGATGGCGCTGCTGGATGCGGACGTGGCGCTGCCGGTCGTCAAGGAGTTCACGGGGCGGATCCGCGAGCGCGGGCTCGGTGCCGAGGTGCACCAGGCGCTCAACCCGGCGCAGCAGATCGTCAAGATCGTCAACGAGGAACTGGTCACCATCTTGGGTGGGCAGACCCGCCGCCTGAACCTGGCCAAGAACCCGCCGACGGTGATCATGCTCGCCGGCCTGCAGGGTTCGGGTAAGACCACCTTCGCCGGCAAGCTGGCGCACCTGCTCAAGGGGCAGGGGCACACGCCGCTGCTGGTCGCGGCCGACCTCCAGCGCCCTAACGCCGTCACTCAGCTCGAGGTGGTCGGTGAGCGCGCGGGCGTGAGCGTGTTCGCGCCGGAGCGCGGCAATGTCTTCGGCCACGATGCGGCCCTGGAGTCAGGGGAGGGGACGCGCTCCTTCGGTGACCCGGTCGACGTGGCGGTGGACGGCGTCGAGGAGGCGCGGCGCCGCGGCAACGACGTGGTGATCATCGACACCGCCGGTCGCCTGGCGGTGGACATGGACCTGATGCGTCAGGCCAGCGACATCCGGATCGAGACCGGCGCCCACGAGGTGCTCTTCGTCATCGACGCGATGATCGGTCAGGCCGCGGTCGAGACGGCCAAGGCCTTCTCTGACGGTGTGGGGATCACCGGCTCGGTGCTGACCAAACTCGACGGTGACGCGCGCGGTGGTGCGGCTCTGTCGGTGGCGTCGGTCACCGGGCAGCCGATCCTCTACGCCTCCACCGGTGAAGGTGTGAAGGACGTCGAGCTCTTCCACCCCGACCGGATGGCCTCGCGGATCCTGGACATGGGTGACGTGCTGACCCTGATCGAGCAGGCCGAGCAGGCCTTCGACCAGGCGCAGGCGCGGGAGATGACGCGCAAGTTCCTCGCCGACGAGGACTTCACCTTCGAGGACTTCCTGCAGCAGATGGCGGCCATCAAGAAGATGGGCAGCCTGAAGCAGATGCTCGGCATGATGCCGGGGATGCAGCAGATGCGGGCCCAGCTCGACTCCCTGGACGAGCGTGAGTTCGACCGGGTGGAGGCGATGGTTCGCTCGATGACCCCCTTCGAGCGAACCCACCCCAAGCAGATCAACGGCTCCCGCAAGGCGCGCATCGCTCGCGGGTCGGGTGTCCAGGTGGGCGAGGTCAACCAGTTGCTCGAGCGCTTCGGCGAGGCGCAGAAGATGATGCGCCAGCTCAAGAAGGGCGGCGGCCTGCCTGGGATGCCAGGCATGCCAGGGATGGGTGGTCCCGGAGGTGGCAAGCGGGGCAAGGCCCAGCCCAAGAAGAAGGGCAAGTCCGGCAACCCGGCCAAGCGGGCTCAGCAGGAGCGGGACGCGGCCCAGAAGGCTGAGGCGGCGCGCGCAGCGTCCTTGGAGAGCGCCTTCGGTGGTGCGCTGGGTGGCGCTGAGGGTATGCCGTCGGGCCAGGACGGCGGCGACCTGTCCGGGCTGAAGCTGCCCCCGGGCTTTGAGAAGTACCTCGACGGCGGGTCGGACAAGAAGTAGAGATCGCCGCCAGGTCCCGGCTGGGTGGCTTCGACTCTCCTTCGTCGGTGGTCCGTGCCACAGTGGCGGACATGACGGGCAAGCCGCAGCCGCACTGCGCGATCGTCCCGCCGTATCTGCTGGCGCGGTTGGCCGAGGCTGACCCGGAGGTGGCCCCGGCGGCGGAGTTCACGCTGCAGGACGGCTCGCAGATCCGGATGCGTCGGGAGCTGCGGGCCACCCGGTGGCCAGGTGGTCGCCCGCCTCGGGGTGAGGGTGGCGGCGCCGTGACGGGCGGGGATGGGCTGACCGATCCCGACGGGCGACCTGATGATCCGCCCCTGCCGCCGTGGTCTCTGCACGGCATCGTGGGCCCCGGCACCCTGGACCGGCGGTCGCGACTGCTGCCCGGCACCGCGCCAGGCATCCGGGTGGATGCTGCCCCGGACCGGTCGATCCATGACGCCCAGCAGGGGACCAGCCTGCCCGGTCTGCTCGTCCGGGCGGAGGGCGGTGACGCGACCGGTGACCGCTCGGCGGACGAGGCTTACGACGGGGTCGGTGCAACGTGGGACGTGCTGGCGCGCGTCTACCGCCGTGACTCCCTCGACGGAGCAGGGCTGCCGCTGATCGCGACGGTGCACTACGGGCGGGACTACGACAATGCCTTCTGGGACGGCCGGCAGATGGTCTTCGGCGACGGGGATGGCGTCTACTTCGCCGGTTTCACCAGCAGCGTCGACGTGATCGCGCATGAGCTCGGTCATGGGCTGACGCAGCACACCGCCGGCCTGACCTATGTGGGGCAGTCCGGTGCACTCAACGAGTCGGTCTCGGACGTGCTGGGCGCGATCGTGCGCCAGTGGGTGCTGGGAGAGACCGTCGAGCAGGCCGACTGGTTGATCGGCGCGGGCGTCTTCACCGATCGCGTGCAGGGGGTGGCGCTGCGCTCGATGGCGGCGCCAGGCACCGCCTATGACGACCCCATGATCGGCACCGATCCCCAACCGGGACACATGGACGACTACGTGGTCCTGCCGCACGACGCGGACCATGACAACGGGGGAGTCCACATCAACTCCGGCATCCCCAACAAGGCCTTCCACCTGTTTGCGACGGCGCTGGGTGGGCGGGTCTGGGAGCGGGCTGGCCAGGTCTGGTTCGACACGCTGACCACCCGCGGCCTGCTCCCGCGGGACGTCGACTTCGTCGGTTTCGCAGCGGCGACCCTGCGCTCGGCCGCGGATCGGTATGGCGCAGGCTCGGACGTGGAGTTCGCGCTGCGGCAGGCATGGGGCGCTGTTGGGCTTGGAACGTCTGGGTCCTGATCGAGAAGGAGTGATTGCAGCGATGTCGCTGTCGACCCCTGTCCGCAGCACGATGACGACCCTGGGAGCTCTGGGACTAGCGCTCAGCCTGTCCTCCTGCTGGGTCCAGACCGGCAGCGAGGTCACAGAAGGCCCAGTCGTCCAGACCGGTCTCGCGCCCGACGAAGCCAGCGGCCCTGACGGCGCAGCGGCGACGGGGGATCGGCTGAGCGGCTCGGACATCCGGGACGATCCCGAGCACTACGAAGCTCTCGGTGAGCAGATGAGGGAAGAGTTCACCGCCCTGTCGGATGGGCCTGCCTCGGCCGCGCTCTTCCACAGCCTGCACCTCTGTTCCGTCCTCTACGCCGACCACGACCACGACCGGGATGTGCAGCAGCGGTACGGGGAACTGCTGGAAGGCTTCTCCGGAGACGGCTTCATCAGCACCGAGAGTGGGCAGCACTGGGTCGACTTCTCGATCGAGCAGTTGTGCCCTGATCTAGAACCGGTCGTGACGCGCTGACGGTCACGACGACGGCACCCGCCTAGGCTGGATGAGATGCCGAGACGACGCTTCACCCGGGCCGAGCTGGAGTCCTTTCGGGACGCCGAGGTGCCGGACCTCCTGCCGTCGAACGGCCAGGCGCTCCGGCTCCTCTTCGTCGGGATCAACCCCGGCCTGTGGACCGCCGCGACGCAGACGCACTTCGCCCACCCCGGCAACCGGTTCTACCCGGCGCTGGAGTTGGCTGGCATCGTGCAGCGCACGATCGACCCGTCGGCGGGGATGACTGACCAGGACCGCGACCACCTGCGTGAGCTCGGGATCGGCGTCACCAACCTCGTGCGGCGAGCCACCGCGCGCGCCGACGAACTCTCCCGCGCTGAGTTCCGCGAGGGCGGTGAGGAACTGCGTGCCACGGTGCGACGCACCCAGCCGGAGGTGCTCGCCGTGGCGGGGATCACGGCATACCGGGACGCGTTTGGGCTGCCCAAGGCACAGGCGGGTCGGCAGCCCGAGCCGTTCGAGGGGGCGGCGTTGTGGGTGGTGCCCAACCCGAGCGGTCTGAACGCGCACGAGACCGTCGCCACGCTCGCCCGGGCCTACGCGGCCCCGGCCACCGAGGCGGGTCTTGCGCTCTCACCGATCGGGGAGCGGCAGTAGGGCGATGCCGCCATACTGACCCGCATGTCCGCACCGTCGCGCGAGTCACCGAGAGCGCTGGTCGTGCTCCTGCTGCTCGTGGCAGCGTGCTACGCCCTGCTCTTCTGGCTCTTCCGCGTGCCGGACGGTGCCCTGGGCCAGATCTACACCCCTGGCTGGTCCGGGCGCCTCATCCCGTGGTTCTTCGCCCCGGTCTCGTTGATCGTGGCGGTGCTGTGGGGTCGAGGAGCGGTGGGGTGGAGCGTGCTGGCCTATGTCACCGGCGTGGTGGTGGGGGAGCTCGTCGGGAATCCGATCTATCGGGCGCTGGTGGCACGGCTGGAGCGGCAGCGTCAGGATCCGGCCTTCGAGCAGAACTGGGAACCGAGCCACCCCGGCTGGTGGATCTGCCTGCTGATCTTCGTCGTGGGGACGGCGATCGGCATCCTTCGGACCCGTCGGTAGAAGCGGGAAGCCGACCCCCCGGCCGCGCGGGTCTGAGCGGTCAGGAGCGTCGGCGGGCAGGAGCCTGCTCGGTGTCCCGGAGTTGGCGCTCCAGGTGCTCGATGATGGTGCGGGCGTCATGCGGACCGATGTGGCGGGAGCCGTTGAGGAAGAAGGTCGGGGTGCCGCGGGCGCCAGACTCAAAGGCGCTCTGCGCATGCAGCTGGACGCGCTCGGCCAGCGACTCGTCGGCCAGGTCCTCCTCGAACTGCTCCAGATCCAGACCGATGTCGTCGGCCAACCGGCGGTAGGTCTCCTCGCCGAGCTCGTGCTGGTGGGCGAAGAGGGCCTGGTGCATCTGCCAGAACATGTCCTGCCGCGCTGCGGCCTCGGCCACCCAGGCTGCGCGCAGGGCGTGCGGGTGGCGGTCGGTGACCGGGAGATGGCGGGCCACGAAGCGCACCCGGTCGCCGAAGTGGTCGACCAGGTCCCGCCCCATGCCGGTCGTGGTGGAGCAGAAGGGGCACTCGTAGTCGTAGTACTCGACCACGGTGCACTCGGCGTCGACCGGGCCGTAGATGTGGTCCAGCTCGGGGTGCACCGGGGGAGTGAGCGTCACGGGAAGGTCGGCGGAGACCTCGCCGAACCGGTCCCGGGCGACCCGGAAGATGAGCCAGCCGAGCAGCCACGCTCCCGCCATCGCGATGAGGACGCCGACGGTCGCGGAGTCGACGAGCGTGGGGTCGGTGAAGGCCAGCCCGATCACGAGCAGGGAGACGGTGAAGCCGATGCCGGAGAGGGCCGCGCCGCCCATGATGCTGCCCGGGCCCACGCCCTCGGGCATCCGGCCCAGCCCCATCCGGATGGCCAGCCAGGTGCCGAGGCTGATGCCCACCAGCTTGCCCAGCACCAGGCCAGCGACCACGCCCCAGGTCACGCTGGAGGTCATGGCGGTGGACAGGGTGTCGCCCCGCAGGTCGACGCCGGCGTTGGCGAGGGCGAAGATCGGCACCACGACCAGGGAGGAGGGACCGCGGAGCGAGACGTGGAGGCGCTCGTTGACCGAGATCGACCTGGCCAGCCCTCGGCTGACCGAGCGGGCGACATCGGCCTCGGGGGACTGCCAGTAGTCGCGGAAGAGGGTGCGGGCGTCCTCGACGCGGGCGCGGTGGGTGGCGTAGGCCGGCACGAGCAGCCCGGCGACCATGCCGGCGATCGAGGGGTGGATGCCGGACTCCAGGGTGGCCAGCCACAGCACCACGACGACCGCGACGTAGGGCGAGCTGCGCCACTGGCGGCTGCGGCCCAGCAGCCAGAGGACCACGAGAGCGACCACGGCCACGCCGAGGGCCATGACGTTGAGGTCGTTGGTGTAGAAGACGCCGATGATCGACACCGCCAGGAAGTCGTCGACCACCGTCAGGGTGAGCAGGAAGACCCGCAGCTGGTTGGACATCCTGGGTCCGACGAGGGCCAGCGCACCCAGCAGGAAGGCCGTGTCGGTCCCGACCACGACGCCCCAGCCCGCAGCGGCCTCGCGGCCGGCGATGGCGAGGTAGATCGCGGCCGGGAGCGCGACCCCGAGGATGCCGGCCACGACGGGGAGCAGGGCCCGACGCCGATCTCGTAGCGATCCAACGGCCAGTTCCTGACGCACCTCGAGCCCCACCACGAAGAAGAAGATCACCATCAGGCCGTCGTTCACCCAGTGGTGCAGACTCATGTCGATCCCGGCCTCGCCCAGGCGCACGGACAGGGGCAGGTGCCAGAGCTCCTCGTAGGCGTGGGACCAGGGCGAGTTGGCCCAGACCAGGGCCACCAGGGTGACGGCGACGAGCAGCAGGGCGCTGCCCGGCTCGCTGCGCAAGCGACGCATCAGGTCGAACACGGGAACCCCCCGAGATCCAGCGGTCGGGCTCTCCGAGGAGCGTCCGGCCAGAGCCGATGCCGCCGGTCGACGGACCGGGGCTGCAGGATGCTACCGCGCGGAGGCCCCCTCAGGCGGCGTGCTCGTCCTGGTCCTCGTCGTCCTCGTCGTCGTTCTTCTGACCTTCGACTTCGTCGTCGTCCTCGTCGTGCTGGTCGTCGTCCTCGTCCTTCGGGTCGCGCACCAGGAAATACATCCCCACCACGGTGACCAGTCCGGCCACCCAGGCGGCCGCGATCGCCAGGTCTTCGCCGACCAGATCGGTCAGGAAGACCCGCGCCTCGGAGTCGGAGTCCACCATCGCGATGACGACGAACGCACCGACGACGACGGTGGCCAGCACCTTGCCCAGGATCCGCCGCTTGTTGCCCTTGTCCGAGCTGCCCAGGGACTCGCCCGCTCTGGCCACCTGCTTGGCCCGCAACACCCGCAACGCCCCCACGCTGCGCAACGCCCGGAAGAGCTGCAGGGGGCCGATGCTGAAGACGACCGCGAGCACCGCGGCGGCCGATCCGCCCAGGAGCCACCAGTTGCGTCGGATCCAGGCGATCTTCTCTGGCGAGACCAGGAAGAAGACCACGGTTTCGAGCACGAGGACGACCGTGACCGCATACAGGCCGATGTGCCCGATCGTCTCGAAAGGCTCATCAAAGAGGGTCAGGAAGACAGCCGGCACCGAGACGAGAGCGGCGATGAGAACCGGCCAGGCCAAGCGGTTCTCCCACCGCTCCTTGACCTCGTCACGCTTGTCCTTGCTGCCCCGCCCCAGCGCGCTGTCCTTGAGGTCCTCGACCTCCTCGGGCGCCCGGTCGGCGACCTCCTTGATCGTCGACGAGCCCGCGTCAGCGTGGTCTCGTCGACGAGATTCGGAGGAGGTCACGCGGTCACGATACCGAGGCCGTGATGCCCGGAGGCGACGTCCTCGGGGTCGGCGACCTAGGGAACTAGAATGCTAGCATCAGCCCATGATGTCGCCACGAGCACTGGGGCGCGGTGTGAAGGCAACCCGTCAACCCGCCTTCGTCCTGGCGGCGGCGCTGCTTCTCGTCGAGCTGGTCGCGGCCATGCAGGTCTACCTCTCCTCCACGATCACTCCCTTGCTCGCGGCCGAGCTGGACGGTCAGCGGCTCTACGGAGTGGCTGCCGCGGCCGCCCTCGTGGCCTCCTTCGTGACCATGCCGCTGGGAGGTGTGCTGCTGGCGCGCTTCCGGGCCTCGCGGTTGATCACCTGGCTCACGATGGGCTCGGTCCTGGCTGCCGTGGTCAGCGCCACAGCCCCGTCGATGGAGGTCTTCATCCTCGGCCGGGCGCTGGCCGGGCTGGCCTCCGGCGCCATCGCCACCGTCGGCCTGGGGGTCATCGTCTCCAGCCTTCCGCCGTCCTGGCGACGGCTGGTGCTGGCCTTCTACAACGTGGTGTGGCTGCTCGCCTCCCTCGTGGGGCCCGCGTATGCCGCGTGGCTCAGCCACTGGTTGGACTGGCGGTGGGCGTTGGTCGCCTACCTGCCCGCCCTCATCCTGGCGAGGCTGCTGATCGCCCGGCAGCTGGAGCGGGTCCCACCCCCGGCGGGCAAGGAGGGGCGACTTCCGCTGCGCCAGGGTCTGCTGCTGGCCACCGGCGTGGCACTCATCTCGGCGCTCACTCTCTCGGCGGTCTGGGGCTGGCTCGCGGTGATCGCCGGGCTGATCGTCATCGCCGTCGTCGCTCGGGACCTGGTCCCGACGAGCGTGCTGCGAGCCGCACCTGTCCAGCCGGCGGCCGTCGCAGGCCTGGGGCTGCTCGCCGTCGTCTACTTCGGAGCCAATGCCGTGGCGGCGATCGCCGCGCACGACCTCCTTGGTTTCGACGAGCTCGGTCTTGGGCTGCTGCTGACCGCTGGCGGAGTGGCCTGGTCGCTGACCGGGCTGTGGTGCGGTGCCCGCCCGCTGGCCGATGTCGCGCGACGCGCGCACCTCGGCGTCGGACTCCTGGCGGTCGGGCTGAGCGCCATGGCGGTGGCGGTGCACACCGGCGCCGCCGGTCAGCATGCCCACCTTGCCTACATCGGTGGCTGGGCCGCGGTCGGTCTGGGGATGGGGCTGGTCTATCTGGATCTGCTCAACCGCGGGGTGCAGGGCGACCATCCCGACCTGCCGCCGGGGGAGGCGCCGACGGTCGTGGTGCTCGCGGAGGCGATCCCGACCGCGGTCGCGATGACTCTGTGCGCCGGTCTGGTGGGGCTCGACCCGGCCACGGCCCCCTGGGTCTTCGCCGGCCTGGCCGTCCTCAGCCTCACTCTCCCGTGGTTCATCCTGCGCAGCACCCGCTCTGCCCGCGCCCCGGGTGAGGAGCCCCGCTAGCCTGGCCACACGTCATACGGGCAAGGGAAGCGAGTCGAGATGAGCGCACCGGCGCTGCACATCCGTGGCCAGGTCCTGGTCGGCCCCGAGGAGGTGCTGGAGGAGGTCTGGGTGGTCGACGGCGTGGTCAGCCTGAGCCCGCCCACCGGTGCCGGGCTCGACCTGGAGACGATCGAGGGGTATGCCGTCCCCGGGCTCGTCGACGCACACTGCCACGTGGGACTGGAGGCGCACGGCGCGGTCGATGAGGAGCGGGCCGAGCAGCACGCGCTCGCCGACCGGGACGCCGGGGGGCTGCTGCTGCGCGACGCAGGCAGCCCCGCCGACACCCGCTGGGTGCAGGAGCGGGAGGACCTGCCGCGGCTGATCCGTGCCGGCCGCCACATCGCGCGGACCAAGCGCTACATCCGCAACTTCGCCTGGGAGGTCGAGCCGGAGGACCTCGTCGAGTACGTCCGGCAGGAAGCGCGCAATGGTGACGGCTGGGTCAAGCTGGTGGGGGACTGGATCGACCGGGAGACCGGTGACCTGGGGATCTGCTGGCCGGTCGACGTGCTCACCGAGGCCATCGCCGCCGCCCACGAGGAGGGGGCGCGGGTGACGGCGCACTGCTTCGGCGAGCAGTCGCTGGTCGACTTCGCCGCGGCCGGGACCGACTGCATCGAGCACGCGACCGGGCTGACCGATGAGACCATCGACATCTTCGCTCGACAGCAGATCGCGATCGTGCCCACCTTGATCAACATCGCCAACTTCCCGGGATTCGCAGACGCCGGGCGGGCCAAGTTTCCCACCTATGCCGACCACATGATGGACCTCTACGAGCGCCGGTTCGAGACCGTCGCCAAGGCTCGCGAGGCCGGGGTGCCGGTGTATGTCGGGACTGATGCGGGGGGCCAGTTGCCGCACGGCCTGGTCGCTCGCGAGGTCGAGGCCCTCACCAGGACCGGTATGTCGAATCTCGAGGCCATCGGCGCCGCCACCTGGGCGGCGCGCGAGTGGCTGGGGCGCCCTGGCATCGCCGAGGGGGAGTCCGCGGACATCGTGGTCTACCGCAACGACCCGCGCGAGGATGTCCGGGAGATGGCCGATCCCTACAAGGTCATCCTGCGCGGGCACGCGCACGCGCACTCCGGCGCGCGCGGCTGAGGGGAGCGGCGCGCGTTCGGTGGGGTGAATTCGCGACCTGGCGCGCGTTCGGTGGGGTGGATTCGCGACCTGGCGCGCGTTCGGTGGGGTGAATTGGCGACCTGGCGCGCGTCCGGTGGTTAGGAGGCGGGGTGGTCGGTCGTCTTCGGGTCCTGGGTCTTCTTCGTCTCGAGCGTGAGGAGGACGTCGTAGGCGCGCAGGGATAGAAAGGCGGGGGGTTCCTCGGAGACGACGGCCTCGCGCAGCAGGGTGATGGCGTGCTCGAGGAGGTCCTCGCGGGCGCCACGGCGACGCAGGAGCGCGACCTCGTCCTCCATCACCCGGTCCAGCAGCAGCGGTGACATCGTCGGGCCCTCGGCGAAGCGCTCGCCGTGGATCATCCACTGCCACAACTGCATCCGGGACAGCTCGACGGTGCCGAAGTCCTCGATGTGCCCGGCCATCGTCAGCGTTCCCTCGCCCGCGAGCCACCCGGTCAGATAGGTCAGCGAGGAGCGCAGGGCGGTGCGCATGCCGGTCAGGGTCGCGGTGCCTGGCAGGGAGCTCACGTCGCGCAGAGCCTCACCGTTCACGCGCACCGGCGGCGCCGCTCCGGTGTGCTCGCGGCGCCGCTCGAGGGCGCGGGAGCCCAGGGCGTCGTCCCGCCCCTGGAAGGGCAGCCGCACGATCGGCACCAGGGCTGGGTGCAGCGCCCACGCGCCGTCGAAGCCCTGCTTGGCCTCGCGCGCCTTGTCCCGGTGGATGCGGGCGTGGGTCATCGCCACCGACTCATCGAACGGTCCGCTCGGGGCGAGGGCGATCGGTCCGCCGACGGCCTGCACGCCGCGCCGCTGGCAGGTGCGCAGGATCACGTCGGTATAGGTCCGCAGGAAGCGGGTGTTCATGGTGAACGACTCGGTGTCGGGCAGGATGTGGTCGCTGCGCTGCCCGTAGGTCCGCAGGTAGGAGAAGACGTAGTCCCATCGGCCGGCGGTGAGCCCGGTGAGCCGCTCCTTGAGCGCGTGCACGATCTCCTCGAGCTGGTATGCCGCGTGCACGGTTTCCACGAGCACGCTCACCCGGGTGCAGCCCGAGGGCAGGCCGAGGGCCTCCTCGGCGCGGCCGATCAGGTCGTCCCACCACTGCGCCTCCTGCCAGGTCTCGACCTTGGGCAGGTAGAGGTAGGGGCCGGTGCCGTTGTCGACGAGGCGTTGTCCGCTCAGCGCGAGGAAGGGGACGACGTCGGCGACGGGGGCGCTGACCGGCTCGCCGTCGACCAGATGGTGGGACTCGTGCAGGTGTAGACCGCGCGGGCGGACCATCAGGGTGGGCACTCCCGGCTCGGCGTCCCCGGTGCGGGTGCACGCCACCTCGTGGATCACCCGGTGCGCGCCCAGCAGCCGCGCCTGCGTGGGCACGAGCATGTCCTCCAGGTCGGCGACCCAGACGTCGGTGCCTGAACTCATCGCGCTCTTGGCCGACTCGGCGGTGGCGGGGGTGGCCAGCTCGACGAGTCGGTAGGTCAGGTCGGCGGGCGGCGGAGCGACCCGCCAACTCTCGTCCTCACGGATCCTGCGGGTCTCCTCCGGCAGGGCCAGCTCCTCACCCGCCTGGACCGCGCGCGAGCGCTCCTTGCGGGCGGTCAGCAGGTCGGCCCGCGACGGACGGGTGGCCCGTTCCACCTCCTCGAGCACCGCGAGCTGGTCGGCGTCGAGGAGGTGGTTCAGATAACTGTCCATCGCGGGCCTTCCGGGGTCCTAGTGGTGGAACTGCTCGGTCTCGGTGGAACCGCTCAACGCCGTGGTGGAGGAGTCGGGGTTGACCGCCGTGCTCACGGCATCAAAGTACCCGGTGCCCACCTCGGCCTGGTGCCGCACCGCGGTGTAGCCGCGCTGGGCGTCGGCGAACTCGGCCTCCTGCAACTCGACGTAGGCGCTCATCCCGGTGCGGGCGTAGCCGTGCGCCAGGTGGAACATCCCGTGGTTGAGGGAGTGGAAGCCGGCCAGGGTGATGAACTGGAAGGCATAGCCGAGGTCGCCCAACTCGTCCTGGAAGGAGGCGATCTCGCCGTCCGATAGCGCGGCCCGCCAGTTGAAGGACGGGCTGCAGTTGTAGGCCAGCTTCTGGTCCGGGAAGTCCTTGTGCAGCTCCTGGGCGAACTCGCGAGCCAGGCCCAGGTCGGGGGTGCCGGTCTCCACCCAGATGAGGTCGGCATACGGGGCGTAGGCCTTGGCCCGGGCCAGCACCGGCTCGATGCCGTTGCGGACCCGGAAGAAGCCCTCCGAGGTGCGCTCGCCGGTGGTGAACGGCTGGTCGATCTCGTCGACGTCGCTGGTGAGCAGGTCGGCGGCGAGGGCGTCGGTGCGGGCGATCACGACGGACGGGACGCCGAGGACGTCGGCCGCCAGCCGCGCGGAGTTCAGCGTGCGGACGTGCTGGCCGGTGGGGATGAGCACCTTGCCGCCCAGGTGGCCGCACTTCTTCTCCGAGGCGAGCTGGTCCTCCCAGTGCACGCCGGCGGCGCCCGCCTGGATCATCGACTTCATCAGCTCGAAGACGTTGAGCGGACCGCCGAAGCCAGCCTCGGCGTCGGCGACGATCGGCACGAAGTAGTCGGTGTCCGTCTCGCCGTTCATCCACGCAATCTGGTCGGCGCGCTGCAGGGCGTTGTTGATCCGGCGGACCACGGCCGGGACCGAGTTGGCGGGGTACAGGCTCTGGTCCGGGTACGTCTGACCGGCCAGGTTGGCATCCGCAGCCACCTGCCAGCCGGAGAGGTAGATGGCCTCCAGGCCGCCCTTGACCATCTGCACAGCCTGGTTGCCGGTGAGCGCACCGAGCGCGCGGGTGAAGGGCTTGGTCTCCAAAGCCTCCCAAAGCCGCTCGGCACCTCGACGGGCCAGGGTGTACTCCTCGACGACGGAGCCGCGGAGGCGGACGACGTCCTCGGCGGTGTAGCGCCGCTGGACGCCCCGCCAGCGCGGGTTGGTGCTCCAGTCGTGCTCGATCTCCAGGGCCTGCTGGGCCAGGGGAGTGGTGCGATCGGCCGTGGCGGTCATTCTGATCAGTTCCCTTCGTCGGTGCGGTGACTTCAGGTTCGGCCGTGCGCCCGTCAGGTGGGAGGGGCTCGCTCTGTCAAGAAGCGCGATTCTTTCGCTATCGTGCAGGTATGCCGTCCTCCCACCTGCGCGTGCTGCCGTTCCGTCCCTCGGTCCGCCTGGAGGGCGCCGACGACGGCGCCGCCGGCGGCCACGGTGTGGGTGCGGGGACCGACCCGGTGTCGGTGGGCAGACGGGTGCGGCACCACCGGAGGGTGGCCGACCTCACCTTGGCCGAGCTGGGTGCTCGGGTGGGCCTGTCTGCCTCGGCGCTGTCCCTGCTGGAGAACGGTCGTCGGGAAGCGCGGGTGTCGGTGCTCGGCGACCTCGCCCGCGCCCTCGACCTGGACCTCGGCGAGTTGCTCTCGGGCGGCCCGCCCACAAGACGCTCGGCGCTGGAGGTGCGGTGGGAGCGGGCCCAGCGGTCCGAGGGTTTCCAGACCCTCGGCATACCCCAGGTCCGGGTGGGCGCGGCACTGCCGGATGACGCGCTCGAGGCCCTCGTCGGCCTCTACGAGAGCGTCGTCGGCCTGCAGCAGCAGCGGGCGGCGACCCCGGAGTTCGCGCGGATCGCCAACGCCGAGCTGCGCCGACGGATGCGCGAGGCCGACAACTACTTTCCGGAGATCGAGGGCCGAGCCGCCGAGCTGGTCCGCGCGATCGGGCACGAGGGGGGAGTGGTGAGCAAGGCGGACGTCAACCGGATCGCCGAGCACATCGGCTTCGAGCTGCGGCTGGTGCCGGATGTCCCGGCCTCCACCCGCAGCGTGACCGACCTTGAGCACCACCGGGTCTACCTGCCGGAGCGAGGCAGCCACGACGCCCGAGCCGCAGCGCTGCAGGCTCTGGGACACGTGGTCCTCGAGCACGAGCCGCCGCGGGACTACGCCGAGTTCCTGGCCCAACGCGTGGAGATCAACTACTTCGCGGCCGCGGTGCTGGTGCCGGAGGCCAGCGCTGCGCCCTTCCTGCAGCAGGCCAGGGCCGTCAAGGACATCGCGCTGGAGGACCTGCGGGATGAGTACGCCGTGTCCTACGAGACCGCCGCCCACCGATTCTGCAACCTGGCCACGCGCCATCTGGATCTCCCGGTGCACTTCATGCGGACCAGCGCCGACGGCGTCATCTACAAGGCGTACGAGAACGACGGCGTGCGCTTCCCGATGGATGGCACGGGCGCGATCGAAGGCGCTCGGGTCTGTCGAGCCTGGACCGCCCGGGTGGTCTTCGAACGGCCGAACGGTGAGATCTACGCGCAGTACACCGACACCGGTCGGGGGACGTTCTGGTGCACCGCGGTCGCCGAGCAGACCCCGCAGGGGCGCTTCTCGGTCTCAGTCGGTGTGCCCTTCGACCAGGTGCGGTGGATGCGTGGCCGCGACACCCGTGAGCGGCGGACCTCGCGCTGCCCGGACCCGCGCTGCTGCACCCGGCCTCCCGCGGCACTCGCCCGCGAGTGGGACGGCAAGGTCTGGCCCAGTGCCCGAGCGCACTCCCACCTGCTCGCGGTACTGCCCCCCGGGGTCTTCCCGGGCGTCGACGACACCGAGGTGCTGCGCTTCGTGGCGACGCAGGAGGCGGCGGGAAACGCCATACGGGACGGGGCGGCGCAGCCGCATGCTTGAGCGGTGAGGTTGGGGCACCGTCGGCGGTCTGGCACAATAGATCGCTGTACCCGTCCGGCCCTGGTGGTTCGGACCGGACGCCTACACACCGGGCCACGACTCCCCGCACCGATCCGCGTGCGGTCTCGCCGTGCCCACAACACAGAACAAGGAGACACCCCTCGTGGCTGTCAAGATTCGTCTCAAGCGCATGGGCAAGATCCGTGCACCGTACTACCGCGTCGTCATCATGGACTCGCGCGCCAAGCGCGACGGCCGGGCGATCGAGGAGATCGGCAAGTACCACCCCACCGAGGAGCCCTCGCTCATCGACATCGACTCCGAGCGCGTGCAGTACTGGCTCGGCGTCGGCGCCCAGCCCACCGAGCAGGTCGCGGCGCTGCTGAAGATCACCGGTGACTGGCAGAAGTTCAAGGGCGAGCCGGGTGCCGAGGGCACCCTGAAGGTCAAGGAGCCCAAGCCGGACAAGAAGTCCCTCTACGAGGCTGCGCTGGCCAAGGCCGACAAGGGTGAGGACGGCTCCGCCGCCCCCGAGACCCGGACCAAGAAGTCCCCGAAGAAGGCCGAGAAGGCTGCCGAGGAGACTGAGGCTCCCGCCGAGGAGGCCCCCGCGGAGGAGCCCGCCGAGGCTCCCGCCGCCGAGGAGGCCACCGAGGCGCCTGCCGAGAACACCGAGGCGACCGAGGCCGTTGAGGGCGACGCCGACAAGGCCGAGGCCTGATCGTGCTCGAGGAGGCCCTGGAACACCTGGTCAAGGGCATCGTCGACCACGACGGTGACGTCGTGGTGCGCACCAAGAACGCCCGTCACGGCGACATCCTCGAGGTCCGGGTCCACCCCGACGACCTCGGTCGGGTGATCGGCCGCCGCGGCCGCACCGCCAGCGCCCTGCGCACGGTGGTCAGCGCCCTGGCTGGTGGCGGCAAGGTCCGCGTCGACATCGTCGACACCGACCGGCTGCGCTGACCCACGCACCACCCACGCACACGATCGGCCCGCCCGGAGCATCTCGCACCGGGCGGGCCGTCGCTTTCCTGGAGGAATCGATGAGCAACCCCCAGTCCCCGAACACGAACACGGGCGCGAGCTATGTTGCCGCCCGGATCGGCAAGCCGCACGGCCTGCGCGGCGAGGTGACCGTCCAGGTCCACACCGATGACCCCGAGGGTCGGTTCGTCACCGGCGCCAGCTTCGCGACCGAGCCCGCCGGGCGCGGCCCGCTCACGCTGCGCGGGGTCCGGATCCACCAGGGCATCTACCTGCTCGCCTTCGAGGGGCACACCGATCGCAACGCGGCCGAGGCGCTGCGCGGCACGCGCCTGCTCGTGGCCGAGGCGGAGGAGCCGGATGACGACGAGGGCTGGCGCGAGGAGGACCTGCTGGGCTTTGCCGTCGTGCTGCCCGACGGGTCAGCGGTCGGCACGATCGCCGCGCTGCACCTGCGGGATGTTCAGGACCTGCTTGAGGTGCAGACCCCCGGGGGGCCCGTGCTCGTGCCCTTCGTCGATGACCTCGTCCCGGAGATCGACGAGGACGCCCGCCGGATCGTCATCGACCCGCCGCCGGGTCTGCTTGAGCTGGGCCGCTCATGACGCTGCGGATCGATGTCATCACGATCTTCCCGGACTATCTCGCGCCGCTGGACCTGTCGCTGATCGGCAAGGCCCGGCGTGAGGGTCTGCTGGACGTGCACGTCCACGACCTGCGGGACTGGACCACCGACCGCCACCGCACCGTGGATGACACGCCCTACGGGGGCGGGGCCGGGATGGTCATGCGTCCCGAGCCCTGGGGCGAGGCCCTGGATGAGGTATGTCGTGTCCTCCCCGGGCGCGACCCGCACCTGATCGTGCCGGGGCCGGGCGGGCAGCCGTTCAGCCAGCAGATCGCCCAGGAGCTGGCGAGCCAGGAGGAATGGCTGGTCTTCTGCTGCGGTCGCTACGAGGGGATCGACGAGCGGGTCTACGAGGAGTTCGGTGCGCGCCACCGGCTCTCGGTGCTGTCCCTGGGTGACTACGTGCTCAACGGGGGCGAGGTTGCGGTGCTCGCGATGGCCGAGGCGATCGCCCGGCTGGTGCCCGGCGTGATCGGCAACGAGGCGAGCCTGGACGAGGAGTCGCACACCGGGGGGCTGCTGGAGTACCCCGTCTACACCAAGCCTGCCCAGTGGCGGGGGCACGAGGTGCCCTCGGTGCTGCTCTCCGGGCATCACGGGCAGATCGCGGCCTGGCGCCAGCAGCAGCGGCTGGGCCGCACGGCTGCCCGTCGGCCCGACCTGATGCAGGCCTATCTCAAGGACACCGCCGAGGGGCACTGACTCGTCACGGCGGGCGCGTCAGGGGCGGACGAAGTCGTCCTGGTGGTAGCCCTGCAGGTAGAGCACGCCGGTCAGGTCGGCGTGGTTGAGGCGCACGTCGCAGCGCTCCTGGACCGCTGGCTTGGCGTGCAGGGCGACGCCGATCCCGGCCCGCCCCAGCATCCCGAGATCGTTGGCGCCGTCACCAACGGCGATGGCGTCCTGCGGCGTCAGGCCGAGACGGTGGGTGATCTGCTCGAGCGCCTCCACCTTGGCCTGCGCGCCCACGACCGGCTCCTGGACCTTCCCGGTGAAGCGCTCGCCATCGTCGAAGAGGAGATTGGCCCGGTGCTCGTGGAAGCCCAGCTGATCGGTGATCGCGGCCGTGAAAGGGGTGAAGCCGCCGGACACCAGCGCCGTGTAGGCACCCTTGGCTCGCATCGTGCCGACGAGCTCGGCACCACCAGGCATCAGCGTGATCCGCTCGGCCAGCACGGTATCCACGACCGACACCGGCAGGCCCTCCAGCAGCGCGACCCTGGCCAGCGTGGCTTCGGTGAGGTCGAGCTCACCGTTCATCGCGCGGGCGGTGATGGCGGAGACCCGCTCCCCGAAGCCAGCCACGTCGGCGAGCTCATCGATGCACTCCTGCTGGATCATGGTCGAATCCATGTCGGAGAGCAGCACCTGCTTGCGCCGTCCCTCCGCCGGCTGCACGACCAGGTCCATCCCACGCTCCTGCCACGTCGGCCAGATATCCCAGAGGTCGGGGATCTCGCCCGCCGCGATCGTGGTCTCCACGGCCACGCCGTCGGCGAGCCAGCGTGGCTCGCCGACGCCCCAGTGGGCGGGCAGGTCCGCGAGAGCGGCGGGGGAGAGGTCGGGTCGGTCGGGCGCGGTCAGCAACGTGAGCACCAGCACGGGTTCAAGCGTAGTGGCGCCCCGGTGGCTCTCACGAAGGCCCGTGCGGGTTTGGTCGAGCCCCGTGCCCTCTGGCAGACTTGATCCTCGCGTCCCGTCCCGCACCACCCGTGCTCGGACCCCTGCCACAGGGGGAGTGTCCCGAGCGGCGCGGAGGCGAGCGACGACATGCCGACACCACGTGCCGATCCCCGGCACCAGAGCGTCGTGGGTGACCTGTGGCACCGGCGACAGGAGAGACGAACATGCACAAGCTCGACTTCGTCGACGCGGCCAGCCTCCGCGACGACATCCCGGAGTTCCGCGCCGGCGACACCGTCAACGTCCACGTCAAGGTCATCGAGGGCAACCGCTCCCGTGTCCAGGTCTTCAAGGGCGTCGTGATCCGTCGCCACGGCGGCGGCATCGGCGAGACCTACACCGTCCGCAAGGTCTCCTTCGGCGTCGGCGTCGAGCGCACCTTCCCGGTGCACTCCCCGAACGTGGAGAAGGTCGAGGTCGTCACCCGCGGTGATGTCCGTCGTGCCAAGCTCTACTACCTGCGCGACTTGCGCGGCAAGGCTGCCAAGATCCGCGAGCGTCGCGACAGCGTGCCGACCAAGGCCGCCAAGGCGAACGCCGAGCAGGCCTGAGCCCGCGCGCCCCACGCTTGACGCAGCAGCACCTGCACCACGATCCCCCGTCCGGCCCCACAGGGCCCGGCGGGGGATCGTCGTTCTGTCGGCCCCGCGGGTTAGGGTCATGAGAGAGCGCGTCGCGGTGTGCTGGGCGCCCGGGCAGGTGCGGCAGACGACGATCGACAGCTCGTGAGTGACGAATGACAGAACGGCAGGCAACGGTGAGCGAACCGGGCAGGGACGGCGTGCGCGAGGGCGACGGCACGCGGACCAGCGACGCGCAGGACGACGAGCGCAAGGGCGGCTTCTGGCACGGCGTGCGCGAGGTCTTCTTCATCGCGGTGACCGCCCTGGTGATCTCGTTCATCATCAAGACCTTCATCGCCCAGGCCTTCTGGATCCCCTCCGGCAGCATGGAGGACACCCTCGTCTACGGCGACCGCGTGATGGTCAGCAAGATCCAGGCCGGCCCGATGGCGGTCGAACGCGGCGACATCGTGGTCTTCGAGGACCCGGGCGGCTGGTTGCCGCCGCACGTGCCCAAGGATCGCGGCCCGGTGCTCAACGCCGTCTTCTCCGGGCTGCAGTTCGTCGGGGTGGCCCCGGTCGCCGAGGGCAACCACCTGATCAAGCGGGTGATCGGCGAGGGCGGTGACCATGTGGTCTGCTGCGATGACGATGGCCGGATCACGGTCAACGGCCACCCGCTGGATGAGACCTACCTCTATCCCGGCGACGAGCCGAGCACGATGCCCTTCGACATCACGGTCCCCGAGGACCACATCTGGGTGCTGGGGGATCACCGGTCCAACTCCCGCGACTCCCGGGCGCATGACGACGGCACCGGCGCGACCGGTTCGATCCCTCGGGACAATGTCGTCGGGCAGGCCTTCGTGCTCCTCTTCCCGCTGAACCACGCGACCTGGTTCCAGACGCCGGACACCTACGAGGCCATCCCCGAGCCCGCAGCACCATGACCGCACGCAGCGCCACCACCACCGTCTCCGTGACCCGGACAACCGCGGCCGGGCGATCCGTCCGCGTGACGAGGCGCGGCCCGGCTCGACCGAGCCTGCGGGTGGAACGCACCCTCCAGCGTGAGGGATATGGCGTGCTCGTCGGCATGGACGAGGTCGGCCGGGGCGCGCTCGCCGGTCCGGTCAGCGTCGGGGTGGTGGCGATCGACGAGACCTGCCGCAGCGCACCCACCGGAGTGCGCGACTCCAAGCTCCTGGCACCCGCCGCCCGCGAGCGCCTCGTTCCCCGCATCCAGCGATGGTGTCTGGGGTATGGCGTGGGTCATGCCGGTCCGGATGAGATCGATGAGATCGGGATCATGGCTGCGCTGCGGCTGGCGGGTCAGCGAGCGCTGGCGCAGCTGTCCGCGACGCCCGACCTGGTGCTGCTGGACGGCAATCACGACTGGTTGACCGACCCCGCGCGGGAAGGTCTGCTGGGTCTGCTCGAGGACGACGATGCTCCACCCTCCCCGCCCGTGCGCACCATGATCAAGGCCGACATGAGGTGTTCCTCGGTCGCCGCGGCCTCCGTTCTGGCCAAGGTGAGCAGGGACGCCCTGATGCTGGAGCTCGCCCCCGAGCACACGGCATACGGTTGGGACCACAACAAGGGCTATGCCGCCCCCGACCACCTGGAGGCCCTGCGGCAGCTGGGGCCCACCGAGCACCACCGCCGCAGCTGGCGGATCACCGGCACCTACGAGGACGAAGGGAGCGCCTGAGTGAGCGCCGAGGACCTGGAGAAGTACGAGACCGACATGGAGCTCGCGCTCTACCGCGAGTACCGCGACGTCGTCGGGCTCTTCTCGCACGTCGTCGAGACCGAGCGCAGGTTCTACCTGGCCAATGAGGTCGACCTGCAGGTGCGCACGGGCGACGGCGAGACCTGGTTCGAGGTGACGATGACCGACGCCTGGGTCTGGGACGTCTACCGGCCGGCGCGCTTTGTCAAGAAGGCGCGGGTCATCACCTTCAAGGACGTCAACGTCGAGGAGCTCGCGCAGAGTGAGCTCGAGGTGCCCAAGGAGCCACCCTTCGGGCGCTGAGCGCGCCGGATGGGGCAGCGTGCGCAGGTCGTCCCGCGACACGCGCGGGGACGACCGGCTCAGTCGCGCCCGGGCACGAATGAGCCGGTGCCGGACGGCGTGGCGGCGGGATGAGTTGCCGGGAGCGCGACGCAGCCCCGGTCCGATGACCGGGGCTGCGCCGTGGGGAGCGAGCGGAGTGTCAGGCGCGGGCGCTCAGAGGTTGCGGCACTGGCCTTCCTTGTTGCCGTCCACCTTGTTGCCCTTGCCGATCGGGGCCGGGGTGTTGCTCTTGCACTGCAGGTTCCCGTCGACCGTGTTGTAGCTGATGGTCTTGGTGCCGGCCGGGTTGCTGAAGAACTGGATGTCGCCGTCGACCGTGTTGTAGGTCACCGTCTGGGTGCCGCGGTTGTTCTTGGACTGGATGTTGCCGTCGATGGTGCTGCGCGTCACCACGGCGAACCGGCCCTTCGAGAGCTGCACATCACCGTCGATCACCGACCGGTTGCGGATGTCAACACGGTTGTGGGAGACGGCCTGGACGTTGCCGTCGATGCGGGCCTTGTCGAGGTAGACGTTGGCGTTGGAGCGCACGAGGACGTTGCCCTTGACCTTCGTGCCGGTCAGCTTGCAGGTGGCGCCGGCGGGGACGATCACGTTGCCATCGATGGTGCGGGCACCGATCGAGGTGCGGCAGGTGAGGTCACCGGCCTGGGCGGGGGCGGCGGTGGCCAGCAGGCCGGCGCCGACGAGAGCAGCGGTCGCCACGGAGGCGAGGAACGAGCGAGACATGGCGTGTCCTTTCCCCTTGGGACGAGGCGGGCCGCCTCGTGCTGTTTCCGAACTCTGACGGGCTGCTGTGAGACGTCCCTGAGATCTCGGTGAAGTTCTCTCATCCGGCTCCGCTGAGCAGGGTCGTCCACATGGTCGGGGTGGCCAGGGGTGCCTTCCACAGGTGCGCTGGCGGGGCTGGTCAACGCGGCCGGGCCAGGTTTGGCTGGGGCTGCAGGCGGAGGACGTAGGACGACACGCAGGAGGGGACATGACGGGCACGGGTATGCCGTGGCGCGAGGCACGTGGGGTCGGTGACCGGGGAGAGGACCGGGCGTGCGATCACCTCGTGAAGCTCGGCTGGGAGGTGCTGGAGCGCAACTGGCGCTGCCCCGAGGGCGAGTTGGACGTCGTGGCTCGGGACCCGCGAGGTGGGTTGGTCTTCTGCGAGGTCAAGACCCGACGCTCGACGCGGTTCGGGTTCCCGGTCGAGGCCGTCGGGGTGGACAAGGCACGGCGATTGCGACGCCTCGCGTGGGCGTGGCTGGAGGCCCACGGGCAACGTGGTGCCAGCTTCCGCATCGACCTGATCGGGGTCCTGCTGCCCAGGGACCGCGAAGCTGAGCTGGAGCACCTCGAGGCGGTGGCCTGATGGGATTCGCGCGAACGGCAGCCCTGACCCTGTCGGGGGTGGAGGGCAATGTGGTGACGGTCGAGGCTCAGGTGAGCGATGGCATACCGGCGATGATCGTCAGCGGGGTCGCGGATGCGGCCTGTCGCAAGGCCCCCGACCGCGTCCGACCCGCCATCGTCAACCTCAACCTGGACATGCGGCCCCGGCGGTGGACGCTCAACCTCTCGCCCGCCGCCCTGCCCAAGACCGGCGGGGGTCTGGACCTTGGGGTCGCGGTCGCGATGATGGCAGCGGCAGGGCACCTGCAGCCGCACGTGATTGAGGATGTCGCCCACGTGGGGGAGATGGGCCTGGACGGGACGATCCGGTCCGTCAACGGGGTGCTGCCGATGGTCGTGGCGGCGGCCGAAGCGGGCATCACGGAGGTGATGGTCCCGCTCGAGAGCGCCACCGAGGCCGCGCTCGTCCGAGGCGTGCGGGTGCGGGCCGTGCGCACCCTGGCGGAGGTGCTGGCCTTCTATACAGCGAGGGCGGAGGGCGTGAGCTTCGAGCTGCCCAGGCCGCTGACCCGGCTGCGGCCAGTGCCCGAGGTCAAGGACCTGCGTGATGTGGTCGGGCAGGCGGCGGCTCGGGGTGCCCTCGAGGTGGCCGCGGCGGGCGGTCACCACCTGCTGCTCGTCGGTCCGCCCGGCGCCGGCAAGACCATGCTGGCCGAGCGGCTGCCGGGGATCCTGCCGGAGTTGGGCGCCTCGGATTCGCTGACCGTGACGGCGATCCACTCGGTCCTCGGTGCGCTGGATGGCGCAGATGCCTTGGTGCGACGCTCGCCCTTCGTTGCTCCCCACCACAGCGCATCGATGGCTTCGGTGATCGGGGGCGGATCCGGGGCGGTGCGGCCGGGCGCGGTCTCGCGTGCCCACCGCGGGGTGCTCTTCCTGGATGAAGCGCCGGAATTCCGGCGCGACGTCCTGGACGGTCTCCGCCAGCCCCTCGAGTCGGGCGAGGTGGTCATCGCCAGAGCCGATCGACACGTGCGGATGCCGGCGCGTTTTCAACTGGTGCTGGCCGCCAACCCCTGCCCGTGTGGCAGCGGGGGACCCCGGGGGTGCACGTGCCCTCCCGCACGCCGCGCGAGCTACTTCGCGCGGTTGTCCGGACCGCTGCTGGATCGGATGGATCTCAAGGTCGGTGTCAGCGCGGTCGCCCGCTCCGATCTCGCCCTGGGGCCCGGCGAGCCGAGTTCCGTCGTCGCCCAACGGGTGCTTGAGGCCCGGGCCCGCCAGCGTGAGCGATGGCGGGACGAGCCGTGGAGCCTCAATGCCGAGGCCCCCGGGTCGGAGCTGCGCCAGGGGCGGTGGCAGTTGCCGTCCGCTGAGCGGGCTCCGCTCGATCGCGCGCTCGATGAGGGGACGCTCACCCTGCGTGGGCTCGATCGTTGTCTGCGGGTGGCGTGGACCTTGGCCGATCTGTCCGGCCTGGACCGACCCCGCTCGAGCCAGGTGCACCAAGCCATGACGCTACGTCAGATCGCGGGGGTGAACGCCGCATGAGCCCGACCACCTCCGGCCGGAACGCTGGGCTTGCCCGGGAGCTGGATGAGCGCGGAGCGCGGCTCCTGCTCTCCCGCATCGCTGAGCCCTACGACGAGAAGGTTCAAGGTCTGGTCGCTGAGCACGGGATCTTCGACCTGGTCGGCTACGCGGTCAGCGACGGGCGGACCCCGGACGGAGTCCCGCTCACCCGGATGCAGGCACGGCTGGAGTCAAGCCTGCGTCAGGATGACGGCGCCATCGCGCGGACCCTCGGCTGCCGGATCCTGGTGCCTGGGGATGAGGAATGGCCCGACGTGCTGGATGAGCTGGAACAACCGCCCTGGTGCCTCTGGGTCCGCGGCCCGCTGCGCCTGCACCAGGTGGTTGACCGCTCGGTCGCGGTCGTCGGTGCACGGGCCAGCAGCTCCTACGGTGACGAGGCGACGGCGCGGCTGGCCTTCACCCTCGCCGAGAAGGGCTACACCATCATCTCTGGCGCGGCCCTCGGGATCGACGCCGTCGCCCACCGCGCCGCGCTGCATGCCGGTGGGCGCACGGTCGCGGCGCTCGCAGGCGGGGTGGACGTGCCGTATCCACGGGCCAACAGCGACCTGATCGCCAAGATCGCCTCCGACGGAGCCCTAGTCAGCGAGAGCCCACCGGGCGGCGCGCCAGCTCGGATGCGGTTCTTGGCACGAAATAGAGTGATTGCCGCCCTCTCGCTCGGCACCGTCGTGGTCGAGGCCGGGCTGCGCTCGGGGGCCCGGACGACCGTGCGCTACGCCCGGGATCTGGGACGGCACGCGATGGCGGTGCCCGGACCGGTGACCTCAGCGCTCTCCGCCGGCTGCCACGAGGAGATCCGGCACGGGGCCACCCTGGTCACCGACGCCGCCGAGGTGGCCGAGATGATCGGACGGATGGGGGAGGACCTGACCAGCCCGAAGCGAGGAGCCGATCGGGACGGTGATGAGTTGGAGCCGGAGATCCGCAGGGTCTGGCAGTGGCTGCGGCCGCGCACCTCGCTCAGCGTCGATGAGCTGATGGTGCGCTCCGGGCTCGGGCTGGCGGAGGTGCTCTCGGCGCTGGGTGACCTGGAGCAGCGTGGTCTGGCCGAGCAGTTGCTGGACGGTTGGAAGAGGAGGGGCGGAGCATGAGCTCCCTGATGGCCGCGCTGGCCCTGCTCCTCGCCGTCCTGGGTGGTGTCGTGCCGACGGCTGGTCCAGCGGTCACAGCCCCTGCCCCGCACCCGCTCGCGGCTGCCGGCAGTGGCATTCCCGGCAGTGGCATTCCCGGCAGTGGTACGCCCGTGGCGCGGGAGGACCAGGAGACGCCGTTATCGCATGTCCTGGACGTGGCGTGGGGTCTCGGCGCTGTGGGTCTGCAGCGGCCCACAGCCGCTCAGCAGCTGACCATGGACCGCGATCGCACGGCGCTGTGGGCCTGGCCGCTCGAACCTCGACCGGAGATCATCAGGCCCTACGACCCGCCGGCCCAACGCTGGCTGCCTGGGCATCGGGGCGTCGATCTGTCGGCGAGGACCGATCAACCGGTCCTCGCGGTCGAGGCCGGCGTCGTGACCCACAGCGGCGAGATCGCCGGTGTCGGCACGGTCTCGGTCACCCACGCGGACGGGCTTCGCTCCACCTATCAGCCGGTCACGGATCGACCTGAACGCGGGACCAGGGTCGCCCGCGGACAGCAGATCGGTCGTCTCGACATCGGTGGCCACTGTCTGACGCGGCCGTGCCTCCACCTCGGGGCGAAACGGGGGAGCGACTATGTCGACCCGACCCCGCTGCTGCTCGGGGTGACGCTGTCCCTGCTGCCGATGGGCGACTGAGGCCAGCGCACCGGCATCGGATCGCTCAGGCTCGAGGGTGGGCCTGCTGGTAGGCCGCCCGCAGGCGATCCACCGAGACATGGGTGTAGATCTGCGTGGTCGCCAGGCTGGCGTGACCGAGCAGCTCCTGCACGGTCCGCAGATCCGCACCGCCATCAAGCAGATGCGTGGCGGCGCTGTGTCGCAGACCGTGCGGGCCCATGGCCGGCGTGTCCGGCAGGTGTTCCAGCAGCCCCTGCAGGCTGGACCGTACCTGGCGCTGATCCACCCGACGGCCGCGCCGACCGAGGAAGAGCGCCGGCCCCGACTCTGCCGTCACCAGGTGCGGGCGAGCCACCGACAGCCACGCCGTGATCGCTTCGCTGGCAGGGCTGCCGAAGGGCACGATGCGCTCCTTGTTGCCCTTGCCGAGCACCCTGGCGGTCGCCAGCTCGAGATCGACATCGTCGATGTCCAGACCGGTGAGCTCACCAACGCGCATCCCGGAGGCGTAGAGCAGCTCCAGCATCGCGCGGTTGCGCACATGGATCGGGTCGGCGTCGTCGGAGGCCACCGCGGCCAGCTCCATCAGCTCTGCGGCCTGCGGCTGGCGGAGCACACCCGGCAGATGCTTGTCCCGGCCTGGGGCCACCAGTCGCAGGGACGGATCCTGCCCGAGTCGCCCCGTCCGGACTGCCCACCGGAAGAAGGTGCGGACCGCCGCTGCGCGACGCGAGATCGTGGACCGCGCCGCTCCACCGGCACCCTGCGCGCCCAGCCATGAGCGCAGGTCGGCGAGCCGCACGTCCCCCAGGTCGGTGACCCCGTCCGCGGCCAGGTGGTCCAGCAACGCGGAGACATCGCCCAGATAGGCACGCACCGTGTGCTCGGAGCGTCCCTTCTCCACCCGCAGGTGGTGGCCGAACGCGTCCAACCCACCCGCCGGGTCGCGGGGCTGCGGCGAAGGTGGGGTGCGCGGCATACGGGCAGGGTCTCAGCCGGAGGACAGACCCTGGAGCCGACGCGCCGCCTCACGCAGGACCTCTTCCTGCTTGCAGAAAGCGAACCGGACGAGCGAGGCGACCGGCTCGGCGTCGTCGCAGAAGACCGAGACCGGGACCCCGACCACACCGATCTCCTCGGGCAGCCGCCGGCAGAAGTCGACGGCGTCGCTCACGTCATGACCGGCGAAGTCGGCGATCACGAAGTAGGTGCCCTGGCACGGGCTCACCGGGACCCCGACCTCCCCCAGCGCTTCGACCAGCAGGTCCCGCTTGCCCTGCAGCTCGCGGGCGAACCCGGTGAAGAACTCCTCCGGCATCCGCAGCCCGTGCGCCACCGCCGGCTGCACGTGGGTCACCCCGACGAAGGTGAGGAACTGCTTGACCGCGGCGGCCGCGGCGACCAGCTCGGCCGGGCCGGTCAGCCACCCGGTCTTCCACCCGGTCAGGCTGAAGGTCTTGCCCACCGAGGAGATGGTCAGGGTCCGCTCGGCCATCCCGGGCAGGGTGGAGATGGGCAGGTGCTCCAGGCCGTCGAAGACGAGGTGCTCATAGACCTCGTCGGAGATGACCAGCAGATCGTGCTCGCGGGCGATCTCGGCCAGCGCGCTCAACTCCTCCCGCGTGAACACCTTGCCCGTCGGGTTGTGCGGGGTGTTGAGGAGGAGCACCTTGGTGCGCTCGTTCACCGCCGATCGCACGGCATCCAGATCCAGGGTCAGGTCGGGGAAGAGCAGCGGCACGGTGCGGCGCACGCCCCCGGCGAGCGCGATGCAGGCGGCGTAGGAGTCGTAGTACGGCTCGACCATGACCACCTCGTCGCCGGGCTCGACCACCGCCAGCAGGCTGGCGGCGATCGCCTCGGTGGCTCCGACGGTCACCAGCACCTCCCGGTCCGGGTCCACCTGTATGCCGTAGAACCGGTCCTGGTGCTCAGCGACAGCTTCGCGGAGCACCGGGAGGCCACGGGCGGGTGCGTACTGGTTGTAGCCCTCGTGCAGCGACCGGGCCGCGAGGTTGAGCATCTCCTGGGGGCCATCGGTGTCCGGGAAGCCCTGCCCGAGGTTGACCGCGTCGAACTGCAGCGCACGTTGGGTCATCTCTGCGAAGACCGTGGTGCCGAAGGGTCGGAGACGCTGGACGAGCGGGTCGGTGGCCATGGCTCCCACCGTAACGACAGGGGGAGCGGTCCGGACCATCTGCACTGGTCCGGTACGATGGAGGAACGTGCGGTGTGTCCCATGCCGCACGAATTCGCGCCCGGGCGCGGTCGACACACCTCCTGAGCAGGTCTCAGGGTCGGTCACTGACGACGGCGCACCTCGCGGTCCCGACGGCACACCCTGGTGGTGGTCCCGAGGGTGGGGAGCGTCCCCGGGCCAGGACAACAACTGCACCTGCAACAGAAAGCGAGACCACGGCATGGCCGTCGTCACCATGCGCCAGCTCCTGGAGAGCGGCGTCCACTTCGGGCACCAGACCCGTCGTTGGAACCCCAAGATGAAGCGCTTCATCATGACCGAGCGCAATGGCATCTACATCATCGACCTGCAGCAGTCGCTGACCTACCTGAACGAGGCCTACGACTTCGTCAAGCAGACGGTCGCCCACGGTGGGTCGATCCTGTTCGTCGGCACCAAGAAGCAGGCCCAGGAGTCCATCGCCGAGCAGGCGACCCGGGTCGGGATGCCCTACGTGAACCACCGCTGGCTCGGTGGCATGCTCACCAACTTCCAGACCGTCTCCAAGCGCCTGGCGCGCATGAAGGAGCTCGAGGAGATCGACTTCGACGACGTGGCCGGCAGCGGCCGCACGAAGAAGGAGCTCCTGATGATGCGTCGCGAGTACGACAAGCTGAGCAAGGCGCTCGGCGGTATCCGTGACATGCAGAAGGTGCCCTCGGCCGTGTGGGTCGTCGACACCAAGAAGGAGCACCTGGCGGTCACCGAGGCGCGCAAGCTCGGTCTGCCGGTCATCGCGATCCTCGACACCAACTGCGACCCCGACGAGGTCGACTACAAGATCCCCGGCAACGACGACGCCATCCGTTCGGTCACCCTGCTGACCCGAGTCGTGGCTGACGCTGTCGCCGACGGTCTGATGTCCCGCTCCGGCGGTGGCTCCGGTGAGGGCGTCGACGCCGAGGCCGAGCCGATGGCCGAGTGGGAGCGCGAGCTCCTGGCTGGTGCCGAGGCCGAGCAGAAGGGCGCCGCCGAGGCCGCTGCCGCGACCACCGAGGCCGAGCAGGTCGAGGGCGCCGAGGTCGAGGCCGCCGGTGCCACCGAGCAGGCCGAGGCCCAGGTCGAGGGTGTCGAAGAGGCTCAGGTCGAGGAGGCCGCCCAGGCCACCGAGGCGCTCGAGTCCGCGTCGACCACCGAGTCCTGATCACCCACCTTCCGCACGCAACCAAGGAGCGACACAGCACTTATGGCGAACTACACCGCCGCTGACATCAAGTCCCTGCGCGAGTCCACCGGCGCCGGCATGATGGACGTCAAGAAGGCCCTGGACGAGGCCGAGGGCGACCTGGGCAAGGCCACCGAGATCCTGCGCGTCAAGGGTCTGAAGGGCGTCACCAAGCGCGAGGGCCGGTCGGCCTCCAACGGCCTGGTCCGGGCGCACGTCGACGGTGGCGTCGGCACCCTGGTCGAGGTCAACTGCGAGACCGACTTCGTGGCCAAGAACCCGAAGTTCGGTGAGCTGGCCGACCAGTTGCTGGACCAGGCAGTGGCCGTCGAGGCGCAGGACGCCGAGGCGCTGCTGGCCTCCGAGCTGGACGGCAAGTCCGTCAAGGACGTCATCGACGAGGCCAACGCCTCGCTGGGCGAGAAGATCGAGGTCCGTCGGGTGGCGCGTGTCACCGGGGACCAGGTGGTCTCCTACCTGCACAAGACCAACCCCGACCTGCCCGCGCAGATCGGTGTCCTGGTGGCCACCTCCGGTGGCGACCAGCAGGTCGCCCGCGACATCGCGATGCACGTCGCGGCCTTCTCCCCCTCGGTCCTGACCCGCGAGGAGATCGACGCCGAGACCGTCGAGAACGAGCGTCGTATCGCCGAGGAGACCGCTCGCGAGGAGGGCAAGCCCGAGCAGGCGCTGCCCAAGATCGTCGAGGGTCGCGTCAACGGCTTCTTCAAGGAGAACGTCCTGCTCGACCAGGCGTTCGCCAAGGACAACAAGAAGACTGTGGCGCAGGTCGCCAAGGAGGCTGGCGCCGACGTCACCGGGTTCGCCCGGTTCAAGGTCGGCGTCTGAGCACAGGCTGACTCAGCCGTCATGACGTGGGGCCGGTTCCGACTCGGAGCCGGCCCCACGGCATACCCCCAGCCCGTTACCCCAGTCCGTCCGTCTCTCACGCCACAGGTGTGGCAGGATCGAGCGACTGCGCGGTCTCGCCGCCCGCCCGCACCCCACGAGAAGGAGCTTGTCTTGAGCACCTCCGCCACGCTATCCACCGACACCACCAGCGACACCACCACCGACGCCGCCGAGCAGCCTGGTTCCGGGCCCCGGCGGGTGCTGCTCAAGCTCTCCGGTGAGGCCTTCGGCGGTGGCAGCGTCGGTGTCAACCCCGATGTGGTGCGCGGGATCGCCAAGCAGATCGCCGTCGCCTCGCGCGACGGTGTCCAGATCGCGGTCGTCGTCGGCGGCGGCAACTTCTTCCGGGGCGCCGAGCTGCAGCAGCGCGGCATGGAGCGGGCGCGCGCCGACTACATGGGGATGCTCGGCACCGTGATGAACTGCCTCGCCCTCCAGGACTTCCTGGAGAAGGAGGGCGTGGACACCCGCGTGCAGACGGCGATCACGATGGGTCAGGTGGCCGAGCCCTACATCCCGCGGCGGGCCATCCGCCACCTCGAGAAGGGCCGCGTCGTCATCTTCGGCGCTGGCGCCGGGATGCCGTATTTCTCCACCGACACCGTCTCCGCGCAGCGCGCCCTGGAGATCGGCTGCACCGCGGTGCTGATGAGCAAGCATGGCGTCGACGGTGTCTACACCGCCGACCCCCGCACCGACCCCAGCGCGGTCAAGCTGGAGGAGTTGACCTTCTCCGAGGCCCTCGCCGACAACCTGCGGGTCGTCGATGCGGCCGCGTTCAGCCTGTGCATGGACAACCAGCTCCCGATGCTCGTCTTCGGCATGGACGGCCAGGACTCCATCACCCGCGCCCTGCGGGGTGAGAAGATCGGGACGAGGGTCGTCGCCGGCTGACCCACCCCCGTGGCGCCCGGCGCCGCACCAGATTTCGTACTACCAGCTGTTGAGCAGTACCCGACGAAGGAGCGTTCGAGCATGTCCGAGGTCATCGAGATGGCCCTCATGGAGGCCGAGGAGAAGATGGAGAAGGCCCTGGAGGTGGCGCGCGAGGACATGGCCTCGATCCGCACCGGCCGGGCCCACCCGGGGATGTTCAGCAAGGTCGAGGTGGACTACTACGGCGCCCCGACCCCGATGCAGCAGCTGGCCTCCTTCACCGTCCAGGACGCCCGCACCCTGCTCATCACGCCCTATGACAAGAGCGCGATGAAGGACATCGAGAAGGCGCTGCGCGACTCCGACCTGGGCGCCAACCCCAGCAACGACGGCAACGCGATCCGCATCGTCATGCCCCAGTTGACCGAGGAGCGCCGCAAGGAGTACATCAAGCTCGCCCACCGCAAGGGCGAGGACGCCAAGGTCTCCATCCGCAACGTGCGACGCCACGCCAAGGACGCGATCGACAAGGCCGTCAAGGACGGCGAGGTCGGCGAGGACGAAGGCGCGCGCAACGAGAAGGAGCTCGAGGCGCTCACCAAGCGCTACGTCGAGAACGTGGACCAGGTGCTCAAGCACAAGGAAACCGAGCTGCTCGAGGTCTGAGCGCCGCAGAACCCTTCCTGACAGCGATGTCCGAACCTGAGGCGGCGGCTCCCGAGTCGAGGCGGACCTACCGTGCCCGCTCGACCGCCGAGAAGGACAACCCGACCCCGAAGGCTGGGCGCAACCTGCCGGCCGCGATCGGCGTCGGAGTCCTGCTCGGCGGCTTGGTGCTGGCCAGCATCCTGGTCTACAGCTGGGCCTTCGTCGCGCTGGTCACCATCGCCGCGCTCCTCGGGGTGCTGGAGCTGGACCAAGCCCTGCGCGCCGGTCGGATCAACCCGCCCCTCATCCCTGCCCTGGCCGCCGTCGGCCTGGTGCCCGTGGCCTATCTGTGGGGCGCGGAGGCACTGGCTATCGGCTTCGCCGCCGCGGTCGGGCTCGTCCTGCTCTGGCGATCGGTAGGACCCGCCCCTGGGGCCGCCCGCGATGTGGCCGGCGGCGTCTTCCTGGTGGCCTACGTCCCGCTCCTGTGCGCCATCACCTCCCTGATGATCGCCGCTCCCGACGGAGCCGGGCGGATCATCACCTTCATCCTGGTCACGGTGGCCAGCGACACGGGTGGGTATGCCGTGGGCGTGCTCCGCGGGCGCACCCCGATGGCGCCCTCGCTGTCCCCGAAGAAGTCCTGGGAGGGCTTCGCCGGTTCGGTGCTCACGAGCGGGATCACCGGCGCCCTGGCCGTGGTCTTCCTGCTGAACGGCTCCTGGTGGGCCGGTGCGGTGATCGGGGCCGTCGCCGCCTGCTTCGCCACCGTGGGGGATCTGGCCGAGTCAGCGATCAAGCGCGACCTCGGCATCAAGGACATGGGCAACCTGCTGCCCGGCCACGGCGGCATCATGGACCGGCTGGACTCGCTGCTGATCACCGTCCCCATCTGCTGGGCGCTGTTCGAACTCCTCCTCTGAGGTCAACCTCTGGGAGACTAGGCAGTGATGAGCACCGATCTGCCGACCCCGACCGCCTCCCGACCCGCGCCCGGCGCGCTGACCTTCACCGCGCCCAAGCGGGGCAAGGCTCCGCAGCATCTGGCCGACCTCGACCTGGCCGGCCGCAAGGCCTGGGCGACGGAGCTGGGCATCCCTGGCTTTCGCGCCGACCAGGTCAGCCGGCACTACTTCGAGCGGCTGACCACCGACCCGGAGCAGATGACGGACCTGCCCAAGGACGGCCGGGCCGACCTCGTCTCTGGCCTGCTCCCACCGCTGCTGACCCCGGTCCGCACCCTTGAGGCCGACGGGGGAGCCACCCTCAAGCAGGTGCATCGCCTGCATGACGGCGCGATGGTGGAGTCGGTGCTGATGCGCTATCCCGGACGGGTCACCATGTGCATCTCCAGCCAGGCCGGCTGCGGGATGAACTGTCCGTTCTGCGCCACCGGCCAGGCGGGCCTGACCCGCAACCTGTCGACCGCCGAGATCGTCGAGCAGGTCGTGGCGGCCGCCCGGGCCCTGCGCCACGGGGACCTGGCAGGCGGTGAGACCGGGGAGGGAGACACCGCCGAGGCGTTGCGCGTCTCCAATGTGGTCTTCATGGGCATGGGCGAGGCGCTGGCCAACTACAAGGCCGCGATCGGCGCGATCCGCCGACTTGTCGACCCCAGCCCCGAGGGCCTGGGCATGTCGGCACGGGGCGTGACGATGTCCACCGTCGGCCTGGTCCCGGCCATCGACAAGCTGGCGGGGGAAGGGATCCCGGTCACCCTGGCCCTGTCCCTGCACGCCCCCGATGACGAACTGCGCGATGAGCTGGTCCCGATCAACACCCGCTGGAAGGTCGACGAGGCGTTGGACGCCGCGCGCCGCTACTTCGAGACCACCGGGCGGCGGGTCTCGATCGAGTACGCCCTGATCAAGGACATCAACGACCACGCCTGGCGCGCCGACCTGCTCGGTGAGAAGCTCAACGCCCGCGGCCGCGGCTGGGTGCACGTCAACCCGATCCCGCTCAACCCGACGCCGGGCTCGAAGTGGACCGCCTCCCGGCCGGGGGTGGAGCAGCAGTTCGTCGAACGGCTGCTGGCGCACGGCATCCCCACGACGGTCCGCGACACCCGAGGCTCGGAGATCGACGGCGCCTGCGGACAGCTGGCCGCGACCGTATGACGCATCTCGCCCCGGGCACGCACGTCGCCCGGGACGCGTCACCGGTGTCCCGCGGTGCTCACCGCTCGGGCAACGCGGTCCCGGGTCCCTGGTCCGGCACCGGCTCGGCGGCGGCCGCCGGTCGGTCGAGGGACTCGGCCAGCACGGCCACCGCCTCCTCGATGCTGTCGACCAGGTGCAGCGCGCCAGCCATCCGCCGACCCGCACCCAAGGCCTGGAGCAGCTGCCACACCGGCAGCCGCTGCGTCCAGTGCTCGCGGCCGACCAGCACGATCGGCGTGAGTTCTCGCTCCTCGGCGTCCACCTCGTAGTAGAGGCGGGTCGCCATCTGGAAGACCTCCTGGACCGTTCCGGCGGCACCGGGCAGGACCACCAACCCGTCCCGCGAGTGGGCGAGCAGGAGGTCCTCGCGCAGGGCGTTGGAGAAGAACTTGGCGATCAGCTGGGCGAAGGCGTTGGGCGGCTCGTGGCCGTAGTACCAGGTCGGTATGCCCAGGCTCTTGACCTGTCGGGGACCAGCCGGGCGGCCCTCGCCCGTGCGCTGCGCCAGCGCTGGCCGCACCCAGTCCCCGATCTCGGGGGCGAAGTCCGGCACCTCGGCCACCGCGTCCAGCGCCTGCTGCAACGACTGCTCGTCGGGGGCCCACGCCCCGAGGTTGGCCGCCTCCATCGCGCCCGGGCCACCGCCCGTGACCACCAGCACCCCGGCCGCGGCCAGCCGGTGCCCCAACTCCGCGGCCGCGGCGAACTCGGCGGTCCCACGCCGCAGCGCGTGCCCGCCCATCACGCCCACCACGCGGCGCCCCTCGACCACGGCGGTGAGCGCGTCGGACATCGCATCGTCGTGGATCGCGCGCAGCACCGTCGCGTAGACGTCGTGGCGGACCGTCGCATCCTCGAACCAGCGGTACGCCTGTGCGTCCAGCGTCGCGTCATACCCCTCGTCCTCCAGCCCGGCATAGAGCTCCTGGGCGGTGTAGAGACGCGCGCGATAGGGGTCGACGGGCGCCCGCGGATCGCTGGGGAAGATGATCGCCCCAAGCCCGCGCAGGTGCTCCTCCACGTCGTGGTCGAGCACCCCGCCGAGCACCACGATGTCGGTCAGGTCCTCGCGGGCGAGCAGCAGGTCCTTGTCGGCCGTCAGGTCCAGCCCCTGCAGGCGCAGGTTGTGCAGCGGCTCGGGGGAGCGGAGCAGACCCAGCCAGGTGGTGGCGTCCTCCACCTCCCGCCCCGCCACCGGCGTGGTCGGCTCGACCCGCCGGTAACGCACCCCCGTTGGCGGTCCACCCGCCAGGCCCGAGGCAGTCTGGTCGGTCTCCGGCCCGGGGCGACTCTGCATACACCCAACCCTAACCAGGGCGGGCGACGCCCGGCCTGACGTAGGCACTCGACCGGGTGTTGACTGGGGCCATGAGCACCAACCCAGGGTCGCAGAGCAGCTACCGCGAACGGGTCGCCGAGAGCCTCGCCGATCCGGACACCTTCTGGGGTGAGGCAGCCGAGCAGGTGGACTGGATCACCCGGCCGACCCAGGTGCTGGACCGCTCCACCCCGCCCTTCTACCGGTGGTTCACCGGCGGACGGCTCAACGTCTGCTACAACGCGCTGGACCGGCACGTGGTCCACGGCCGTGCGGACCAGACCGCGCTGATCTACGACAGCCCGGTCACCGGGACGACCCGCACCTACACCTATGCCCAGCTGCTCGACCTCGTCGCCCGCTTCGCCGGCGTCCTGCGGGATCTAGGGGTGACCAAGGGCGACCGTGTGGTCATCTACCTGCCGATGGTCCCCGAGGCGGTGATCGCGATGCTCGGCTGCGCCCGCATCGGGGCGGTGCACTCGGTCGTCTTCGGCGGGTTCGCCCCGGCTGAGCTCGCGGCCCGGATCGAGGACGCGCAGCCCAAGGTGGTGGTCTCGGCGAGTTGCGGGATCGAGCCGACGCGGGTGGTCCCGTACAAGCCGATGCTGGACGCGGCGATCGAACGGTCCGCCCACAAGCCCGAGCACTGCGTCATCCTGCAGCGCGAGCAACTCACTGCGGCGATGGGGGAGCGGGACCTGGACTGGAAGCAGGTCATGCATC
This sequence comes from Ornithinimicrobium pulveris, assembly GCF_050261105.1. Classification (GTDB taxonomy): domain Bacteria; phylum Actinomycetota; class Actinomycetes; order Actinomycetales; family Dermatophilaceae; genus Ornithinicoccus. The sequence goes on along the minus strand of NZ_CP189837.1, from coordinate 2,166,199 downwards.
CGGACGCGGTCGCCCCGGCCGCCTGTGTGCCCGTCGAGTCGACCGACCCGCTCTACGTGCTCTACACCTCTGGCACGACGGGCAGGCCGAAGGGGATCGTCCGCGACAGTGGCGGCTACGCCGTCGCCCTCCGGTGGTCCATGTCCGCCCTGTATGGCGTGCAGCCGGGGGAGACCTGGCTGTGCGGGTCCGACGTGGGCTGGGTGGTCGGGCACTCCTACATCGTCTATGCGCCGCTGCTCACCGGGGCCACCACGGTGCTCTTCGAGGGCAAGCCGATCGGGACGCCCGATGCTGGCGTCTACTGGCGAATGATTGCCGAGCACGGGGTGGTCTCCGCCTTCACCGCCCCGACGGCCATCCGGGCGATCACCAAGCAGGACCCGCAGGGAAAGTTGATCGGCCAGCATGACCTGTCGTCGTTGCGGGCCCTCTTCCTGGCCGGTGAGCGATTGGATCCGGAGACCTGGCGCTGGGCGACCGAGCACCTCGGGGTGCCGGTGATCGACAACTGGTGGCAGACCGAGACGGGCTGGCCGATCGCGATCAACCCGGTGGGCTGGGCGGGCGAGGGTGCGCTCTTCGACATCCGCCCTGGCAGCCCCGGGCCGGCGACGGCGGGCTATGACGTACAGGTCCTGGACGAACGTGGCGAGCCGGTGCCGGCGGGCACCGAGGGCGCGATCTGCCTGGCGCTGCCGATGCCGCCGGGGACGCTGCCCACGCTGTGGCAGGACGACGACCGCTACGTCTCCTCCTATCTGTCCGCCTTCGAGGGCTACTACCTCACCGGCGACGGCGGCTATCTGGACGAGGACGGCTACGTCTATGTGATGGGCCGCACCGACGATGTGTTGAACGTCGCCGGTCATCGGCTCTCCACGGGCTCTCTGGAGGAGGCGCTCGCGGGCCATCCGGCGGTCGCCGAGTGCGCGGTGATCGGGGTGCACGACGAGCTGAAGGGTCAGGTGCCCAGGGCACTGGTGGTGCTCAAGTCTGGGATCGATGCCGACGGCGAGGCGGGCGAGGATCTGCGCGCCGCTTTGGTCAAGCGGGTGCGCGACGAGGTCGGTGCGGTTGCCGCGCTGCGCCGGGTCGACATCGTGGACGCCCTGCCCAAGACCCGTTCCGGCAAGATCCTGCGCCGCACGATGCGCCAGATCGCCGACGGGCAGGAGGCGACCGTGCCGTCGACCATCGAGGATCGCAGCGTGCTGGACGCGCTGGAGGGGATTCTGCGCTCCTGATGGTCCGCGGCCACCTCGGGGGTTGATACCCGTGCCTGTGGACAATCCCGGGGTGGTGTCGGTGCTTTCTCCTACTCTCGTGGCAGGCGGGTGAGCGGCATCCGCCGGCAGGGGAGGAGAACACGATGGGGTATGTCGTGCACGTGCATCCCGAGCGGGTCGCGCTGGTCTCGGCCGCGCTCGAGCGGGTCATCGGGCAGGTGGAGGCGAGCGGTGGACTGTTGTCCCGGGCCTGGCTGCTGGCGGCCGGGGGCGCGGGCGGTGGTGATCTCGACGGGGCGGCCCGCAGTCTGGGTCGGTCCTGCGCCGGGGCGCTGGAGGAGGTCGTGGGCGCAGGTCTCTCACTGTCTCGCGCGACCGCAGCGGCGGCGGCGGACTATGCGCGGGTGGAGGCTGAGCTGGCCACCGTGTGGGGCAGCATCCACCCCGCGGCGAGGGGTGGTCGGCCGTGAGCTCCGCCAGCAGGGCGACCGTGCTGGCCTGCTCGCCGGATGAGCTGCGCCGCGCAGCGCGCTTGCTCCGCCAGACCGGTGCGGAACTGTCCAGCACCGTCGCGGACCTGCAGGTCTTGGGCACCAGCACGCCGGACTGGAGCGGGCTGGCCGCCCTGGAGCAGCAGGCTCGCGTCCGGGCGCTGGCCACCCTCATCACGCTCGCCTGCTCCCCGACAGAAGAAGCGGCGGTTGGGCTGGAGCGGTGTGCCGACATCGCCGACGATGCCGCCCACCGGGTGCGTGCCCACAGCCGTGCGGTCGAGGACGCCCTTCGGGAGCTGGCTGGCCTGCATGGCCTGGGCCCGCCACCGGAACCGCTGCTCCTGGAGGCCTGGCGGGCTCGGCTGGCCGAGCTGGAACGGGTCATCGCCAGCGGCCGGGCCGGGATCGAGGAGGCCCAGGCACAGTTCGAGACCGTCCAACGCCGCACCGCTGGCCAGGTGCAGGAGATCTGGGCGCCAGTCCTGCGGGGCTGGTCGACCGTGGAGATGCTCGTCCACCTGGGGCTGAAGTCGATGGGGGCCAAGAAGTGGGGGCAGGGAATCTGGAGCGTCGGCACCGCGGTCCGGTCCGCCAACCGAGCCCGCCGAGCGCGCGACCACGCCCGATGGCGCCAGGCCCGTGGCGTGCTCGATGCGCGGCTGCGCTCGCTCACCACGACCACCGCGCCCGACTGGGTGCCGAGGAAGGCTCGGCCGGCGGCCCGCCTGGGTGCGCGGGCCCTCGGCCCGGTGGGCCTAATCGCCACGTGGTGGTCAGCTTTCCAGGACACCCGGACCAAGGGCGGCTATGAGGGCAGGCGTGGCGAGGTGACGCAATCCTTGGCGATGCTGGCCGTGATCGGGGTGCCGGCACTGGCCGCCGCACCCCTGCTCCCGGTAGCCGGCGTCTACGGGGCCGTCACCGTGTCCGCCTACAACATGTGGTCCCTGGGCAACTGGGTCTACGACAACCGGGACCGGTTCGAGCGCGAGATCAGGATCGTCCGTGCGCTGAGTGACCCGGTGGCGGCGGGGACCGAAGTCGGGGTGCTGTACGCGCGCACGGCCAAGGCCGTCCCGATCGTGCGGGCCCGGGTGTCGTCCTCGTTACGGCGGCTGGGTAGCGAGATTCGCCGGCTGCCGATACCGCCGCTGGGTGAGCCGATCCGCCTGCCGGACGTCCCCATCGGTGGAGGGCGACGTCTGCCGATCTGGGTGGCCGTGCCGTGGGTGCTGCCCGGCTCGCCGCCCACCTTCACAGCGCCCGGCTTCCGGCTGCCGACCCTGCCCACGCTCCCGGACGTGTCCGAGCTCCGGAGCGTGACCCCATGACTCAGACCCACGAGACGCGTCCTCGACCCGGCGTCGCACCCATCGTCGTCCTCACCCTGCTCGAGCTCGCGATCCTGACGGAGGCCCACCGCATCGGGACGCTCCTCGAGGCTGGCGAACTGGAACACGCGACGAGCCCGCCCACCACGCCACCGATTCCGACGGATGCGCGCGCGTCCGCGGCGGTGGACGAGGCGGCGCGGGCCGCGCACGCCCAGGCCCGCTCCTCGTTACAGGCTCGGGGCCTGCTGGGTGCGGACGGGCTGGTCCCTCAGGACACCCGGAGCGGGCAGGTGCTCACCACCCTCCTGGACGTGATGGCGCTTGCGACCTCGGTGGTCGTGGTCGAGCGGATCGTGGGCGCCATCGAGGAGCGGGATGTGCCCGAGCGCCACAGCACCCGGGCCCTGCACCTGTGCGACCTCGCCGCCGTGGTGCAGGACCTCACCGACGAGGGCCTGGTTGCGCTCGACCTGCTGCTGGATCCGGGCGAGGCGGCCGGGGCGCTGGTCGATGTCGTCCTCCCACCTGATGTGCGGGATGCGAGTGACGCCGGTGGCCCGGACCGGGTGCTCGGCCCAGCCGGTGCGGAGTCCCTGCCCGACCTCCTGGATCGGCCGACCGTCTTGGTCGAGACCATGGTGATCCACCCGGACGAGGACGATGACCCCGCTGCCCACCCCGGACCAGCAACGCCCAGCACCCTGCTTGCGCTAGGCCCAGGCGGATGTTTCCTCGCGCACCGCACCGCAGGAGCACCACCGACCGCCTACCGCCCCGTGAGCGTGCGGGAGATCCAGGACCACCTCGGTAGCCTGTGCCGGTGAGCACCCGCACCGTCACCCTGCTCGGTTCCACCGGCTCGATCGGCACCCAGGCCATCGAGGTGATCCGCGCCAACCCGGACCGGTTCCGCGTGCTCGCGCTCAGCGCAGGTGGCTCGGACCTGCGCCTGCTCGCGCAGCAGGCTGTCGAGCTCCAGGTCGGGCAGGTCGCGGTGGCCCGCGACGGGGAGTCTGTGCGGGCCGAGCTGGCCGACGCCCTGGCCGAGGCCGCGCGAGAAGCGGGGCACACGGCATACGGGCCGGAGATCGTGCTCGGGCAGGAGGCCTCGACCCAGGTCGCCGGGAGTGGCGCCGACGTCGTGCTCAACGGGATCACCGGCAGCATCGGGCTGCGGCCCACGCTGGCCGCGCTCGCCGCTGGCAGCACCCTCGCGCTCGCCAACAAGGAGTCCCTCATCGTGGGTGGCCCGATCGTCAAGGCGGCGGCGGGGCCGGACCAGATCGTGCCGGTGGACTCCGAGCACAGCGCGATCGCGCAGAGCCTGCGAGGCGGCCGCCGCGAGGAGGTGCGGCGCCTGGTGCTCACGGCCAGCGGTGGGCCGTTCCGCGGTCGGACGCGCGAGGAGCTGGCTGACGTCACCCCGGCCGACGCGCTCGCGCACCCGACCTGGGACATGGGGCTCGTCGTGACCACCAACAGCGCCACCCTGGTCAACAAGGGGCTGGAGCTGATCGAGGCGCACCTGCTCTTCGACGTCCCCTTCGACGACCTGGCGGTCGTCGTCCACCCGCAGTCGGTCGTGCACTCGATGGTCGAGTTCCACGACGGGTCCACGATCCTGCAGGCCTCGCCGCCGACCATGCACATCCCCATCGCCCTGGGTATGTCGTGGCCCGAGCGACTCGTCGACGTGGCCGCGCCCTGCGACTGGTCCCAGGCAGCCACCTGGGAGTTCTACCCCCTGGACGACGAGGCCTTCCCGGCCGTGCGCCTGGCCGAACAGGTCGGCCGGGAGGGTGGCACCTACCCGGCGGTTTACAACGCCGCCAACGAGGTCTGCGTGGCGGCCTTCCACGCGGGACGGATCCCGTTCACCGCGATCGTGGACACCGTCGCTGCCGTGGTGGAGGAGCACGTGGGTCGGACCGGGAACGGAATCGGCGGCTCAGCGGTTGATCTGGACGTGGACCAGGTGCTCGCCGCTGACGCCTGGGCCCGCACGACCGCAGCCCGGGTGCTGGAGCTGCCCACCGACACCGCCGAGGAGACCGCCCGATGATGTTCCTGCTCGGCGTCCTCATCGTCGTCATCGGGATCGCTGTGGCCATCGGCCTGCACGAGATCGGCCACCTGGTGCCGGCGAAGGTGTTCAAGGTCAAGGTCACCCAGTACATGGTCGGCTTCGGCCCCACGATCTGGTCTGCGCGTCGCGGCGAGACCGAGTACGGCATCAAGGCGATCCCGTTGGGTGGGTACGTCCGGATGGTCGGGATGTTCCCGCCACGGGCCGAGGACGGTGGGCTGCTGCGCCGCGCCACCTCCAACCCCTTCCACCAGATGATCGAGCAGGCCCGCCAGGACAGCCTGGAGGAGATCCAGCCCGGCGACGAGGACCGCGTGTTCTACAAGCTCCCGGTCTGGAAGCGGATCATCATCATGGCCGGTGGCCCGCTGATGAACCTGGCGCTCGCCGCGATCATCATGGGCATCGTGCTCACCGCCCACGGCGTGGGGCAGTTCCAACCCGTCGTCTCCCAGGTGTCCCAGTGCGCGCCGAGCGATGTGGCGAGCACCGACTGCGAGGGGCAGGACCCCTCGCCGGCCCTCGCGGCCGGACTGCAGGAGGGCGACCGGATCCTGTCCGTCGACGGTCAGCCGGTCACCACTTGGCCCCAGACCACGTATGCCATCCAGCGCGCGGGCGAGCAGGCGACCTTCGAGATCGAGCGCGATGGCCAGCGGGAGACGCTGACCGCCGACCTGGTGATGCGGGAGCGCCCGCTCATGACCGCCGACGGCAACTATGAGCTGGACGCACAGGGGCAGCCGGTGATGGGGCAGGTCGGCTTCCTCGGGGCCAGCCCGACCTTCGTCTTCGAGAAGCAGCCGTTGTCTGCTGTCCCGCCGGTGGTGGGCGACATGTTCACCGGGACCGCGCGGGTCGTGCTGACCCTCCCGCAACGTCTGGTGGACGTCGGGCAGGCCGCCTTCGGCAGCCAGGAGCGGGACGCCGAGGGCCCGATGTCGGTGGTCGGCGTGGGCCGGGTGGCTGGTGACGTGGCGCAGGACGGGATCGCAGGCGTGGTCGAGTCCACCGGCGACAAGCTGTGGTTGGTCGTGTCCCTGCTCGCCTCGTTGAACATGGCGCTGTTCGTCTTCAACCTGATCCCGCTGCTGCCGTTGGACGGCGGTCACATCGCGGGGGCGCTCTGGGAGGCCGTGAAGAAGGCCTGGGCCAGGGTGCGCGGTCTCCCGGCGCCAGGCCCGGTCGACACCGCCAAGGCGCTGCCGATCGCGTATGCCGTGGCGATCGGTCTGCTGGGGATGACGGTGCTGCTGATCTACGCCGACATCGTCAAGCCGATTCGGCTGACGTAGTCGCCACCCCTGACGTCATCGCCACCCGCTCTTCAGGAGTCTGCCAGCGCCAGGTGCGACAATGGCGACATGACCTCTGGTGTCCCCATCTCGCTCGGTATGCCCGCTGCTCCCGCCCCTGTGCTGGCACCCCGCCGCACGACCCGCAAGATCAAGGTCGGCAAGGTCGAGGTCGGCGGTGACGCCCCGATCTCGGTGCAGTCGATGACCACCACCCCGACGACGGACATCAACGCCACCCTCCAGCAGATCGCCGAGCTGACCGCGACCGGTTGCGACATCGTCCGGGTCGCCTGCCCGACCCAGGACGACGCGGACGCCCTGCCGGCTATCGCGCAGAAGTCTCAGATCCCGGTGATCGCGGACATCCACTTCCAGCCGAAGTACGTCTTCGCGGCCATCGACGCTGGCTGCGCGGCGGTCCGCGTCAACCCCGGCAACATCAAGAAGTTCGACGACCGGGTGGGCGAGATTGCCAAGGCCGCCAAGGATGCCGGCGTCTCGATCCGGATCGGCGTCAACGCCGGCTCCCTGGACAAGCGGCTGCTGGAGAAGTACGGCAAGCCCACGGCTGAGGCGCTGGTCGAGTCCGCTGTCTGGGAGGCGAGCCTGTTCGAGGAGCACGACTTCCACGACTTCAAGATCTCGGTCAAGCACAACGACCCGGTCGTGATGGTGCGCGCCTACGAGCTGCTCTCCGAGCGGGGCGACTGGCCGTTGCACCTGGGCGTGACCGAGGCCGGACCGGCTTTCCAGGGCACGATCAAGTCGTCGGTGGCCTTCGGCGCGCTGCTGTCCAAGGGCATCGGGGACACCATCCGGGTCTCCCTGTCCGCCCCTCCGGTGGAGGAGGTCAAGGTCGGCAACCAGATCCTGCAAAGCCTCAACCTCAAGCCGCGCAAGCTGGAGATCGTGTCGTGCCCGTCCTGCGGGCGCGCCCAGGTCGACGTCTACACCCTGGCCGATGAGGTCACCGCCGGGCTGGAAGGGCTTGAGGTGCCGCTGCGCGTGGCCGTCATGGGCTGCGTCGTCAACGGACCTGGGGAAGCCCGGGAGGCCGACCTCGGCGTCGCCTCGGGCAACGGCAAGGGCCAGATCTTCGTCAAGGGCGAGGTGATCAAGACCGTGCCCGAGTCCCAGATCGTGGAGACCCTGATCGAAGAGGCCATGCGGATCGCTGAGGAGATGGGCGAGCCCGTCGATGGTGAGACCGGCGCGCCGAAGGTCACCGTCGGCTGAGCCTGCTCGGGCGTGCGCAAGAATGGCCCATGAGCGCCCTGCCTGAGCCGGTCAGCACCCGCACCGTGCGGGAGTCCACCTGGGACGAGGTCTGCTCCACCTGGCACCTGCTGGACCGTGCCGACCTCAGCGTCGAGCAGCAGCGCATCCCGGCTGGCACCGCCGCGCGCACCCACAGCCACCCGCGCTCCCGACAGTTCGTCCGCGTGCTCTCCGGCACCGCGACGGTGCGGATCGGCCCGCGCACCGTGCAGGTCGAGGCGGACGAGGGCCTGGAGATCCCGCCCGGCGTGCGTCACCAGATCCGCAACGACTCCGGGGATGCTCTGCACCTGCTCGTGATCTCCAGCCCCCGGCCCGCGGAGAACCGCTACGCCCACCGGCCTCGTCCGTCGGCCCGCGGTCGCGGACGCGTGGTCATCGGCTCCTACCTTCGCCCCACCCGCGTCGGTGACCTGCCCGCCATCGTGGCGATCGAGGAGGGGTCGGAGACCCGCCGCTTCATCGGCCAGGGCGGTGCCGCGTGGCACGAGCACGTCATCGAGGACCCAGCCATGGAGCACTGGGTGCTCGTCGACCGCCTCGACCGGGTCGTCGCGTACGGCATCCTCGCCGACATCGGGGAGGCCGGGTTCGTCGAACTCCGACGGATGGCCGTCGTCCCCGCCGGCCGTGGCCAGGGCCTGGGTCAGGTCCTGCTGCGGCACCTGCTCGAGCACGCGCGGGCGCGACCGTCCGTCCGCGCCGTCTGGCTCGATGTCGGGGACGACAACACCCGCGCGCTCAGCCTCTACCGCAGCTACGGCTTCGCCGAGCGCCCCGCGCCGGCGTGGGCGGTGCTGCTCGACAACGGTGTCTACCTGGAGTGGAACGCCTCGGCGTAGACGAAGGCGCGCGGTCGTACCCTCGTCGGTATGCAGTCACCCGGCTTCCTCCCCGTGCGTCAGCTCGTCCTCGTCGACCTCCTGGGGATGATCCTTGCCACCCGACCGGGGGAGCGCGCATTGGTCGCGGTCGATGGCCCTGACGGGGTCGGAAAGACGCGGTTGGTGGCTGAGCTGCTCGCGCTGTCAGAGCATGTCTCGGGTCGGTCGGTGCACGCCGTCTCCGTCGACGGCTTCCACCAGCCCAGGGCGGTGCGCTACGCCCGAGGGCGCACGGGGGAGACGTTCTATGCGGACTCCTACGACTACGACGCGCTGCGGGCCAAGGTGCTGCGACCGTTCCGCCGGGGCCTGGAGATTGTTCCTGCGGTGCGCGACGTTGCTGCCGACCGTGCGATCCACCCTGATCCGATCGAGGTTGAGGACGACGCCGTGCTCCTGGTGGAGGGGATCTTCCTGCGCCGGCCAGAGCTGCGCCAGGAGTGGGATGCGACCTGTCTGGTCACGGCACCGGAGTCGGTCACCGTCCCGCGCGGAAAGGCGCGGTTCCCCTCCCAGAGGGTCCCCGGCGACGAGGACCCGGAGCATCCCAGCAACGCCCGGTATGTGGAAGGTCAACGCCTCTACCGGCTCCAGGCCCGCACCGCACCACCCACGTGGATCCTGGACAACACCGATCTGCAGCGTCCCGAGCTCATCGTGCCGGACCCCGACGACCCCCAGTGGTTCGAGCAGTAGCCGGGCGACGCCATACAGGGCACCGCGCCGCCCCCCGAGGGGAGCGACGCGGCGCGGGACGACGGTGAGGCGGGGGATCAGGCGGGCGGACCCTCTTCCTCAGCCTCCTCGGCGACCGCCTTCTCGACGGCCTCGATGTCATCATCGACCCAGTCGAAGGTGCGGGTGACAGCCTTCTTCCAGGTGCGGTAGAGGCGCTCGCGCTCCTCATCGTCCATCTGCGGGGACCAGCGCTGGCCCTCTTCCCAGTTGTCGATGACGTCCTGCTCGCCCTCCCAGAAGCCGACGGCGATACCGGCGGCGTAGGCGGCGCCCAGCGCGGTGGTCTCGGCCACCTTCGGACGGACCACGTCGACCCCGAGGATGTCGGCCTGGAACTGCATCAGCGTCTCATTGGCGACCATGCCACCGTCGACGCGCAGCTCGGACAACTCGACACCGGAGTCGGCGTTCATCGCATCCAGCACCTCACGGGTCTGGAAGGCAGTGGCCTCCAGCGCCGCACGGGCGATGTGGTGCTTGTTGACGTAGCGGGTCAGACCGACGATCGCGCCGCGGGCGTCGTCCTTCCAGTACGGGGCGAACAGGCCCGAGAACGCCGGCACGATGAAGCAGCCACCGTTGTCGTCGACCTCCTTGGCCAGGTCCTCGATCTCGGGGGCGTCCGAGATCAGCCCGATGTTGTCCCGCAGCCACTGCACCAGCGACCCGGTGACCGCGATCGAGCCCTCGAGGGCGTAGACCGCGTCCTGGTCACCGATCTTGTAGCAGACGGTGGTGAGCAGACCGTTCTCGCTGGGCACGATCTCGGTCCCGGTGTTGAGCAGCATGAAGTTGCCCGTGCCGTAGGTGTTCTTCGACATGCCCTTCTCGAAGCAGGCCTGGCCGAAGGTGGCCGCCTGCTGGTCGCCGAGGATGCCGGAGATCGGGACGTGCAGCTTGTCGCTCTCGCCGTAGACCTCCGAGGAGGACTTGATCTCGGGCAGCATCGACATCGGGATGCCCATGTCGGAGGCCACCTGCTCGGACCAGGACAGCGTCTTGAGGTCCATCAGCATCGTCCGGGAGGCGTTGGTCACGTCCGTGACGTGGACGCCGCCGTCGGTGCCGCCGGTGAGATTCCAGACCAGCCAGGAGTCGGTGTTGCCGAAGACCAGGTCGCCGGCCTCCGCCTTCTCCCGGGCGCCGTCGACATTGTCGAGGATCCACTTGATCTTGGGACCGGAGAAGTAGGTCGCCAGCGGCAGGCCGCAGATGTCCTTGTACTTCTCCGCACCCTCATCGCCGCCCAGCTCGGCGACGATCCGCGAGGTCCGGGTGTCCTGCCAGACGATGGCGTTGTAGACCGCCTCGCCGGTGTTCTTGTCCCAGACCACCGCAGTCTCGCGCTGGTTGGTGATGCCGATCGCCGCGATGTCGCGGCCCGTCAGGTTGCCCTTGCCCAGGGCAAGGCCGATGACCTCACGGGTGTTGTCCCAGATCTCAGCGGGGTCATGCTCGACCCAGCCGGCCTTGGGGAAGATCTGCTCGTGCTCCTTTTGGCCCACCGAGTAGATGTCGCCACTCTTGGTGAACACGATCGCCCGGGTGCTCGTGGTGCCCTGGTCGATCGCGAGGACGTAGTCAGCCATGCTGCTTCTCCTTCACGTCGTTGTACAAGGTTGTGTATGGGGTGAGGTTGGGTGACTTTAGATGAGCGCCATGGCCAGCAGACCGGCGAGCACACCGCCGACGAGCGGGCCGGCCACGGGCACCCAGGAGTAGCCCCAGTCGCTTCCACCCTTGCCGGGGATCGGCAGGATGGCGTGCGCGATGCGCGGGCCGAGGTCACGGGCCGGGTTGATGGCGTAGCCGGTCGGTCCACCGAGGCTGGCACCGATACCGACGACCAGCAGGGCGACGGCCAACGGGCCAAGACCCGAGGGGCTGCCGGCGAAGTGGATGACGACGAAGACCAGGACGAAGGTCGCGATGACCTCGGTGACGAAGTTCCAGCCGTAGCTGCGGATCTCCGGACCGGTCGAGAAGACGCCGAGCTTGACGCCGGGGTCGGCCTCTTCGTCGAAGTGCTTCTTGTAGGCCACCCAGGTGAGGACGGCGCCGATGAAGGCACCGATCATCTGGGCCACCATGTAGAGCAGCATGTTGACGAACGTCGCCGGGACGGCCGCTTCGCCACCGAAGTCGGAGGCGCCGTTGGCGAACAGACCGATCGTCACCGCCGGGTTCAGGTGCGCACCGGACTTGAACGCGACATACACACCGGCGAAGACCGCAAGACCCCAGCCGAAGTTGATCAGCAGCCAGGCACCGCCGCCACCGCCACCGAAGCCCTTGGTCTTCGGCAGGATCGCGTTGGCCACCACGCCACCGCCCAGGAGCAGCAGCATGGCGGTTCCGGCCACCTCTGCAATGAATACTTCTCCCACTTCTCAAATCCCTTCTCTGTGGGGTGTGTACCGGACGGGATGCCCGGTCACGGGCCATGGGTGAGGCGGTTGACCTAGCCACCCATGGAACTCAGCGGAGCGACCTCCCCGTGGTGGTCGCGGACGCGCACGGCAGCGGCGTCGTCGATCTCCAGTGCCGCTTCTTCCTCGGCGCGGGCCCGGGCGGTGTACTGCTCGATCTCTTCGCGCATCCGGTCCTCGCCCCAGCCCAGCCACTGCTCGGCGATCGCGGCGATCTCCTCGACGGCGGCCAGTCCCTTGTCCGGGTACTCGTAGATGATCCGGGTGCGTCGCATCATGATGTCCTCGAGGTGCAGCACCCCTTCGCTGATGCACGCGTAGGCGATCTCGGCCCGCAGGTAGGCCGGGGCGTGCTCCACCGGGTCGGCGAGGGAGGCGTCCTCGGTGATCAGGTCCAGCAGCTCCTCGACGAGCGAGCCGTAGCGGTGCAGCAGGTGGTCGGTGAGCTGCTCGGTCCAGCCGAAACGTTCGCGCAGCGCCGGCATCCGGCGGCGCATGGCGGCCTCGCCCACGGCGCCCAGCAGGGGGATCTCGTGGGTAATCGAGGGCAGATCCTTGGCCTGGTCTCCGAGGGCGAAGTCCACGGCGTCCTTGGCCATCACCCGGTAGGTGGTCAGTTTGCCGCCACCGATCACGGTCAGGCCCGGTACGGGGGAGGCCACGGTGTGCTCGCGGCTGACCTTGGCCGAGTCGGTCCCCTCCTTGGTGCCCGGCTGCAGCAGCGGGCGCAGCCCGGCGTACCAGCCCACCACATCGTCGCGGGTGAGCGTGGTGGTGAGCACGGCATTGGCGTGGTCGAGGACGTAGTCGATATCGGCCGCGGTCGCGACCGGGTGCTGCCGGTCCTCTTTCCACGGGGTGTCCGTGGTCCCCAGGATCCAGTAGCGCGACCAGGGGATGAAGAAGAGCACCGACTTCTCGGTCTGCAGGAACAGGCCCGAGGTGCCCTTGATCCGGTCACGGGGGATGACGAGGTGGATGCCCTTGGACGCGAGTACCCGCAGACCGCCATCGGTGTTGGCCAGGGTGGAGACGTCCTCGGTCCACACCCCGGTGCAGTTGATGATGTGGCGGGCGCGGGCCTCGATCTCCTCGCCGGTCTCCAGGTCCTTGAGCACCGCCCCGACGGCGCGCTCCTGGTCGTCCTTGATGATCCGGACGACCTCGGTGCGCGGAGCGGCATACGCCCCGTAGGTGTGCGCGGTGCGCACCAGGGTGGCGACCAGGCGGGCGTCGTCGACCGTGGCGTCCCAGTACTTCACCGCCCCGATCGCGGTCTCGTGCTTGAGGTCGGGGAACTCCTTGTGCAGCCGGGCTCGCGTGGCGTGCTGGTGGATCGGCAGCGCGCGCCGGCCCGGCATCAGGTTGGCCAGGATGTCGTAGAGGGTCACGCCGGCGCCGTAGTAGGCCCGCTGCCAGACCCGGTGCTCCAGCGGGATCAGGAAAGGCATCGGCTTGACCAGGTGCGGCGCGAGCGTCTTGAGCAGCAGTCCCCGCTCGGTCAGCGCCTCGTGCACGAGTTTGAAGTCCAGCATCTGCAGATAGCGCAGGCCGCCGTGGACCAGCTTGGTCGACCACTGCGAGGTGCCTGACGCCCAGTCCTGGGCCTCGACGATGACGGTGGACAGACCGCGGGTGGTGGCATCCAGGGCGACACCGGCCCCGGTGACCCCGCCACCGATCACCAGGACGTCCAGCGGTGTGCCGCCCTCTCGCGCGCTGTCCCGCAGCGCGGTCAGCGCCTCATCGCGACTACGTCCGGTCAGTGCCTTGGTCTGCATCTCGTCGGTCTCCAGCTCTTTCTCGGGCTGCCGGGCCTCTGCGGACCGGCACTGGCCCGGACGTTGACGTTGCGTACGTTCCGTGCGCGTAGTCTGACAGATCGACAGCCAGGATGCCGTAAGGCAGGCTTATCGAATGTTGCGCACTCGCGGAGGTGTCCGGGCCCTGGGGGAATCCGACGTCGACGCAGCCCTGCAGATCTGCGCCGAAGACCCCGTCACCAATGTCTTCGTCGCCGCCCGGATCCTGGAGAGCGGGCTCGCCGGCAACCGGGGACCGCTGTTCAGCTATGAGGCGCGCGAGGAGCGCGCGCTGTGCTGGTGCGCGGCCAATGTGGTGCCGGTCGGAGCCAGCCCCCGCGCCCTCGGAGCGCTCGCGACCAAGGTGATCAAGCGCCGCACCTGGGCCAGCTCGGTGTTCGGCCCGGTCGACCAGGTCATGGGGCTGTGGGACCGCATCGGCCGGCAGTGGGGACCGCCCCGGGAGATCCGGCCGAACCAGTTGGTGATGACCATGACGCAGCGGCCCTCGGAACTGGGGGCTGCCCTCGATCCCGCCGTGCGCCCGGCGCGTCCCGAAGAACTGGATCTGGTCGTCCCCGCCGCGACCGCCATGTTCACCGAGGAGATCGGCTACCCGCCCTATCAGGGCAGTGGCACGGCATACCGGGCCGGGGTCGCGGGCCTGATCGGGCGCGGCCACACCCTGGTGCGTGTCGAGGACGGCGAGGTCGTCTTCAAGGCCGACCTCGGATCGGTGGCGCTGGGCGTCGCCCAGGTCCAGGGCGTCTGGGTGCACCCGACGTGGCGTGGCCAGGGGCTGGCCGCACCCGCGATGGCCGCAGCGGTGGAGCACACCATGGCGCACGTGGCGCCGGTCGTCTCCCTCTACGTCAACGACTTCAACGCGCCGGCCGTGGCCACCTATCGGCGGGTCGGCTTCACCCAGACCGGCACGTTCGCGACGGTCCTGCTGTAGTCATTCGCTGCCGCGACCGGACACCTCAGGCGAGCCGGTCGTGCAGGAAGGCCCAGGCCAGGGCGTGCCAGGTCGCCCACTGCTTCGGCGTCGACGCACCGCCGTGACCGCCCTCCAGGTTCTCCCAGTAGGTGACATCGCGGTCGTGCTCGGCCAGCAGCGCCGCCATTTTGCGGGCGTGGCCGGGGTGCACCCGGTCGTCGCGGGTGGAGGTAGCCAGGTAGACCGCCGGCGTCGGGCGGTCGGGATCGAAGCGCTGGTAGGGGGAGTAGGTCTGCAGCCACTCCCACTCCTGCGGGTCGTCGGGATCGCCGTACTCTGCCATCCAGGAGGCCCCGGCGAGCAGCAGGTGGTAGCGCTGCATGTCCAGCAGCGGCACCTGGCACACGACCGCGCCGAAGTCCTCGGGGTAGCCGGTGATCATGTTGCCGACCAGCAGTCCGCCATTAGAGCGGCCGGTGCAGCCCAGGTGGGACACCGAGGTGACGCCCCGGTCGACCAGGTCCCGAGCGACCGCGACGAAGTCCTCGTAGGCGCGGTGCCGCTGGTCCCCGAGCGCGGCCTGGTGCCAGCGCGGCCCGAACTCGCCGCCGCCGCGGATGCCGGCCACCACGTGGACGTGACCGTGCTGCAACCACGCGCGCCCGACGATGGGGTCGTAGGCGGGCGTGAGCGCGTGCTCGAAACCGCCGTAGCCGTGGACCACGGTCGGGGTCGAGCCGTCCAGTGGCAGGTCGGCCGGGCCTACCTGCCAGTAGGGCACCCGGGTCCCGTCCGCCGAGGTCGCCCACTCCTGGGTCACGCAGAGCCCGGTGGCGGGGAAGCGCTCCGGCGCCGCCCGGAGCCGCTCCACCTCGACCTCGACCGGAGCCTCGGGGCTCGCCGCGGATCCGGCGCCCAGCCGGGCGACCGAGAGGGTCATGGGGTCCAGGAACCCGGTGGTGACCAGCCACAGGTCGTCGCTGTCGTGGTCGTCGACCGCGCTCACGCTCACCGTGCGCAGGCCGACGTCGAGCCGGTCGGTGAGGTCCTGGCTGGACCACCCGCCTGCCTCTGGGCGGTGGACGCGCACGGTATGCCGCACCTCCACCAGCTCGGTCGTCACCAGGTGGCCTTGGGTCCAGGTCAGATCAATCAGGGCAGAGCGGTCGTCGGGGGTGAACAGGGCGGTCCAGGTTGACCTCGCCGGATCATCCAGGGCGGAGGCCAGATCGGTGACCAGCAGGCTGCCGGCCGGATACTCCGCACCGTCGGCGGAAGGCTGCCAGGAGTGGCGCAGCCGGAGCGCGAGATGGTCGCCGTGGATGCTGGCGTCGGCCGAGTCGGGCAGATCCAGTTCACGCGGGCTGCCGTCCTGCAGCACGAGCGTGCGGTCCCGGTAGAAGGCCAGCGCACGGTCGAGCACGGTGCGACCGGTCCGCTGGTCGTGGCGGAGGAACAGGCCCAGGTCCTCCTCGGGAATGGTGTGCACCACCTGCGCCTCGGCGATCGGGGTGCCCCGGCGCCAGAGCCGGGCGGTGCGGGGATAACCCGAACGCGTCGCGCCCGTGGGATCGTCCGCGGTGGTCAGGTAGACGTGGTCACGATCGCGCCAGCCCAGCCGACCCTTGCTCTCGGCCTTGGCGAAGGCATCCGTGCCGCTCACCCAGGACCCGCTGGTCAGATCGAACTCGCGGGCCACATTGGCGTCGGCGCCACCGCGCGAGAGATGGATCAGCGCCCGGTCCAGATCTGGTCGGAGCAGCTGGGCGCCCTGCCACACCCAGGGCACGTCCTCCTCCTGGGCGAGCGCGTCGAGGTCGAGCAGGATCTCCCAGGCCGGCTCCTCGGTGCGGTAGGACTCCCAGGTGGTGCGACGCCATACACCTCGGGGGTGGTCGGCATCGGTCCAGAAGCCGTAGAGGTGCTCGCCCGCCTGCGCGACCAGGGGGATCCGGTCCGAGGCCTCGAGGGCGTCCCGGATCCCGGCGTGCACCTCGTTGTAGAGCGGATGCGCGGTCAACGCGTCCTCGGCGCTCGTGCTGCGCGCCCGGACCCAGTCCAGGGCCTCGGGGGACTCGACCTCCTCGAGCCAGCGGTGCGGGTCTGCGGTCGAGGGCTGCTGCTGCTCCATGCCTCCACCCCATCACAGGCTGGTGGGGTGGGTGCAGCCGCGAGCGTGACCGGCGCCGAGGGGCGGACCCGTGTCGGGCGTCCTACAGTGAGTGCCCTGATGACTCCCGTGCGACGTAGGCCCCCGAGGTGGTCGGAGCTGCGACCGTTGGTGCAGGTGCGACGGCCCACGGTGCGCCGCACGGCGGCTGCCCTGGCGCGGGCGGCGACGATCGAGGACCTACGCACGCTGGCCCGACGACGTACTCCGCGTGCGGTCTTCGACTATGTCGACGGTGCGGCCGAGGCAGAGCTGTCCCTGCAGCGCGCCCGGGAGGCCTTCGCCTCGGTGGAGTTCCGGCCGCGGGTGCTGCGCGATGTGGCCCAGGTCGATGCCGGTGTGGAGGTCCTCGGCGCGACCAGCCCGATCCCGGTGGTGCTCGCCCCGACCGGCTTCACCCGGATGATGCACCACGAGGGCGAGTGGGCGGTCGCGCGCGCGGCGGCGCGGGCGGGAGTGCCGTACACGCTGTCCACGATGGGGACGGTGTCGGTGGAGGATCTGGCCCGCGAGGTGCCTTCGGTGCAGCGCTGGTTCCAGCTCTATCTCTGGCGGGACCGGCAGGCCTCTCGGGAATTGATCCACCGCGCGGCCGAGTCGGGCTATTCGGTCCTGGTAGGTGCGGCACCTCGTGGATGCGCAGCAGGTGCGCACCGCCGAGAGCAGCGAAGACCGCGAAGAAGCCCTCGGCCTTGCGGAACTCGTCACCGAACAGGTCATAGGTGTGGGGCAGGACGTTGCACACGGGGACGCCGAGCGGGCGCAGCCGGAAGGTCTGGGTCAGCACCCGCATCTGGTGGCGCACACGCGTGAACGCGTCGGGCAGGTTGCCGTAGTGGAAACCCATGCCCGGATCGATGATGACCTGGTCGGC
This sequence comes from Ornithinimicrobium pulveris, assembly GCF_050261105.1. Classification (GTDB taxonomy): domain Bacteria; phylum Actinomycetota; class Actinomycetes; order Actinomycetales; family Dermatophilaceae; genus Ornithinicoccus. Next base: position 2,148,643 of record NZ_CP189837.1, on the reverse strand, counting down.
GCCGAGTACGCGCGCCCGCGCCAGACGCGTCTCGAAGTGGTCCAACAGCACCGGCATCGGGTCCGCATCGGGCGGGACGTCGGTGGGTTCGCGAACGTTGGCCGCGTCGCCGAAGCACATCACCACCGTGGCGTCGTGCTCGGCGGCCAAGGTGAGCATCTCGTCCTCGTGTTGGCGACCGGTCATGTTGAGGACGCGCGCACCCGCTTGCAGGCAGGCGCGCACGACGCTGGGTTCGTACGTCTCCACCGAGACCACGGTGTTCTCGGCGAGACCTTCGACGGCCGGGACGAGCGAGGCGATCTGGTCCTGGGCGGTGACCCGACTGGCCTTGGCATTGCTGGACTCGGCGCCGAGATCGATGATCGCGGCGCCTTGGGCGACCTGGACCCGCCCCATCCGTACGGCGTCGTCGGCTGAGACGGCGACGCTTTCGCGGTAGGTCGAATCACGCGACAGGTTGACGCACCCCATGAGCGTGATCCCATCGCCGCCCACCACGACATCGCCCCCGGGGCCGGGGATCGTGACGGGCGTGATCTCGGATTCCCAGGCATCGGCGTACTGGTGCTGGAGGGCCGCAAGGTCCGCAAGGGTGATCACGCGGCCAGCCTAGGTGCCACGATGTCCCGGTGACCGGACACCTGAAGTTGAACAGACTCGCGGACCTGAGCACCGAAGACCTGCGTGCCATGTATGCGCCGCTGCGCAAACCGTGGTTGCGGGTCAACTTCGTCAGCACCCTTGACGGCGCGGCCCAAGGCGGCGACGGGCTCAGCAAGTCGATCAACAACGACGCCGACCAGCGGGTCTTTCGGGCATTGCGGGCCCATGCGGACTGCCTCGTCGTGGGCGCGGGAACGTTGCGGGCCGAGCGCTATCAACACCCGACGTTGCCGCTGGTCGTGGTCACGCGCAGTGGCGAGGTGCCGGACTCGCTGGTCGACGCGCCGGACGGCTCGGTCCTGATGGCGACCGTGGCGTCGGCGCCGGGCCTTGACGCTGCCCGCGAACTCCTCGGGGAGGAGCGCGTGATGGTGCTGGGCGAGCGCGAGATCGACCTGCCGGCCCTCAAGTCCACGCTGGCCGAACGCGGCTGGGTGGACCAACTCTGCGAGGGCGGGCCACACCTGTTCGGAGCACTCGCGGCGGCCGGGGTCGTCGATGAGTTGTGCCTGACGTTGGTGCCGCGGCTGATCGGAGGCGACCACCTACGAGTGCTGGCCGGGCATGGAGTCAACCTCGACCTGCGGCCGCGACTGTTGCTCGAACAGGACGGCACGTTGCTCGGGAGTTGGCTGGTCGCGAGCCCCGCTGGTTGAGGCGCGAGCGCAGCAAGCCTCGAAACCCGCACCGCACCTGACAGAGTGGACCCATGGCAGCGATCCAGATGGAGTCCGTGGTCAAGACGTTCGGGTCCGTGCGTGCCCTCGATGGGTTCGACCTCGAAGTGGCGGCGGGGGAGGTGCACGGGTTCCTCGGCCCCAACGGCGCTGGGAAGTCGACGACGATGCGCGTCCTGCTCGGCCTGTTGCGTACGGACTCCGGCACCACTCGACTGCTCGGCGGCGACCCCTGGGCCGAGGCTGCCGACCTGCATCGGCGCCTGTCCTATGTGCCGGGTGAGATCAACCTGTGGGGCAACCTGACTGGCGGCGAGGTCATCGACGTCCTGGGGCGCATGCGCGGCGGGCTCGACGAGGCCCGGCGCGCGGATCTGATCGAGCGGTTCGAACTCGACCCGAGCAAGAAGTGCCGTACGTACTCCAAGGGCAACCGGCAGAAGGTCGCCCTCGTCGCCGGTCTGGCCGCACAGGTCGACCTCTATCTCCTCGATGAGCCGACGTCTGGGCTCGACCCGCTGATGGAGGCGGAGTTCCAGCGGACCGTGCATGAGTTGAAGGACGCAGGCGCGACGGTGCTGCTCTCGAGTCACATCCTCGCGGAGGTCGAGGCGCTGGCCGACCGGGTCAGCATCATCCGTGCCGGTCGCAACGTGCAGAGCGGCACGTTGGCCGACCTGCGCCACCTGACCCGCACCACGGTTCTGGTCGAGACCGCCTCCGCGGGTGAGGACCTCAAGGACCTGCCGGGCGTACACCACCTGCGGCGCGATGGCGCCCGACTCGTGTTCGAGGTGGACGACGATGCCTTGCAGGAGGTGTTGGGTCGGCTGGCCTCGATGGGCGTACGCGCACTGCAGGCGCACCCGCCGACGCTGGAGGAACTGTTCCTGCGCGAGTACGGCGAGGAAGTCTCGGCGTGAACCATCCCTTCACCGGTACGGGTCATCTGATCCGGCTGATCCTGCGTCGCGACCGCATCCGCCTGCCGTTGTGGATCTTCGGCATCACCGCGACGGTCGGGTTCTCGGCCGGTGCGGTGCAGGACTTCTACAAGACCCCCGAGCAGATCGCGTCCTATGCCCAGACCATCGAGAGCAGTGCATCCGCGCGACTGTTCGGCGGGGTCCCGTACGACCTCGACAACCTGGGCGGCATCACCGCCTATGAGGTGACGGCGGTGGCGACGATCGCGCTGGCGTTGATGGTGATCTTCTTCGTCATCCGCCACACCCGCGGCGAGGAGGAGGCCGGCACGTCCGAACTGGTGCGCAGCGCCGTCATCGGTCGCCACGCCGCGACGTTGGCGACGCTCGTGGTCGCTCTCGGTTGCGTGGCGATCGTGGGGGCCCTGGACGCAGCGGTCCTCACGGCGGTGGGTCTGCCGGCCGCCGACTCAGTGGCTCACGGGGTGGCCCTGGCCGCCTCGGGCCTCGTCTTCACCGGCGTGGCTGCCCTGTCTGCGCAGGTCGTGTCGTCGGCGCGTGGGGCACTGGCGCTGGCCGGCACGGTTCTGGGCGTGTTCTTCGTGGGCCGCGGTTGGGCGGCCGGCGAGCGCAGCGATCTCGTGTGGCTCTCGCCCATGGCATGGCAGGAGGGCGTACGCCCGTTCGGTGAGACCCGTTGGTGGCTCTTGATCCCGTTGCTGGCACTGGCCGCGCTGCTCTTGTTGATCGCGGGCACGCTCACTGCGCGGCGTGACTTCGGAGCCGGGTTGGTGCACCCCCGCAAGGGTCGGGCGCGGGCGGTGCGGTTCACGACCACGCCGGTGGGGCTGGCGTTGCGTACCCAGCGCGGTCTGGTGATCGGCTGGGCGGCGGGGCTGTTCGTTCTCGGCGCGGTCTACGGCTCGTTCTCGCAGGACATCTCGACGATGGTGGAGGCCAACCCCGAGATCCTGGACGTGTTGGGCGGGGAGACCAGCGATCTCGTACGCAGCTATTACGCGTTCGTCATCTCGTTCACCGCCATCATGGCCACCGCCTTCACCATCACCTCCGCCTTGCGCCTGCGGCACGACGAACGGGCCGGTCTGGCCGAGTCGATCCTGGCGACGGGGGTTTCGCGGACGCGTTGGGCATTGGCCGCGATCACGGTGGCGATCGTGGCCAGTGCGCTCATGATGTTGCTCATCGGCCTCGGGTCAGCCCTGACGCACCTCGCCACGACCGGCGACGGTGAACTGTTCTGGCCGATCGTGGGGGCTGCCCTGTCCTACGTCCCCGCGGCGGTGCTGCTCGTGGGCCTGGTGGTTCTCCTGCACGGTTGGGCGCCGCGGTTCGCGCCGGTCGTGTGGGTGGTGTTTGCCTTCGCGCTGTTGCAGTCCTACCTCGGCGAGATCCTCAACCTGCCCGACTGGGTCTCGGCGATCTCGCCGTTCTGGCACCTGCCGTTGGTGCCGAGCGAGCCGTTCGCCGTCGCCCCTGGCGCGGTGCTGGCCGGGGCGGGGCTCGTGGGCATCGGGCTCGGCCTCGTCGGCCTGCGGCGTCGCGACGTCAGTTGATCTGGCCGGCGTTGTCCTTGGCGAGCGAGCGCGAGATGACCAGACGCTGGATCTGGTTGGTGCCCTCGAAGATCTGCATCACCTTCGCTTCGCGCATGTAGCGCTCGACCGGCCAGTCCTTGGTGTAGCCGGCGCCGCCGAGCACCTGCACGGCATCGGTGGTGACCTTCATGGCGTTGTCGGTGCAGATGAGTTTGGCGATCGATGCCTCGCGGCCGAAGGGCTGACCCAGGTCGCGCAGGCGGGCCGCGTGCAGATAGGTCGCGCGGGCGGACTGCACCGCGGCCTCCATGTCGGCGAGGACGAACGCCAGCCCCTGGTGGTCGATGATCGCCTTGCCGAACGCCTCGCGTTCACGGGCGTACGCCACTGCCGTGTCGAGGGCTCCTTGGGCCAGGCCGGTGGCGACGGCGGCGATGCCGAGGCGGCCTGAGTCGAGGCCCTTGAGGGCGATGCGCAGCCCTTCGCCCTCTGCCCCGAGTCGGCGCTCGACCGGGATGCGGACGTTCTCGAATCGCATGGTTGCCGTCGTCGACCCCATCAGGCCCATCTTCTGCTCAGGCGGGTCGGCGCTGAGACCTTCGGCGTCGGCGGGGACCAGGAAGCACGAGATGCCGGCCTCCTCCCGCGCCATCACCTTGTAGAAGTCGGCCTGCCCGCCGTGGGTGGTCCAGGCCTTGGCGCCGTTGAGGACGTACGCGTCCCCGTCGCGGCGGGCGGTCGTGAGCATGGCGGCCGGGTCGGAGCCGGCGTGCGCTTCGGAGAGGCAGTACGCCCCCAGCAGGTCGCCGCCGAGCATGTCGGGGAGCCACGCGGCGCGCTGCTCGTCGGTGCCGAACTCGGCGAGTCCGAAGCACGACAAGACGTGCACCGAGGCGCCGACGCCCACCGATGACCACACCGAGCCGATCTCCTCGAGGACCTGGAGATAGACCTCGTACGGCTGCCCGCCCCCGCCGAACTCCTCGGGATAGGGCAGCGACAGCAGGCCCGCCTGCCCCAGCAGGCGGAACACCTCTCGGGGGAAGGTCCCGGTGGCCTCGGCTTCGGCGGACCTGGGGGCCAGTTCCTTCGAACAGATCTCGCGGGTCAGGGCCAGCAGGTCACGGGCCTCGGGAGTGGGGAGGGTGCGCCGAGCGGTCATGCCTGCACGCTACCGCCGGACTGTCGGTCAGAGGCCAGTTGTGCGCGCCGGGCCAGCGTGGCCGCGACCCCGTTGGCGGCCGCGCGCACGGAGGCCGCATGGTGGTCGGGTCGGAACCGGGTCGCGCTGCCGGCGATGCTGACGGCGATGCTGACGGCGGCCAGCGGTTGATCCTCGGCGTCGAGCACCGGGGCCGCGACGCAGACGACGCCGGCCGCGGACTCTTCGTACTCGTAGGCCACGCCAGCCTGGACGACCTGGTCGAGTTGGGCGCGCAGACGCCCGGGGGCCGTGAGGGTGCGGGGGGTCAGCCGCTCGAGTGGGCCGCTGAGGACCTCGATCCACACCGACTGGGGGGCGTGGGCCAGCAGTGCCTTGCCGAGCGCGGTGGCGTGGACGGGCATCCGGCCGCCGACACGGGTGGGGGTGCGGGCGCCCTTGTGGCCGGCGACCTTGGCGACGTAGACGACCTCGGTTCCTTCGCGGATCCCGAGGTGGACGACCTCGTGGGTGCGCTCGTAGAGGTCTTCCATGAACGGAGTGGCGACCTCGATCAGGGTCCGCTCGACGCTGGCCAACATGCCGAGTTCGAAGAGGTGCGAGCCGAGGTGGAAGACACCCTCGCGACGATCGAGCAGTCCCGCCGTGACCAGGTCGCCGGCGATGCGGTGCAGCGTGGCCTTGGGCAGTCCGGTGCGGCGCTGGAGTTGGGCAAAACTCAGGCCCGGATCGTCAGCGGAGAAGGCATGCAGGACCGACATGGCCTTGCCAAGGACGGACGCGCGATCGAGTTCCATTGAGTGGAACTCTAGCCTTTCGTTTCTCATGGTGGGCAGGCCACGATGGCGCCCATGAGCACTCCAGACATCTCCGCCGACAAGATCGAGGCGGCGGCACGACGGCTCCAGGAGGCCGCGGCGTCCGGCCAGCCGTGCGAGCCCGTACGTGACCTGATCGGCACCAACGACGTGGCCGCCGCCTATGCAGTGCAATCGATCATCATCGGCGATCGCGTCGCCGCCGGTGCCACCGTCGTGGGCCGCAAGATCGGCCTCACCTCGCCGGCCGTGCAGCAGTGGCTCGGCGTCGACGTCCCCGACTTCGGGGTCCTGCTCGACGACATGGAGTACGCCGAGGACGAAGTCGTCCCGATGAGTCGGATGCTGCAGCCCCGTGCGGAGGCCGAGATCGCGTTCGTGTTGAAGGAGGACCTGACCGAGGGCCCCTTCACCGCCGAGTCGGTCAGGGGAGCCGTCGACCACGCCCGCGCCGCCATCGAGATCGTCGACTCCCGCGTACGTGACTGGGACATCAAGTTGGGCGACACCGTGGCCGACAACGCCTCTAGCGGGCTCTACGTCATGGGCGCCACCCGCCTGACGCTGGAGGAGTTCGAGCCGGTCGACGTCGAGATGAAGATGACCAGCAACGGCGAGGAGGTCTCCACCGGCAACGGCGCGGCCTGCCTGGGCGACCCACTCAACGCACTGGCGTGGCTGGCGTCGGCCGCGCTGGAGTACGGCGAGCCGCTGCGCGCCGGACAGGTCGTGCTCTCGGGCGCGCTGGGACCGGTGCACCCCGTACCCCCCGGCGCGGTCGTCCGCGCCGAGATCACCGGGCTCGGCTCGGTGACGGCAACGTTCAGCGAGTAGACCGTGGCTTCGAGGCTCGCTTCGCTCGCACCTCAACCAGCGACCGCCGTGGCTGGTCGTCGGCTGCGGGATGTGCGCAACGGGCTCACCGTCCCACCCGCCCTGACGCCACGCACCCTGGCCGGGATGGCGCTGCACCCGCGGTGGTGGGCGAATGTGCTCACCAGCGATCGTCGCGGGGTTCGAGGCGGCCGGTGATGGTCTCGCCGGCCAGGTAGTCGGTCCCGTCGTCGCGGATGTCGGAGATGTTCACTGCAGCACGCCCAGCTCCTGCAGCCAGGTGCGCGTATCGGCGTCGTCCGCCCAGAGGTGGGCATGCCACCCGACGGCCAGTGCGCCGTCGACGTTGGGCTGGCGGTCGTCGATGAACGCGATCTGATCGGCGTCGAGCCCGAGCTCGTGCTGCACCTGGCGGAAGCAGGCAGGTTCAGGCTTGGAGACGCCCATGGGTGCGGAGATGAAGAGACGGTCGATGTCGGCGCGCCACGCGGAGTGCTCCGCTGCGGCGGCGATCGCGTGCGGCGCGTTGGACAAGACGGCGACGGTGCGGCCGGCCGCGCGGGTGTCGCGCAGGAGGGCGTGCGCCTCGGGGCGTACCTGGATCCACAGCTCGGAGTCGAGGCGTGCCATCTCGGCGATGTCGTCGTCCGTGGGGGTGAGCCCCAGCGTCCGCAGCAAGGGACCCCAGTACTCGGCGTCCGAGGCGCCGTCGTCGTAGGCGGGGCGATCGGCCCAGTAGTTGGCCTCGTAGTCGGCTGCGCTCACGCCGAGCCGGTCGGCGGCGTCGACGTAGAGGTTGGGGGGCGAGGCGAGGACCTGCCCGAGGTCGAACACAACTGCACGGATCATGTCTCGATCCTAGGCAACGGGTGTCTGGTTGGTCGCGGAGGCCGACATCCCGTGACTCCCGCGGGATCGGTCCGGGTTCAGGGAAGGGCGAGACCGCCGTCGACGCGTACTGCCAGCCCATCGCGCGCGAGGGATTCGGCGCAGGAGGCGAGTTGGTCCTGGTCGGGCCAGGCGACGTCGGCCAGGCTCACCGGACCCGACGACGCCCGCAGCGCCGCCATGATGCGACCGCGGCACTGGCGATCGGTGCCCTCCCAGGGTTGGGCGGTGCGCTCGGGTCCTGACCAGGCCGGGTAGCCACCGGCGCGCCAGGCGCAACCATCGGCGATGGGGCACTGATCGCAGCGGGGATTCTTGGCGGTGCACACCAGTGCCCCCAGCTCCATGGCTGACGCCGACCACAACGCCGCCTCAGCGTCGTCCTCGGGGACGAACTGCCAGGCCCGCGTCCGCTCCGCCGCGGTCTCGTGGCGGTGTGGGAACTCGACCCCGCCGTCGGCGCGTGCCAGCACTCGGCGGACGTTGGTGTCGAGCACCAGCGAGCGGCGCCCGTAGGCGAACGCGACGACGGCGGCAGCTGTGTAGCGACCGACGCCGGGGAGCGCCAGCAGCCCCGCCTCGTCCTTCGGGAGGCCGCCGAGCTGGTCCACCGCGCGTGCCGTCTCCTGCAGGCGGAGCGCACGCCGTGGGTAGCCGAGCCGACCCCAGGCACGCAACACATCCGCGGTGGCGGCATCGGCCAGGGCGGCGGCCGTGGGCCAGCGCTCCATCCATTCCTCCCACAGCGGCGCTACCCTCGGCGCCGGCGTCTGCTGGCACATCACTTCGCTGACGAGCACTCCCCAGGGAGTCGTCTCCGCGCGGCGCCACGGGAGATCGCGGGCGTTGGCGGCGAACCAAGTGGCCACGGGCGCGAACAGGCCATCGACGGCGACATCGGCCTCCGCGTGGGGTTGGCTCTCGGCGGTACGAGCGGTCACGTGAGCAGATGCCCGTAGCGAGCGCCCGTCTGCCCGAGGGCTGCTCGCAGCGCCTCCTCCGAGCCTGGGCCCAGCGCGTCTCTGTACCCACCGACCAGCGCGCCCGGCAGCAGCTCGGCCCCGGACGGCTCCTGGCCGACGCCCAGCGCTGACAGCGCCCGGGCGGTCTCGTTGGCGATCTTGGCGCGGACGTCGTCGTCGGCGAGGCGCTTCATGCCGAACATGGTGGAGGTGTACTGGGGATCGGTCAGGCAGCTGGCCACATAGATGCGGGCTGCGTCTCGGAGTTCGACGGCGAAGGCGCCCGGGCCCGCGCTGTCGAGCGCAGCGGCCACGTCACCGCGGAAGAAGTGCTTGACCACCCGCCTGGCATCGGATCCTTGGCGCCCCGCGACCATCACCTCGACCCACAGGCCGACGAAGCGGTCGCCGTCGTCATTCTTGCCGTGGCGGGCCAGCCGGAGGGCCGGGTGCGGAGATTCGCTCATGGGCTTCAACTTACCTGGCGAGCGCTGCTGGCAGATCCCTGAGCAGTGACGAGCGCTTCGCGCGAGGAGCGTCCGACGAATCGGTCCCTGAGCAGTGACGAGCGCTTTGCGCGAGGAGCGTCCGTCGAATCGGTCCCTGAGCAGTGACGAGCGCTTTGCGCGAGGAGCGTCCGTCGAATCGGTCCCTGAGCAGTGACGAGCGCTTCGCGCGAGGAACGTCCGTCGAAGGGTAGCGGCCTTGTGACCTGCCGCCGCCCCCGACCGGCAGGGCGGTGACCACAGTCGCGGGCGTTAACCCTTCGACAAGCTCAGGGCACAGGTCGACAAGCTCAGCGAACCAGGTTCGGTGACTGGAGGTCGTCGAGGAGTGCCTTCACCCGGGCGGCGATGTCGTCTCGGACCAGGCGCATACGCTCCTCGCCCTCGATGCCGTCCTTGCTGGGCTCGACCGTGTCCCAGACCTCGATGGTGCCGCGCATCCCCTCGACCGGCTGGACGTCAGCCTCGGTGCCGATGACGACCACGCGATCCGCCCGACGCAGGACGTCGGGGTCGACGGGCTTGGGGCTTTCGCCGTCGAAGGTCGCGCCGAGCTCCTCGACCGAGCGCGCAGATTCCTCGTTGAGCTTCGACCCCGGGTGAGTGCCGGCCGAGTGGACCTCGACGGCGTCGCCGCCGAACCGGCGGGCCAACGCGGCGGCCATCTGGGACTTACCGCCGTTCTTCACGCACACGAAGAGCAGCGTGGGCTTAGGTGTCGGGAGTTCGACGGGCTCGACCCCCAGCTCCCCCAGGAGGGTCAGCACGCGGCGCTTGATCTCGTCGCGGATCGGCCGCACCGATGCCACTCCCTGCCCGGCCGGGTCCTCGAGGGTCCAGTCCAGGTACCGCTTGCCGGGGTAGTAGGGGCAGGTGTCGCCGCATCCCATGGTGATGACGACGTCGGACGCGACGACCGCCTCGTCAGTGAGGATCTTCGGGGTCTCCGCGGAGATGTCGATGCCCTCCTCGAGTAGGGCGTCGCGGACGGCCGGGTTGATGGAGTCAGCCGGCGCCGATCCTGCAGAGCGCACCTCCACTGCGCCGCCCGACAGGTGGTGCGTGTAGGCCGCGCCCATCTGTGAGCGGCCGGCGTTGTGGACGCAGACGAAGAGTACGGAAGGTCGGGTCATGGCGGGGCCTCTCAGTTCAGGATTTCGCGGAGGAGGGTGGTCACCCTGGCTTGGATATCGTCGCGGATCTCGCGCACGACGTCGAGGGGTTGTCCGGCTGGGTCCCGGACCTCCCAGTCCTCGTAGCGCTTGCCGGGGAAGATCGGGCACGCGTCGCCGCAGCCCATCGTCACGATGACGTCGGCCGCGTGGACCATGTCGTTCGACAGCGGCTTGGGGTAGGCAGTGTTGAGGGCGATGCCCCGTTCGCGCAGTGCCTCGACGACGACCGGGTTGATCTCGTCCACCGGCATCGAGCCGGCCGAGCGCACGTGGACGCGCCTGGCCGACAGATGTTCGGCCAGAGCCGCCGCCATCTGTGAGCGGCCCGCGTTGTGCACGCAGACGAAGAGCAGCTCGGGCACGTGCTTGACCACTCGGCCCTCGGCCTGGGCCCGCGCCATCAGTTGCTCGCGGGCGCGGCGCGCCACCAGCACGGGCAGGAAGTTCTGGACCGTTGCCCGGGAGCTCAGCAGCTCCCACGCCTCGTTGAAGGCGGATTCGATCTCGGCGTCGCCGAAGACGTCGCCGTAGGCGTAGGCGAGGTCTTCGATGAGCTGACGCTGGACGCTGTTGCGGTCGATGGCCATGAGGCAGGGCTTCCTGGTCAGAGGGTGGCGGGCTCGGGGATGAGCGTGTGGAGGCCTCGCGAGCCGGTGGGCTCGTCAGGCAGGAGTGGGACGACGGCGACCCTGGCCGCCAGCCTGGACACCTCGGTGAGGTGGGGAGCCTCGGCCGCAGCTCTGGCCGAGAGCAGCGGCGACGACGTGCGGGCGGCCGCGATGGACTGATTGACCACCCAGGCATACGGCTCGATGCTCGCCCGCCGCAGTTCAGACTGAAGGTCCGCGGCCTCCTGCACCGGCGTCGCCTCGGGCAGGGTGACGATGACGATCCTGGTCAGCGCCGGATCCTGCAGGCGCATGAGCGGGGTCACGGGCCGCTGACCGGGGCCCATGCCCCGCACGATGTCGCGGTGGTAGGAACCGGTCGCGTCCATCAGCAGCAGAGTGTGCCCGGTGGGCGCGGTATCAACGACCACGAACTGTCTGCGCGCCTGGCTGACCAGGTGTGAGAACTCGCCGAAGACGGCCACCTCCTCGGTGCACGGGCTCATCAGGTCTTCGGCCAACTGTGCGCGCCCGGCGTCGTCGAGTCGTGCGCCCTTGGTCCGCATGACCTTGTCTCGGTAGGCCTGAATGGCGGCCTGCGGGTCGATGCGGGAGACGCTGAGGTGCTCGTCGGAGGCGCCTGCGAGCACGTCGTCGAGGTGTGCTGCCGGGTCGGTGGTGGACAGATGGACGGTCTTCCCGCGCTCCGCCAAGGCCAGCGCGACAGCGGCCGCCACGGTCGACTTCCCGACGCCGCCCTTGCCCATGCACATGATGAGGCCGTGGTCCTGCGCAGCCAGTTCGTCGATCAGTTCGGCCAGGCCGTTCGCCTCGACGGCGGTCGTGTCCCCGGTGGGTCTGACTGGCTGCGGGTGGGGATTGAGCAGTTCCCGAAGGCTGTCCACGCCGACGACGGCGTTGGGCCGCAAAGCCACCTCGGTGCGCGTGAGGCGCCCGAGGGAAGGGGGAAGTTGGCTGAGTGCCCGCTGTTCGCGCGCGTGGACCGCCGTGGCCAGGGGATCGTCGCCGGGGTCGCTAAGGAGGGCGTTGACCACCAGGTGTTGTTCGGTGATGCCCACGTGGGCCAGCTCGTCGGCGGTGCGTCCAGCCTCAACGAGGGTGGACGGCTGGGCGCGGGTCACGAGCACCAGCCGGGTCAGGGAGGGGTCCGAGAGGCGCGCCAGCGCCGAGGCGTAGGTGGCGCGGGTCTTGTCCAGGCCGGCCATGGGGCCGAGGCAGGAGGCGTCACCCTTGCCGTCGTCGAGGAAGCTCGTCCATTCGCCGGGCAGCTGGAGCAGGCGGATCGTGTGCCCCGTGGGGGCGGTGTCGAACACGATGTGCTCGTAGCCCTCGATGCGTGAATCATCGGCCAGGAGGCCGGTGAACTCGTTGAACGACGCCACTTCGGTGGTGCAGGAACCGGACAGCTGCTCGGTGATCGATGCGATCTCGGCTTCCGGGAGGAGGTTCCTCACGGGTCCGATGATGCGCTCGCGGTAGTCGTCGGCCGCCTGTTGGGGGTCGATCTCGATGGCGTCCAGGCCGGGGACCGCGCGGATCGCCGTGATGCGGTTGCCGATGGGCTGGCCGAAGACTTGGGCGACGTTGGACGCAGGATCGGTGGAGACGAGCAACACCCGGCGTCCCTCGTCGGCGAGGTGCGTCGCGGAGGCGCAGGCGAGCGACGTCTTGCCGACGCCACCCTTGCCGGTGAAGAAGAGGAAGCGGGGGAGGTCCCGGAGGAAGGAATACATCAGCAGCATCCCGTCTGCGACCCGGCGGGCTCGGGGGATCCGCTGCAGCAGCTGGCCGCCGTCTCTGGGATGTCGTCGGGGATGGACCCGCAGCAGCCTCCGGCGCTGGCCAGGCCCAGGTCGCCCAGCTCGGGGCGCCCGGCGTAGCGGAGCAGCTCCGCGCGGCTGGGGTAGCGGCCGGTAGCGACGGTCACGTCGTCGACGAGCACCAGGGGAAGGCCGGGAGAGCCCGCGACCTGGAGAAAGTTCACGACCACCGGGTTGGTTGCGAAGGCGGTGGGGTCATTGGCGAGGTTATGCCGGGTGATGTCGACGCCGGCGCTGCGCAGGTGGTCCAGGTCGGCGGTGAAGCGCACGAGGCTCTCGTCCAACTCGGGGCCGCACACGCCGGTGTTGCAGCAGAGGGCCGGTTCGAAGACGCGGATTGCGGGCATGGAGCCTCCATATCGAGAAGTGTCGATGGACAGTCAACCCAGCGTATCGATGAATGTCAATGCGTCGGGTACCCTGTTCACCATGAGTTCAGCCGCCGGTCACCTGAGTGACGTGGACGACTGCTGCGCGGGAGCGGGCTGCGACCTGCTTGCGGCTCAGGAGGCGGACGCGCTGGCGTCGACCTTCAAGGCGCTCGCCGACCCGACGAGGGTGCGGTTGTTGCGGTATCTGGCGGAGTCCGCGGCTGGCACAGCCTGTGCATGCCACCTGCCGGATGCGCTCGGGATCAGCCAGCCGACGCTGTCCTTCCACATGAACAAGCTTCACGACGCCGGGCTCGTGGCCCGCGAGAAGCGTGGCCGGTGGGTCCACTGGACCGTCCGCCCGGAGTCCCTCGCCGCAGTGCGGGGTTTCCTTGACCTCCCGCTCGGCGACCAGAAGTGCTGCTCCTAGCCGTTACCTGTCTCCGAGAGCCCAGCTCCACCGGATCAGGCCGCTCGGGAAGCCCTTGTGGGGCGTCCGGGCTGCGACTGCACTCGTAGCGGCGACCGCGCGGTCGCCGGCCGCCGGGTCCGACCGCCAACCAACAGAACCAAACGCCAAGAGGGAAGCGCCGACGCCAACGGGTGGACAGAAACGCCAACGGTTATCTAGAAACGCCAACGGGTAGACAGCGACGCCAACGGTGAATTGGCAACGCCAACAGACAAGGCCAACCGCCGATAAGACTCAGCGACGCCCGCGAGATCTCGCGGGCGTCGCTGAGTCCTGCGGGCGTCTCGCGATATCCGTTGGCGTTGGCCGCTGTCCGTTGGCGTTGGGGGCCGTCGGTTGGCGTTTGAGGTCGTCGGCTGGCGTTGGGGGCAGTCGGTTGGCGGCCCGTGGTGCCGCGTCGTCGACGTCGGTGCACCCATCCCGGGCGCGCTCCTCGGCCACCCCAGGGAGACCCGGGAGCGCGCTACATCGGGGCGTTGGTGAAGCGGCTGTAGTGGCCCTGGAAGAGGGCGTCGATGCGGCCGGTCTCGCCGTTGCGGTGTTTGGGGATGTGGAACGTGGCGAGGCCGCGCTCCTCGTCGGTGGGGTTCTGCGTGTACATCTCGGGGCGGTGCAGCATCAAGACGATGTCGGCGTCCTGCTCCAGCGAGCCTGACTCACGGAGGTCGGAGAGCTGGGGGATGCCGTCCTTGCGCTGCTCGGTGTTACGCGAGAGCTGCGACAACGCGATGACCGGGATCTCAAGCTCTTTGGCCAACAGCTTGATCTGGCGGGAGAACTCGGAGACCTCGAGCTGACGCGACTCCACCTTCTTGCCAGAGCTCATCAGCTGGATGTAGTCGATCGCCAGCAGCTGCAGGTCGTGACGCTGCTTGAGGCGGCGTGCCTTCGCGCGGATCTCCATCATCGTCAGGTTGGGGGAGTCGTCGATGAAGAAGTTCTTCTCGCCCAGGATCGCCGACTTATCGGTGACGCGCTGCCAGTCGCTCTCGTCCATCTTGCCGCCGCGGATCCGGCCGAGCGGTACTGAGGCCTCCGCCGAGAGGATCTTCATCACGATCTCGGTGCGGCTCATCTCGAGCGAGAAGAACGCCGTCGTCAGGTTGTGGTGGATCGCCGCGCTGCGGCACACGTCCAGCGCGAACGTGGACTTGCCGACGCCGGGGCGGGCGGCGACGATGACCATCTGGCCTGGGTGCAGGCCGTTGGTGATGCGGTCAAGTTCGGTGAAACCCGTAGGTACGCCCGACAGTGCATCGCCGGACGAGGCGATGGCCTCCATCTCGTCGAACGTGGGCTCGATCAGCTCCCGCAGAGACTTGTAGTCCTCAGCCGCGTTTCGGTCCGTGACCTCGAAGAGCGTCTGCTGGGCCTCGTCGACGATCTTGTCGACCTCGCCCTGGCCGGAGTAGCCGAGCTGGGCGATGCGGATGGAGGCGTTGACCAGCCGCCGCAGGATCGCCTTGTCTCGCACCAACTCGGCGTAGTAGATCGCGTTGGCCGCGATCGAGACGCTGGAGAGCAGGTCGTGGAGGTAGACGGCGCCCCCGACCTTGCCGAGCTGCCCCGACTTCCCCAGTTCTCCGGCGACGGTGATGGGATCGGCAGGCTCGCCCTGGTGGACCGGATGTTCGACCCCTCGCTCACCTATGACGACCTCGCCTGGCTTCGGCAGGAGTGGCCGGGGCGGATGGTGGTCAAGGGCGTGCAGCACCCCGCCGACGCGCACGCGCTGGTGGAGCTGGGGATCGACGGAATCGTGGTCTCCAACCACGGTGGGCGTCAGTTGGACAAGGCGGTGCCGCCGCTGGAGCTGCTGCCGGAGATCACCGAGGTCGTCCGCGGGCGGGTGCCGATCCTGATGGACACCGGGGTGCTCAGCGGGGCGGATGTCGTGGCTGCGGTGGCCCTGGGCGCCGACGCTGTGCTGGTGGGGCGGGCCTACCTCTACGGTCTGATGGCTGGTGGCGAGGCCGGGGTGGATCGGGCCCTGGAGATCCTGACCACCGAGGTGCACCGCACGCTCAGGCTGCTGGGTGTGACGCGCCTCGCCGATCTGGGTCCGGAGCAGGTGCAGCTGGCTCGTCGTGGGACCCGCGCAGCGAGATGAGGATGCCGGCCATCATCAGGCTGGCCCCCAGCACCATCCGCGCCGTCATCGTCTCGCCCAAGATCAGCACGCCGCCGAGCGCGCCGAAGACGGCCTCGAGGGAGAGCAGCAGAGCGGCATGTGAGGGCTTCGCGTGCCGTTGCGCCACCACCTGCAGGGTGTAGGCGACGCCGACAGCGACCACGCCGCTGTAGAGGATGGCCGCCAAGGCCGGCCCCATGCCGCCGAAGGGGTCACTCTCGAAGAGCAGCGCGGCGCCGGTGGACAGCACGGCGCACGAGGCGAACTGCACGGCGGACAGCTGCAGGGCATCCACGGTGCGGATGTAGTGGTCGATGACCAGGATGTGCACCGCCCAGAAGAAGGCACCGACGAGCACCAGCACATCACCGGTGGCGATCGTGAAGCGGCCGGTGACGCTGAGCAACCACAGGCCGGGAAGCGCCAGCGCGATGCCGACCCACACCGCTGGGGCGATGCGTTGGCCGATCAGGGTCCCCAGCAGCGGCACCATCAGCATGTAGAGACCCGTGATGAAGGCGGCCTTGCCAGCGGTGGTGTCAGCGATCCCGACCTGCTGCAGGCCGGCAGCGGTGAAGAGCACCAACCCGACGACCAGACCCGGCAGCCAGGCGGAGCGGCTCGGGTGCGCGGGTGGTCGGGGGATCTCGCCCACCGGTGGCTCGGGATAGGCCGCCAACGCGGCCTGTCGCCGACGGCGCCTCGAGAACCACCAGATGAGCGGCAGTAGGCTCACCGCCCCGATCGCGAAGCGGACCGCGTTGAAGCTCATGGCGCCCATGTGGTCGGCGCCCAGGCGCTGGGCCACGAAGCCCATGCCCCAGATGAAGGCGGTGAGGGCGAGAAGCAGGTTGGCCCGGGTGCGCAGGCCGGGGCCGCGGGCGGTGGTGTCCGGGCTGCTCGAGCGCGGCCGTCTCACTCCTGGTCCTCGGAGGGGAGGGCGTAGGGCGGGGGAGGTGCGGCATACCCACGGAGCAGCCAGGCCGCGGCCGCGGGGAAGCGGTCCGCCCATGCCGTCTCAAAGTGGTGGGCGAGGTGGTCGTAGACGTAGTGGACGGGAACCTGGGCTGCGCGCAGGGAGCGGAGGAGGCGCTCAGCGTCCTCGACGTAGGCGCGCTCGATCTCCGGCTGGTCCGGCTGCTCGTGCCCGCCGGTGTCCAGGTAGACCCGGCCGGTGGCGCGCCCCTGGGCCACCGCGGACTCCAGGTCCAGCAGCGCCTGCTCGCCCGGCCACCAGAAGGCGGGGGAGAACAGGCCCGCGCCGCCGAAGACGTCCTGGTGCTCGAGCCACAGGTGGGCGCTGATCACCCCGCCGAGCGAGCTGCCGGCGACGATGGTGTGGTCCGGCTCAGGTCGCGTGCGCAGCGCGCCGTCGATCGCGGGCTTGAGGTGGGTCACCAGGAACTGGGCGTAGTCGTTCGCCCGACCGCCGCCGAGGCGGGGGTGGGGGTACTGCGTGTACTCCTCACCACGCTGGTCCGGGTGGCAGGGGATGCCGATCACGATGGCCGGCAGCCCTTGTGCTGCAAGGCTTGTCATCGTCTCGCCGACCCGCCACGTCGCTCCTCCGAACGACCGCTCGGGCAGGAAGAGGTTGTGTCCGTCGTGCAGATAGAGCACCGGGTAACGCTCGCCCGCGCGCTCTGGCTCGTCGTAGCCGGGAGGGAGCCAGGCGTAGATCTCCGCGCGCCGCCCCAGGCCGGGCAACTCCACATCGGTCCACGAGCGCAGGTCCCCCATTCCCGGGGGAGCCGGCACAGGCTGAAGGTCGCGGACGTCGAGCATGCGCACACCCTAAGGCTGCTCCAGCGGGGATCCGATTCGGAAATGACGTCGTGGCGGCGGTGGGGTGGCCGGTACGCTCGTCCGGTCAGCACGACATCACCCGCCCAGCAAGGAGTGCCCCCACGTGTCGCGGATCACGCGCCTGTCCAACCTGTTCCTGCGGACCCTGCGCGAGGACCCGGCCGACGCCGAGCTGCCCGGCCACAAGCTGCTGGTCCGCGCCGGCTACATCCGGCGGGCGGCCCCGGGCGTCTACACCTGGCTGCCGCTGGGCCTGAAGGTGCTGCGCAAGGTCGAGGCGATCGTGCGCGAGGAGATGGACGCGATCGGTGGCCAGGAGCTGAGCTTCCCGGCGCTGCTGCCCAAGGAGCCCTACGACGCGACGAACCGCTGGACCGAGTACGGCCCCAACCTGTTCCGTCTCCAGGACCGCAAGGGCGTCGACATGCTGCTCGGCCCGACGCACGAGGAGATGTTCACGCTCGCGGTCAAGGACATGTTCAGCTCCTACAAGGAACTGCCCCTCACGCTCTACCAGATCCAGACGAAGTACCGCGACGAGGCGCGTCCGCGGGCCGGCCTGCTGCGCGGCCGGGAGTTCATCATGAAGGACTCCTACTCCTTCGACGTCGACGACGCCGGGCTGGAGGCCGCCTACCAGCGCCACCGCGAGGCCTACATCAGGATCTTCGACCGGCTCGGCTTCGACTACGTGGTGGTGTATGCCGACTCCGGCGCCATGGGCGGGTCGGCCAGCGAGGAGTTCCTGGCGGTCAGCCCGATCGGCGAGGACACCTTCGTGCGCTGCGAGGAGTCCGGGTATGCCGCGAACGTCGAGGCCGTGGTCGTGCCGCAGGCCGCGCCCATCGATGCCTCGGGCGTCCCGGCGGCGCACGTCGAGGACACCCCGGACAGTCCCACGATCGCGACTCTGGTCGACCAGGCCAACGCCCTGCACCCCCGCAGCGACGGCCGGTCCTGGACGGCCGCTGACACCCTGAAGAACGTCCTCGTCATGCTCACCTACCCCGACGGCAGCACCGAGCCGCTGGCCATCGGCCTGCCCGGTGACCGCGAGGTCGACGCCAAGCGGCTCGAGGCGCAGGTGGCGCCCGCCGAGTGGAGGCCCTTCGAGGACAAGGACTTCGCCGCCTACCCGATGCTGGCCAAGGGCTACATCGGGCCCAAGGTGCTGGGGGAGAACAACGCGGACTCCGGCGGTAGCGGCATCAGATACCTGCTCGACCCCTCCGTCGCCGAGGGTTCGGCCTGGGTCACCGGTGCCGACGAGCACGGCAAGCACGTCTTCGACCTCGTCCACGGCCGCGACTTCACCGCCGACGGCACCATCCAGGCCGGTGAGATCCGTGAGGGCGACCCCAGCCCGGACGGAGCGGGCACCCTGACGCTGGCGCGCGGCATCGAGATGGGCCACATCTTCCAGCTCGGTCGCAAGTACGCCGAGGCGCTCGACCTCAAGGTGCTGGACGAGAACGGCAAGCTGGTCACCGTGACCATGGGCTCCTACGGCGTGGGCGTCTCCCGCGCGGTCGCCGCCGTCGCCGAAGCAACCCACGACGAGATCGGGCTGTGCTGGCCGCGCAACCTGGCCCCCTATGACGTGCACGTGGTCGCCACCGGCAAGGACGAGGCCGTCTTCGCGCACGCCGAGTCGCTCTCGGCCGAGCTGGTGCAGGCCGGCCTGGAGGTCGTCTACGACGACCGGCCCAAGGTCAGCCCGGGCGTGAAGTTCAAGGACGCCGAGTTGCTCGGGGTGCCCACCATCGTCGTGGTCGGCAAGGGCCTGGCCGATGGGGTGCTGGAGATCAAGGACCGCCGCACCGGCGAGCGCCGCGAGGTCCCCGTCGCCGACGCGGTGAACGAGGTGCTCGCCGACGTGCGTTCCGAGGCGCACGCCGCTGGGGCGAACACCCAGCACTCCGGCGACTGACGGCATACGGGCCCGCAGTGGAGAACCTCGACGCGAGCGTCCTGCTGTTCCTGGCGCTCGCGGGGTTCGCCGCCGGCTTCGTCGACGCGGTCGTCGGAGGGGGCGGGCTGATCCAGCTGCCCGCTCTCCTCATCGGCCTGCCCGGGGCGACCCCCGTCCAGCTGCTCGCGACCAACAAGCTCGGCTCGATCTGCGGGACCACGGTGAGTTCGATCACCTACTTCCGCCGGATCCGGCCGGACCTGCGCACCGCCTTCCCCCTGGCCGTCGCGGCCTTCGTGGGCAGCCTGGTCGGGGCGAGCCTGGCCTTCCTGTTCACCAAGGAGATGTTCAACCCGATCATCCTCGTGGTCCTGGTGGTGGTCGGCGCGTACACGCTCGCCAAGCCCTCGATGGGGCAGCTGCAGCAGTTGCGCTTCGGTTCGCGGCACCCGCGCCGCCACCTCGCCGTCGCCATCGGGATCGGGCTGCTGATCGGTGCCTATGACGGCGCCCTGGGGCCGGGGACCGGGTCGTTCTTCGTCTTCGCCCTGGTGAGCGCGCTCGGCTATGGCTTCCTCGATGCCAGCGCCAAGGCCAAGATCGCCAACCTCGCCACCAATCTCGCGGCGCTCGTGATCTTCGTGCCAGCCGGAGCGGTGCTGTGGAAGGTCGGGCTGCTGATGGGCGCGGGTAACATTCTGGGGGGCTACCTCGGCGCGCGGGTCGCCGTGGCGCGGGGGAGCGGCTTCGTCCGAATCTTCTTCGTCGTCGTGCTGGTGGCCTTCGTGCTGAAGATCGGCTGGGACACCTGGGTGCAGTTCTTCGGCTGAGCAGCTCTGTGGTGAGGCCAGCCGGTCAGGGGTGCACCGGCTCCGCGCCGCAGCCACCGAGCAGGTCGATCGTGCTCGTGGTGCGCTCCCAGGTCTCCGGGTAGTTCTCGGGGGAGACGAGGCGGATGATGTGGGGGCCGGTGGATCCGGCAGCCAGCGCCTGTGGGTCGATCTCGACGCGGGTCGGCTGGTAGGTCATCGAGCTGGTGATCTCGCCGTCCTCGTCACGCGTGAGCGTGAACTGGGCGATCATCCCCTCCTGCGTCTCCGGCAGCAGACCCGCGCTGGAGACCGGCCCTTGGTTGGACAGGAAGTTGCCCAGGCCGTAGATGACCTGCTTGCCGTCGATCTCCTCACACGGCTGGATCACGTGGGCGTGGGTGCCCAGGATCAGGTCCACGTCGCCGGAGGTGAGGAGGTCCTGCGCGATCTGACGCTGCTGCTCGGTCGGCTGCGCCTGGTACTCATTGCCCCAGTGCATGCTCACGACGACGAAGTCCGCACCCTCGGACCGGGCCTGCTCGGCCTGCTCCAGGATGCCGGCGCTGCCCAGGTTGGGCCAGGAATTCTCGATCAGCCACGGGGCCTCGCCGGGGATCGTGGTGGTCGGCTCGGCGGCGTTGGGATAGGTATAGGTGTAGGCGAGCTGGGCGATGCGGGCGACCCCGGTCTCGGTCGGCACCTCGTAGAACTCCGCCAGCCCGGCGCGGTCCTCATCGGCCGTCGGCCCGGCGTAGCCCATGCCGGCGTCGCGGATCACCTGCTCGGTGTTGCGCAAGCCCTGCATCCCCATGTCGAGGGTGTGGTTGGACGCGAAGTCGCAGCCGTCCACGCCGGCCTCGGCCAGAGCGTCAGCCATCTGGTATGGCGTGTTGAAGATCAGCACGTCCGGCACCGACAGGTTGGTGTTGTCCGGTGACAGCGGCGTCTCCATGTGGCACAGCGTGAGATCGGCCTCCTCGAGCAGGGGCTTGACGTCGGCGAACATCGGCCGGTAGTCGAACTCACCCTCCCCGCCACCAGCGTTGCGGTTGGCAGTCACGTTCACCCGCGAGTGGGCCAGGATGTCGCCGAAGGCGCTGATAGTCACCTCAAGGGGCTCGGCGCTGCCGTTCTGCCCGTCGTCACCACCGCCGTCGGTTCCGTCGCCCTCCGTGTCGCCGTCGCCCTGTTCGGCTCCCTCGCTGCCGCCCGGCGGTGGCACTGTCGCCGAGTCTGCGTCGGCACCCCCATCGGTCGACCCAGTCTGGCCGGCGGGCGAGGAGTCCTGCTCGTCCGGGCCATCGCCGGAGCACCCGGTCAGCACGAGGAGGGAACAGGTCGCGGCGAGGGCGAGGGCACGGTGTTGTCTCACGCTGTTCACGGTAGACGAGCGGGTGGGTCAGGGCGCGTAGCCCGTCCCGTGGCGCTCCACATAGCCAGCGATGTCGTCCTCCCGCAGCGCCCGCCCGAGCTCGGTCGTCCGGGCTTCGTCGACGATATTGACCGACTGGCCGGACACGGTCCCGAAACCGGTGATCGGCACCATCAGCGAGTGCGTGTCCTCGGGGTCGATCGAGGTCAGCAGCGGCACCAGTGCCACGAAGTCGGCAGCGTCCAGATCGCCGGTCACCCGGACGTTGCCGTAGAGCTGCTCGACCAGCTCGGGGAAGGCCGAGGGGTCCTCGGCCAACCGCTCCTGCAGCCGGTGCATGATCCCGATCAGCACCGCCCGCTGCCGCTCGGTGCGGTCCAGGTCGCCCAGGGGAAGCCCCTGGCGCTGCCGGCTGTAGATCAGCGCGTCCGTGTTCTCCAGCCAGATCGGTCCCTCCTCGAAGGAGATGTGCCGACCGGTCGACTCGACCGTCACGCTCGTCGCGTGCCGGTTGTCCACCTCGATCCCGCCCAGCCAGCGGGTCAGGTTGATGAAGCCGTTGAAGTTGGCCTGCAGCGTGTAGTCGATCTCGACGCCGCCGAGCAGCTGGGACACGGTCTCGGTCAGGGTGGGCGTGCCGCCGCGGGCGAAGGCCGAGTTGATCTTGCCCTCGCCGAGCCCCGGGATCGGCACCCACATATCGCGCGTGACCGAGATCAGCGCCGGCTCCTGGCGGTCGGCCGGCAGATGCAGCAGAAGAATGGTGTCGGCCTGCCCCTCCATCGACTCCGGGTCCCGGGAGTCGGTGCCGATGATGAGCACGTTGACCGGACCGTCGGCCAAGGGGGAGGGGGCCGTGGTCTCCTCGGGCTCGGACGCCTGCGCCTCACCGGTCTGAGCAGCCTCGTCGGCCGGAGCCGCACTCGTCGCGTCCGCGTCCGTCTCGCCCAGGACCTCCTCGCTCGCGGTCGCGCTGTCGCCGTCGGCCGCCGTCGTCGGCGCGGGGTCGGAGGTCACGCTGGGTCCTGGCTCGCTCGTCGGTGCGGTCTGCCCGCCCTCGCCGCCACCGCAGGCGGTCAGACCCAGGAGGAGGGTGAGGAGCAGGGCGAGGAAGCGGACAGGCATGGCCAGCATCCTGCCGGACCCAGCTCAGCGGGCCGAATCCCCCGGCGCCGTCGGCAGGTCGCCTGGCTCCCGGGTGGGCAGCCCGCAGGTCGTTCCGCGGCAGACCACAGCGGTCCCGGGCGGCAGCTGCGGGTCGAGGCCGACGAGGATGCCCGAGGGGGTATGCCGCACCACCTCACCGAGCGCGGTCGACCCGCTCGGCCCTTCGTTCGCCTCCGGTTCGTGAGCGTCCGGTCCGTTGGGCTCAGGGCCCACGCCCACGCGCACGAGCGCGGGACCCGACAGCAGCTCCTCAGCCCCGGCCAGCGCCCACCCGGCGAAGCGGGGCGCAGCGAGGGCGAGGTGCGACATACCGGACAGGGCCGCCGCGCCGCGCTCGAGGTGGGTGACGGAGCTTGCCTGCACCCCGTGCCGCAGCGTGGCGACCGCGAGTGAACTGAGGCCGCCCGGTTCGGCATTGTCGCCCTCGGCTCGCGGGGTCAGGACGAGGCGCTCGGCATCGTGACCGGTGCTGGTGAAGGTCCCGTCGGGGCCGTCGAACAGGTCGAGGGCCGAGCTCACCAGGTCGCCAGCGGCGGACAGCCAGGCTCCGTCCCCGGTGGCCCGGTGCAGGGCCAGCAGGCCGTCGATCAGGTTGCCGTAGTCCTCGGCCACGCCCAGCGCGGAACCCACGTGGCCGTCCCGGGAGCTGCGCCGCAGCCGGCCGTCCACGACGTGGGTGTCGAGCAGGAAGCGGGCGCACCGCGCGGCGACATCGACCCAGTCCGGCTCGTCCAGCGCCCAGCCGGCGTGCGCCAGGGCGGCGACGGCCAGCCCGTTCCAGGCGGTGATGACCTTGTCGTCCCGGGCCGGCTGGGGGCGCAGGGTGCGGTGCAGGAGAAGGCGTTCGCGGATCCCGGCGAACCATGCCCTCTCGTCCTCCGGGACGTCCGCGCGCAGTTGGAGCGTCGATGCCCCCTCCTCGAAGGTACCGGTGGGGGTCACTCCGAAGATCTCGGCCGCACGGGCCCCGTCCTCCTCGCCCAGTGCGCCGGACAGCTGCTCGGGGGTCCAGACGTAGGTCAGCCCCTCGACGCCCTCGGTGTCGGCGTCCAGCGAGCTGGCGAAGGCGGCCTGCTCGGTCCAGAGCTCGTCCAGCAGCCAGCCCACCGTCTCGCGCACGATCCGGTTGGCCCACGGCCGCGAGCCGGCGTCCGCCCGTGCCAGGTCGGTGTAGACGGGGAGAAGAAGGGCGTTGTCGTAGAGCATCTTCTCGAAGTGCGGGACCACCCAGGCGCGGTCCACGGCATACCGGGCGAAACCGCCGCCCAACTGGTCATAGGTGCCCGACCGGGCCATGGCCTCGCAGGTCTCGCGGACCATCCTCAGGGCGGCGGGGTCGCCGGTCCGGCCGTGGTGGCGCAGCAGGAAGGCGAGCACCATCGAGGGCGGGAACTTCGGTGCCCCGCCGAAGCCGCCCCACTGGGTGTCGAAGTCGGCTGACAGCCCCGCGACCGCGGCGGACAGGTCAGCCTCATCGAGCGGGTCGGCGCCGCCGGCCGACGATTGGGCCGCCTCCGCGGCCTCCTGGAGGGCGGTGACGATGCGCTCCCCACCCTCGCGGACGCGGTCCGGGTCCTCCTGCCAGGTGGCGGCGGCCCCGGCGAGCAGCCGCAGGAAGTGCTCCTTGGGTAGGTAGGTGCCCGCCCAGAAGGGGGCGCCGTCGGGGGTGAGCAGGCAGGTCATCGGCCAGCCGGCGTGCCCCGTCAGGGCGGTGGTGGCGGTGAGGTAGACGGCGTCGACGTCCGGGCGCTCCTCGCGGTCCACCTTGATCGCGATGAAGTCGTCGTTGACGGCGGCGGCCACCTGCTCGTCCTCGAAGGACTCGTGCGCCATCACGTGGCACCAGTGGCAGGCGGCGTAGCCGACCGAGAGCAGGATCGGCAGGCCCCGGCGTCGGGCCTCGGCAAAAGCCTCCTCGCCCCACTCCCACCAGTCGACCGGGTTGTCGGCGTGCTGCTGGAGGTAGGGCGAGGTGCTGGCGGCGAGGCGATTGGCCATGCTCGCCACGGTAGGCGAGTGCGCGGGTGCGGGCGAGCCTGGGGCCGGGGGAGGTGCCTCAGGGCAGGGTCATGCCTGGGAAGGGGGTTTCCTGCGAGCCCAGGGTGCGGGCCCACAGCACGCTCTCGGCCATGACGCGCACGATGCCGGTGAGCTGATCGGCATTGCCGCGGACGCGCTCGGTTGCGCCGAGGGCGGCGGGGGCGATGTCAGCCACCAGGGCGCGGGCCAGCGATCGTCGCTGTCCCTCGGTCTCCAGCGGCTCGGGCAGGTCGTAGCCGAGGGGCGGGACCGGCGCCGTGTCGCCGGCGAGCGTGGTGAGCTGCCGGGTGAGGCTGCGGATCTGGTCCAGCACCAGCTCGTACTCCGCGCGCTCGTCCTCGCGGGAGCGGGCGGCGACGACCTCGAGGCCGAAGATCGCCGGTCGGGTGACGGCGAGGAGTGGGACCGCGGCGGCGCCCTCCGGTCCCACGAGCGGCTCCCAGGAGGGGCTGGCCCCGAACTGGGTCGCGGCATCGGCGTGCTGGGCGGCCAGGCTGGTCAGCATGGGCAGGTTGGTCGGGGTTGCCTCGGCGAGGTCCGCGATCGTCTCGGGGAGGGCTGCGCGCAGGAGTCGGCCCAGGTCGATCTGGTCGATCTCGCGAGCGGCCGGCGCCGTCGTCGCGGCTGCCTCGTCCCTGCCCTGGCGGTCGGTCGGGCTGCCGGCCAGGGTGGGGAGGGGAACGCCGCCCAGGCTCAGCACCTGTTCCAGCCGCTCACGCTGCACGGTCCACAGCGGCTGGATCCGCGCCACCCGGTTGCGGCCCCCCTGCACGTGCCCGAGCTCGATCAGCGCCTCGTGGACACGCTCCCGAGCGGCGAGGAGGAGGTCGCTGTCGGCGGGCCAGGTCTCAGGGTCGTCGCGCACCACCGTGGAGGTCGGAGCAGGTGGCCTGCGTTCGGTCTCGTCACATCCCGCGAGCACCGCGACGGCGCCACCGGCAGCCAGCGCTCGGAGCAACGCGCGGCGGGTGGTCGGTCGGTGGGAGGGAATGACGGCGGACATCTCAGGAGGTAGGGTAGACCGTCTTGGACCAGCGGCGATGGCACGGCCGAGATGACAGCAGAAGAGAGCAGGAGGCCCCCGTATGGATGCCCGGGAACGCACCGAGAAGATCACCGCGACGGTGGACTCCGCCTTGGCGGGGTCGGGGGTCGTGGTGGACGACGTGTCCGTCCAGCAGGCGGGCAAGCGCCGCCTAGTGCGGGTCTTCCTGGCACGGGGTCTGCAGGACCTGGCTCCCGAGGACGACAGCAGCAGGGTCGCCCCGCTCAGCCTGGACGAGATCGCCGAGGCCACCCGCACCGTCTCCGATGCCCTCGATGGCGACGACGTCATGGGGGAGGCGCCCTACACCCTCGAGGTCAGCTCCGCCGGCCTCGACCGGCCGTTGAGCACCCCGGACCAGTTCCGCCGGAATGTCGGCCGCCTGCTCAAGGTCACCACCAGCGGCGGGTCGGACGTGGGGACCACCACCGGACGACTGGTGCGCTCGCACGCCGACGGGATCCAGCTGGAGGTCACCTCTGGCAAGGGCGGCCAGACCTCGACCGTGGACCTGCCGTGGTCGGCAGTGGAGAAGGCTGCTGTGCAGGTCGAGTTCAACCGGACCGACAGCGACTCCGCCAGCGGCAGCGACACCGAAGGAAAGGACTCCTGATGGACATCGACATGACCGCCCTGCGCGCGCTGGAGCGCGAACGTGAGATCCCGATGGACATCATCGTGGAGGCCATCGAGCAGGCACTGCTGTCGGCCTACCAGAAGGTCGAGGGGCACTACCGCCACGCGCGGGTCGAGCTGGACCGCAGCTCGGGTCACGTGACCGTCTGGGCACGGGAGGACGCGCCAGTGCTGGAGGACGGCACCCTGGGCGAGGCTGGCCCCGAGTTCGACGACACCCCCGAGGGATTTGGCCGGGTCGCGGCCGCGACCGCACGCCAGGTGATCACCCAGCGGATGCGCGAGCTCGAGGACGATGCCGTGCTGGGCGACTTCCGCGCCCGCGAGGGTGATATCGCCTCCGGGATCATCCAGCAGTCCAACGACCCGCGCTTCGTCCTCGTGGACTTCGGCACCGTGGAGGGCGAGCTCCCCACCGCCGAGCAGGTGCCTGGCGAGAGTTACGAGCACGGCCAGCGCATCCGCTGCTATGTGGTCAGCGCCAAGCGCGGCCCGCGCGGCCCGCAGATCATGCTCTCCCGTACCCACCCGAACCTGGTGCGCCGCCTGTTCGCGCTGGAGGTCCCGGAGATCGCCGACGGCAGCGTGGAGATCGCCGCCATCGCCCGCGAGGCGGGGCACCGCAGCAAGATCGCGGTGCACGCCACCGTGCCGGGCGTCAACGCCAAGGGCTCCTGCATCGGTCCGATGGGGCAGCGTGTGCGGGCCGTGATGGCAGAACTGCAGGGCGAGAAGATCGACATCGTCGACTACGACGAGGACCCAGAGAAGTTCGTGGCCTCGGCGCTCTCGCCGGCCAAGGTCCAGTCGGCGCGGATCGTCGACCCCCGCGCCCGCCAGGTGCGCGTCGTGGTGCCCGACTACCAGCTCTCCCTGGCGATCGGCCGGGAGGGCCAGAACGCCCGCCTCGCACACCGGCTGACCGGCTGGAAGATCGACATCCGGGCCGACACCGAGGAGCAGGTGGAGGGCGGGTCCGGCTCGGCTGAGACCCCCTGAGCGGTGTAGAGTGGATGGCGTTGCCCTGATCGGGCCCGATCACCCTGCACAGCCACGGCATCGTCCCGTCCGGATGTGCGTGGGGTGTCGCGGCCGGTCCGAGCAATCCGCGCTGCTGCGGGTCGTCGCCGTCCGGGATGCCACGGAGGTTGCTGCCGAGAGGTGGCGCATCGTGCCGGACGACCGAGGACGCGCACCGGGTCGAGGTGCCTACCTGCATCCCGATCCGCAGTGTCTGCGGGCCGCGATCGCCCGGCGGGCGTTCGGCCGGGCCCTCCGATTGCCGGGGGGAGCCGAGTCGGACACCACGCCGGTGCAGGAACGGATCGACGGCAGCGGCGCAGACAGCACGTGATGCAGCACACCGACCGGGTCGACCGACCCGGTCGTCACACGGGCGGGCCCGACCTGGGCCTGTCATCGAGGACACCGGAAGCGGGTTTGACGCTGATGAGCACCCGATGAGTACTCAGCGATGAGCACCCACCAGCACTAGTCACGGCTGTGCCCCGAGGAGGGCCCGGTCGTGGCGCAACACCAAGGAGAACACCACACCGTGGCCAAACTCAGGGTCTATGAGCTCGCCAAGGAGCTCGGGGTCGAGAGCAAGGAACTGCTCGCCCACCTCAAGGACCAGGGAGAGTTCGTCCGGTCGGCGTCGTCGACCATCGAGCCCCCGGTCGTCCGCAAGATCAGGGAGAACCCGCCCGCCGCCGCGAAGCCGGCGTCGGAGAAGAAGGACGCTCCCGCCAAGAAGGCTGCCCCGAAGCCGGGTGGCCCCAAGCCTGGCGCGCCCGGCCCCAAGCCGGGTGGCACCACCGACACCACCGCGTCTGAGAGCACGCCGTCCGAGAGCACGCCGTCCGACCGCAAGGCTGCTGACGAGAGCGCCAGCGTGGCCCAGGCGCCGAGCGCAGCGGCCGAGGACAGCCCTGCCCCCGCGAGCCCCGAGTCGGCCCCGTCGACCGAGGCTCCGGCAGCGACCGGCACGCCCGGGCCACGCCCGGGCCCGGCGGCTCCGTCCGCGACGCCCGAGGCTCCGGCTGCGGAGTCCACCCCCGGCCCCCGCGCGCCCCGTCCCGGTGCCAAGCCGGGCCCGCGCCCGGGCAACAACCCGTTCTCCTCCAGCCAGGGGATGGGCCGGGAGCGGCGCAGCGACCGTGCCGAGCGCGGTGACCGTGGCGACCGCGGCGGCGACCGCGGGGAGCGCGGCGGAGCGCCGCGTCCGGGTAACAACCCGTTCGCGTCGGCGCAGGGTATGCCCCGTCCTGGCGGCACCCGTGGCGGTGCCCCCGGCCAGGGTGGCCCGCGTCCCGGCGGTCCGCGTCCGGGCGGTCCCCGTCCCGGTGGCCCGCGCCCGAACCCGGGCATGATGCCCGAGCGCGCGGCGGTGCCGCGTCCCGGTGAGCGTCCGGCTCGTCCCGGCGGGCGTGGTCGCCCGGGTGGTCCCGGAGGCGGCCCCGGCGGTGGTCCCGGTGGTCCGGGCGGTTTCCGCGGTGGCCCCGGTGGCCGTGGCGGTGGTCCGCGCGGTCGTGGCGGCACCCAGGGCGCGTTCGGACGAGGCGGCGGAAAGGTCCGTGGCCGCAAGTCCAAGCGGGCCAAGCGCCAGGAGTTCGAGCAGATGCAGGCGCCCGCCATCGGCGGCGTCAACGTCCCCCGCGGCAACGGGCAGACGATCACCGTCCGCCGTGGCGCCTCGCTGACCGACTTCGCAGACAAGATCAACGTCGACCCGGCATCGCTGGTGACCGTGCTCTTCCATCTGGGCGAGATGGCCACCGCGACGCAGTCGCTGGACGAGGACACCTTCGGCGTCCTGGGCTCCGAGCTTGGCTACGACATCCGCGTCGTGTCCCCGGAGGAGGAGGAGCGCGAGCTGCTCAGCTCCTTCAACATCGACCTGGAGGCCGAGGCCGAGGCCGAGTCCGACGAGGACCTGCAGCCCCGTCCGCCGGTCGTGACCGTCATGGGTCACGTCGACCACGGTAAAACCCGGTTGCTGGACGCCATTCGTGAGTCCGAGGTGGGCTCCGGTGAGGCCGGTGGCATCACCCAGCACATCGGCGCCTACCAGGTGCACACCGAGCACGACGGCCAGGAGCGGGCCATTACCTTCATCGACACCCCGGGTCACGAGGCGTTCACCGCCATGCGAGCCCGCGGTGCCAAGGTGACCGACATCGCCATCCTGGTGGTCGCGGCCGATGACGGCGTCATGCCGCAGACGATCGAGGCGCTGAACCACGCCCAGGCGGCCGACGTGCCGATCGTGGTCGCGGTCAACAAGATCGATGTCGACGGCGCCAACCCGGCCAAGATCCGGCAGCAGCTGACCGAGTACAACCTGATCGCCGAGGAGTACGGCGGCGAGACCATGTTCGTCGACGTCTCGGCCAAGCAGGGCCAGAACATCGACCAGCTGCTCGACGCCGTCCTGCTCACCGCGGATGCTGCGCTGGACCTGCGGGCCAACCCCGACAAGGACGCTCGTGGTGTCGCCATCGAGGCCAACCTGGACAAGGGTCGCGGCGCCGTAGCGACCGTCCTGGTCCAGCAGGGCACCCTGCGGGTCGGCGACGCGATCGTCAGCGGGGCCAGCCACGGCCGCGTCCGCGCCATGCTCGACGAGCACGGCGTGAACGTCGACGAGGCGACCCCGTCCCGTCCGGTGCAGGTGCTCGGTATGGACACCGTGGCGCGCGCCGGTGACACCTTCGTGGTGGCTCCGGACGACCGCACCGCCCGTCAGATCGCCGAGAAGCGTGAGGCTGCCGACCGGCAGGCCGCGCTGGCCAAGTCCCGCAAGCGGATCAGCCTGGAGGACCTCAACCAGGCTCTCGCCCAGGGCAAGGTCGAGACCCTCAACCTCATCCTCAAGGGCGATGTGTCCGGTTCGGTCGAGGCGCTGGAGGACGCGCTGCTGCAGATCGACGTCGGCGACGAGGTCGACCTGCGGATCATCGACCGCGGCGTCGGTGCGATCACGATGAACAACATCAACCTCGCGGTCGCCTCCGACGCGATCATCCTGGGCTACAACGTCCGGGCCGAGGGTCAGAACGCCGACTACGCCGACAAGGAAGGCGTCGAGATCCGCTACTACAGCGTGATCTACCAGGCGATCGAGGACATCGAGAACGCGCTCAAGGGCATGCTCAAGCCCGAGTTCGAAGAGGTCGAGACCGGTTCGGCGGAGATCCGCGAGATCTTCCGCAGCTCCAAGTTCGGCAATGTCGCGGGTTCGCTCGTGCGCAGCGGCGAGATCCGCCGTGGCGCCAAGGCGCGGATCACCCGCGACGGGGTCGTCATCACCGAGAACCTCGAGGTCGCCGGTCTGCGGCGCTTCAAGGACGATGTCACCGAGGTCCGCGAGGGCTACGAGTGCGGTATCAACCTCGGCTCGTTCAACGACATCCAGGTCGATGACCTCATCACCACCTACGAGATGCGCGAGATCCCGCGCAGCTGAGCCTCGTGCTCATCCGGCCCGCACCGCTCCCGCAGCGGTGCGGGCCGTCCCCCCCAGCCATCCGATTTCTTCAGCAGGAGGACGTCATGACCGACCAGGCACGTGGACGCAGGATCGCCGAGCGCATCAAGCAGCTCGTCACCCAAGGCCTGTCCACGGTCGTCAAGGACGAGCGCAAGGGCTTCATCACCATCACCGACGTCCGCGTGACCGGCGACAGCCAGCACGCCAGCGTCTTCTACACCGTCCTCGGTGGTGACGAGGACCGTCAGGTGGCCGCGGAGATCCTGGAGGAGTACCGCGGCCGGCTGCGCAGCTTCGTCGGCAAGGGCCTGGGCATCCGGTTGACCCCCAGCCTCGAGTTCATCCTGGACGCGCTCCCGGAGGACGCCCAGCACCTCGATGACCTGCTGGCCAAGGTGGCCGCCCGGGACGCCGAGCTCGCCGCTGCGCGGGCCGCGGGCGGATATGCCGGCGAGGCGGATCCCTACCGCAAGCCGCGGGCCGCCGAGGCCGCTGATGCAGACGTCGAGAACGACACTCACAGCGACGCGGACGACCCGGCGGCGGATGACCGCTGAGACCCCGGTCGGCGACGGCCTGATCGTCGTGGACAAGCCGGCGGGCTGGACCAGCCACGACGTGGTCGGTCGAGCCCGCCGGCTGTGCCGTACTCGCCGGGTGGGTCACGCCGGCACCTTGGACCCGATGGCGACCGGGGTGCTCGTCCTGGGGGTCAACAAGGGGACCAAGCTGCTGACCTTTCTGGTCGGGCACGACAAGGGCTACACCGCCAGCATCCGGCTCGGCCAGAGCACCCTGACCGATGACGCCGAGGGCGAGATCACCGGTGGTGCTGACGCCGCCCACCTCACTGAGGCGCAGCTCGCCGAGGCCGTGGCCGGTCTCACCGGCGACATCCAGCAGGTCCCCAGCGCCGTCAGCGCGATCAAGATCGATGGCCAGCGTTCCTACGCCCGGGTCCGAGGGGGCGAGGAGGTTCGGCTCGCTGCCCGCCCGGTGACCGTCTCCCGGTTCCAGGTCCTGGCCACCCGCACGGCCGGCCTCCAGGAGGGCGACCGGTCCACCACCGTGGTCGACCTGGACGTCGAGGTCGAGGTGTCTTCGGGCACCTACGTCCGGGCCCTGGCCCGCGACCTGGGCGAGACGCTCGGCGTCGGCGGTCACCTGACCGCCCTGCGGCGCACCCGCGTGGGCGAGGTCGGCCTGGAGCACGCCGCCACCCTGGAGCAGATTGAGACGACCGGGGCTGCGGCATACCTCATCCCGTTGGCGGACGCGGCCCGCGCCGCGCTGCCTGCGCGCGAGCTGACCGAGCCGCAGGCCCGGGCCCTGGGGTACGGGCAGCGCATCGCCTCGGCCGAGCCGGGGCGGGGGGAGCCGGTTGCCGCCTTCGGGCCGGACGGCACCCTGGTCGCGGTCCTCGACGAGTCCCGGGAGCAGGCGCGCAGTCTGGTGGTCCTCGCCCCCGCGACGTCGAAGTAGAGTGACGCGCGTGCTCCGCTGGACCCACCTGGACGACGTCCCCGCCGATCTCGGCCCGACCGTCGCCACCCTCGGCAACTTCGACGGCGTGCACCGGGGCCACCGCGCCGTCCTGGCGACCGTCACAGATCTGGCGCGCGAGCGTGGCCTGCGTCCGGTCGCCGTGACCTTCGACCCGCACCCGGTCGCCGTGCTGCACCCGGAGCGCGCCCCGGAGGAGATCGTCGGCCTCGAGCACCGGCTGGCGCTGCTGGAGGAGGCCGGCCTGGAGGGGGTGGTGGTGATCGAGTTCACCCGTGAGTACGCCCAGCTCACCCCGGAGGACTTCGTCGTGCAGACCTTCGTGGAGGGGCTGCGCAGCCAGGTCGTCGTGGTCGGCCAGGACACCCGCTTCGGGCTGCACAACAGCGGCGACATCGCCACCATGCAGGAACTCGGCCAGGCCCACGGCTTCGAGGTCGTCGTGCAGGGCACCGTGGGCGAGCTCGAGGAGGGACAGCGGGCGTGGTCCTCGACGGCCCTGCGGGGTGCCCTTGCCGAGGGCGACATCCCCACCGCGACCGACATCCTCGACCGGCTGCACAGGGTCTCCGGCGAGGTGGTGCACGGTCATCACCGGGGGCGTGAGCTCGGCTACCCGACCGCGAACCTGGCCCCGGACAGCGAAGGGCTGGTCCCGGCCGACGGTGTCTACGCCGGCTGGCTGGAGCGTCCCGGCCTGGCCGCCGATCACCCCGACCGCCGCCTGCCCGCGGCGATCTCGGTCGGGACCAACCCGACCTTCGACGATGTCGTCCGACGCACCGTCGAGGCCTACGTGCTCGACCGCACCGACCTCGACCTCTACGGCGAGACGGTCTGGGTGGACTTCGTCGAGCGGCTGCGCGGCAACGTCAAGTTCGAGTCGATCGAGGCGCTGATGGAGCAGATGGGCGCCGACGTGGACCGGGCGCGCGCGCTGCTGGCGCGCTGACCGACCCAGATCCAGGTCCCGGTATGCCCTCGCGCCAGCTGGTCGAACGCTACGCCCGGACCGACTGGGGTCTGTTCGTCGCGGCGCTCGGCCTCTCCTTGATCGGCGCCCTGCTCATCTGGTCGGCGACCCGGGAGTGGGCGGGGATAGCCCTCGTCGTACGGCATCTGGTGAACGCCGGGATCGGTCTGGGGCTGGCGTTGGCGCTCGTCGCCGTGGACGTCCGGTGGCTGCGCGCGGTGGCCCCGTGGATCTATGGGGCGGGCCTGGTCGGGCTGGTCCTCGTCCTCACCCCGCTCGGCCAGACCATCAACGGCTCGCGCTCCTGGCTGTTCCTCCCGGGGGGCTTCTCCTTGCAGCCTGCGGAGCTGGCCAAGATCGGGGTGGTGATCGGGCTGGCCATGATCCTGGCCGAAGGCCGGGACCCGCTCCGCCCGCCCACCTGGCGTGATGTCATCCCGGCCTGGTTGCTGGCGGCCGTCCCGATCGGGTTGATCCTGCTGCAGCCCGACCTCGGCAGCGCCCTCGTCTTCGGGATGCTGACGATCGCCGTGGTCGCCGCCAGCGGCGCCTCGCGGTGGTGGACGGTCGCCGCGCTCGGCGGCACGGCGGCTGCGGTCACGGCGGCCCTCTCCGTGCCGCTGCTGGACCAGTACCAGGTCGACCGCATCCTGGCCTTCCGCGACCCGGGGCTGGACCCGGAGGGGATCGGCTACCAGACGCGGCAGGTCCGGCTGGCCATCGGTTCGGGGGGCTGGACCGGGACCGGGCTGGGGGAGGGGCCGCAGACCCAGGGCGGCTTCATCCCCTTCCAGTACACCGACTTCATCTTCTCGGTGGCGGGGGAGGAGCTGGGCTTCCTCGGGGCGGCCGGGTTGGTGCTGCTGCTGGGCTTCTTGGTGCTGAGGGCCTTCGTGGTGGGCCTGCGCTGCGAGGATCCCTTCGGCCGCTTGGTCGCCGTCGGGGTCGGAGCCTGGCTGGGTTTTCAGATCTTCGAGAACATCGGGATGAATGTGGGGCTGATGCCGGTGACCGGGTTGCCGCTGCCCTTCCTGTCCTACGGAGGCTCCTCGATGCTCGCCTGCTGGCTGGCGATCGGGCTGGTGTCCTGCGCGCAGCACCGACGCCGGTAGTTGGTCCTTCACCGACCGTCTGAGAGGATGCTGGGGACGCAGGCGCCGACGAAGGAGTTGACGATGGCCCGTTCCGTGACCGAAGAGAAGGTCGACCTGAGCCTCATCGAGGACCGCTCGCCCAGCGTGGGACACCTGTTCCGCGAACGGGTGGCCAAGAGCCCCGACCGGGATGCCTTCCTCTACCCGGACGGCGACGAGTGGCCCGCCCTGAGCTGGTCCCAGACCAAGGACCGCGCCTACGCGCTGGCCGCGGGGCTGATCGAGCTGGGGGTGCAGCCCGAGGAACGCGTCGCGCTGGCCTCCTCCACCCGCCTGGAGTGGGCGCTGGTGGACCTGGCGGTGATGTGCGCCGGTGCGGCGACCACCACGATCTACCCCACCACGCTGCCCGATGACGTCGCCTTCATCATCACCGACTCCGACAGCCGCGTCATCGTGGCCGAGGACCAGGAGCAGGTCGACAAGGTGCTGCAGCACCGCGACCAGCTCGGCGGCGTGACCAAGATCGTGGTCATCGATGGCGTTGGTGACGGCGAGGACGTGATCACCCTGGCCGACCTGGAGCAGCTGGGCCGTGACCGCCTGGCCAGCGAGCCGGGTGTGGTGGATGAGCGGATCGACGGGCTGACCCCTGACCACCTGGCCACGATCATCTACACCTCGGGCACCACCGGTCGCCCCAAGGGGGTCCGCCTGCCGCACTCGGCGTGGACCTACGAAGGTGCTGCGGTCGACGCGGTGAACATCCTCTCCGAGGACGACATCCAGTACCTCTGGCTGCCGCTGGCGCACGTCTTGGGCAAGGTGCTGCTCGTGCTGCCGCTGCAGATGGGCTTCGCCACCGCGGTCGACGGCCGGGTGGAGAAGATCGTGGAGAACCTTGCGGTCGTCAAGCCCACCTTCATGGGTGCTGCCCCGCGCATCTTCGAGAAGGCCTACGGCAAGATCACCACGATGATGGCCGACGAGGGCGGCGTGAAGGCCAAGCTCTTCGGCTGGGCAAGCGGGGTCGGCAAGGAGGTCGCGGACGTCCGCGCCGCCGGTGGTGAGCCGGGCGGGATGCTGGCGCTGAAGTACAACCTGGCCGACAAGCTGGTGCTCTCCAAGATCCGGGAGCGTTTCGGAGGCCGGATCCGGTTCTTCATCTCCGGCTCCGCCGCGCTGAACCAGGACGTGCAGAAGTGGTTCCACGCGATGGGGCTAACCATCATCGAGGGTTACGGTCTGACCGAGTCCAGCGCCGCGTCGATCGTGAACCGGCCCTCGGCCGGCGGCAACAAGATCGGCTCGGTCGGCTGGCCGCTGCCGGGCACCGAGGTCAAGGTCGCCGAGGACGGGGAGCTGCTCATGCGCGGCCCCGGGATCATGACCGGTTACCACCAAAACGACGACGCCACCGGCGAGAGCCTGCAGGACGGCTGGCTGCACACCGGTGACATCGCCGAGATCGACGAGACCGGCCACGTGCGGATCACCGACCGCAAGAAGGACCTGTTCAAGACCTCCGGCGGAAAGTACGTCGCGCCCTCACGCATCGAGTCGCTGTTCAAGAGCATCTGCCCCTACGCCAGCCAGCTGGTGGTCGAGGGCGACGGTCGCAACTTCGTCTCCGCCCTGATCACCCTGGACCCCGACGCGATTACCGCATGGGGTGCCAAGAACGGCATGGCCGGGGACTCCTACGCCCAGATTGTGACTTCGGACAAGGCCCGGGAGATGGTCCAGGGCTATGTCGATGAGCTCAACCAGAAGCTCTCGCGGCACGAGCAGGTCAAGCAGTTCCACATCCTCGACCACGACCTGTCGATCGAGGACGGCGACCTGACGCCCAGCATGAAGCTCAAGCGACGCAAGGTCACCGAGAAGTACAAGGACGAGCTCGACAAGTTCTACCAGGACGCCTGAGCACCCCGGTCCCACCCGAGCGGCTGATCGACCTCGCGGTCGGTCAGCCGCTCGCGCGTTCGGTCAACCACTCGGCGAGCCTCGCGTCATACCCCTCGGGGTCGGCATTCCAGGTCCGGGTGTGCTCGGCGCCGCTGTCGGTGTTGAGGGTGACGATGTCCGGCCGCTTCTCCGCGAGCGCCTTCGAGGGCCCATTGGGCACGAAGGTGTCGCCGTCGGAGTGCTCGATGTGGATCGGCAGCCCCGGCAGCTCGTCGGCTCGCGCCACCCAGTCGAAGTCGGCGAGCCGCAGGTCGCCGCGAGCCTGGATGAGCTGCTGGGCGACCCAGGTGAGGGGGCGAGGCAGACCGTTGAGCTCGCCCTGGGCGTAGAAGGTGTCCCGCCAGTCGATCACCGGCGCGTCCAGCCAGAGCCCGGTCACGAGCTCTGCCTCAGGTGAGCGGTCCAGGGTCTGCAGCGAGATCGCCGCCCCCATCGACCAGCCGAGCAGCAGCACCTGGTCCGCGCCCTGCTCGCGCGCATACGTCAGGGCCGACTCGACGTCGCGCCACTCGGTCTCGCCCAGGCCGTAGCGGCCGTTCGGGTCCGGCGGTGCCTCCGGGTCGTTGCGATAACTGATCGCCAGCGTGGTCAGGCCCGCATCGCGCAGCGTGGGCAGATAGCGCAGCGCCTCCTCCCGGCTGCCGCCGCGACCGTGCACGAAGATCGCCCAGGTGTCCTCGCTCCCGCCGGCCGCACCGTCGACGCTGTCGCCGGTGGCGGGCACCACCCAGGACGGCAGCGGGCCGAGCTCACCGGTCAGCTCCACCTCCTCGAAGGGCAGGTCGAGCGCGGAGGGATCGGGCCAGTAGACGTCCTGGGCCATCACCATCTCCACCGGTCCCTCCGGCAACTGGCCAGAGATCGACTCGTAGGACCGGAGCACCCGCTCACCGGAGTCGTCGAGGATCTCGCCGACGATCCCGACCACCGGCGCGTCCTCGGCGCCGAGCGTGCCACCCGCGAGCAACCATGCGTCGGCCTCGGCGGAGCGGAGCCCGTGCTCGCCGACATACGCGGCATACCCCTCCCGTTCCAGCCAGACGCGATCGGGCCCGTCGGCCTCGACGGTGACGGTGGACTGGCCAGCCGTGGTCACCGTGAGTGCCTGCCCGGAGAAGTACCAGCCGATCGCCAGCACTGCTGCCAGCGCGAGCGTGAGCAGGCTGAGGAGGAGGACCGCGACCCAGCGTCGCCAGCGGGTCCGCGTCGGCCGTGCCGTGCGCGTTCTGTTCGACGGTGTCACGGGGGAGGTGCGGGGCCCGACGCTGCTGCTCACGGGGTCACTGTCCCACGGCGTGGCCTAAGGTCGGGCCATGTCGAGGGGAACAGAATCAGGCAAGAGTTGGCGGATCAGCTGGCGTCCGGTGGACCCGGTGCCTCCCGTGGAAGGGGCCGGTGATGGCGATGCGGAGGGGAGCCGCACCTTCCGGGTTCTTGACCGGCCTGGCAACACAGTAGCCATCGCCGCCATGGGGTTCGGGGTCGTCCTCGGTCTGGCGCTCGCAGTCGTCTGTCTCCTGGCTTTTCGGAACGGTTACGGGGCGGTCTACCTCGTCCCGGCAGCCCTCGCGCTGGTCCTGACCGGTTCGGTGGCCGTCCTGTGTCGCGCGCTCATGGGCTGGACCAAGGTCAGCTCCGAGGGCATCGTGCTGCGGGAGGCCCTGGGGCAGGTGGAGGTCCCGTGGTCGCAGGTGCGGGGCTTTGAGCGGAACGATCGGGCCGAGTGGGCCACCCGCGTGCAGCGCGCTGAGGGTCGGCCGCAGGTGCTCCCTGGCGTGGCCAGGGGCGACCTGCCGGAGGTCGTGTCCTTCCGGCCCGAGTAGGGAGGACCGACACCGGCCGGACGTCACGGTTTCCGCCGGAAGCGGCTTCTCCTTACCCTAGAAGGCATGTCTGCGCTCCCGTCCGCCTCCGTTCGCGCTCCCGGTGAGTCACTGCTCGGCGACCTCGAGCCCTTGCTGGAGCAGGTGGCTAAGCCGGTGCAGTACATCGGCGGCGAGCTGAACTCCCAGGTCAAGGACTGGGACTGCGGCGGGGAGACGACGGCGCGCTGGGCGCTGATGTATCCCGACGCCTACGAGGTCGGGCTGCCCAACCAGGGCGTGATGATCCTCTACGAAGTCCTCAACGAGCAGCCCGATGTGCTGGCCGAGCGGACGTATGCCGTGTGGCCGGATCTCGAGGACCTGATGCGTGAGCACGGGGTTCCGCAGTTCACCGTGGACGCCCACCGCGCTGTGGGCGACTTCGACGTGCTGGGGATCAGCTTCTCCACCGAGCTGGGCTACACCAACATGCTCACCGCGCTCGACCTCGCCGGGATCCCGCTGCACAGCACGGATCGTGGCGAGGAGCACCCGATCGTGCTGGTCGGTGGCCACGCCAGTTTCAACCCTGAGCCGGTCGCCGACTTCATCGACGCCGCCATCGTCGGCGACGGCGAGGAAGCCGTGCTGCACACCTCGCGGATCATCAACGCCTGGAAGGCCGCTGGTCGGCCCGATGGTCGCGAGGGTCTGCTGCTCGAGCTGGCCCGCACCGGTGGTGTCTACGTGCCGGCCTTCTATGACGTCTCCTACCTGCCAGATGGCCGCATCCAGCGGGTCGCCCCGAAGCCCGAGCTGCACGGGGTGCCCTGGCGGGTCTCCAAGCACACGGTGATGGATCTGGATGCCTGGCCCTACCCGAAGACGCCCCTGGTGCCGATCACCGAGTCGGTGCACGAGCGGATGAGCGTGGAGATCTTCCGCGGCTGCACCCGCGGGTGCCGGTTCTGCCAGGCGGGGATGATCACCCGCCCGGTGCGCGAGCGCTCGATCACCGGCATCGGCGAGATGGTCGAGCAGGGGCTGTGTTCGACCGGCCTGGACGAGGTCGGTCTGCTCTCGCTGTCCTCGGCCGACCACTCCGAGATCGCCGAGATCACCAAGGGACTGGCCGACCGCTACGAGGGGACGCAGACCGGGCTGTCGCTGCCCTCGACCCGGGTCGACGCCTTCAACATCGACCTGGCCAATGAGCTCACCCGCAACGGCCGACGCTCCGGGCTCACCTTCGCGCCTGAGGGAGGGTCGGAGCGGATGCGCAAGGTGATCAACAAGATGGTCACCGAGGAGGACCTGATCCGGACCGTGACGGCCGCGTATGCCGCGGGCTGGCGACAGGTCAAGCTCTACTTCATGTGTGGGTTGCCGACGGAGACCGACGAGGACGTGCTGGCGATCGCCGACCTGGCCAAGAAGGTCATCGACACCGGCCGTGAGGTCTCCGGGCGCCGGGACATCCGGTGCACCGTGTCGATCGGCGGGTTCGTGCCCAAGCCGCACACCCCGTTCCAGTGGGCCGCCCAGCTCGGGGCGGAGGAGACCGACGCCCGGTTGGCCAAGTTGCGCGAGGCGGTGCGTTCGGACCGCCGCTACGGCTCGGCGATCGGCTTCCGCTATCACGACGGCCAGCCCGGCATCGTCGAAGGGTTGCTGTCCCGCGGTGATCGTCGCCTGGGCCAGGTCATCGAGGAGGTATGGCGTGCCGGTGGCCGGTTCGACGGCTGGTCCGAGCACTTCTCCTACGAGGGCTGGATGGCCGCGGCAGAGCGTGGCCTCGAGGGCACCGGGGTGGACGTCGCCTGGTACACCACCCGTGAGCGGGGCGAGCACGAGGTGCTGCCCTGGGACCACATCGACTCCGGCCTGGACAAGGAGTGGCTGTGGGAGGACTGGCTGGACGCGCTCGATGAGCGTGAGGTCGAGGACTGCCGCTGGACCCCGTGCTTCGACTGCGGAGTCTGCCCCCAGCTAGACACCGAGATCCAGATCGGCCCCACCGGCAAGACCTTGCTGCCGCTGACCGTCCTGCGCTCCTGACCCACCCGCACCTCCTCATCCGCAGAAGGCATGGGGGTGCTTGGATGAGGAGCATGGACGAGGACCAGAACGCGGACCAGCACCAGCGCGAGAGCACGACCGATGAGCAGATGGTCCGGGCCGAGCAGGTGGTCCGGGCCGAGCGGGAGATCGCAGCTCCCGCCGAGCAGATCTTCGAGCTGATCGCCGACCCCGCGCGACAGCCTGAGTGGGATGGCAACGACAACCTCGATCAGGCACCCCAGGGGCAGCGCGTGCGAGCCGTCGGGGAGGTGTTCACGATGAACCTCACCAACGGCAAGACACGCGAGAACCTGGTCAGCGAGTTCGAGGAGGGGCGCCTCATCGCCTGGCAGCCCGGCTCACCAGGGGCGGGACCGGCGGGTCACCTGTGGCGCTGGGAGCTGGAGCCCCTGGACGAGGGGAGCACCCTGGTCACGCACATCTACGACTGGAGCAAGCTCACCGATCCGGCGCGCATGGAGCGGGCCAAGGGCACGACCTCCCGGATGCTGCAGGCCTCGATCGACCGGCTGGCCCAGGTAGCCGAGGGTGACGTCGCCGACGGCAGTTGAACCCGCTCAGATCTTGCGGGCCCGCAAGACGCCGTCGATCCCTAGGATCTGCTCCTTCAGGTCATCCCGGACCTCGCCCTCCACGTCGACGAGGGTGTAGGCCACGTCGCCGCGCGACTTGTTGGTGAAGTCGCTGACGTTCAGTCCCGCATCGGCGAGCACCGCGGTGATCTGGCCGATCATGTTGGGCTTGTTCTGGTTGAAGATGCCCAGGCGCGTGGTGCCCGGGGTGCGGGTCATCACGACCTCCGGGAAGTTGACCGCATTGCGGATGTTGCCGTTGAGCAGGTAGTCCGAGAGCTGGTCGACGGCCATCATCGCGCAGTTGTCCTCGGCCTCACCGGTGGAGGCACCCAGGTGGGGCAGCGCGATGACCTTGGGGTGCACGGCCCCGGCCTCGGTGGGGAAGTCATTGACGTAGGCCGCGAGGTGGCCCGAGTCCAGCGATTCCAGCACGGCGGACTCATCCACCACGCCGCCGCGGGCGAAGTTCAGCAGCACGCCACCGGCCGGCATCAGCGCGAGCCGGTCGGCGTCGACCAGGCCCTTGGTGGCCTCGATCAGCGGCACGTGCAGGGTCAC
The DNA here is from genome assembly GCF_050261105.1 of Ornithinimicrobium pulveris. Classification (GTDB taxonomy): domain Bacteria; phylum Actinomycetota; class Actinomycetes; order Actinomycetales; family Dermatophilaceae; genus Ornithinicoccus. The sequence continues at coordinate 2,107,207 of NZ_CP189837.1, read as the reverse complement.
CAGGTCCGACCGGGAGAAGAGTTCCTCGACGCTGGTCACCTGCTCGACGTTGGGGGAGAGCTGCCAGGCGGCCTTGACCGTGACGGCGGGGTCATAGCCCAGCACCCGAAGGCCCAACGACTGGGCCGCATTGGCCACCAGGACGCCGATCGCACCCAGGCCGACCACCCCGAGCGTGCGGCCGGGCAGCTCGAAGCCGGCGTACTTCTTCTTGCCGGCCTCCACCTGGACATCCAGCTCCTTACCGCTCAGGCCCTGTTCGACCACGAGGTCGCGGGTGTACTCCGCCGCGTGGTAGAGGTTGCGAGCCGCGAGCAGCATGCCGGCGATCACCAGCTCCTTGACCGCGTTCGCGTTGGCGCCGGGGGTATTGAAGACCGGGATCCCGCGGGCAGCCATCTCCTCGATCGGGATGTTGTTGGTGCCCGCACCCGCGCGCGCTACGGCATACAGGCTGTCGGGGATCTCCATCGAGTGCAGGTCCGCGGACCGCACCAGGATGCCCCGCGGGTTCTCGATCTCGGTGCCGATGTCGAAGACGTCGCGGTCCAGCCGCTGCAGGCCGATCGGGGAGATCGCGTTGAGGGTCTTGATCGGGTAGGTGCCGTTGCTCATCGGGTGCTCAGCCGTTCTGCTTCTCGAAGTCGGTCATGAAGTCGACGAGGGCCTGCACGCCCTCGATCGGCATGGCGTTGTAGATGCTCGCGCGCATCCCGCCGACGCTACGGTGTCCGCCCAGCCCCGAGAGCCCGGCCTCGGCGGCGGCGGCCACGAAGGGCTTCTCCAGGGCGGGGTCGGGCACCAGGAAGGGGACGTTCATCCAGGACCGGGCGGCCGGCTCGACAGGGTTGGAGTAGAAGTCCGAGCCGTCGATCGCGCCATACAGGAGGTCGGCCTTGGCCTGGTTGCGGCGGCCCATCTCGGTCAGCCCGCCCTGCTGCTCGACCCACTCCAGGACCAGGCCGACGAGGTACCACGCCAGGGTCGGGGGCGTGTTGAGCATCGAGTCGGCCTGCGCCATCGCCGACCAGTCGAGCGCGCCCGGGACGTCTTCGCGAGCCCGGTTGAGCAGGTCGCGGCGGACGATCACCACGGTGATGCCGGAGGGCCCGAGGTTCTTCTGCGCGCCGGCGTAGATCACGCCGAAGCGGGTCACGTCCAGGGGCCGGGACAGGATGGTGGAGCTTGCGTCGGTGACGAGCGGCACCTCGCCAGCATCGGGCACGTAGGGGAACTCGACGCCGCCGATGGTCTCGTTCAGCGTGTAGTGCAGGTATGCCGCATCGCCGGGGACCTCCAGCGTCCCCTCCGCGGGCACGCTGGCGTAGTTGGAGTCCTTCTCATCAGCGATCACGCGGACGTCGACATACTTCTTGGCCTCGCCGATCGCCTTGGCGCTCCACGCGCCGGTGTTGACGTAGGCGGCCGCCGCGCCGGGCGCGGTGAGGTTGAGGGGGATGCCGGCGAACTGGCCGGTCGCCCCGCCCTGGAGGAACAGGACGGCGTAGTCGTCCGGCACCTGCAGCAGCGAGCGCAGGCGAGCCTCGGCCTCGGCGGCGATCCCGACGAACTCCTTGCTGCGGTGGGACATTTCCATCACCGACATCCCGGACCCACGCCAGTCGGTCATCTCATCCCGGGCGCGCTCGAGCACCTCGAGCGGCATGGTGGCGGGGCCTGCGGAGAAGTTGTGGACGCGCACTGGGTTTCCTCGAACGGTCGATGGGACGGGGGACGACGGCCCGCTCGGGAGGCGCGGGGGGTCCGCACGAGTCCCGATCGGTCGGACTCGGCATCGAGTTCGCCACCTAGATTAGCGACCGTATGCCGCAGCTGCGCTATCGCGTGCGTGTGGCGTGGGCCACGTGGTCGGCGTGGGCATCGCCACCTCGCGCGCAGGTAACCTGTGCGCCCATGGCCGGATCCCGACGCGTCCCCGAGGGCCCCGCGCCCGAGCCCGCCGTCCAGAAGCTGCGTATCCGCTACGCCAAGCGGGGCCGGATGCGGTTCACCTCCACCCGCGACTTCCAGCGGGCGCTGGAGCGCGCGGTCCGGCTGGCCCGGTTGCCCATGGCCTTCTCCGGCGGCTTCCATCCCCACCCCAAGATCTCCTACGCCAACGCTGCGCCGACCGGCGCTGCGAGTGAGGCCGAGTACGTCGAGATCTCGGTCACGCAGGTGGTCGACCCGGCGGAGGTGGCGGCCCGCCTGGATGCGGCGCTGCCGGACGGGCTGGACGTGCTCGAGGTGGTCGACGCCGCCGATCAGCCGGGTGCCCTGGCGGATGCGCTGCAGGGCAGCGTGTGGGCGATGCGCTTCCGCGCCGGGGAGGCCCCGCCACCAGCGGAGGGTGAGGTCGCCGAGTCCCGTATGGCGTCCGCCGTCACCGCACTCCTGGGCCGGGGAGAACTCCTCGTGACCCGGATGATGAAGAAGGGGCCGCGCGACATCGACGTCCGGGCGGCGATCCTGGACCTGGTGGTCGCTGCTGAGCCGGTGGCCGGGGTGCCCGCCGCCGAGGGGGACGTGGTGCTCCTGGCCAGCCTGCGGCATACCACCCCGACGGTGCGCCCGGAGGAGATCTGGACGGCCCTGCGGGAGGTGTCGCGGGAGGACTGGCCGCGGCCGGTGAGCACCCGCCTGCGGCAGGGGCCGGTCGACGGCGTGGACGTGGCGGACACGGTCGGGACGCCACCGGTGTGAGATACTGACGAGCGGCTGGGCAGAGTGTCACACCGCTGCCCGACCCGGCTCGAACCCACGTGGTGCGACCTTTCGCACGCGAGACGCGCAGACAGCGTCGAGTTCCCGCCGGCCCGACGGTGCCGCGCCCAGCGCGAACCGGCCGAGGCAACCTGGACGACTTCCGTCCGCGGCGACCGCCCGGACGACTGCACCCGCCGACGCGGGGAGCGAGCCCTACGCGGCTCCGCGGTGTGGGCTACCCGGGCTCGGCCTGGAAGGACACCTCGTGTCTGACGAACGCACCACCACGCCCCAGGGCGAAGCAGACCGCGCGGAACGCGCAGCCGAACTGACCTCCACCGCCCAGGCCCTGTTCGGGGTCGGCGCCGTCGACGAGGACGTCGAGGGGCAGACCGAGCAGCGGGACAGGGGCACCCAGGGTGGCGACGAGGATGCCTCCGCTGACGACGCCGACACGAGCGACGACGACACCAGCGACGCCGACACGAGCGACGACGACACCAGCGACGCCGACGCCAGCGACGACGAGAGCGCGAGCGCGCCGACGGCGAACGCCTTCGGGCTGCTCTTCCAGGCGCCTGACCTGAGCGATCTGCCCAAGCGCCGCTCTCGGCGCGCGACGTCCGGGGTGACGGCGCCGCAGGAGCGGTCGGCCGCTGACGCCGAGGCCAGCGACGAGCAGAACACCGGCGAGGACGCCGACACCAACGAGGAGCAGGGCGAGGGCTCCGAGGACTCGACCCGTGGCCGGCGCCGCCGGCGGGGAGGCAAGGGCCGTAGCAGCCGTGGCAAGGGCCAGGGCGAGGACGCCGACGGCCAGCAGTCCGGGGACGATTCTGGTGAGGGCACGAGCTCGAACTCCACGTCCTCCGCTGACAAGGGTGGCCAGGGCGAAGGGGCGGACAGCGACGACGCGAACTCTCAGGACTCCGAGGAGTCCGGCTCCAGCTCGCGCCGGCGCCGCAGCCGCAAGGGCCGCGGCAAGAGCGAGGACGCGGACGCCTCCTCGGGCAGCGGCTCGGACGACAACGCCGGCGACGGCGAGGGTGACGGGGCGAGCAGCACCCGCCGGCGGCGGCGTCGCCGGTCGGGGGAGAGCGGCTCGGGCTCGGCCCGGGACGAGGTGACCTCGGTCAAGGGTTCCACTCGATTGGAGGCCAAGCGCCAGCGCCGCCGGGAGGGCCGTGAGGCTGGGCGTCGACGCACGATCATCACCGAGGCCGAGTTCCTGGCCCGGCGCGAGAGCGTCGACCGGGTGATGGTCGTCCGGGGCCTGGAGGACCGGACTCAGATCGCGGTCCTGGAGGACGGCGTGCCTGTCGAGCACTACGTCTCCCGCTCTGCGCAGAGCACGATGGCCGGCAATGTCTACCTGGGCCGGGTGCAGAACGTGCTGCCCTCGATGGAGGCCGCCTTCGTCGACATCGGCAAGGGCCGCAACGCGGTGCTCTACGCCGGTGAGGTCAACTGGGACGCAGCTGGCCTGGACAACGAACCCAAGCGCATCGAGAACGCGCTGAAGTCCGGGGAGTCGGTCCTGGTGCAGGTCACCAAGGACCCGATCGGGCACAAGGGCGCGCGGCTGACCTCGCAGGTCTCGCTGCCCGGCCGGTTCCTGGTGTATGTGCCCGGCAACGCGATGACCGGCATCTCGCGCAAGCTGCCCGACACCGAGCGGGCGCGGCTGAAGAAGATCCTCAAGGAGGTCGTCCCCGCCGATGCCGGCGTGATCGTCCGCACCGCCGCGGAGGGCGCCTCCGAGGCCGAGCTGCGCGCCGACGTCGAGCGCCTCACCCGCACCTGGGAGCGGATCAGCAAGGCCGCGCAGGCCAAGGGCACCAACGCCCCGGCGCTCCTGCACGGTGAGCCGGACATGACGGTCCGGGTCATCCGGGACGTCTTCACCGAGGACTTCTCCAAGCTGGTCGTCTCCGGCGAGCAGGCCTGGACCGAGGTCAAGCGCTACATCGACGACGTGGCCCCCGACCTGGCCGACCGGGTCGAGAAGTACACCGGCACCACCGACGTCTTCACCACCTACCGGGTGCACGAGGCGATCGCCAAGGCGATGGACCGCAAGGTCTGGCTGCCGTCCGGCGGGTCGCTGGTCATCGACCGCACCGAGGCGATGACCGTCGTCGACGTCAACACCGGCAAGTTCACCGGCTCCGGGGGCAACCTGGAGGAGACGGTCACCAAGAACAACATCGAGGCGGCCGAGGAGATCGTCCGCCAGCTGCGGCTGCGCGACATCGGCGGCATCATCGTGGTGGACTTCATCGACATGGTGCTGGAGAGCAATCGCGACCTCGTCGTCCGGCGGCTGCTGGAGTGCCTGGGCCGGGACCGCACCAAGCACCAGGTGGCCGAGGTGACCTCGCTGGGCCTGGTCCAGATGACCCGTAAGCGCGTCGGGTCGGGGCTGATTGAGGTCTTCTCCGAGAACTGCACCCACTGCCACGGCCGCGGCGTCATCGTGCAGAGCGAGCCGGTCGCCCGCAGTGGCGGCAACGACGGTGACAGCGGCAGCGGCGGGTCGGGCTCGGGTAACGGTGGTGGCACCAAGCGTGGTCGTGGGAAGGGACGCGGCAATGGTTCCTCCGGTAATGGGTCCAGCAACGGGTCGGGCAACGGTTCCGGCAACGGCAACGGGTCGTCCACCGAGGGCAAGAACGTGCTGCCCACCCCCAACCCCAACGGCCCTACCCCGGCTCAGATCGCCGCGGCCGCCCACGCTGCGGCGCTGAACGCCGGTGCAGGTGCCGAGGCTGCCGAGGCGACTGCGAAGGCCGTCGCCGACGAGGCGGCACCGAGCGAGGCGGCACCGAGCGAGGCGGCACCGAGCGAGCCGGCAGCACCTGAGCCGGCTCAGGTCGAATCGGCGCCGGCTCCCAAGCGTCGTCGGCGTGGTCGGGTCTCGGCCCCCGCGGGCCCGCCCACCGGTGCGCTCGAGGTGGCGAGCGAGGAGCAGTCAGCCACCCCGTCGAACGCGACCGACTGAGCGCACACGACATACGGTCCTCGGTTTGGAGTCGGGGGCCCGGACACGGTAGGCTGGTGCGTCGGTTCGCCCCGGTTCCGGGGACGGGTCTCGCAGACAACGTCGATCAGGTTGGCGCCTGGTCGCCGGTGGCTCGGCCCGACCCACCGGGAGCTGAAGACCCCATCAACGCAAACGCAGGAAGTGAGTTCAACGTGTACGCGATCGTCCGTGCTGGCGGCCGTCAGGAGAAGGTCTCCGTCGGCGACGTCCTGACCATCGACAAGGTCTCGGACGGCATCTCCGCCGGCGACACCGTCGAGCTCGCCCCCGTCCTGCTGGTCGACGGCTCGACCGTCACCACCGACGCCGACGCCCTGGGCAAGGCCGTCGTCAAGGCTGAGGTCATGGGCGCCGCCAAGGGCCCCAAGATCGTCATCCAGAAGTTCAAGAACAAGACCGGGTACAAGAAGCGCCAGGGCCACCGCCAGCCGCTCACCCAGATCAAGATCACCGCGATCGACGCCTGAGCGTCGCCGCATACCGAGACTGCAAGCCCAGGAGGCATTGAGATGGCACACAAGAAGGGTGCGTCCTCGACCCGCAACGGTCGCGACTCGAACGCCCAGCGCCTCGGCGTCAAGCGCTTCGGCGGCCAGGTCGTCGGCACCGGCGAGATCATCGTCCGCCAGCGCGGCACGCACTTCCACCCCGGTGAGGGCGTCGGCCGCGGCAAGGACGACACGCTGTTCGCTCTCGTCCCGGGCGTCGTGGAGTTCGGCTCCAAGCGCGGCCGCAAGACCGTGAACGTCGTCGGCGAAGTCGCCGAGACCGTCGAGGTCTGAGGCCCGACACACACAACTCACGCCGCGACGCCGGTGGGACCCACGGGGACCCACCGGCGTCGCGCTTTCCCCGGCCCTTCTGCGCGGGCCACCTGATCTTGTGAGAGAGGATGTCCGTCATGGCCAACTTCGTCGACCGCGTCGTGCTGCACCTGAGGGCAGGAAACGGCGGCCACGGGGTGGCCTCCGTGCACCGTGAGAAGTTCAAGCCCCTGGGGGGCCCCGACGGCGGCAATGGCGGCCGGGGCGGGGACATCGTGCTCCGAGTGGACCCACAGGTCACCACCCTGATCGACTACCACCACGGCCCGCACCGGACCGCCCCCAACGGCAAGCCGGGGGAGGGCGGTGAGCGCAATGGCGCCCAGGGGGAAGACCTCATCCTGCCCGTGCCGAGCGGGACCGTGGTGACCACCCGTGGTGGTGAGGTGCTGGCCGACCTGGTCGGCGACGGCACCGAGTACGTCGCCGCCGGGGGCGGTCGCGGCGGGCTGGGCAACAAGGCGCTGGCCAGCCCTCGACGCAAGGCGCCCGGCTTCGCGCTGCTCGGTGAGCCCGGTGAGGAGGCGGAGGTCGTTCTCGAGCTGAAGACCTTGGCTGATGTCGCGCTGATCGGCTTCCCATCTGCCGGTAAGTCCTCGTTGGTCAGCGTGCTGTCAGCAGCCAAGCCGAAGATCGCCGACTACCCCTTCACCACGCTGGTGCCCAACCTCGGTGTAGTGACTGCCGGTGGTGAGCGTTTCACCGTGGCCGACGTGCCCGGCCTGATCCCCGGGGCCTCCGAGGGCAAGGGACTGGGCCTGCAGTTCCTGCGGCACGTCGAGCGGTGCCACGTGCTGGTGCACGTGATCGACTGCGCGACGCTGGAGCCCGGCCGGGACCCGATGACCGACCTGGAGGTCATTGAGCACGAGCTCGCGGAGTACGTCCCGCACGGGCAGCTCGGTGGCATCCCACTGGCCGAGCGGGTGCGCGTGGTCGTCCTGAACAAGGCCGACGTTCCCGAGGCCCGGGAGCTGGCCGAGATGGTGCAGCCGGACCTGGAGGAGCAGGGCTATGAGGTGCACATCGTCTCCGCGGTGGCGCACCAGGGCCTGAAGGAGTTGACCTACTCCCTCGCTGCGCACGTCAAGCGGGCCCGTGAGGAGCAGATCGTCATCGAGCCGACGCGGACCGTGATCCGACCCAAGGCCATCGACGACACCGGCTTCGAAGTGGTCCGCGAGAACACCCACGAGGGCGAGCTCTTCCGGATCGTGGGGGAGCGGCCCACCCGGTGGGTGCGCCAGACCGACTTCGCCAACGACGAGGCCGTCGGCTACCTCGCCGACCGGCTCAACCGGCTCGGCGTCGAGGAGGAACTCCTCAAGGCCGGTGCGGTGGCCGGGTCGACCGTGCTCATCGGGCCAGAGGACGATGCGGTCGTCTTCGACTGGGAGCCGACGATGGCCACCGGGGCCGAGCTGCTCGGCCGCCGCGGCACCGACCTGCGGCTCGATGATCGCTCCCGCCCGACCCGTGCCCAGAAGCGCGAGGCCTTCCACGACAAGATGGACGCTGCGGAGCAGGCGCGCCAGGAGCTGGCTGCCGAGCGCAAGGCCGGCAAGTGGACCGACCCTGAGTGAGCCTCGGCGCCTGACCGGGTGAGTCAGGCCGGCGGGTACGTGGCTCGTGATGCGCGGCAAGGTTGCTGGCAATGCAAGGTTGCTGGCAATGCAAGGTTGCTCACGCAATGTCATGGATATTGCCTTGTCTACCGTGAGTAACCTTGCCTGGGCCTACTAGGGCGTGAGTAACCTTGCCTGGGCCTACTAGGGCGTGAGTAACCTTGCCTGGGCCTACTAGGGCGTGAGTAACCTTGCCTGGGCCTACTAGGGCGTGAGTAACCTTGCCTGGGCCTACTAGGGCGCGAGTAACCTTGCCTCGTGCGGCCTACTCGGAAGGAGCGCGGCATGGCGACGTCGAAGGCGAGCGTCTCAGGTGGGGTCGTGCACGACCTGCCGCCCGACCTGGGGGAGGCCCTGCGTGACGACGACTCGGCGCTGGCAGCCTGGGAGGACATCACTCCGCTGGCGCGCAATGAGTTCATCTGCTGGGTCGAGGATGCACAGCAGGAGAAGACGCGCGAACGCCGTATCCGCCGCACCCGTGAAGAGCTCAACGACGGGCTAAGACGGCCTTGCTGCTGGCCGGGCTGTAGCCACCGCGAGAAGACCGGGTCGGCATGAGCCAGGGGCTGGTCAGATCCAGTCCAAGGCCCGGAAGGTCGCCCGGGCGAAGTCGCCCAGCGGCGCGTGGGCTGCGGCCAGTTCCTCGCGGGTGAACCACCTCAGGTCGTCGGTCTCCGCCCCGTCCGGGCGCGCCAGGCCGCCGGTGACGCGAGCGGCATACAGGACTGAGACGTAGGCGGTGCGGTCGCCATTGGGGTAGGTGATCCGGAAGTCGGGGCCACCCAGCGCGGCGAGGATTCCGGTGAGCTCGACCTCCAGCCCGGTCTCCTCACGTGCCTCCCGACGGGCCGCGTCGGCAGGGGATTCGTCCTCATCGACCGCGCCACCGATCGTGCCGTAGGTCCCGAAGTCGGTCTGCCGCACCAGCAGGACCCTGCCGGCGTCGTCCTCGGGCAGGACGCCGACCGAGGGGAGGAGGAGCAGATCGTGCCCCACCTGCGCGCGCAGGCGGGCGATGTGCGGTGAGACCGGCATGAGACCAACCTACGCCCCGAGCATCGATGCATGAATATGTGCAGTGGTGGAATAGTATTCGGTTCATGTACGCCTCCGTCGACCGCGCCGCGATCCGGGACGCCCGTCGTCTCGTCGTCAAGGTCGGATCGTCCTCGCTGACCGGAGCGCAGGGCGGGCTCGACGGCTTCCGACTCCAGGCGCTGGCCACCGCGCTGGCCACCCGGGCACTCTCCGGCACCCAGGTCGTCCTCGTCTCCTCCGGCGCGATCGCCGCCGGGATCAGCCCGCTGGGGCTGAGCAAGCGCCCCAAGGACCTCGCGACCCAGCAGGCGGCGGCCAGCGCTGGACAGGGGCTGCTGATGACTGCCTACACGCAGGCCTTCACGATGGCCGGGGTCCAGGTCGGGCAGGTGCTGCTGACGGCGGCCGACATGCACCGGCGCAGCCACTACGTCAACGCCTCCCGCACCCTCGAGCGCCTGCTCGAGCTGGAGGTGGTTCCGATCATCAACGAGAACGACACCGTGGCCACCGACGAGATCCGCTTCGGCGACAACGACCGGCTCGCCGCTCTCGTCGCCCACCTCGTGAACGCCGACGCCATGCTGCTGCTCTCCGACGTGGACGCGCTCTATGACGGCCACCCCCGCGACCCAGCCTCCCAGCGCATCCCGGTCGTCGGCTCGGCCGAGGAGATCGCGCACGTGGACATCGCGGGCGTCGGCTCGACCGTCGGGACGGGCGGGATGGCGACCAAGGTGGCGGCGGCCCAGATGGCTACCGCCGAGGGGATCAGCGTGCTGCTGACCAGCACTGACCGCGTCGTGGCGGCGCTCGCCGGTGACGACATCGGCACGCTGTTCACCCCGACCGGTCGCAAGAACCCTGCCCGCCGACGCTGGCTGGCCCACGCCAGCGGCATCTCCGGTCGGCTCGTGCTGGACGACGGCGCGGTCGCGGCGGTGGTCGGCCGCCAGACCTCGCTGCTGCCCGTGGGCGTCACCCGGATCGAGGGCCGCTTCACCGCGGGTGACACGGTCGACCTGTGCGCCCCGGACGGTCATCCGGTCGCCCGCGGGCTGGTGGGCTATGACGCCGAGGAGCTGCGGCCTCTGGTCGGTCAACGCCTGGAGCGCGGCACCCGGCTGCGCAGCGGCGCGCCCGCCGCCCGTCCCGTCGTCCGCCGCGACGACCTGGTCGTGCTCTGAGCGAGCTGGCCACACGGCATACCTGCAAGACCGTCCCCGAAGACCACACCCCGCACCTGAGGAGTTCTGCCCGATGAGCACCACCCCGATCCCCGAGGACGTCGTCGAGCACGTGCACGACATCGCCCGCCGCGCGCGGGTCGCCGCCCGGCAGCTCGCGCTGCTGACCCGGTCGCAGAAAGACGCCGCGCTCGTGGGGCTCGCGGACGCTATCGATGCGGCGACCGAGCAGGTCGTGGCGGCCAACGCCGAGGACCTCCGGCGTGGCCAGGACAAGGGGCTCCCGTCGAACCTGCTGGACCGGCTCACCCTCGACGCCGACCGGGTGCACGCCGTCGCCGACGCCCTGCGCGACGTCGCCTCGCTGCCCGACCCGGTGGGCGAGGTGGTCCGCGGCTCGACCCTGGCCAACGGTCTGCAGATCCGGCAGGTGCGCGTGCCGATGGGGGTGGTCGGGATGATCTACGAGGCCCGTCCCAATGTCACCGTGGACGCTGCCGGGCTGGGGCTCAAGAGCGGCAACGCGGTCATCCTGCGCGGTGGCTCGGCGGCGGCCTCGACGAACGCCGCGCTCGTGGGTGCCCTGCGCGCCGAGCTCGAGCGGCAGGGCCTGAACCCGGATGCGATCAACCTGCTGACCGAAGGTGGGCACGATGCGGGACGTGCGCTGATGACGGCCCGGGGGCTGGTGGACCTGGTCATCCCGCGTGGGGGAGCGGGCCTGATCCGCACCGTCGTCACCGAGTCGACGGTGCCGGTGATCGAGACCGGGGTCGGCAACTGCCACGTCTACGTCGACGCCGGAGCCGAGACCGAGATGGCGGTCGAGATCGTCACCAACTCCAAGACGCACCGCACCTCGGTCTGCAACGCAGCCGAGTCCCTCCTCGTCCACCGCGACGCAGCCGAGCGCGTGCTGCCACAGATCATGGCGCGCCTCGCGCAGGCCGGCGTCACCGTGCACGGCGATGAGGAGATGTCCCGGTATGCCGCAGCGGCCGGCGCCGAGCACGTCGCCATCACCGACGAGGACGATGACACCGAGTTCCTGTCCCTCGACATCTCCGCCCGGGTGGTGGACGACCTCGACGCGGCGATCGAGCATGTCCAGGAGCACACCAGCGGGCACACCGAGGCGATCGTCACCTCCGACCGGGTCGCCGCCCGCCGGTTCACGACCGAGGTCGACGCCGCGGCGGTGCTGGTCAACGCCTCCACCCGGTTCACCGACGGCGGTGAGTTCGGTTTCGGCGCCGAGATCGGCATCTCGACCCAGAAACTGCACGCCCGTGGCCCCATGGCGCTTCCGGAGCTGACCACCACCAAGTGGGTTCTGGAGGGCGACGGCCAGATCCGCTGACTAGTCTCAGGCGGTATGGACGCGCCGAGATGAGGATGCTCACCGAGGTCGAGGACCGGCACTGGTGGTATGCCGAGCGCCGGCATATCCTGCGCCGCCTCGTCGCCTGGCTCCCGTCGGGGAAGGCCCTGGACGTCGGTGCTGCGGGAGGGGGAAACACCCGGGTGCTGACCTCGCTCGGTTGGGACGCCGTCGCCCTCGAGTACACCCCGGAGGGCGCGCAGGTCGCGGCGAGTCGCGGCATACCGGTCCTGCGCGGGGACGCCACCCGGCTCCCGGTCGCGGGGGCGAGCCTGGACTTGGTGATTGCCCTTGACGTGCTCGAGCACCTCGAGGACGACGGGGCTGCGGCCCGGGAGATCTACCGGGTGCTGCGGCCCGGTGGTGCGCTGGTGGTGACGGTGCCCGTGGACATGCGGCTGTGGTCGGCCCACGACGAGGCCGTGGGTCATGTGCGGCGCTACACCGAGGCGGAGCTGGTGGCGCTGCTGACCGGCGCCGGTTTCCAGGTCGTGGGACGCCGCTCCTGGATGGTGCTGCTGCGCCCCCTCGTCGCCCTGCGCCGGAAGGCGAGCAGCGGCTCGGACCTGGACGATCCGCCGTGGTGGCTCAACCGCGCGCTGGGGGCCGCGGTCAGCCTGGACCGCCTGCCCGGGCTGGGTCGGCTGCGGGGAGTGTCGCTGGTGCTGTGGGCGCGTCGACCCGTGGCGCATCAGGACGGGAATCGATGAGGGAGTCGTGCGCCACGTAGTAGGTCGGCCGGCGCTGCAGGGTGGAGTAGATCCGGCCGACGTACTCCCCGAGCAGACCCAGGCAGAGCAGTTGAACCGCGCTGAAGGCGGCCACGATCACCACGGTTGAGGTCCAGCCGGCGACCGTCAGCCCAGACACCTTGGCGATCAGGGCGTAGGCGAGGAGGCCGATGGCCAGCAGGAAGCCGCCGAGACCGAACCAGGTCGCCAGCCGCAGCGGCGCGATCGAGAAGCCGGTGATCGAGTCGAGGGTCAGGCGCAGCATCTTGGCCAGCGGGTACTTGCTGGTGCCGGCGGCGCGTTCCTCCCGGCGGTAGCCGACCGAGGTCGAGGGGAAGCCCAGGGCGGGGACGACCAGCCGGAGCACGCGGTGCTCCTCGGGCAGCGCGTTGACGGCGTCGACGGTGGCGCGGGACATCAACCGGTAGTCACCGGCGTTGTCGGGTGCGCCGGAGGCACCCATGGCCCGCATGGTGGCGTAGAAGAGATGCGCGCTGCCCCGCTTGAAGGCGCTGTCGCTGGACCGGTCGTAGCGCACCCCATAGACGACGTCCGCGCCCTCCTCGCGGGCGGCCTCCAGCATCTGCGGGATCACCTCAGGCGGGTCCTGGAGGTCGGCATCCAGAGTGACCACCCAGTCGCCGCGGGAGGCGGCCAAGCCGGCCGAGATCGCGGCCTGATGCCCGGCGTTGGCGCGCAGCCGAAGCACGCGCAGCTCGGGCCAGGTTCGCCTCGCCGCTTGGAGCAGGACTGGCGTCTGGTCCGCGCTGCCGTCGTCGACGGCGATCAGCTCGTAGGGTTCGCCGATCCCGTCCAGCACCGGACGCAGCCGCTCCACGAACAGGGGCAGCACGTCCGCTTCGTCGTACATGGGCACGACAACCGTGAGGTGGGGTGGGGACGCGGCGCGCATGCGCCCACTGTATGTCGTGGCGTCGGGGCCGCACGGTAGAGTGCCCGTATGACGTCTGCGTTCTCCGAGGTCGTGCTCGCCGCCGAGGGCGGCCACCCCGTGGTCAACGAGCTTCCGTTCGCCCCGATCTGGTTCGGCGTGATCGCGCTCACCGCCCTGATGGGGCTGCTCGCCGTGCTGTGGGCCTTCCGCAACACCCTCGCGCTTGACCCGCACGGCATCGCGGAGGGCGAGGGTCACCACCCGCAGGCCGGGCGGGACAGCACCCACTGATGCGCCTGGGAGTGATGGGTGGGACCTTCGATCCCATCCACCACGGCCACCTCGTCGCCGCGAGCGAGGCCGCCCACCTGCTGCACCTGGACGAGGTCGTCTTCGTCCCCACCGGCCAGCCCTACCGCAAGGACGTCACCAAGGTCACGCCGGCCGAGCACCGCTACCTGATGACCGTGATCGCCACGGCCTCCAACCCCCGCTTCACCGTGAGCCGCGTCGACGTCGACCGGGACGGTCCGACCTACACGCTCGACACGCTGCGCGACCTGCGCTCCGAGCGTCCGGACGATGAGATCTTCTTCATCACCGGCGCCGACGCGCTGGCTGAGATCCTGTCCTGGAAGGGCGCCGACGAGCTGTTCGAGCTGGCGCACTTCGTCGGCGTGACCCGCCCGGGGCACGTGCTGTCCGGGGCGGGCCTGCCCGAGGACCGGGTCACGCTCCTGGAGGTCCCCGCGATGGCGATCTCCTCCACCGACTGCCGTGACCGGACAGCCGACGGGGAGCCCGTCTGGTATCTGGTGCCCGACGGCGTCGTCCAGTACATCGGCAAGTACCGCCTCTACCGGGAGGACACCGCGTGAGCGCCACCCCTCGTGCCCGTGAGCTCGCCCTGGCCGCCGCCGTGGCGGCCCAGGACAAGTTGGCCAAGGAGGTCCTCGCCCTGGACGTCACCAGTCAACTGGCTCTGACCGACGTCTTCGTCATCGCCTCGGCGCCCAGCGAGCGGCAGGTGAGCGCGGTCGTGGACGCCGTCGAGGAGCGCCTGCACACCCTCGGCTCCAAGCCGTTGCGCCGCGAGGGCCAGCGTGAGGGTCGCTGGGTGCTGTTGGACTTCGGTGACATCGTCGTGCACGTCATGCACGAGGAGGACCGCGAGTTCTACGACCTCGAGCGGCTCTGGAAGGACTGCCCTCCGATCGAGCTGCCCGACGCCGACCCTGACGACTGACCCAGGGGGCCATGTGCGCAGGGTGATCGTGTGGCGGCACGGCGAGACCGACCACAATGCGAGCGGGATCTATCAGGGCCAGCTGGACAGCCACCTGTCCGCGCGTGGCCGTGAGCAGGCGGCCGCGGCCGCCGAGATGCTGTCGACCAAGGGGGTGACGCGCCTGATCGCCAGCGACCTGGCCCGCGCCTCGGACACGGCCGACGCGTTGGCCGATCTGACCGGGCTGCGGGTGGAGCACGACCGCAGGCTGCGCGAGATCGATGTCGGTGCTTGGCAGGGGATGAAGCACACCGACGTCGTGGCGCGCTACCCCCAGGTGGTCGCCGCCCTGGATCGCGGCGAGGATCCCCGTCGCGGTGAGACGGGGGAGCGGGTCGTCGAGGTGCAGCGCCGGGTGCGGGAGGCCTTCGATGACCTGGAGCGGCGGCTCGAGGAGGGGGATACCGCGGTGATCGCCACGCACGGGGTGGCCAGCCGGATGCTCGTCGCCAGCGTGCTGGGCATGGACCGCCAGCTCGCCTGGACCGCCCTCGTGGGGCTGCGCAACTGCCACTGGGCTGAGTTGGTCGAGCACCGGACCGGCTGGCGTCTGGACGCCTGGAACGTCGGCGTGACCGACTCCGTGGGCAGCGTCACCGATCGCTGAACCGCGATTTGGAGATCGTCGCGCGGGCTGGGTAAAGTAGTCCAGTCCTCACGGGCTCCTTCACGGGGCTGTAGCGCAGTTGGTAGCGCACCTCCATGGCATGGAGGGGGTCAGGGGTTCGAATCCCCTCAGCTCCACCGGAAGGATCGGGCCGGGCGCCGCACAGGCGCCCGGCCCGATGTCATTGGTGGGTGAGCCGGTGACGTCCGCGCAGGTCAGAGCACTGGGTCCCCGCGCAGAGCCGCGTCCAGCACCACGGCCGTGTGCCTGATCGGCACCGGTCGGCCCGCGCGCTCCAGCGCCTGGCTGATCTGCATCAGGCATCCCGGGTTGGCGGTCACGATCAGGTCCGCCCCGGTGTCCAGGATGGCGGCGGCCTTTCGGTCTCCCAGCTCGGTCGCCGGCTCCGGGTTGAGGATGTTGTAGACACCCGCCGAGCCGCAGCAGATCTCGGCATCGGCGATCTCGACCAACCGCACCTCCGGTATGCCGCGAAGCAGTTCGCGCGGCTGGCTCACCACCCCCTGGGCGTGCCGCAGGTGGCAGGCGTCCTGGTAGGCGATGGTGAGGTCACCCTCGGGCCGGGCAGCCACGATCGCAGAGCGCTGGGCGACCGGTCCGAGGTCCACGAGGATCTCGCTGAAGTCGTGCACCATCGCGCTGAAGCGCTGGGCCCGGGCGGCGTAGTCAGGGTCGTCGGCCAGCAGGTGGACATAGTCCTTCATCGTCGAACCGCACCCCGCAGCGTTGACGACCACGCGGTCGACACCAGCCTCCTCGAAGCTGTCGATCAGGCGTCTGGCGAAGGTGATCCCCTCCTCCTCGCGCCCGGTGTGCACCGAGAGCGCACCGCAGCAGCCCTGCGCCTGCGGCGCGATCACATCACAGCCCTCGGCCGCCAGCACCCGTGCCGTCGCGGCGTTCACCTCGCCGAAGAACTCGCGCTGCACGCACCCGGTGAGCATCCCGACCACCGCCCGCCGGGGCCCGACCGCGGGCGTCCGCTCGGGCACACTGACGCGCGGTCCCAGCGGTGGCGCCAGCTGCTGCATCACCTCCAGCTCAGGGCTGACGCGGCCCACCAGTCCGGTGCGGCGGACCAGGCCGAGCACCCCTGAGCGCTGCGCCAGGCGGAGCGGTCCGCGCAGTGCCCGGAGACGCGCGGGATAGGGGAAGAGCGAGAAGATCAACTTCCGCAGCGCGCGTTGCCCGGCCGGCCGCTCCACGCGGCGCTCGAGCTGAGCGCGGGTGGACTCGATGATCCGGTCGTACTGGACGCCGGACGGGCAGGAGGTGACGCACGCCATACAGCCCAGGCAGGCGTCGAGGTGGTCCACGGTCGAGGCGGTGAGCGGCGCGCCCTCGCTGGCGGCGCGGATGAGGTCGATGCGGCCGCGCGGGCTGTCCATCTCCTCGCCCCACAGCTGGTAGGTCGGGCAGGTCGTCAGGCAGAAACCGCAGTGGACGCAGTCGTCGAGCAGGTCGGGGCTGGGGGGTCGGTGGTCGTCGAAGGCAGGCGTGGCCACGACCTCGCTCCGGTCGCCCCGCACGGTCGGCATCCCAAGGTCGGTATGCCGTGTGCCCCGTTCGGACAGCCCCTCGGGAGTGGGGAGGTGCGCCGGGTGGTTCCGCCGGCGATCTCTGGGCGTGGACATCCTCAGATCCCTCCTACGAAGCGTCCGGGGGCCAGGATGCGGCCAGGATCGAACTCGGCCTTGACCCGGCGCATGAGATCCAGGCCGGGGACCGGCCCCCAGGTATCGAGCCGGGGGCGCAACTCTGGTGGGGCATCGAGCACCACGCAGGAGCCGCCGAGCGAGCCAGTGAGCTCACGCAGGCTGCTGACGGCTGCAGGTGCGGCATCGTCGGCGGGAAGGGTCGTGTGGAGCACGCCCACCCCCGCCGAGCCCACCGCGGTCCCACCCACGCGCTCGATCTGCCTGGCCAGGGCACCGACACCGCTGAGCCGAGCGGTGGCGCGCACCAGCACGGGGCGGGTCTCGTCCGGGGGGGCCTGACCTCCCCGCTGGCCGGGGTGCAGCAGGCTCGCCCACCAAGGTGGCGGAGCATCATGCACTCGCGCATCGCAGCCGAGGTCGGTCAGGACCTGCTGCAGCGCGGTGGCCCGGGCCTGCACGCCCTCGGTGGTGCCCGACAGCATGGTGACGACCGCCGCAGGGACGCCGGGACGGACGCGCAGCTCGACGGCAGTCGGGACCAGCTGGCTGCCGATCACGGTGGCGAGCACACGGTCGAGCCGTCCGGGCTCCACCGACGTGCCGACCCAGGCCGAGGCTGCGGGGAGAGGGTGGAGCCGGACCGTGACCTCGGTGATCACGGCCAGGGTGCCGTAGGACCCGGTGAGCAGCTTGGCGAGGTCGTAGCCAGCGACGTTCTTGACCACCTTGCCGCCCGCCTTGGCGAGGGTGCCGTCGGCGCGCACGAAGCGGACGCCGATGATCAGGTCTCGCAGGGCGCCGGTCCAGAGGCGACGCGGGCCAGCCACGTTGGTGGCCATCGCACCGCCGAGGGTGGAACCTCGGGTCGCGGGGGTGCTCGTCGGCGCAGCAGTGTCGTGGGCGAGGTCGTCGACGACCACCTGGTGGCCGCCGTCGGCGAGGTGTTCCTGGAAGCGGGCAAGCGGCATACCGGACCCGGCGGTGGCGATCAGATCGCCACGAGAGTGCTCGACCAGCTGGTCCAGCGCGGTGGTCTCGAGAAGCACGTCGACCCGCTCGGGCGGGTGTCCCCAGGTGAGTTTGCTGCCGCGACCACGCACGACGACGGCGAGGTTGTGGGCGCTGCAGGCCCGGAGCAGCGCGGACACCTCGCCCACGTCACGGGGGCTGGCGATCACGCGTGCGGGCACGCCGTCGACGTGGTCCGCGCCCTCCGGATCGCGCAGCGCACACGTCCCGGCGAGGAGATCGAAGGGAGAATGCATCAGAAGACCTCGACCCCGTCCCCGGTCAACGGGTGCCCGCCCTGGCGGATGCGGGGACGCTCGCCGCAGAGGCGGGGAGTGGGGTAGATCTTGCCGGGGTTGGCGACGCTCGCCGGGTCGAACGCGCAGCGCAGCAGCTGCATGGTGTCCAGGTCGTCAGCGGTGAACATCTTCGGCATGTGCTTGGCCTTGTCGGCCCCGACACCGTGCTCGCCGGTGATCGAACCGCCGTGCTCGATGCAAAGGTCGAGGATCATCCCGGAGACCTGCTCGGCGCGCTCGGTAGCGCCATCCTCGGCGGCATCGAAGAGGACGAGCGGGTGCAGGTTGCCGTCGCCGGCGTGGAAGACGTTGGCGACGCGGACGCCATGCTCGGCGCTGATCTCGCCCATCCGGTGCAGGACCTGGGAGAGCGAGGTCCGTGGGACGACGCCGTCCTGGACGATGTAGTCGGGGGAGATGCGGCCCACCGCCGCGAACGCAGACTTGCGGCCGCGCCAGATCTCCGCGCGCTCCGCGGGATCGGTGGCGACCCGGAACTCGAAGGTGCCCGCCTCGTGACAGAGGCGGTGCACCTCGCGAAACTCGTGCTCTACCTCGAGCGTGGGGCCGTCCAACTCCACGACCAGGACTGCACCCGCGCCCTCGGGGTAGCCGCAGTTGACCGCCTTCTCGGCGGCTTCGATGGCGAGGGCGTCCATGATCTCGATGGCTGCGGGCACGATGCCGGCGGCGATGATGGCCGAGGTCGCTTCGCCGGCCTGGTCGGTGGTGTGGAAGCCGGCCAGGACCGTGCGGACCTCTTCGGGGAGCCGGGTCAGCCGGACGGTTGCGCTGGTCGCGATCCCGAGGGTGCCCTCCGAGCCGACGAAGGCGCCCACGAGGTCGTAGCCGGGGGCGTCAGGAGCCTCGGTGCCCAGGGTGACCTGGTCGCCCTGCGGGGTGACAAGGTCCAGGGCGAGCACGTGGTTGCTGGTGAAGCCGTACTTGAGGCAGTGCGCCCCGCCGGAATTCTCGGCGATATTGCCGCCGATCGAGCAGATCTGCTGGCTGCTGGGGTCCGGTGCGAAGTAGTAGCCCTGCGGGCTCGATTCCTTGGTGACCTGCAGGTTGATCACGCCGGTGTCGACGACCGCGCGCTGATCCTCGGGTCGGACCCGGTGGATCGTGCGGAGTCGGCTGGTCACGATGAGGACGCCATCGGCGTGGGGGAGGGCCCCTCCGGAGAGACCGGTGCCCGAGCCCCGCGCGACAAACGGGACGTGGTGGCGGGCGCAGGCCGTCACGGTGGCCGCGACCTCGTCCGCGCTGTCGGCGAGCACCACCAGCGCGGGGGTGACTCGGTAGGCCGCGAGGCCGTCACACTCATAGGTGGCGAGCTGGCTGGGATCGGTGAGCAGGCGAGATGCGGGGATGATGTCGCGCAGGTCAGCAAGCACGCTCGCAGCGCTGCCCACGCCGCTGCTCTCGGACATGCCTGCCCTCCTGGTCGACATCGGCTCGTCACCGGTGACGGTGGTGCTCAGGCCATCGTAGGTGGGCGCGCCCCCTCGCGGGCGTGTTGGTGCCGCCTCGGGGTGGTGGTCCGGGGCGTCTGGGGGCTCAGGCGCTGGCTGGTTCGTCGTCGCTGTCGCTGCTGTGGTGGGTGCTGCGGCGGCTGGTGTCGCTGCGGGCGGTGGGTCGATGCCCGCTGTGATCTGAGCTCTTGGCGCACTGGTCTGAGCTCGTGACGCTGTGATCTGGGTTCTCGACGGTCCGGTGAGGGGTTTGGGCGGTGTGTGGTGGTCGGCCGAGGTGGGTGTCGAGCAGTACCCCGGGGCCGCGGTAGTCGCTGGCCTGGGGGGTGTTCTGCCGGTCGCGGTGTCGGGCCAGGTTGCACCGTTGGCACAGCCCTTGCCCGTCCTGCACGGTGCTGGTCCCGCCCTCGGAGTGCGGGATCAGGTGATCGATGTCGCGGATCGGGGCACCGCACCACGGGGTGCGACAGGTCCGGTCCCGGGCGATGATGAACGCCCGCGCAGCCCCGGTGAAGAACCGTTTGCGCGGATCCCGACAGACCAACGTCCCGGTCACCGGGTCGGTGTACAACCGCCGCACCCACGCCCGCGCCACCTTCACCACCGAGGCCCCACCCGAACCGCTCAGCCCAGAACCCCCGGGCGACTCGTGCTCAGGGCCAAGCTCCGACTTCGACTTCGGTTGGGGCTCCGGCTCGGGGCCGGGCTCGGGTAGGGGTGATGGCGTGTTGGTCGGGAGGTGACCGTGGAGCAGGGCACAGTCGAAGCTGGTGCACCGCGCCCCGTCCGGACAGACCCCGGCCGCCTCGCCCGCGGCCGCCCGTGGCGGCGGCGGTGCGGCGTCCTCGCCCGCCTCGGCGGGCTCCTGGCCGGGCTCGGCGGGCTCCTGGTCGGGCTGGGCGGGTGCTTGGAGGTCGTGGGGGCGTAGGAGGTCGCGGGCCAGGGGTGCGGGGATGGGTCCGTACCCGATCAGGTCAGCCGGGTCGCTGTCTCCGGCGAACAGGGCCGTGTCGCTCATCACGAGCCCGATCTCGACATCGATCCCGTCCACGATCGTGCGCCCGGTCAACCGGGCGAACACCTCATCAGCCATCACCTGGTTCACCGTGCGCGGATCCCCACTGGCTCTCGCGGTGACCGCGTGCTGCTGGAGAGCGTTATAGGCAGCGATCCCCATCGGCGCCGGCAACCGCGCGCTCAACAACGACATCACATCCGGGGTCGGACGGATCGAGACCCCCCGGTCTTGCGCGGCCTTCCGGGCCCGGTTCACGAACCCTGCAGGGTCCAGCTCATACACCAACGCCGCCACCGCAGCACCGATCTCCCGGGTGGACATCCCCTCCAGCCTGGGCGCCAACCGGGTATCGATCTGCGCCCGGTCCTGCGGGTCCAGCGTCGTGGTCGCCTCAGAAATGATCCTGGCCTGGTACCCGTTGATCACCCCCGACTCCAACGCCGCCAACGTCTTAGGCAACTCGGCCACCAGCGCCTTCGCGGTGGTCAGCTCCCGCGACCCCCAATACGGCGAGGTCTTGCGCGCGGTCGCCAGATCATCAGCCACAGCTTGGGCCCGCCGCCGCACCGGCACCCCCGCCTCCTTCTGCGCATCCCACTGCGAATCCGCGAACGCCACCTGCACCCGAGCACCCACCCCCGCCACCGACCGGGACAAATCCTCCAAAGACCGCAGCAACTCCAACCGGTCATCATCCGACAACCCAGTCAGATCAGCACCGACCAACGCAGTTGCGAACTCGCGGACCTGGCCCGCCAGCGTCCCCGAGGCGGCCGCCCCGACCTGCCCCTCGCCCGGGACCGGCCGGGCCGAAGCACCACCACCGCCCGCTGATAATCCCGCCTTCTTCGCCATGCCCGCTCACCCCCTCCAGGTGCGCTCAGATGCTGCTGCTGTGACCAGATCCCCTCGACCCGACCTCGTACATACATCCTAAGAGTCACCACCGACACACCCCACCCCCACGCACCCATCTGTGGACAACCCACCACCCCCACCCGACCATGTGGACAACCCACCCACCGCGACCCAGCCCAGGACGACCGAGAGGGGCTCCGGGTGGGGGAGTTGCGGCATACAGGGGGACTGGAAACGCCCGGCCGACCGCAGGAGCGGCCGACCGGGCGTCACGGAGGGGGAGGGGCGGTTAGGCCATTTCCTCGTAGGCGGGGACGGTGAGGAAGTCGACGTAGTCGTCGGCCACCGCGACCTCGAGGAAGAGGTCCTTGGCCGCGGTGTAGTCCACGCTGCGGTCCTCGGCTCCGGGGAGCGTAGGCACAACCTCGTCCACGAGGCGTTCCACGAGCTCGGTGGTGACCTTCTCACCGGTGTCGTCGAGGACGACGTCGTTGTAGATCCACTGCCACACCTGGCTGCGCGAGATCTCGGCAGTCGCCGCATCCTCCATCAGGTTGTGGATGCCGACAGCGCCGCGACCGGTCAGCCAGACGGCGAGGTACTGGATCCCGACGTCGATGTTGGAGCGCAGGCCCACCTCGGTGACCTCGCCAGGGGTGCCCTTGACGTCGAGCAACGGCTCGGCAGTCACGTGGACGTCCTCCCGGAGCTTGTCGACCTGGTTGGGCGCATCGCCCAGGACCGCGTCGAAGACCTCCATCGCCGTGGGCACCATCCCCGGGTGAGCCACCCAGGAACCGTCGAAGCCGTCGTCGGCCTCTCGCTGCTTGTCGGCGCGGACCTTCTCGTAGGCCGCCTTGTTGGTCTCCTCATCCTTGGACGGGATGAAGGCGGCCATACCGCCGATCGCGTGGGCGCCCCGCTTGTGGCAGGTGCGCACGAGGAGCTCGGTGTAGGCGCGCATCATCGGAGCGGTCATCGTGACGGCATTACGGTCCGGGAGAACGTAGTCGGCACCGCGGGTGCGGTAGGTCTTGATCACGCTGAACAGGTAGTCCCAGCGACCGGCGTTGAGCCCCGCAGAGTGGTCGCGGAGCTCGTAGAGGATCTCCTCCATCTGGAAGGCCGCCGGGAAGGTCTCGATCAGGCAGGTGGCGCGGATCGTGCCCTGGGGGATGCCGAGGGCATCCTGGGCCATCACGAAGGCGTCATTCCACAGACGCGCCTCGAGGTGGTGCTCCATCTTGGGCAGGTAGAAGTAGGGGCCCTTGCCGGCGTCGAGCTGCGTCTGCGCGCTGGCGCACATGTACAGGGCGAAGTCGACCAATCCGCCGGAGGTGCGCTGGCCGTCGACCAGGATGTGCTTCTCGTCCAGGTGCCAGCCACGCGGGCGCATCACGATGGTCGGCAGCTGGGACTGGTCGGTCGTGGAGAGGGCGTATTCCTTGCCCTGGGGGGAGGTGAAACTGATGGTTCCGGCGATGGCGTCCCGCAGGTTGATCTGGCCCTCGACGACGTTCGACCACATCGGGGTGTTGGCGTCCTCCTGGTCGGCCAGCCAGACGCGAGCACCGGAGTTCATCGCGTTGATCGTCATCTTGCGATCGGTCGGGCCGGTCATCTCGACCCGGCGGTCCTCCAAGCCGGGGGCGTGGGGGCCGACCCGCCAGGAGTCGTCCTCGCGCACCGACGCCGTCTCGGGCAGGAAGTGGAGATCTGCGCCGTCGGAGACGGCGTGCACGACCGCGCTGCGGGCGGCCAGCCGCTCCTGGCGGCGGGGTTCGAGCGCGCGGTGCAGGCTGGCGATCAGCTCAAGAGCCTGACGGGAGAGGATCTCCTCATAGCCAGCCTTGAGCTCGCCGGTGACCTCCACGCCATCCGGCAGGTCGAGGCGGATGGCGTCAGGCTGCGTCTGCGTCATGTGGTCTCCTCCAGGGATTTCACGATGCGGAAAAAATCTCTCTATTTCAAGATATCGTAGCGCGTCGACCCTTGCCCGTGCACGGTCAGGGCGGGCAGTGCTGGTGTTAGTCTCGCGGCCAGTCAGCCGTCCCGCTCCTGGAGGCCCATCCGTGCCGCTCAATAAGGTCCGCCAGCTGCGCCGCAAGGGCAGCTACTGGCATCTGCACCGCTACGAATTCGATCTGGATTCGCCGGCTGTGCAGCAGATCCTGGACGCGTCCGCAAGAGGTGGTGGCCCCGGTCCTGCGCTGGTCGAGGTGAACCTTCCTGACCTGGACGCCATGCGCGCGAGCTCCAAGGAGTTGACCGAACGCAAGTACGAGCAGCTCAAGGAGCGCATCGGCGCCCGCGACATCACGGCCTACCTGATCCGCACCGCGGAGGGGGAGTGGGCCGGCTACTGCCACCTGGCCTTCAACCGGTTCGATGATCGCTATCTCTCGCACGTGGTGCGCCTGCACAAGGATCAGGCGTTCTTCGTCGATGACCAGGTCTTCAAGCCCTTCCGGCGCCGCGGACTTCACCTCCACAGCATCGGCCGACGGTGTGAGTTGGCACGCAAGGGCGGACTTCGCACCGGCGTGGTGGTGCTGAACGACAAAAACACCGCCTCCCGCGCTGCCTACAGCCACGTCGGCATCCGACCGGTCCGCAAGCTCACCCTGGTGCGACCGTTCAAGGTGATGATCCAGACCCCGATCCTGGGCAGGAGGTGACCTGTGGAGACCGACATCATCCGCGATGGCGAGGGGCTTGATGCACTGCGCGAAGAGTGGCAGGAGTTGGAGCAGCGCGACCCGCACTCGACCTTCTACTCGACCTTCGCCTGCGTCCGTGCCTGGTGGCGTTCCTACGGTCAGGATGACGGCCACGAGCTGCTGATCGTCACCGCCCGGCAGAATGGCACGCTCGTCGGGCTGGCACCGCTGTCCTACCGGCCGCAGGTGCGCTTCACCGTACCGATCAAGGAAGTTCGCTTCGCCAGCCACGGCGACTACCTGGGCTTCCTGCTCGACCCGGAGATGTCGGCGCACACGGTGACGACGACCCTCCTCGACACGGTCTTCGAGCAGAGCGACTGGGACATCCTGAACCTCACCAATATCCCGGCGTCCACCCCCTTCTCCGCCTCGCTGCTGCGCTCGAGGCATCACGAGAAGCTGACGGCACTGTCCGAGAACCCCTACATCGACCTCCTGCCCTACGACAACTTCGAGGCGTTCACAGCCCACTGGTTGCCGTCCCACACGCGCAAGTACCGCAACAAGTTGCTGCGTGAGACCGAGGCGACCTTCCGGGTGATCGACGAGCCCGAGGACAACCTGCTCGACCGTATGGCGCAGCTCCACCGGGCGGAGCGCGACCACCTCCGCGCACAGGGACGCAAGGAACGGCACAGCCTCTACGACGACGATCTCCGGGTGGAGCACTATCGCGAGATCTACGCGCAACCCGGCACCACGCGGACGTTCGTCTACGAAGCGCCGGACGGAGAGCTCCTCGGTTACCGCAGCTGCTTCCGACACGCCCGCACCCTGTTGTCCTGGAACAGCGCCTATCACCCGGACGTCGCGGACCTGCGGATGGGCAAGGTCATCCAGTACGACATCCTCGAGCACCTTTTCGAGCGCGGGGACATCGACATCTTCGACTTCGGTGCGGGCCGTTACCCGTGGAAGTTCGAGTGGACCGACCGCTCGACCTTGTCCTACCGCTTCCGCTACGACCGCCCGGCCCTGACGGCGGCTGCACCGCCGCCTCGGCTGGCCACGCCGTCTCCGAAGGCACCCGGGGCGTCGCAGGGCCGGGGAATGTCGAAGGCACCCGCGAAACCGAACGCCCAGGCGCGGGCTGAGCGGGTCAGGGAGAACCAGGCCAAGGTCGCCGAGGTCGAGGTGGCCCGGCAGGCCCGAGCCCTCAAGCGCTCACAGCAGCTCCGCTCACCGGTCCCTGCTGGCCGCGCCGCCGCCGTGCAAGGTGCCCGCTCCGTCCTGCACCGCGCGTTGCCTCCCGTGATCTACTACGTCCCGCACCCGGACGACGAGGCGATCTACATGGGCGCCAGCATCTGGTCCGAGCGCAACCGCCGCACGATCGTCGTCGCGCTCACCAGCGGTGGCTCCTCCACAGTGCTGCCCTGGATCAACGAGCGCCTCGGCCAGCAGGTCACCACCAAGGACCTCAAGCGCAGCCGGGTCGCCGACCTGCGCCGCTCGGTCGCACACCTGGGGGTCGAGCCGCAGGACATCCACGTGATGGACCTCCCGGACGGCAAGCTCACGGCCAAGCGGGTGCGCACGGTCGTGGACGAGATGGCCACGCGCTATCCGCGCGCCAGCCACCGCACGATGAGCTATCTCGACCCGCACTCCGACCACGCCGCGGCCGGGGAAGCAGTGCGCCAGGCGCACGCCGACGGCACCATCACCGACTGCCTCTTCCACGTGCCCGTCGATCTGGTCGACGACGATCTCGGTCACCCGGTCTCGCTGTCAACGGCCGCCTGTGACGCCAAGCGGGCCGCCCTGGCGGAGTACCGCGTCTGGGACCCCTACTCCGAGCGGTACGCCATCGGGCTGCTCAGCGTGCCCGACCTCATCGCCGGCCAGGCGATCGAGCCGCGAGAGCGCGTGCACGGCCCGGACCTGCCCACCCGCTGACGCTCACGACGACGAGCCATCCCTGCCCGACTATCCTGAGCGGGTGGGTGCTCACGAGATCGTCATTGCTGCCGGCTCCCTGCCGACCAGGGACGAGTTGGTCGAGCTCTACGACGCGGTGGGGTGGACGACATACACCCAGGACCCCGAGCTCCTCGAAGCCGCGGTCGCCGGTTCCACCCACGTCGTGACCGCCCGATACGGCGAAGAACTCCTCGGTCTGGCCCGGGTGGTCTCCGACGGCGCGACCATCGCCTACCTGCAGGACGTGCTCGTGCGACCCGAGCTTCAGCGTGAGGGCGTGGGCCGTTCCCTGGTCCAGGCCGCCCTCGAGCCGTTCGAGCGGTGCCGGCAAAAGGTCCTGCTCACCGATGACGAGGATCGCCAGCGGGCCTTCTACGAGTCGTTGGGGTGGACCGAGATCCGCGATCACGGCGACGGCTCGTTGCGCGCCTTCGTCCAGCTCGGCGGCTGAGGCCACGCCGCCCCACCCCTCATCCCGGCCGCGATTCCGGCCCCGGCCCCGGTCCGTGGGACACTGGGCGGACTGCCCGGCCACACGGCATACCGTCCAGCACTCTTGAGGTTGAAAACCAGCGTGTCCCCGCTCGCCCGCCCGACCACGGTGCCCCAGCCGGCCTCCACGCCGCCTGAACTCATCCGCAACTTCTGCATCATCGCCCACATCGACCACGGCAAGTCCACGCTGGCCGACCGCATGCTGCAGGAGACCGGGGTCGTGGACCAGCGGCAGATGCGCGACCAGTACCTCGACCGGATGGACATCGAGCGCGAGCGCGGCATCACGATCAAGAGCCAGGCCGTGCGGATGCCCTGGGCGGTGCCGGACCAGACCCTGATCCTCAACATGATCGACACGCCCGGGCACGTCGACTTCACCTACGAGGTCAGCCGCAGCCTGGCGGCCTGCGAGGGCGCCGTGCTGCTGGTCGACGCGGCGCAGGGGATCGAGGCGCAGACCCTTGCCAATCTCTACCTGGCGATGGAGAACGACCTCACCATCATCCCGGTGCTCAACAAGATCGACCTTCCCTCGGCCCAGCCGGAGAAGTATGCCGAGGAACTCGCCGGACTCATCGGCTGCGACCCGCAGGACGTGCTCAAGGTCTCGGGCAAGACCGGAGAGGGCGTGCCGGAGCTCCTCGACCGCATCGTCGCCGAGATCCCGCCGCCCGTCGGCGATGCCGACGCCCCCGCCCGCGCGATGATCTTCGACTCGGTCTACGACACCTACCGCGGCGTGGTCACCTATGTCCGGGTGGTCGACGGCAACCTCTCCCCGCGCGAGCGGATCGCCATGATGTCGACCAAGGCCACCCACGAGCTGCTCGAGATCGGTGTGATCAGCCCCGAGCCGGTGCCGAGCAAGGGCCTGGGCGTCGGCGAGGTCGGCTACCTGATCACCGGCGTCAAGGACGTCCGCCAGTCCAAGGTCGGTGACACGATCACCGGCGAGCGCAACCAGGCGGCGACCGCGCTGGGTGGCTACAAGGACCCCAAGCCGATGGTCTTCTCCGGGCTCTACCCGATCGACGGCTCGGACTACCCGATCCTGCGCGACGCCTTGGACAAGCTGAAGCTCAACGACGCCGCGTTGGTCTACGAGCCGGAGACCTCGGCCGCGCTGGGCTTCGGCTTCCGCGTCGGCTTCCTCGGCATGCTCCACCTCGAGATCGTGCGTGAACGGCTGGAGCGCGAGTTCAACCTCGACCTGATCTCCACCCTGCCCAACGTCTCCTACGACGTCCGCCTCGACGACGGCACCGAGGTCGAGGTCACCAACCCCAGCGAGTTCCCCGGCGGCAAGATCGCCAGCATCACCGAGCCGGTGGTCCGCGGCACGATCCTCGCGCCGAGTGAGTTCATCGGCGCGATCATGGAGCTCTGCCAGAGCCGCCGCGGCACCCTGCGTGGCATGGACTATCTCTCGCCCGAGCGGGTCGAGATGCGGTATACCCTCCCGCTCGCCGAGATCGTCTTCGACTTCTTCGACGCCCTCAAGTCCCGCACCCGAGGCTATGCCTCGCTGGACTACGAGCCCGACGGGGACCAGGAGGCCGACCTGGTCAAGGTCGACATCCTGCTCCAGGGCGACACCGTCGACGCCTTCAGCGCCATCGTGCACAAGGACAAGGCCTACGCCTATGGCGTGCAGATGGCCGGCAAGCTCAAGGAGCTCATCCCCAGGCAGCAGTTCGAGGTGCCGGTCCAGGCCGCGATCGGCTCGCGCGTCATCGCCCGGGAGACCATCCGCGCGATCCGCAAGGACGTGCTCGCCAAGTGCTACGGCGGTGACATCAGCCGTAAGCGCAAGCTGCTGGAGAAGCAGAAGGAGGGCAAGAAGCGGATGAAGATGGTCGGCTCCGTCGAGGTGCCGCAGGAGGCCTTCATCGCCGCGCTCTCTCAGGACGCCTCCGCGGTGGAGAAGGCGAAGAAGTGAGCGAGGGGTCCGCCGACTCCCCGCAGCCCACCTCGCCCCCGCAGCCGCCGCCGGGTCACTACGCCCTCGGCCACCCGGTCATCGGGCCCCGGCCACTCGCCCGCACCCGGTCCTTCACCCGCCGCGGAGGCCGTATGCCGCGCACCCACCAGGCGGCCTGGGACCGGCTCAGCCGGGAGGTCGTCCTCACCGTGCCCCGCGCCCACGGCGACACGTCCACGGTGGTGGAAACGTCATACCGACTGGACGTGGGGGAGGTCTTCGGCCGCCGTGCGCCACTCGTCGTGGAGGTGGGCCCTGGCTCGGGCGACGCCCTCGTCGCGGGCGCCGTCGCGCGCCCGGACTGGGACTTCCTGGCGTTCGAGGTCTGGCGGCCCGGGATCGGACACGCGCTGGCCAAGATGGAGGCGGCGACCGGTGGCCCGGCGCTGCCCAACGTGCGGGTGATCGAGGCGGACGCCTCGCTCGCGCTGCAGACCATCCTCGAGCCGGGCAGCGCCCACGAGGTCTGGACCTTCTTCCCCGACCCGTGGCCCAAGACCAAGCACCACAAGCGGCGGATCGTCAGCGACGATTTCGCGACCACTGTGCGCGACGTCCTCACCGAGGATGGCGTATGGCGTTTGGCCACTGACTGGGACGACTACGCCGAGGCGATGCGCGAGGTGCTCGACGCGCGCGAGGATCTGCGGCTCGTCTCCACCGAGCGCGCGCCGCTGCGGCCGGTGACGAGGTTCGAACGGCGCGGGACCGAGGCCGGTCGGGCGATCACTGATCTGGCGTACGTGCGCGTCTGATCAGTCGCCCACCGCGTGGGCGGCCCGCTTGACGAGGCGTGGATCGGGCCGCAGCACGACGTCTGGGTCCTTGCCGTCGTAGTCGTACTGGCTCAGGAACATCCGCATCGCGTTGATCCGCGCACGCTTCTTGTCGTTGGACTTGATCGTGGTCCACGGCGCCCAGTCGCTGTCGGTGCGGCGGAACATCTCCTCCTTGGCCGCCGTGTAGTCCTCCCACCGGTCCAGGCTCTCCAGGTCCATCGGCGAGAGCTTCCACTGGCGCACCGGGTCGAGCTGGCGGATCGCGAAGCGGGTGCGCTGCTCGGTCCGGGTCACCGAGAACCAGAACTTGGTGATGGAGATGCCGGAGTCGACCAGCATCTTCTCGAACAGCGGCGCCTGCTCCATGAAGGTCTCGTACTCGGCATTGGAGCTGAAGCCCATCACCCGTTCCACGCCGGCGCGGTTGTACCAGGACCGGTCGAAGAGGACCATCTCCCCGGCCGTGGGGAGGTGCTGCACGTAGCGCTGGAAGTACCACTGCCCGGCCTCGACCTCGGTGGGCTTGTTCAGCGCGACGACGCGCGCGCCGCGCGGGTTGAGGTGCTCGGTGAAGCGCTTGATCGAGCCTCCCTTGCCGGCCGCGTCGCGCCCCTCGAAGACCAGGATGTGGCGGCTGCCGTTGTCCTTGGCCCAGTACTGGAACTTCAGCAGCTCCACCTGCAGCAGCCATTTCTCGACCTCGTAGTAGTCACGGGTCATCCGCTCGGCGTAGGGGTAGTCCTCGCGCCAGGTGTCGACTGCGCTGCCGTCGGGGGTGATCAGGTCGGGATCGGAGCCGCCGTCGTCGCGGACCGTGTAGCCCTCGTCCCGGAGCCGGTCGATGTATTCGCGAAGCCGCTGCTGCACGCGGACGACAGTAGCGCGACGGGGTGAACACAGGGTGTCAGGTTGCGGGCTGCGAGCTCGGGTGCGGATGGGAGACTGGAGCAATGCCGTCTGCCTTCCCCCCGGGAGATCCCGCGCCCGCCGACGGCGCGCTCCCGCCCACCGCCCTGTCCGGTATGGCGCAGCGCACCTTCTCGCTCTATGTCCACGTCCCCTTCTGCCGGGTGCGGTGCGGCTACTGCGACTTCAACACCTACACCCTGCCCGAGCTGGGGCAGGAGGAACTCGGTGTGGTCGAGGGGTCGCGGGGCGGTCTGACCGCAGACTTCATCCGCTCGGCGCACGCGGAGCTGGACCTGGCGGCTCGGGTGCTGGCCCCGGGGGAGCCGCCCGCGGTCTCGACCGTCTTCTTCGGCGGTGGCACCCCGACCATGCTCCCGGCGAGCGTGCTGGGAGAGCTGCTCGGCGGCATACGGGACCGGTGGGGGTTGGCGCCGGACGCCGAGGTGACGACCGAGGCGAACCCGGACACGATTACGCCTGACGTCGCCGATGTGCTTGCGGCACAAGGGTTCACGCGCGTCAGTGTGGGCATGCAGTCGGCCGTCCCGCAGGTGCTGCGCACGCTCGACCGCACGCACGACCCGGCCAATGTCGCGACGTCCGTCGCGGCGATCCGGGCGGCCGGGATGCAGGTCAGTCTCGACCTGATCTACGGGACGCCGGGGGAGTCGCTCGCCGACTGGCGGGCCAGCCTCGAGCTCGCGACCTCCCTTGCGCCCGACCATGTCTCGGCCTACGCACTGGTGGTGGAGCAGGGCACCAAACTGGCCGCCCAGGTGCGTCGCGGTGAGGTTCCTGAGCCCGAGGACGACGATGAGGCGGACAAGTACGAGCTGGCCGATGAGGTCCTGTCCGCGGCGGGCTACCAGTGGTACGAGATCTCCAACTGGGCGCGTCCCGGCGAGGGGGCAGAGTGTCGCCACAACCTGGCCTACTGGCGCGGCGGCGACTGGTGGGGTGTCGGCCCGGGTGCGCACAGTCACGTCGGCGGGGTGCGCTGGTGGAATGTCAAGCACCCGAGGGCGTATGCCGACCGGCTGGGCTCAGGTGTAAGCCCGGCCCACGCGCGTGAGAAGTTGGCTGCCGAGCAGCGCTACGACGAGCTCGTGCTGCTCGGGGTGCGGCTGGCCGAGGGCCTGCCGGTCGAGGTCTTGCGCGAGGAGGGGCGGCGGGCGGTGGCCGGGCTCATCGCCGACGGCCTGGTGGAAGGTGCGGCGGCCGTCCGGGGGCGCGTGGTGCTGACGCAGCGCGGGCGGTTGCTGGCGGACACCGTCGTCCATCGGCTGCTGGCGGCCTGACAGCCAGGTCAGGATTCGGCGGGCGTTGTTTACCGACACGCCATGCGGCATACAGCCTCGGGACACCGACCGCACCCACAATGACGACAGACCCTGCCGGGTATGAGCCAGCAGGGCCTGAGCGCCAAGCAAGAGTCAGGTGCGTGCAACCCCTGGTGAGAAGGGTGTGGCCCGTTTCGCGAAGTATGAGTTCGCGAAACGGGCCACGGACCAGCGGTGATGACGCCGGACGATCGCGAAGGTGCCTGAGGCTCGCACCCTGCATCACCAGGGCTTGTCCGCGATCCGGTGCAGGCACCGAATCACATCATCGAATCCTCGACGAGTCTTGCGATCCGCTCTCCCGAAGGAGTGCGTAGAGAGATGTCTACGCCCTTCCCGAGGCAAATGCAAGGGGTTGCGCAAACAATTTTGTGGGCCAACGGCGTGTCGTGCTTGACACGCCGCTGGGTTGGGGCGGATGGGGTCAGTGGGGCTGGCCCCGCCGCCCTCAGCTGAGCAGGCGGATCTGGAACGGGTAGTCGTAGACCTCGCCCCGGTTGGCCCAGAGCACGCCCTTGATGTGCGGGATGATCATCGCGATCCAGATCGGCACGGCCCACAGCAGCCCCAGGCCGAAGGTGATGATCACGCTGAACCACAGGATCCAGCTGACGATCGTCATCGAGACGTTGTAGTTGAAGGCACCGGCCGAGGCGACGCGGACGGCCTTGCTGCGGTCCTTGTAGAACAGCCAGATCAGCAGCGGCCCGAGGAAGGGCAGCCAGCCGCCGGAGATCAGCAGGGAGGCCGGGGCGGCCAGGTGGGCGAGCAGCATCATGGTGCGCTCGTCGGCGCCCGGGTTGGGTGCCATCGGGCCGCGGGCGTGCTGCTGGGGCTGGTGGGGGTTCGGCGGCTCGTAGCCGTAAGTGCGGTCGGACTGCTGGCTCATGGTCCCTCCTGGGTGGTGAGCGGGGGCGGCGTGGTCGAAGGGGTGGGTGGCTTCGCAGGGACGGTGGTTGCGTTAGGGAACCGTCACGAAGTCGATCAGTTCTTCGACGCTGGCGAGCAGCGTTGGTTCCAGGTCACTGTAGGAACGCACAACACCCAGGATCTTCTTCCAGCCGCGCGCGACATCCGCCTGGTTCGCGTGCGGCCAACCCAGCTCCTCGAGGATGCCGTGCTTCCAGGAGCGGCCCTTCTCGATCACCGGCCACTCGGTCAACCCGAGGCGAGTGGGCTTCACCGACTGCCAGACGTCGACATACGGGTGGCCGAGGATCCGCGCGTGCGGACTGACCTCCTGGGCCTGCGCGACGATCCGGCTCTCCTTGGTGCCTGGGACGAGGTGGTCGACGAGGATCCCGAGCCGGCGGTCCGCGGTGGGGGCGAAGGCGCGGATCTCGGCGGCGAGGTCATCGACGCCGTCCAGCATCTCCACGACCACCCCCTCGACGCGCAGGTCGTCGCCCCACACCTTCTCGACCAGCTCGGCATCGTGGCGGCCCTCGACCCAGATCCGGGAGCCGCTGGCCACCCTGGCCTGCTGGCCGACGACCCTGACCGAGCCGCTGGCTGTCCGGCTGGCGGCCTGCTGGGCTGCCTGCACCTGGGCCCGCCGCTCGGCGGTCGGTGCGGTGAGCACGACCGGAGCGCCGTCGATCAGGAAGCCTGGCCCCAGCGGGAAGCCCTTGGTCCGGCCACGGCGGTCCTCGAGGTGGACGACCCGCATCCCGCCGGCCTTCTCCACCCGCACGATCGCCCCGCACCAGCCGGTGTCGACATCCTCGACGACCAGCCCGGTCTCGGCCTCGACCTGCTTGGCCCGCCCACGCTTGGGAGCCCGCCAGTCCCCGGCGAGCACGTCTGCTCCGTACCTATCCATCACAACCCTCGACGCCTTTCCCTCACAACCCTCGAATCGGCTTCGTCACGACCCTCGACGGTATGCCGTGTGGCTGGTGCGACGGGTGAGGCTCGCCCGGACCGTGGCCCAGAAGGGGATGCCGCGCGTTCGGTGGGGCTGGGCAGGCGCATGCCGCGCGTTCGGTGGGGCTGGGCAGGCGCATGCCGCGCGTTCGGTGGGGCTGGGCAGGCGCATGCCGCGCGTTCGGTGGGGCTGGGCAGGGGCATGCCGCGCGTTCGGTGGGGATAGCGTGGGGAGCATGGGCACACGCTCCGAACGCGACAGCATGGGCGAGATCGAGGTCCCCGCGGACCGCTACTGGGGGGCGCAGACGCAGCGCAGCCTGGGCAACTTCGACATCGGCCGGGACACCTTCGTCTGGGGACGGCCGATGATCCGGGCGCTCGGGCTGCTCAAGAAGGCCGCTGCGCGGGCCAATGCCGATCTCGGCGAGTTGGACGCTCTGGACGCGACGGCGCGCGAGGCGATGGTGGAGGCTGCCGATGAGGTCGTCCGCGGCGAGCTCGACGACCACTTCCCGCTCGTCGTCTTCCAGACGGGCAGCGGCACGCAGAGCAATATGAACAGCAACGAGGTGATCGCGCACCGGGCTGACGAGATCCTCACCGGTGAACTCACGGCTGATCGCACGGTGCACCCCAACGACCACGTCAACCGGGGTCAGTCCAGCAATGACACCTTCCCCACGGCGATGCACGTCGCGGTGGCACTGGAGCTGCAGGAGCGGCTCTTCGCCCCGGTGGAGCACCTGCGGGACACCCTGGCCGCCAAGGCGGAGGAGTTCGCCGATGTCGTCAAGACCGGCCGCACGCACCTGCAGGACGCCACGCCGATCACCCTCGGGCAGGAGATCGGCGCCTGGGTCGCCCAGCTCGACTTTGCGCTCGACGAGGTCCGGCACGCCCACGACGGCGTGCTGCGCCTGGCGATCGGTGGCACCGCGGTCGGCACCGGGCTCAACGCCCACCCCGACTTCGGCACCACCTGCGCGGCCTACCTGAAGGAGGAGACCGGCCTGGGCTTCCACCAGGCGCCCAACCTCTTCGCCAGCCTGTCCGCCCACGACGAACTGGTCGCCGTCAGCGCCTCGCTGCGCACCCTGGCGGCTGCCCTGATGAAGATCGCCAATGACGTCCGCTGGCTGGCCTCGGGCCCCCGCACGGGGATCGGAGAGATCACCATCCCGGAGAACGAGCCCGGCTCGAGCATCATGCCGGGCAAGGTCAACCCGACCCAGGCCGAGGCGCTGACCATGGTGGTCACCAGGGTCTACGGCAATGACGCGACGGTGGCCTTCGGTGGCAGTCAGGGCAACTTCCAGCTCAACGTCTACAAGCCGGTGATGGCCCACGCGGTGCTGGAGTCGATCCGGCTGCTCGCCGACGGCGCCCGCTCTTTCGACGAGCACTGCGCGGTCGGGATCGAGCCGCACACCGAGCACATCGAGGCCAACCTCGAGCGCAACCTGATGCTGGTCACCGCCCTCAACCCCCACATCGGCTACGACAAGGCCGCCGCCATCGCCAAGCACGCCCACAAGGAAGGCCTGTCACTGCGCGAGGCCGCCATCGCCTCGGGCAATCTCACCGAGGAGGAGTTCGACGCCTGGGTGGTGCCGAAGGAGATGACCCACCCACGCGAGGTCTGAGCAGCCCGCCACGACCCACCCCAGGTTTGGCACTCCACACTCCGGAGTGCCAATCTGGGGGGGAGTGCCGAGTCGAGGTCGGGAGGAGAGCCGTGAGCGAGGATCGTCGTCTGCAGGTCCTGCGCGCCATCGTGCAGGACTACGTCCGCACCTCCGAGCCGGTCGGCTCCAAGTCGCTCCTGGACCGTCACCAGCTCGGCGTCTCCGCCGCGACCGTCCGCAATGACATGGCAGTGCTGGAGGAGGAAGGGCTGATCAGCGCCCCGCACACCAGCGCCGGCCGCGTGCCCACGGATGCCGGCTACCGCCTCTTCGTCGACCGCCTCTCCGCCGTCAAGCCACTGACCCGCGCTGAGAAGACCGCGATCGAGCGTTTCCTGCACGGCGCCGTGGACCTCGACGACGTCGTCCTGCGCACCACCAAGCTGCTCTCCGGGTTGACCCAGCAGGTCGCCGTTATGCAGTACCCCTCGCTGACCCGCTCCACCGTCCGGCACGTCGAGCTCGTCCCCGTCGGCGGCCCTCGCCTGATGGTCGTGCTCATCGCCAACACCGGCCGCGTGGAGCAGCGCGTGGTCGACACCGGCCGCGACCTGACCGGCGAGGACGGTGCGAGTCTGATCGCCGACCTGCGCACCCGCGTCAACGAGGTCGCGGTCAGCCAGGAGCTGGCCACCCTGGCCCCGCGCCTGCAGGCGCTGATCGACGCCACACCCCCGGCCGACCAGGCACTCGTCGAGGCGGTCGCGGCAGCCCTCGCCGACTCCACGCTCGAGGAGAGCGAGGAGCGGGTGGTGCTCGCCGGCACCGCCAACCTCGCCCGGGTCGGCAGCGACTTCCCGACCAGCCTCTCCTCGGTGCTGGACGCCTTGGAGGAGCATGTCGTCCTGCTCCGCCTGATGAGCAGCCTCTCCGCGATCGACGAGGACGGCATCGCCGTCTCGATCGGCGCCGAGAACCCCTACGAGCCGCTGCGCACGACCTCGGTCGTGACGACCCGGTATGGCGTGTCCGGCGGCCTGGGCGTCGTCGGCCCGACCCGGATGGACTACCCGCAGGCGATGGCGGCGGTCCGCGCCGTCGCCCACTACGTCGCCGAGATCCTGGACGGGTGAGCCGTGAGCCACCCCACAGCCAGGATGCGGCATACGGGCGACCCGCCCTGACGTTGACCACCTGAGCCGCGCCCCGCGGCCAGCCCCCAACCTGCCCGAAGCGCACCCGCGACCGACGACCCAAGGACGCCCGAACCCACGTGAACGACTACTACGCCGATCTCGGAGTCTCCCGCGAGGCCACCATCGAGGAGATCAAGAAGGCCTACCGCAAGAAGGCCCGGACCCTGCACCCGGACGTCAACCCCGGGGCGGACGCCGAGGCTGAGTTCAAGCGGGTCAGCCAGGCCTACGACGTGCTCTCCGACGCCAGCAAGCGCGCCGCCTACGACCGCGGCCAGGACCCCTATGGCGGGATGTCCGGCGGCTTCGGGCAGGGCTTCTCCTTCAGCGACATCATGGACGCCTTCTTCGGCGGGACCGCCGCCGGCGCCCGCGGCCCGCGCTCGCGGGTGCAGCGCGGTCACGATGCCCTGGTGCGGCTGGACGTGGACCTGCCGACCGCCGTGTTCGGCGGCGAGGAGACCCTCACCCTGGACACCGCGATCGGCTGCTCCACCTGCACCGGATCCGGCGCCCAACCGGGCAGCGGCACGCGCACCTGCCAGGTCTGCGCCGGCCGCGGCGAGGTCCAGCAGGTGCAGCGCTCCTTCCTCGGCCAGGTGATGACCTCCCGCCCCTGCCAGGCCTGCCGCGGCTACGGCGACGTCATCGAGCACCCCTGCTTCGACTGCTCCGGCGAGGGCCGCGTGCGCACCCGCCGCGAGGTGACCCTCAAGGTGCCCGGCGGGGTCGACACCGGCACCCGCATCCAGCTCGGCGGCGAGGGCGAGGTCGGCCCCTACGGGGGCGCCCCCGGCGATCTCTACGTCGAGATCGCGGTGCACCCGCACGAGACCTTCCAGCGCCGCGGCGACGACCTGCACTGCTCGGTCGAGGTGCCGATGACCGCGGCCGCGCTCGGCGCCAGCTTGCCCGTGGAGACCCTCGACGGCCAGAGCACGATCGAGGTCGCTCCTGGCACCCAGCCGGGGGAGACCGTCACCCTGAGCGAGCACGGGGTCACTCATCTGCGCGGCGTCGGGCGGGGCGACCTGATCGTGCACCTCGACGTCAAGGTGCCCACCCGGCTCAGCGACACCCAGCGCCAACTGCTCCAGCAGCTCGCCGAGGACCGCGGCGAGACCCGCCCCGAGGGCCGGATGAGCTCGGCCCACGGGCGCAAGGGCAAGCTGTGGGACGCCCTGCGCGGTCGGTGAGCACCGGCCCGTGACCGCGCCCCTGTTCCTGGTGCCCGCGGGCACCCTTGCCGAGGGCACCACCTCGGTCCTGCTGGAGGGCCCGGAGGGTCGCCACGCCGCCGACGTGCAGCGCCTCACCGAGGGCGAGGAGGTGCTGATCTCCGACGGCGCCGGCCGGTATGCCGTGTGCCAGGTCACCCAGGCCCGTCGCGGGGAGCTGGAGCTGGCGGTGCACGACCTGCGCGAGTTGCCCCAGCCCTCGCCACGGCTGGTGCTGATCCAGGCGCTGGCCAAGGGCGAGCGGGACCTGATGGCGATCGAGGCAGCGACCGAGCTAGACGTCGACGAGGTCGTGCCCTGGCAGGCCGACCGCTCGATCGTGCGCTGGCGTGGCGATCGCGGCACCAAGGCGCACCGCAAGTGGGAGCAGACCGTGTTGACCGCGACCAAGCAGTCCCGCCGCGCCCGGGTGCCGGTCGTGGCGGAGCCGGCCACGCGGCATACGGTCCTCGGGCGGATCGGGGGAGCGGCGCTCGCGCTTGTCCTGCACGAGGAAGCGCAGGAGTCGATCGGGGCGATCGACCTGCCCGCGGCCGGCGACGTCCTGCTCGTCGTCGGTCCCGAGGGCGGGATCTCGCCCGAAGAGCTGGCGGCCTTCACCGATGCCGGCGCGCGCCCGGTCCGGCTCGGCAGCACCGTCCTTCGGACCTCCACCGCCGGCCCCGCCGCGCTCGCGGTGCTCAACGCCCGGGGCAGGTGGCGGTGAGCGGGACGCCGCAGGACCCGCATCAGACGCTGCCTGAGCCACCGCCCGAGCCCCCGCACCCCACGACGCCGCCAGCCACCTCGGCTGCGCCCATGGCCGACCGGCTGGACCGACCCGACCCCAGCGTCGCGCCCGCCCGGCCCTCCATCTTCAGCCCCGGTCTGCGCTCGGCCTCGATCGGCGCCGCGGCGCTGATCTCACTCTTCGCGCTGGAGTACATCGCGGTCGGCGCCGCCATGCCGACCATCGCCGAGGCGCTCAACGGCTACGCGCTCTACAACATGGCCTTCGGCGCGACCGTGGCCGCCAGCATCGTCGGGATGATGCTGGCGGGCTGGTGGTCCGACCGCTCCGGTCCGCGGCCGGTGGTCCTGGTGGGCACGCTCACCTTCGCGTTCGGCCTGCTCATCGCCGGCCTCGCGCCCACGATGCAGATCTTCTGCGTCGGCCGGGCCTTCCAAGGGCTGGGCAGCGGACTGGCCAGCGTGGCGCTCTACGTGGTGATCGCCCAGCGGGTGCCGGACGTCTCGCGGCCGGCCGTCTTCTCCCTGCTCGCGGCGGCCTGGGTGGTCCCCGGACTGGTTGGGCCGCTGCTGACGGGGACGATGGTCCAGTACCTGTCCTGGCGCTGGGTCTTCCTCGGCGTGGCGCCGCTGGTCGCGATCTCGCTGCTCGTCCTGCTCCCCGCACTGCGTGGCACCCGACCCGGGGACGGCTCGGGTTTCCTGCGTCCCACCACGATCGGCTGGGCCGTGGTCGCCGCGGCCTCGGTCGGCCTCCTGAACCTCTCCGGTGAGTCGGTCGAGGGCCGCGAGTGGGCGATCGGTGCGGTCGCCCTCGTGCTCCTGGTGCTCGCCAGCTGGCAGTTGCTGCCGCACGGGGCGCTCCGGTTGGCGCGCGGGCTGCCGTCGGTCGTGGGCGTGCGGGCGGCCCTGGGGGGTTCGTTCATCGCCGCCGAGGCCTACCTGCCGCTGATGTTGCGGGACGAGCACGGCTACTCACCGGCGCAGGCGGGCGGGATCCTCGCCGCGGCATCGGTGGCGTGGGCGCTGGGGTCCTTCCTCCAGGGTCGCCTTGGTCCGACCACCGATCGCTACCGCGTGATGGTCGTGGGCGTGGTGGTCTACACCGTCCTGATGGTGGTGACCGCGCTGGCGGTCTGGGGGTCCTGGCCGGGCTGGTCGATCATCGTCCTGTATGCCGCCGCCACCTTCGGTCTGGGCACCGCCTACCCCACGACCTCGCTGCTGACGCTCCGGCTCTCCCCGGAGGCCGAGGTCGGGCGGAACTCCTCTGCCCTACAGGTGGGGGAGGCGCTCACCAGCGCCTTCGCCCTCGCCGTCACCGGCGTCGTCTTCGGTCTCCAGTATGCCGTGGCTCCCCACTCCGCCTTCGTCTCCACCCTCGTGGTCGCCGCCGCGGTGGGAGCAGTGTCGGTGCTGGCGGCGATCCGGGCCCGACCGGTCGGTGGATGAGTCCGTGGCAAGGCCACGGTGGTGTGCTGGTCGCGAAACGACTGGGGTGTGTGGGCGGGCCCGTCTAGACTGGGTGCCCTGATGACAGATGCTGACTTTTCGGACCTGAGGGCGGCCGAGCGGGCGGGGCGGACCCAGGCGCGACCCACGCACACGGTCGTCATCCCCGAGGAGACCCCGATGGTGGCTCTCCTCGGTCCTGGCGACGAGATGTTGCGCACGATCGAGCGCGCCTTCCCCAAGGTCGACGTGCACGTGCGCGGCAACGAGATCCGGCTGCAGGGCGAGTCTGGCGAGCTGGCGCTGGTCGAGCGGCTGATCGATGAGCTGCTCGACATGATCCGCCGCGGCCAGCCGCTCAACCGCGACGCCGTCGAACGCAGCGTGGGCATGCTGCGGACCGCGACCGCGGACCGCCCGGCCGACGTGCTGACCATGAACATCGTCTCCAGCCGCGGCCGCACCGTGCGACCCAAGACGCTGAACCAGAAGCACTACGTCGAGGCGATCGATGCCAACACGATCATCTTCGGGCTTGGCCCCGCCGGCACCGGCAAGACCTACCTGGCGATGGCCAAGGCGGTCGCGGCGCTGCAGGCCAAGCAGGTCAACCGGATCATCCTGACCCGACCGGCCGTCGAGGCGGGGGAACGGCTGGGCTTCCTGCCCGGCACCCTCACCGACAAGATCGACCCTTACCTGCGGCCGCTCTACGACGCCCTGCACGACATGGTCGATCCCGAGTCGCTGTCCCGGCTGATGGCTGCGGGCACCATCGAGGTGGCGCCGCTGGCCTATATGCGTGGGCGCAGCCTCAACGGGGCGTTCATCATCCTGGACGAGGCGCAGAACACCTCGGCCGAGCAGATGAAGATGTTCCTCACCCGCCTCGGTTTCGGTTCCAAGATGGTCGTGACCGGGGACACCACGCAGGTCGACCTTCCCGGTGGCACCACCTCCGGCCTCAAGGTGGTGCAGCAGATCCTGGACGGCGTCGATGACATCCACTTCGCCCATCTGACCAGCGAAGATGTCGTGCGGCACCGGCTCGTCGGGGACATCGTCGACGCCTACGACCGCTTCGACTCGCGCCAGCAGCGAGGGCCGCGCCGGTGAGCGTCGAGGTCCTCAACGAGTCCGGTGAGGTTCCCTCTCCGGTCCCCGAGCAGGAGCTGTCCGACCTCGGCCGGCACGTGCTCGACCAGATGCGGGTGCACCCCCGGGCCGAGCTGACGATCACGCTGGTTGACGAGGCCGCGATGGCCGCGCTGCACGAGCAGTGGATGGACCTGCCAGGGCCGACGGACGTGATGAGCTTCCCGATGGATGAGCTGCGGCCCGGACGCGACGGCGATGAGCCGCAGGAGGGCGTGCTGGGCGACGTGGTGCTGTGCCCGTCCGTCGCCCGCGCGCAGGCGGTCACAGCCGGCCACGCCGTTGGCGATGAGTTGCTGCTGCTCACCACGCACGGCATCCTGCATCTGCTCGGTTTCGACCACGCCGAGCCGGATGAGGAGCGGGAGATGTTCGATCTGCAGCGCACCCTGCTGCTGACCTTCCTCGCCGAGCGTGGCCGCACGACCGCCGCGGGCGACGACCTGGCCGGGCGGTCGTGACCCCCCTCATCCTGCTGGCGATCACCACCACGGTCATTGCCTTCCTGCTCACCGCCGGTGAGACCGCCCTGCAGCGGGTGTCCCGCCAGCGGGCTGTCCAGCTGCTCGAGGAGGGCCGCAAGGGCGCCCGCCCGCTCGTGCGGATCTCCGCAGACCCCGCGCCCTACCTCGCGGTCGCCACCTTCGTCCGGGTCACCGCCGAGGCTGCCACCGCGGTGGCCGTGACCGTGGCCGCCGACATGGTCACCGACTCGCACCTGCGCACCGGCCTGATCGCGACCGGCATCATGGCCGTCGTCTCCTTCGTCGTGGTCGGGGTCTCGCCCCGGACGCTGGGCCGTCAGCACATCGACGCGGTGGCGCTCACCGCGGCTCCCGTCGTGCGTCTGCTGCGCCTCTTCCTCGGGCCGATCGCCAAGCTGCTGGTGCTCTTCGGTAATGCCGTCACCCCCGGGCGGGGTTACTCCGAAGGCCCGTTCGCCTCCGAGTCCGAGCTGCGCGAACTCGTCGACCTCGCCGGCGACTCCTCGGTGATCGAGGAGGAGGAGCGGGAGATGATCCACTCCATCTTCGAGCTGGGCGACACGGTCGCCCGCGAGGTGATGGTGCCGCGCCCCGACCTGGTCACCATCAAGGCCGAGAAGGTGCTGCGGCAGGCGATGTCGCTCTTCCTGCGCTCCGGCTTCTCCCGGGTGCCGGTGGTCGGTGAGGACACCGACGACGTGCTCGGGATGCTCTACTTCAAGGACGTCGCCCGGGCGGTGAACGCCAACGGCGATGCTGCCCGCACGACCGCGGTCACCGAGGTGATGCGGCCGGTCCAGCGGGTGCCGGAGATGAAGCGGGTCGATGACCTGCTCAAGGAGATGCAGCGCGACCGCCAGCACGTGTCTCTGGTCATCGACGAGTACGGCGGCACAGCCGGACTCATCACGATCGAGGACGTCGTCGAGGAGATCGTGGGGGAGATCAACGACGAGTACGACCGCGACCAGCTCGAGGTCGAGGTCCTCGAGGGAGTTGACGGTGACGAGCTCGTGCGCGTCCCCGCCAACCTGCCCGTCGACGACCTCGCCGAGATGTTCGACGTCGAGATCGAGACCGAGGACGTCGACTCCGTCGGCGGACTGCTCGCCACCGTGATCGGGATGGTGCCGATCCAGGGATCCTCAGGCGAGGTCTCCGGCCTGGAGCTGACTGCCGAGCGGATGGCCGGCCGTCGCCGCCGCGTCGCCACTGTGCTGGTCCGTAAGGTGGACGAGACCGAGACCGAAACCGAAACCGATGACGCAACAAGCGTTGAGACCGGAACCCAAGCGCCGGCCGAGACCGAGACGCCGACAGCGGCCACGGCAAGGGCGCAGGATCGGTCCGACCCCACACCGGACGAGCCGTCCGACCGGAGCAAGGAGTAGCGAGCGTGGATACGCAGAGCCAGGAAACGCCATACCGGGCCGGGTTCGCCTGCCTCGTCGGCCGGCCGAACGCCGGCAAGTCCACCCTGACCAACGCCCTGGTCGGCACCAAGGTGGCGATCACCTCCTCCAAGCCGCAGACCACCCGGCACACGATCCGGGGGATCCGCACGACCGAGGAGTCCCAGCTGATCCTGGTGGATACCCCCGGGCTGCACCGGCCGCGCTCGCTGCTCGGACAGCGGCTCAACCACTTGGTCCGCGAGACCCTGCTGTCGGTCGACGTGATCGGCTTCTGCCTGCCCTCGGACCAGCGGGTCGGGCCGGGGGACACCTTCATCGCCAAGGACCTAGCCGACCTGCACCAGGTGCGCAAGGTGCCGGTCGTGGCGATCGCGACCAAGGCCGATGCGGTGAGCCGCGACCGGCTCGCCGAGCACCTGATGGCCATCGACGGGATCGGCGACTGGGATGCGATCATCCCCTGCTCGGCCGTGCGCGGTGACCAGGTGGACGAGGTCGCGGACCTGCTGGCCAGCTACCTGCCGGAGTCGCCGCAGCTCTACCCGACCGACCAGCTCACCGACGAGCCGACGACGGTGATGATCGCCGAGCTCGTGCGGGAGGCCGCGCTGGAGGGCGTGCGCGATGAGCTGCCGCACAGCCTGGCGGTCCAGGTCGAGGAGATCGTCGAGCGCGAGGACCGGCCCGAGGATGACCCGATGAGCGATGTCCGGGTCAACATCTACGTCGAACGCCCCAGCCAGAAGGCGATCATCATCGGCCGTGGTGGTTCCCGGTTGCGGGAGGTCGGCAGCACCGCGCGGGCCGGGATCGAGGAGCTGCTCGGCCACCGCGTCTATCTGGATCTGCACGTCAAGGTGGCCAAGGACTGGCAGCGCGATCCCAAGGCGCTGGACCGACTCGGATTCTGAGGTCGATTCCCCGGCGCGGTGGCGCCGGATCGTGGCAGAGTGGGCGCATGAAGAAGCTGCTCAACGATCCTGCCGACATCGTCGTCGAATCACTGGCCGGGATGGCAGCTGCCCACCCCGACCTGCTCACCACCGACCTCGAGCACAAGCTCGTGCTGCGGGCCGGGGGAGCCGTCCAGGGCAAGGTCGCCCTGGTCTCCGGCGGAGGCTCTGGCCACGAGCCGCTGCACGGTGGTTATGTCGGTCTGGGGATGCTGCACGCCGCCTGCTGCGGAGAGGTCTTCACCTCCCCGGTGCCCGACCAGATCCAGGCCGCCACCCAGGCCGTGGACGGTGGGGCCGGAGTGCTGCACATCGTCAAGAACTACACCGGCGACGTGATGAATTTTGAGATGGCCGCCGAGATGGCTGCCGATGCCGAGGGGACGCAGGTCAAGGCGGTCGTCGTGGACGACGACGTCGCCGTCCAGGACTCGCTCTACACCGCCGGTCGGCGTGGCGTGGGGCTGACCGTGCTGCTGGAGAAGATCGTCGGCGCTGCGGCCGAGGAGGGTCGCTCCCTCGATGAGTGCGTAGCCCTGGCTGAGAAGGTCAACGGCACCGGCCGCTCGATGGGGATGGCGCTCACCTCCTGCACCGTGCCGGCTGCCGGCAAGCCGACCTTCGAGCTGGCCGAGGACGAGATGGAGATCGGGATCGGGATCCACGGCGAGCCCGGCCGGGAGCGGCGTTCGCTGGCCAGCGCGGCCGAGATCGCCGAGATGCTGGTGACCCCGGTCCTGGAGGACCTGGGTGACCTGGGCGGCGACCCGGTCATCGCCTTCGTCAACGGGATGGGCGGCACGCCGCTGATCGAGCAGTACGTGATGTACCACGAGGTGGCCAAGCTGCTGGAGGGTCGTGGCGTCGGCGTCGCGCGCTCGCTGGTCGGCAACTACATCACCTCCTTGGAGATGGCGGGGTGCTCGGTGACGCTGCTGCGCGCCGACGAGGAGATCCTGGGCCTGTGGGACGCCCCGGTCCACACCGCTGGCCTGCGCTGGGGGGTCTGATCGTGGCAGACCTGACCGCCTT
Organism: Ornithinimicrobium pulveris; assembly: GCF_050261105.1. Classification (GTDB taxonomy): domain Bacteria; phylum Actinomycetota; class Actinomycetes; order Actinomycetales; family Dermatophilaceae; genus Ornithinicoccus. Next base: position 2,062,240 of record NZ_CP189837.1, on the reverse strand, counting down.
CCAGAACTGGCTGGCCGATGCGTCCGCGACGCTGAAGGAGCTGTCCGAGCACCTCACCGACCTGGACCGTGCCATCGGCGACGGTGACCACGGCACCAATATGGCGCGCGGCTTCACCGCCTGCGCCAGGTTGGCCGAGGATGAGGAGTTCGAGGGGATCGACACCTACCTGAAGAAGGTCGGGATGACCCTGGTCAGCACCGTCGGCGGCGCCTCCGGGCCGCTCTACGGCACTTTCTTCCTGCGGTTGGCCGGACCGCTGGCCGCCACCGACGACGCGGGCGCCGCCCAGGTCGGACAGGCGTTGCGCGCCGGGATCGAGGGCATCGTGGCTCGCGGCAAGGCCGAGGCCGGCGATAAGACGATGTATGACGCCTTCGCGCCAGCTCTAGAGGCCTTCGAGGGAGCTGCAGGGTCGGGTTCGTCGCTGGCGGACAGTCTCCAGGCGGCCGCGGAGGCCGGGGCGCGGGGACGCGACGCCACCGAGCCGCTCGTCGCCCGCAAGGGCCGGGCGTCCTATCTGGGTGAGCGCAGCGCTGGTCACATCGATCCGGGTGCGAGCAGCGCCACCATCCTCCTGGAGTCGGCCGCCCGCACCCTGAGCTGAGGAGTTACCCGTGATCGCCCTGGTGGTCGTCTCGCACAGTCACGCCCTCGCGCAGGCCGCGGTGGCGCTCGCCTCGGAGATGGCGCCCCCGGACGGGGCGCCGGCGATCGAGATCGCGGCGGGCCTGGACGAGACGACGCTGGGCACCGACGCGGCCGCAGTCAGCGAGGCGATCACCCGCGCCGCCGAGGCGGCAGGCGGAGACGGGGTCCTGGTCCTGCTAGACCTCGGCAGCGCGGTGCTCTCGGCCGAGATGGCGCTGGAGTTCGTGGATCCGCAGGTCGCTGAGCAGGTGCGGCTGAGCCCGGCGCCGCTGGTCGAGGGGCTGGTGCAGGCGGTGGTCTCGGCCGCCGCGGGGGCCGACCTGGACACCGCCGCCCGCGAGGCGCGGGCAGGCCTGGCAGCCAAGGCGGCTCAACTCGGTGAGGAGGATGCTGGCGAGGGGTCCGGTCGGGGCGGCCCGGGCGGTGACCTGTCCGCTGGCGGCGCCGGCGCCGGTAGCGGAGAGGACCACGAACCGCCCACTGGCCCCTCGGTCGAGCTGTCGGTTGTCGGGGAGCACGGCCTCCACGCGCGTCCGGCGGCGCGCGTGGTCGGGTGCGTTGCGCCATACGGGCCGGAGACAGTCGTGAGCGTTCGCAACCTGAGCACGGGCGGCCCAGCCGTCGACGCGCTCAGCCTGTCCGGGCTCGCGACCCTGGGCGCGCTCCAGGGACACGTGCTCGAGGCCACCGCGAGCGGGCCGCGGGCTCAGGAGGTCTTGAACGACCTCGTCGAGCTGGCCGCGCAGGCCTTCGGCGACCACCCTGCCCCTGCGGAGCCCCTGGCCGACGTGGAGGCGACGAGCCCGGCGACCTCGACCGAGCCGGGGATCGCGGGCTCGGGACTGGAGGCGGCCATCGGGCCGGTGGTGCGGGTGGACGTCGACCTGGATCCGGACGACCGTCCGGCCAAGGATCCGGAAACCGAGCAGCGCACGGTGCGCGACGCAGTCGACGAGGCGGTCGAGCGGCTCGGCGAGCTCGCCGAGCAAGCGCGTCGCCACCTGGGGACCGGCCAGGCCGAGGTCTTCGACGCCCACGCCCTGCTGCTCCGTGATCCCGAGCTGACCCGTCGGGTGGACGACGGGATTGAGGCCGGGGCGTCGGCGGCGCGCGCGTGGGCGGACGCGATCTCGGCGACGGCAGCGGGTTTCGAGGAGCTGGACGATGCCTACCAGCGGGAACGTGCCCAGGACGTGCGCTCGATCGGCGAGCGGGTGCTGCGCATCCTGCTCGGCGTCGAGGAGCCGGAGGCGATCGGCGAGGGTGTGCTCTTCGTCGATGAGCTGGACCCGGCGATGGCGATCGCGCTGGACGCCACGGCGGTCCGGGGGGTGCTTACCACCCGGGGCGGGGCGACCGGCCATGGTGTTCTCATCGCCACCGCAAGGGGAATGCCGGTGCTCACCGGCCGGAGTGAGCTGGCCGAGGTGGCCGCTGGAACCGTGGTCGGGATGGACGCTCGCAGCGGCCGGGTCGAGATCGACCCGAGCCCGGAGGTGGTGGCGCACTTCGAGGAACTCCTGCGTGTCCGACGGGAGGAGCGGGAACGGGCGATGGCCGGCGCCGGAGAACCGGTGCGCACGACCGACGGCACCGAGGTGCAGGTGGAAGCCAATGTGTCCTCGCTGGCCACGGCCAGGCTCGGGGCGAGCATGGGGGCCGACGGCTCAGGCCTGGTCCGTACCGAGGCGGTTTTCGGCCAGTGGCGGCAGGCGCCGACGGTGGCCGAGCACCAGGAGGTGTATGCCGCGATCGCCGATGCGATGGCCCCGCACCCGGTGACGATCCGCACCTGGGATGTCGGTGGCGACAAGCCGCTGCCGTTCATCCGCACGGTGACCGAGGAGAACCCCTTCCTGGGAGCGCGCGGCCTGCGGGCCTTCGCCACCGAGCCGGACGCCCTGCTCGACCAGCTCGAGGCGATCTGCCGGGTCGCGGTGGACCACCGTGTGCAGGTGCTCTTCCCGATGGTGACGACCCGGGAGGACGTGCGGCGGGCTCTGGACCTGCTGCGCGTGGCCGCGGATCGCGCCGGCCTGGCGGGGATTCCCCCTGAGCTGGCCGTGGGGATCATGATCGAGGTCCCAGCCGCGGCGCTGCGCGCACGAGTCCTCACCGAGGACACCGGGCTGGATTTCGTCTCGATCGGCAGCAACGATCTGAGCCAGTACGTCCTGGCTGCCGAGCGCGGCAACCCCGAGCTGGCCGCATGGTCGGACAACCTGGAGCCGGCGGTCCTGCGCATGATCCAGGAGGTGGCCGACAGCGTCGCTGAGGGCATCGATGTGGCGGTCTGCGGTGCCATGGCCGGGGACCCCGAGATCGCCGGACTGCTCGTCGGGCTGGGGGTGCGCCAGCTGAGCGTCTCCCCGGCCGCGGTGCCGATCGTCAAAGAGCGCCTGCGGACCGGCTCGCTCGCCGACTACGAGAATCTCGCCGATCGCGCTCTGGCCTGCGCGGATGCGGCCGAGGTGAGGGCGGTGCTGCAGGCATCGGTATAGAACACACTTGCGCAATCCGAACGCATGTCGCACGATGGTGACATGCTGCTGCAGGGATCACTGCTGGACCAGGTCGACGAGATCGGCGTGCGCACGCTGGGTGGGGCGGTGCGGCGCACCACCCTCGACCACGGCGCCTGGATCGATGTCCGCCCGGGCTGGGTCACCGGCTCGGACGAGCTGTTCTCCCGGCTGTGCCTGGGTGGGCCGGCGCGGGTGGAGTGGCACGGCGAGGAGCGTCAGATGTGGGACAAGCAGGTGACCACGCCCAGGCTGCTGCGCTTCTATCGCGAGGGTGAGCGGCTCCCCGACCCCGTGCTCGAGCAGGCGCGGCGTGATCTGAATGCCCACTACCGCCCGGAGCTCAAAGAGCCCTTTGTCACGGCTGGCATGTGCCTCTACCGCGACGGCCGCGACAGCGTCGCCTGGCACGGTGACCGGCACGGGCGCAGCAGCCGCGAAGACACCATGGTGGCGATCGTCAGCCTCGGCGCTCCGCGTGCCCTCCTGCTCCGACCGCGCGGAGGTGGGGAGAGCATCCGGCACGTCCTGGGCCACGGTGACCTGCTCGTGATGGGTGGCTCCTGCCAGCGCACCTGGGACCACTGCGTGCCCAAGACCCAGCAGGCGGTCGGGCCGCGGATCAGCATCCAGTTCCGGACCCGCGGGGTGCGTTGAGCCCGCGCCGTCCGCTGCGGTGGGAGAATGCCTCCCATGCCCACCTACCGCGAAGCAGCCATCGTGCTGCGCACGCACAAGCTGGGTGAGGCCGACCGGATCGTCACGCTCCTCACCCGCGGTCGCGGCAAGGTGCGCGCCGTGGCCAAGGGGGTGCGCCGGACCAAGAGCAAGTTCGGCGCCCGGCTGGAGCCGGGGATGGTCGTGGACGTCCAGTGCTATGAGGGCCGCAACCTCGACACCATCACCCAGGCCGATGGACTGGCTGCCTATGGGGAGGCGATCGCGCGCGACTATCCCGCCTTCACCGCCGCCAACGTCATGCTCGAGACGTGCGAACAACTCACCGAGGAGGGCGAGGCCGCGGTCCGACACTTCACTCTCCTGGCTGGGGGCCTGTCGGCGCTCGCGTCGGGGGAGCATGAGGCGCGCCTGGTCCTGGACTCCTATCTCGTGCGCGCCCTGGCGATCGCCGGCTGGCGGGCCAGTTTCACCGACTGTGCCCGGTGCGGGATGAGTGGTCCGCACCGCGCCTTCCACGTCCCCTCCGGTGGTTCGGTCTGTCCCGTATGCCGTCCGCCCGGCTCAAGCGCGCCCGCGCCGGAGACGCTGGACCTGCTGCGTGCGCTCTTCCTGGGGGAGTGGGTGATCGCCGACGCCAGCCAGCGCCGACACCGCAGCGAGGCCAGCGGGCTGGTCGCGGCCTATCTGCAGTGGCACCTGGAGCGAGGGGTCCGCTCGTTGCGGCACCTGGAGCGGATCACCTGATCAGGGAGTGTTGAGCTGCTCCAGCAACTCGTCCTGCTGATAGGTGCAGGGCAGGTCGATGCTGAAGGTGATCGGGTTCTCACGGCCGCTGTCAGCCATCTCGTACCCCACCCCACTGGCGCGCAGGTGGGTGCCGTCGTAGTCGACCTCCAGGGCTGGACCACGGGAGGGATCGGTGTTGGCGTGGAAGCTGCGGAACTCGCCGTCCTCCTCCCAGGTCGAGGTCAGGACCGGCAGGTCGTCCTCGGCCACGTCGGGCGCGACGTAGAGGAAGCCGGCGGTGTCGGTGATCCTGGTGGCGGATGCGGAGACACGCTGTTCGGAGCACATCAGGGTGAGATCAGCGGCGGTGCGCTCGATGAGGCCATCGATCTCGAACCTGCCCGCGGGGGTGGCCGAGGGATCGGTGGTCGCCTCTGCGCCAGGCTCGCCCAGCAGCCCTCCTCCTAGACTGCTCGGGTGTCCACCCGCTCCACCCGCCGTGTGCCGACTGCCCCGACCCCGCATCCTTCCGGGGCCCGACCGCCGGCGATCCCGCGAGAGTTCATCCCGCAGCACGTGGCGATCGTGATGGACGGCAACGGCCGGTGGGCCAACCAGCGTGGGCTCAAGCGCACCCAGGGGCACGAGGCGGGGGAGGCCTCCCTGCTCGACGTCATCGCCGGTGGTATCGAGATCGGCGTGAAGTGCATCAGCGCCTATGCCTTCTCCACCGAGAACTGGCGGCGCAGCCCCGATGAAGTTCGCTTCCTGATGGGCTTCAACCGCGATGTCATCCACCGCCGGCGCGACGAACTCGACTCCTGGGGCGTGCGGGTCGTGTGGTCGGGGCGCACGCCGCGGCTGTGGAAGTCGGTGATCTCCGAGCTGCAGGATGCCGAGCGGCGGACACGAGGCAACGACGTGATCACCCTGAACTTCTGCGTGAACTACGGCGGTCGCGCGGAGATCGCGGACGCGGTGCGGGCGATCGGTGAGGATGTGAAGGCCGGACGGCTCAAGCCCGGCGGCATCGACGAACGCACCATCGGCCGCTACCTGTACCACCCCGAGGTGCCGGACGTGGACCTCTTCGTGCGCAGCTCGGGCGAGCAACGCACCTCCAACTTCCTGCTGTGGCAGGCGGCCTATGCCGAGATGGTCTTCCAGGACGTGCTCTGGCCGGACTATGACCGTCGCGACCTGTGGGCTGCGATCGAGCAGTACGCCTCGCGGGACCGCCGCTACGGCGGTGCCGTGGATAGGCCGAGTGATACCTAGCTGTTGAGGGTAGGACGAGGGTGCTGGCGCAGCGATCGCAGGTAGCGGCGGCACTGGTGCACCCGGGCGAAGCGCGCACGCCATACCTCCGGGTCCTCGTCGGGACCGTGGAAGAAGCCCTTGACCGGGGCTCCCAGACCGAAGGGCGCGGCGAAGCCCTCGCCGCCGGCGGGATCCGCACGATTTTCGTCCCCACCGAGGTAGACGTGCAGATAGGTCTGGTCGACAGAGAACCCCTGGGACTCATACCAGGCACAGGTGCCGGGATCTTCCCGGGTCCAGGCATCGAGCCAGCCGACGTCCCGGGACTCCATGATGGTGAGGGCGGAGTCGAGGAGCGCTGCGGCGATTCTGGCGCGTTGGTGATCGGGGTGGACGGCGATGGTGTCGATGGTCGCGACGGGATCACCGTCTTCCTGCCAGAGCTCGACGTCGAGGATCCCTGTGACCTCCTCGTCGCCGGGCGTCCTCATGCCGTCGGGCTTGGGGCGCACCGCTACGAGCCGGATCGCGTCACCCTCGAAGAGGGTGCGCACGGTCTTGACGTCGTCGAAATAGGTGGTGGTCAGAAAGGACAGCGTCCGGCAGCGCAGCCAGGAGGCTTCGTCACTGTCGGCGTAGTCCCGGATCGTCACGTCCATGATGCCGCGACCCTAGGTCGGACGGGAAGCTGCCCACATCTGGTTTAGGGCGCGTAGAGGTAGGGCGCCTCTGCTCTCAGGGCGGCGTCGAGGGCGGGGGCCAGGGTGCGGGCGTAGGAGGCCGACAGGTGGGAGTGGTCGAAGTAGACGATGATGTTGCCGATCACGGCGGGGCACACCTCTGCGGTGCAGACAGCATCCGTGAGGTCGAGGAGCGAGACGTTGTCGGGGACCATTGCGGGAGTCATCGGTGACGTCGGTGCCGCCTGACGCGGGGTGTCGCAGCGCCGCGGGTCGTTCGGATGCTGCTCGAGGCAATCGGGGACCCGCTCCTTCATCCGGAAGATGTCTCGCACCGCGACGACCGGGATGCCCTCCTCGCCCAGCTGCTCCCAGGCCTCGATGAACCCCTTCGACGCCCTCTCCGGATCCCCGTCCCCGGTGGTTGAGGTGGCGATCGTGAAGACAGCGTCGGGGTCCAGCTCGCGCAACGTCTCGATCGCGTTGCGGTTCCATTCCTGGCACGAGGCGGTGGTCGGCCAATCCGTGGAACGGGGGAACTGGCCGGTGTTGGTGGTGAGCTGGCAGCCCGCCTTCACCATCACCAGAACGCGCCACCGGTGCTCGGCAGCGAGCACGCGCCAGGCGGGCTCCCACATCGCGCCGTGGGAACCTCCGGTGATCACGATCGTGCGGGTGGGGTCGGGGATCTCCTCGCCGGGCGGCTCGGGGCAGACGATGGCCTCGGCGAAGTCGGGGCTGTCGGTCGCCGGCTGCCAGCATCCCTGGGCGTCGTGCTGCGGTTTGTCGCCGGACGCCAACTCCGGGGGCACCAGGAAGGGGGCCTCGGGCACCGGCCCAAAGCCCGGCTCCAGGGCGAGCGCCCCGGGGTGACTCGCGGAGATGGCTTCCCTCGCGGCCGCGATCTCACGCTCCTGCCCGGCCTGCACCCAGCGGGCCGCGCCGAGCAGCGAACCGGCCAGCAGCGCCAGGGCCGTGACGCCGGCCAGGGCGGTGATGTGCGGAGCGGGCCAGCGAAGGGGTGGCGCGGTGGGACGCTCCACGAGGCGCAGGGTCAGATCAGCCAGGAGCAGCGAGGCCAGGATGACGGCGGCGGACAGGACCAGATCGCCCGCCGGGCGGTGGGTCAGGTTGAGCGCGGTGATGAGCAGCGGCCAGTGCCACAGGTACAGGGCGTAGGAGCGATCACCCAGCCAGCGGGCGGGAGGTGTGGACAGGAGCTGGTCGGCGCTGCCCCGGACACCCGTGTCCCCGGCGACCAGGATGAGCAGGAGGCCACCGACCGGCCAGAGGGCCCAGAGGCCCGGGAAGAGCTGGGCACCATCCAGCACGAATCCGCAGCTGATGATCAGGGCCAGGCCCAGCCAGCCCAGCGCGACCCGCAGATCACGGGGGAGATGACCCTGCAGCGAGGGAAGCGCCAGCGCCAGCAGACCGGGCAGCGCCAGCTCCCACAGCCGGCCGCCGGTGTGGAGGTAGGCGATCGCCTGGTCGTGAGCGCGCAACTGGAGGGCGTACACCAGGGAGAGCGCGACGACGGCGGCGATCCCGGCCGCCACCACCAGCACCCGCCGGACGCGAAGCAGCCTGGCCAACCACCAGCACAACCCCAACACCAGCGGCCAGAGCAGGTAGAACTGGCCCTGCACAGACAACGACCAGAAGTGCTGGAGCGGGCTGGCCTCCACGCCCGCGGCCTCGTAGGCCAGCTGGGAATCGATGAGCTCGAAGTTCTCCCGGTAGAGCAGGGTCGCCGCCGTCTCCCGCCACGTCTGCAGGCGGGCCGAGGACGGGAACCACCACAGGCTGCCGACGAGCACAAAGGCCAGCACCGGCAGGACCGGAGGGACGAGCCGTCGGACCAGGCGGGCCAGATAGGCCGAGATATCAAAACTGCCAGCATCCAGTCGCCGCAGGATCAGACCGGTGAACAGGAATCCGGAGATCGCCAGGAAGACGTCGATGCCGCCGGAGACCCGCCCGGCGCCGACGACATGGAAGAGCACGACGAGCAGCACGGCGACGCCCCGGAGGCCGTGCAGGCCCTCGAGGCGTCCGGTCGACGTGCGGCTGGAGGGCGGCGCTACCCGCTCGCGGTGCAGTCCTGGCAGGACCCGAACACCTCCAAGGTGTGCTCCACCTCGGTGAAGCCGTGCTGGGCGGCGACGGCATCGGTCCACCGCTCCACGGCCGGGCCTTCGATCTCGACGGTGCGGCCGCAGTCCCGGCACACCAGGTGGTGGTGGTGGCCCGTGGAGCAGCGCCGGTAGACCGCCTCACCCTCGTCGGTGCGCAGGGTGTCGATCTCGCCGGCCGCCGCCAGGTTGGCCAGGGTGCGGTAGACCGTCGCGAGCCCCACCTTGGCGCCGGACGTGCGCAGGGTCGCGTGCAGGTCCTGGGCGCTGGTGAAGTCGTCGGTGGCATCCAGCGCGTCGATCACGGCGGCCTGCTGTCGGGTCGGCTTCCTGCTCAACGGTGTGCCTCCTCGGCGTGCTCGTCGTAGTGGCCCTCGTGCGCGGCGTGGCGGTGTCCATCATGCAGGTAGTCCACGTGGTCACCGTGCAGCACCGCCTCGTGCCCACAGCCCGGACCGTGCTCGTGGGGATGGCGTTCAGCATGCCGGTGCCGAGCGCGGGAGAGCGCCCGCCACCCCGCGCCGCCGAGCGCGGCGACGGCGAACAGCGCGATCGCGAGCAGCACGATGGTGCCGCCCGAGGCGGTGTCGGCGTAGTAGGAGGTCACCACTCCACCGACCGAGGACAGCACCCCGATCAGCACCGCCCACCACGACGCCGACCGGAAACTGCCGGCGAACTGCTGGGCCGCGGCGTTGGGGATGATCATCAGGGCGCTGATCAGCAGCAGGCCGATGACCCGCATCGCCACCACCACCGTCACAGCGGTCAGCACGGCGAGCACGATGTTCAGCGCGAGGACGGGCAGGCCCGAGGCACGGGCATACTCCTCGTCGCCGGCGACCGCGAACAGTCGCTGTCGCAGCACCAGAACCACGCCGACGATGACTGCGGAGAGGATCGCGAAGGTGATGACGTCGCTTCGCGAGGTGGTGGTGATCGCCCCGAAGAGGAAGCCGGTGAGGTTGCCGGTCTGGGCGCCCTCGGCCCGGTTGATGATCACCACACCCGCGGCGATGCCGCCGTAGAACATCAGCGCCAGGGCGACGTCCCCGGAGGTCCGACCCCTGGCGCGGATCAGCTCGATGGCGATCCCGGCAAGGATCGCGGCCACGAGGGCCGCCCACACCGGGCTGCTCTGCGTCACGACACCGATGGCCACCCCCGCCAGGGCCACGTGGCCCAGCCCGTCGCCGACGAGTGACAGGCGCCGCTGCACCAGGAAGATGCCGACCATCGGGGCGGCGAGCCCGACGACGAGGGCGGCGAGGAGCGCGTTGCGCATGAACTCCAGCGCCAGCATCTCGCTCATGCTGCCCCCCGACCGGCCGAGCGGGCCTGCTCGGCCTGGTGCACGGCATACCCCTCGGGGGCGCCGTCGTAGGTCAGATGGCCGAGCTCGACCTCCAGGATCCGGTCCACGACACCGCGGAGGGCGGCGAGCTCGTGCGTGACCACGAGCATGGTGGTGCCGACCTCGCCGAGCTGCTGCAGGACGCCGGCGAGGACACCCTGGCTGGCCTGGTCGACCCCGGCGGTGGGTTCGTCCATGATCAGCACGTCGGGTCGGGCGACCAGCGCGCGGGCGATGAGGACGCGCCGTTGCTGCCCCCCGGAGAGGGTGTCGACGTCGAAGCGGGCCCGGTCGGCCAGGCCTACTGTCTCCAGGGCGGCCTCGACTGCTGCCCGTTCGGCGCGGCCGGCCGGTCGCCACCAGGGGCGCCGGGCGAGCAGGCCGGTGGCCACGACCTCGGTGACGGTGGCCCGCACCCCGCCGACGAGGGTATGCCGTTGCGGGACGTAGCCGACCCGGGTCCGGTCGCGCAGTCGGTCCAGGGGGGTGCCCAGGATCGAGGCCTCGCCGGACAGGTGCTCGGAGAGCCCGAGGAGGCCCTTGACCAGGGTCGTCTTGCCGGAGCCATTGGGACCGAGCACCGCGAGCACCTCGCCGCGCGCGACCTGCAGATCGACGTCGGTGACGACCGGGCGGCCCTGGTAGCCGAAGCTGGCGCGATGCAGGTCGATGACAGGCTGGCCACTCACGAGCAGCCCAGCCCGGTGCGCAGCGATTCCAGGTTGGCGCGCATGACCTCAAGGTAGTCCGAGCCGGCGGAGTCAGGGGTGAGCCCTTCGAGCGGGTCGAGGATCGCCACCTGGGTGCCCGTCTCCTGCGCCACGGTCCGGGCGATGTCCTCCGGGAGATTGGGCTCGGCGTAGATCGTCGTGACGTCCAGGGCGCGCACCTGTGCGCTCACCTCGGCGAGGCGTGCGGGGGAGGGCTCGGCGTCGGGGGAGATGCCGGTGATCCCCAGCTGGTGCAGGTCGTAGCGGTGGGCGAGGTAGCCGAACGCCTCGTGGGTGGCGACCAGGTCCCGGGTCTCACAGGTGGCCAGGCCCTCCTGGAACTCCTCGTCGAGCTCCTCGAGGTCGGCGATGAGGTCATCGGCGTTGGCTCTGTAGAGCTGCGCGTTGTCCGGGTCGATCGCGCCCAACTGGTCGGCGATGGCCACGGCCACCTGACCGTAGCGCTGCGTGTCCAGCCAGAAGTGCGGGTCCTCAGGGCCATGGTCGTGCCCAGCGTGCTCGTCGTCGTGGTCAGCGTGCTCGTCGTCGTGATCGTGTCCGCTGTGCTCGCTCTCGCTTTCGCCAAGCTCCAGCAGGTCGGCCGCACCGCTGACGTCGAGGGCGTGGCCGGCTGCCTGGGTGTCCACCGCCTGGTCGACGGCGGCCTGTAGGCCGGCGGAGTAGATCACCAGGTCAGCCGCGCCGATGTGCCCCACGACTCGCGGCGTCAGCTCGACGTCGTGTGGGTCGGCGCCGGGGGAGGTCAGCGTGGAGATCTCGGCGTGCTCGCCCGCGATCCGGGTGGCGAGGTACTCCAGCGGGTAGATGCTGGTGATCACCTCGAGCGTCTCGCCCCCAGCCGCTGCGGTCCCCGCTCCAGCACCCTCACCCGAACCGGTGTCATCCCCACCGCCGCCGCAGGCGGTGAGCAGGAGCGCGGTGGCCAGTGCTGCTCCGGTGAGGGGTGCGCGACGGGGGAGAAAGGACATGCCCCGAGAATGGGCGAAAATGAGAATGATTGTCAAATCATCCGCGGGGCACCAACTGCACGATCGCGACCACCAGGAACAGCAGGAGGACGGCTGAGCGCATCAGCCGCTCGACGCCGGACAGCCGCGGCCAGGACAGGTAGAACAGCCACAGGATGAACAGCAGCGCCACGCCGACCAGCACCCAGCCTGCCGGGCCACCCAGGAAGCCGCCCCCGATGAGCAGCAGCAGGAGCACCAGGAAGGGCAGCCAGACCGGCAGTTTCGCCAGCGCCTCCAGCGCCGGCCGGGACGCAGACTCGATCTGTCGACGCAGCGGTCCCGGCTCGGTGGTGGATTGGGCGGGGGGCTGTTGCGGGGTGGACACCCGATCAGCCTAATGGGGCGTGGTGACTGCTCCGGCGGGACGTAGAATGGGGCGCATGGCCCCCACTTCTACCGTCGATACGGTCGTGTCCCTGTGCAAGCGTCGTGGTTTCGTCTTCCCGTGCGGCGAGATCTACGGGGGAACGCGCTCGGCCTGGGACTACGGCCCCCTGGGCGTGGCGCTGAAGGAGAACATCAAGCGGCAGTGGTGGCGCTCGATGGTCCAGTCCCGTGACGACGTCGTCGGTCTGGACTCCTCGATCATCCTGCCGCGCCAGGTCTGGGTGGCCTCGGGGCACGTCGGCGAGTTCTCCGACCCGCTCACCGAGTGCCAGTCCTGCCACAAGCGCTTCCGCGTGGACCACATGCAGGAGGCGGTCGCGGACAAGGCCGCCAAGAAGGGCAAGGAGATCGACCCCGACAGCGTCTCGCTGGATGAGATCACCTGCCCCAACTGCGGCAACAAGGCCTGGACCGAGCCGCGCGAGTTCAACATGATGCTCAAGACCTACCTCGGCGTCATCGAGGACGAGTCCGGCCTGCACTACCTGCGCCCGGAGACCGCGCAGGGCATCTTCGTCAACTTCGCCAACGTGATGGGCGCCGCTCGCAAGAAGCCGCCCTTCGGCATCGCCCAGACCGGCAAGAGCTTCCGTAACGAGATCACGCCGGGCAACTTCATCTTCCGCACCCGCGAGTTCGAGCAGATGGAGATGGAGTTCTTCGTCAAGCCGGGTGAGGACGAGGAGTGGTTCGAGTACTGGGTCAAGGAGCGCACCGACTGGTATGTCGACCTCGGCATCTCCCCGGACAACCTGCGCCACTTCGAGCACCCGGCCGAGAAGCTGTCGCACTACTCCAAGCGGACCGTCGACATCGAGTACCGCTTCAACTTCACCGGCAGCGAGTGGGGTGAGCTGGAGGGCATCGCCAACCGCACCGACTTCGACCTGTCGACGCACAGCGAGCACTCCGGTCAGGACCTGAGCTATTACGACCAGGCCTCGGGCGAGCGCTACACCCCCTATGTCATCGAGCCGGCGGCCGGCCTGTCGCGCTCGCTGATGACCTTCCTGGTCGAGGCCTACACCGAGGACGAGGCGCCCAACGCCAAGGGCGGTGTCGACAAGCGCACCGTGCTGCGGCTGGACCCGCGCCTGGCCCCGATGAAGGTCGCGGTGCTGCCGCTGTCCCGCAATGCTGACCTCACCCCCAAGGCCAAGGACTTGGCCGCCCAACTGCGCCGCAACTGGATGGTCGACTTCGATGACGCGGGCGCGATCGGTCGCCGCTACCGCCGTCAGGACGAGATCGGCACGCCCTTCTGCGTGACCGTGGACTTCGACACCCTTGAGGACCACGCGGTCACCGTCCGCGAGCGCGACAGCATGAGCCAGGAGCGCGTCTCCCTGGACCAGGTGGAGGGCTACCTGGCGCAGCGCCTGATCGGCTGCTGAGCCCAGCTCCTCCTTGCCCTGCCGACGGCGCCCCTGACGTGCAACGTCAGGGGCGCCTCGCCGCGTCTAGCGGATGTCGCGGGCCGCTCGGGCCCGCCGGAGCAGAGGGTGGAAGCATGAATGTTCGACGTCACCGGGGCGGGTCCGGAGCCAGGATGGTGGGTGTGGCGTGGGCCGGGGTGACCCTGGTCCTCACCCTGGGTCCGGACCAGGTCGAGGGCCTGCCATCGTCGGCCTCTATCGATGACATCCTGCTGGCGGTCGAGGGCGAGCTCGGGACGGCCCGGCAGGTGGTGCGCACCTCGTTGACCTGTGACGGTGCCGCGGACGCCGACACCTACCTCTGGGACGGGTTCTCGCTGACGCACGCCCCAGGTGATGTGCGCTGGCAGATCGACGACGGACCGCTCCGGCAGGTGTCGTTGCCGCATGGGGTGGGGCTGGGCACCGCAGAAGCCGACCTGCGCGCCGACAACCACGTGGTCGAGAGACCATGACCGGTGGTGGGTGGCCGGTCCTCACCCTGCAGAACGGGCTGTCCGTCACCCTGGACCCCTCGACCCGGCGGATCGCCTCGGTCGCCAGCGAGTACGTGCCCGTCTGCTGAGCACGGCCCGATGGGGGGCGGTCACTCCGAGGTGGGGGAGTCAGGTGCTGACGAGCAGGCCGACGCCGATGGAGATCATCACGATCGCGATCAGGGCATCCAGGAACTGCCAGGCGCGGGCCCGGGCGAACAGGGGAGCGAGGCGGCGAGCGCCGAAGCCGAGGGTGGAGAACCACAGCGCGCTGCCCGTCACCATCCCGCCCCAGAACCACCAGCGCCCATCGATGCCGTGGCTGTTGGCGATGCTGCCGATCAGGGTCACATCCAGGTAGACGTGCGGGTTGAGCAGCGTCAGCGCCGCCATCGTGGCCAGGGAGCGGCGTACCGACGTCACGCCTGCCCCGCTCGCGGTCAGCACGTCGCCGGGGTTCAGCGCCCGCCAGGCGGCGTGCAGGCCGTAACCGATGACGAACAACCCGCCACCCCATCTGGCCACGGTCAGGAAGGCCGGCCACGCGGTCACCACCGCGCCGACCCCCACCACCGCGAGCGCCGCGAGCAGCGTGTCGGCCAGGGTGCAGAAGAGCACCAGCGGGGCGACCGGGGCGCGGCGCAGTCCCTGGCGCAGCAGATAGGCGTTCTGCGCGCCGATGGCGATGATGAGACCGAGGCCGGTGAGCAGCCCGGTGGCGAAGATCGTGGTGGTGTTCACACCATCGACGGTAGGGCTCGGAAGCCGTTCCCAACGCATCAGAATGATGAAGGATTCTGGAGAACCATTAGCCTGACTTCATGAACATCGACCCCGTCGCCCTGCAGACGTTGAGCGCCGTGGTCCGTGAGCGGACCTTCGAGCGGGCAGCGGCCCGGCTGCACATCACCCCGTCGGCAGTCTCCCAACGGATCAAGGCCCTGGAGCAGTCAGTCGGGCAGGTGGTGGTCGGACGGACCAAGCCGATCACGCCGACCCCGGCGGGCGACGTCCTGCTCCGCCTGGCCGGGCACTGGGACCTGCTCGTCCACGACGCCCTGGCCGAGCTGGTCCCGCAGACGGGGGACACGGCATACCCCCTCGTGCCCATCGTGGTGAACGCGGACTCGTTGTCCTCCTGGATCCTGCCGGCGCTCGCCCGCGCCCAGGAGGAGCTGGGGGTGACCCTCGAGGTAATCCGCGAGGATGAGGAGCACGCCTCGGAGCTGGTGCGCTCCGGCGCGGCGCTCGCCGCGGTCACCGCCGATCCCCGGGTGGTGGCGGGCTGTCGACTGACCAGGTTGGGCGCGCTGCGTTACGTGGCGGTCTGCACACCCGCCTTCAAGGAGCGGTGGCTGCCCCGGGGCGCCCGCGCCGCCGACCTGGACCGGGCGCCGATGGTGCGCTTCGACCGCAAGGACACCATGCAGCACCGGGTGGCCCGGCGCTGGGTCCGGCGCGATATCGACCCGCCCGCGACCTTCATCGGCTCGTCGCGGGAGTTCGCCGAGGCGATCCGGCTGGGGATGGGCTGGGGGATGGTGCCGTGGGAGTGGGCGGCGACGGAGCTGGCCGCTGGCACCCTGGTCCGGGTGGCCAGCTCCTCCGCGGCAGCACACGACGTCCCCTTGCACTGGCTCGCCTGGAAACTGCCCTCCCGCACGCTCGACGTGCTCACCCGGTGCATCACGCAGGAGGCGGAGTCCGCCCTGCTCAGGTGAGACACTGGTGGGAATCATGACCAGCGCCACCTCCCTGCCCACCCCCGTCCTGCCGCCGCTGCGCATCGGACGGCACACCATCGACTCCCCGGTGGTCCTCGCGCCGATGGCCGGGATCACCAACCGGGCCTTTCGCCGACTCTGCCGTGAGTATGGCGACGAGGGGCTGGCCGCCGGCGGTGCGTCGGGGGCCAGCTCGCTCTACGTCAGCGAGATGATCACCTCCCGGGCGCTGGTCGAGCGCACCCCGGTGTCGATGAAACTTATCGAGCACGATGCCGGCGAGGACCCGCGCTCCATCCAGTTGTATGGCGTGGATCCCGTCACCGTCGGTGCCGCCGTCCGCATGCTGCGCGACGAGGACCGGGCTGACCACATCGACCTCAACTTCGGGTGTCCGGTGCCCAAGGTCACCCGCAAGGGTGGCGGGGCCGCGCTGCCCTGGAAGACCGATCTCTTCCGCGGGATCGTCCGTGCCGCGGTGCGCGAGGCCACTCCGGCCGAGATCCCGGTCACCGTGAAGATGCGGGTGGGGATCGACGCCGATCACGAGACCTTCCTCGAGGCCGGCCGGATCGCCGAGCAGGAGGGCGCGGCCGCGGTCGCACTGCACGCCCGCACTGCGTCGCAGGCCTACTCCGGCGAGGCCGACTGGACCCGGATCGCCGAGCTCAAGGAGGCCGTCACCACCATCCCGGTGCTCGGCAATGGCGACATCTGGTCCGCCGAGGATGCCGTCCGGATGGTCGCCGAGACCGGCTGCGACGGCGTGGTCGTGGGCCGTGGCTGCCTGGGGCGGCCCTGGCTGTTCACCGACCTCGCCGCCGCCTTCGCCGGCTCGCAGGTCCGGGTCGAACCCACCCTGCGCGAGGTCTGCCGGGTGCTGCGACGGCACGCCGAGCTGCTCGTGGACTTCCACGGCGACGAGGGCAAAGGCTGCCGCGACATCCGCAAGCACATCGCCTGGTACACCAAGGGCTTCCGCGTCGGGGGACAACTCCGCCACCAGCTCGCCCTGGTCGACACCCTCGAGGACCTGGACCGCCTGATCGAGACCCTCGATCTGGACCAGCCCTGGCCCCGCGAGGGCGCCGACGGTCAGCGGGGCCGGGCCGGGTCGGCGCGGGTCGTCGCGCTGCCCGACCGGTGGTTGGAGTCCCAGGAGCTCGACGAGGCGCAGCGCGCCGCGATCGCCCAGGCTGAACTCGACGTCTCAGGGGGCTGACCCGGGGGAGCTCCGCTGCTATTCTGCCCCTCACGACACGTCCCAAGGACTCCTGGTCAGGGGAGGGGAAGCGATGGCGACGGAGCCACGTGCTACCACCCGGTCACCTCTGGTGGCCCGCCACCTGCTGGTGCCCTTCATCCTGCTGATCAGCTGCTTCGCCGCCTGGGGAGCGGCGGCCAACCTCACCGATGTGCTCGTCGGTGTCTTCCGCGGCATCTTCGACATGTCGAACTTCCAGTCCTCGCTGGTGCAGTTCGCCTACTACGGCGCCTACTTCCTGCTGGCCATCCCGGCGGCCTTCATCAACGACCGGTGGGGCTTTAAGGCCGGCGTCCTCGTCGGCCTGGGGCTCGCGGCGGTCGGCGGACTGCTCTTCCTGCCGGCCTCGCAGATGCTCGCCTACGGGATGTTCCTCTTCGCGCTCTTCGTGCTGGCTGCAGGCCTGTCGATCCTGGAGACCTCGGCCAACCCGTTCGTCATCGCGATGGGCGACGAGGCGACGGCGACCCGGCGGCTCAACCTCGCCCAGGCCTTCAACCCGATCGGCGCGAATGTCGGCGTGCTGATGGGCGCCGTGCTGATCCTGCCCGGCCTCACCCCGGAGGCCAGCAAGCTGATCATGAGCGAGGAGGAGCTGCTCGCCAGCCAGGGGGCCGATCTCTTCCTGGTGCTGCGGCCCTACCTGATCATCGCGGCGGTCCTGGTCGTGATCTGGTTCCTCATCGCCTTCCGCCGGATGGACCTGCCCACCCAGCCCGAGGCGGTGGACCTCACCGAGGGCGGCGGCGGCACCTTCTCGCGCCTGTGGGCCAACAAGCATTACCGGTATGGCGTGTTCGCCCAGTTCTTCAACGTCGCGGCCCAGACCTGCGTGTGGACGTTCACCATCCTCTACGCTCAGGACGTGGCGGGCACCTCACCCGCGGCGGCGGGCTGGTGGCTGCAGGCCAGCCTGATCATCTTCCTGGTCGCGCGGTTCGCGATGGTCTATCTGCTCGGCATCTTCCGACCGGCCCTGCTGCTGCTGGTGATGGCGATCTTCGGGGTGCTGTGCTGCCTGACCTCCATGTTCGTGCTCAACATCGTCGGCCTGATCGCCGTGGTCTCGATCTCGGCCGCGCTGTCGCTGATGTTCCCGACGATCTACGGGATGGCCCTGCAGGGGTTGGGTGAGGACTCCAAGTTCGGCGCCGCCGGATTGGTGATGGCGATCCTTGGCGGTGCCCTGGTGCCGATGATCCACGCGGTCGTGATGGACGTGGCGGGGTCGGCCATGGGCTATGTGGTCCCCGCCGTCTGCCTGGCACTCGTCGCGCTCTACGCCGTCTTCGACCTGCGCCACTCCCGCCCGAGCCCGGGCGCGACCACCGTCGAGGAGGTGCCGGCATGACACCCGTGAGGCGAACGCGTGTCCCGCGGGGCCGGACGGTCGTAAGGAAGCCGGCCACCCGGCATACGGGATGGGGCCTGGGTCTGGGGCTGGTGCTCACCCTCGCCCTCGGCGGGTGCACCGACGACCGCGAGGAGGTCGTCGTCGGGCTGATCACCAAGCAGGAGGAGAACCCCTACTGGGTCTCCATCCGCCACGTGGCCGAGCGGACAGCCCGCGACGAAGGCGTGGAGCTGATCAGCGCGACCGGCCGCAGCGACACCGACGTGGCCTCGCAGGAGGCGGCCATCGCGGACATGGTCGAGAGGGGCGCCGACGGGATCCTCATCACGCCGGTCGACTCGACGGCGCTGCTGCCCGCGATCGAGGCTGCCCGCGAGGCGGGCGTGGTGGTCATCGCCCTGGACACCCCGGTCGACCCGGTGGAGGCGGTCGATGCCTACTTCGCCACCGACAACGAGGTCGCCGGCCGGCTGGTGGGGGAGTACGCCCAGGCCAAGGCCGACGCGCTCGGGCTGGAGCCGCGGATCGCGATGCTCGACCTGGCGCCCGGCATCAGCACCGGGCAGCAGCGGCACGACGGTTTCCTGGCTGGGTTCGAGATCGCCGAGGACGACCCGGCGGTGGTCGCCATGGTGGATGTGGAGGGCGATCGCGACCTCGCGCGGGAGGCGATGGCGCAGATCCTGGTGGAGCAGCCGGACGTGAACGTGATCTACACGGTCAACGAGCCGGCGGCGCTCGGCGCCCTGGAGGTGCTCGAGGAGGAGGGGGCCGACCTGTCCCAACTGGTGCTGGTGTCGGTCGACGGCGGGTGTCGGACCATGCGCGAAGGGGTGCGGCCGGGGCGCATCGATGCCACCGCGCAGCAGTACCCGGAGAACATGGCGCGCGAAGGGGTGCGCGCCATCGCCTCCTTCGTCCGGGACGGCGAGCGGCCCAGCGGCTATCTCGACACGGGCGTGGAGCTGGTCACCGGCGATCCGGTGCCGGAGGTCGCCTCCCGGAACATCGAGTTCGGGATCCGCAACTGCTGGGGGAGTTGAGCTCTCTTCGCCCGGGGTGCGTGCACCCGGCGGGAAGAGTGGGTCAGACGGACAGCGGGGTGCGCTCGTCCCGGCGACCGTCCCACACGCCGGTGGCGGGCCGGGACGCGGCGGGAGTCTGGTTCGGCCAGCTGGCGCTGGGCAGCACGACCATGGCGGACCCGCGGGTGGCGGGGTGGGCGCTGAGGTCGGTGGACAGGTAGGAGTTGGCGGCCGCGGACAGGGCGGCCCAGAGGCGGCGGGCGGCGTTCTTCATGACGTCTACGATCCTCTGATCTCTTCCATGCGTCCAATACCTGTTGTGCAAGGTATCCATGCGCTAGCGTCATGGGATGGATGTGCAGGCGTTGCGGTGGTTCCAGCAGGTGGCTGACGGGGTGACGGTCACCGAGGTCAGCGAGCTCGACATGGTCTCTCAGCCCGGCGTCTCACGAGCCTTGGCCCGCTTGGAGGCCGAGGTGGGGACGCCGTTGCTGCAGCGCTCGGGACGGGTGCTGCGGGTCACGCGGGCCGGTGCGGCGTTCAAACGTCATGTGGACGCGGTCCTGCACCATCTCGACGACGGGCTTGCGGCGGTCGAGCAGCTCATCGACCCGGAGACCGGCACGGTGACGCTGGCCTTCCAGCCCTCCCTGGGCACCTGGCTGGTGCCGGATCTGGTCCGCTCCTTCAGGGACGCCCATCCGCAGGTGCGCCTGGACCTGCGGACCAAGGTGGACGAGCAGCACCTGGCCGTGGGCCGGGGGAGCGATGTCGACCTGGAATTGTCGACGCTGGGACCCGGGCCGGACCGCGAGTGGCGAGCCCTGGCCCAGGAGCCGATCAGGGCGCTGCTGCCGCTGGAGCATCCGCTCGCGGAGCAGGTCGACCTGGACCTGGCCGACCTCGCCGAGGACGACTTCGTGCTGCCCGGACACACGTCCCTCATGCGATGGCAGGCAGAGGAACTGTGCCGGCGGGCGGGCTTCGAGCCCCGGGTGATCCTGACGGCGGCCGATCTGCCCACCCTGCGCGGCTACGTGGCCGCGGGGCTGGGGGTCGCGCTCGCGCCGACCCAGTGGGAGTCGGCCGGGCGGGACCAGCTGCCGTCCACCCGGTTGCGGGTGCTGGGCCTGCGGGACGCCGGGGCGGTGCGCGACATCGGGATGAGCTGGTCATTGGAGCGACGACTGCTGCCTGCCGCGGAGCTCTTCCGCACGCACGTGCAGGATCGGGCCCGCGCGGGTCGGCTGCCGCGGCCGGTGCCGGTGCGCTGAGCGGTGCCGGTGCGCGGAGGGGTGTGCGTGCCCTCTGTCAGCGGATCGGGTTGCCCGGACCGAGCGGCAGGCCGAGGACCCACCACAGCACGAAGAAGGCGAACCAGGACAGCACGATCGCGATCGACAGCGGGAGCGTGAGCGAGATCAGGGTTCCGACCCCGGCGTCTCGGCGGTACTTCTGCAGGTAGCCCAGGATGAGCGCGAAGTAGGGCGAGAGCGGCGAGATGATGTTGGACGCCGAGTCCCCGATCCGGTACGCCATCTGGGTGGTCTCGGCGGAGATGCCGACGAGCAGCAGGGCCGGGACGATGACGGGGGCCATCAGCGCCCACTGAGCCGAGCCGCTCGTGATCAGGATGTTGATCAGGAAGGTCATCGCCACGACGAGAGCGAGCATGGCCAAGGGGTGCATGCCGGAGCGGTCCAGGAGCTCGGAGCCGTTGACGGCGAGCACG